>NZ_JBWXNG010000001.1:0-632203 GCF_056627435.1 Pseudomonas sp. 2
AAGTCGGGCCAAACCAGGAGCAGAAGGACTTGGTTACTTGGTCCCTTCAAGTAACTCGACGAAGTCGAAACAGATCTGACGTTAGGAAGAGCGCCGTTGATCTTGATCTTCCTCCACACGCGATCTGTCTGACACAACCAGATCCCCTGATTTTACGGCCGCTACACCCCAGGTTGCGTAGACACCACAACCGGCTTGCTGTCTCCCCAACCCCCACCCAACGCCCGAATCAGGTTGACCGTGGCCGCCGCCTGCATCCCGCGCAACTGCACATCGGCGCGCCGCGATTGCAAGACCGTGCGCTCGGCGTCGATCACCTCCAGATAGGTCACCGCCCCTTCGTTGTACTGCGCGCGAGACAACTGCGCCGCCCGGGCCGAGGCCTGGACCGCTTCGTTCTGGGTGCGGGTCTGTTCCTGGAAGATGCGCAAGTCCGACAGGCCGTCTTCGACCTCCTGGAACGCCACCAGCACCTGCTGCCGATAGGTCGCGACATTTTCTTCATACACCGCCCGCGCATTGGCCAGGTCGCCCTTGCGTTTGCCGCCGTCGAAGATCGGCAGGTTCAGCGCCGTGCCGGTCAACGGCCCGAGCAAAAAGGTGCGGCTGCTCCATTTGAACAGGCTGCCCAGCGAATCGGACTCAAATCCGCCTGCTCCCGTCAGGGTCAGCGAAGGAAAGAACGCTGCCTTCGCCACGCCAATCCGTGCATTGGCCGCCGCCATGCCGCGCTCGGCAGCGGCGATGTCCGGGCGCCGCTCCAGCAGCGATGAAGGCAAGCCTGCGGGAATGTTCAGGTTCACCGCCGCCAACGGATTGGCTGCAATCGAGAACTCGGCAGGCGCCTTGCCCAGCAGCACCGCCAGGCTGTGCTCCGACGCCGCCCGCAAGCGCTGCACGCCCAGAGCGTCCGATCGTGCCGAAGCCAGTTCCGATTGCGCGCGGGCCAAGTCCAGTTCGCTGATGTCGCCGGACTGATAACGCTGCTCCACCAGTTTCAGCGCCTGTTCACGCAGGGCCACGGCCTCGGCGAACACCTGCAACTGGGCATCGTACTCACGCAGGGCGAAGTAGTTCTGCGCCACATCGGCCTGCAACGCGAGGTGCACCGAGCGAAACAGCGCCTCGCTCTGTTGCAGATCGTCCTTCGCCGCTTCCACGCTGTTGGCGACGCGGCCGAACAGGTCGACCTCGTAGGAAATGCCCGCCTGTGCCCGCCACAGGGTTTGCGCCGGCACGTTGGCGCTGTTGGACAGGCCTTCAGAGGCGCCAGACACCTTCTGCCGGGTCGGGCCGATCCCGGCGTCCAGGGTCGGGAACAACCCTGCGCGAGCAGCCACGTTGAGCGCCCTCGCCTCCTTCAAGCGGGCAGCGGCGGCGGCCAGGTTCTGGTTGGCGCCGGCCGCTTCGAGCTCCAGCGCGTTGAGTTGCGCATCCTTGAACACCACCCACCAGTCGCCACGGGCGATGTCCTCGGCGGGCTCTGCGGTTTTCCACGAACCGGCTTCAGCGGCTGACAGCGCAGTACGCGGCTCCTGCACCCGTTCTTCCTTGTAGGCAGGCGGCATCGATACGCTGGGTTTCAGGTAAGTCGGCGCCAGCGAACAGCCCGCCGTGGCCAGCAACGTTGCCAGCCACACCGATCCGAAGAACAGGCGATTGATTGCGATGAGTTTCATGTCGTTCTCCGGATCAGGCCTGGGCGTGTTCAGACACGCGGGCTTGAACGTGGGTTTGGTTGCCATGGGTGGTGAACGCGGCGTAATCCGAGGTCTCGTGGCTGCCCAGATCGGCGCCCAGGTGCGGATGCCGGCCGTGTTTGTCCTGCAGGTGCTCGACACCGGACAGCTTGCGCAGCAGCACGTAGAACACCGGGGTCAGCAGCAGCCCGAACAGGGTCACGCCGAGCATGCCGAAGAACACCGCAACGCCCATGGCGTGACGCATCTCGGCACCGGCGCCGGTGGAGAACACCAGCGGCACCACGCCCATGATGAAGGCGATGGAGGTCATCAGGATCGGCCGCAGGCGCAAGCGGCTCGCCTCGATGGCCGCCTGCACGACCGTGCGCCCCTGCATCTCCAGCTCGCGGGCGAACTCGACAATCAGGATCGCGTTCTTCGCCGACAGTCCCACCAGCACCATCAGGCCGATCTGGGTGAAGATGTTGTTGTCGCCATCGGTCAGCCACACGCCCAGCAGCGCCGAGAGAATGCTCATCGGCACGATCAGGATGATCGCCAGCGGCAGGGTCAGGCTCTCGTACAGCGCCGCCAGCACCAGGAACACCAGCAGCACGCTGATCGGGAACACCCACAGCGCCGAGTTGCCGGCCAGCACTTGCTGGTAGGTCAGGTCTGTCCACTCGTATTTGATGCCGCGCGGCAGCACTTCCCGGGCGATGCGGTCCACCGCTGCCTGGGCCTGGCCGGACGAATAGCCCGGGGCTGGGCCGCCGTTGATGTCGGCGGCGGTGTAGCCGTTGTAGCGCACGACCATTTCCGGGCCATAGGTGGTGGTCACTTTCACCAGCGACGACAGCGGCACCATCTCGCCCCGCTCGTTGCGCGTCTTGAGCAGGCCGATGCTCTCGGCAGTGGCGCGGAACGGCGCATCAGCTTGGGCACGCACCTGATACACCCGGCCAAAGGCGTTGAAGTCGTTGACGTACATCGACCCCAGGTAGATCTGCAGCGTTTCGAACACTTCAGTCACCGACACGCCCAACTGCTTGGCCTTGACCCGGTCCAGGTCCACGTTCAACTGCGGCATGTTGATCTGGAAGGTCGAGAACGCCGGGCCCAGTTCCGGGGCTTTGGCGGCCGCGGCAAGGAAATCCTGAGTCGCCTTGTTCAGCGCCTCGTAACCCAGCGCGCCACGGTCTTCGAGCATCAGTTTGAACCCGCCCACCGTGCCCAGCCCGACCACAGGCGGCGGTGGGAACACGGCGATCGCCGCGCCCTTGATGCCGGCGTACTTGGCATTGAGCTGCGCAACGATGGCCTGGGCGGACTCCTCCCTGGAGCGGAACTTCGACGGTTCGAGCACCGGGAACACCAGTGCACTGCTCGGTGAATTGGCGAGGCTCACCGAAAGCCCCGGAAACTGCGGCAGGTTTTTCACCCCGGGAATCGCCAGGGCGATATCACCCATTTCATGCACGACCCGGTCGGTGCGATCCAGCGTCGCGCCGCTGGGCAGTTGCGCGATGGCTACCACGTAATCCTTGTCCTGAGCGGGCACGAAGCCGCCGGGCACGATCTTGCCCATCCACACCGCAGCGGCCAGCAGCACGCCGTAGATCGCCAGCATCAGCAGCTTGCGGTTGACCACCCGGCGCACGCCACCGCCGTAGTTTTCCGAGCCGCGATTGAACACACGGTTGAAAGCCGCGAAGAAGCGCCCGAACACCGCGTCCATGATCCGCGTCAGGCGATCCTTCGGCGCGTCGTGGCCCTTGAGCAGCAGTGCCGACAGCGCGGGCGACAGGGTCAGGGAGTTGAACGCCGAGATCACCGTCGAGATCGCGATAGTCATCGCGAACTGCTGGTAGAACTGCCCGGTCAGGCCGGACATGAACGCCAGCGGCACGAACACCGCCACCAGTGTCAGGGCGATGGCGATGATCGGCCCGCTGACTTCCTGCATGGCCTTGTAGGTCGCATCGCGGGGCGAAAGCCCGTCGGCGATGTTGCGCTCGACGTTTTCCACCACCACGATGGCGTCGTCCACCACGATACCAATCGCCAGCACCATGCCGAACAGCGACAGCGCGTTGATGGTGTAGCCAAAGCCCAGCAACAGGGCGAAGGTGCCGACAATCGACACCGGCACTGCCAGCAACGGAATCAGCGAGGCGCGCCAGGTCTGCAGGAACACGATGACCACCAGCACCACCAGGGCGATGGCCTCCAGCAGGGTCTGGATCACCGCGTGGATGCTGTCACGCACGAACTGGGTCGGGTCGTACTTGATGCCGTAGTCCACGCCTTCGGGCATGTCCTGCTTGATCTCTTCCATGACCTTGCGCACGTCATCGGAGATCTGCAGCGAGTTGGCGCCGGGCTGCTGGAAGATGATCATCTGCACCGCCGGCTTGTTGTCCAGCAGCGCGCGCAGGGTGTATTCGGAAGCTGCCATCTCCACCCGCGCCACGTCGGACAGGCGCGTCACCGCCCCGCCGCTGCTCTTGAGGATGATGTCGCGGAACTCCTGCTCGGTCTTCAGCCGGCCCTGGGCGTTGACGCTCAGTTGCAGCGGCACATTGGTCAGCATCGGCGCGCCGCCGACGATCCCGGCCGCCACCTGCACGTTCTGCTCGCGAATGGCTTTCACCACATCGGCGGCGGTCAGGTTCAGGCGCGCGACCTTCTGCGGGTCGAGCCAGATGCGCATCGAGTAGTCACCCGAGCCCCACATCACCACCTCGCCCACCCCGGGAATCCGCGCCAGGCGGTCCTTGACGTTGATCAGCGCGTAGTTGCGCAGGTAGGTCAGGTCGTAACGCTGGCCGGGCGAAAGAATGCTCACGCCCATGGTCAGGGTCGGCGACGACTTGACGGTGGTCACGCCCAGGCGCTGCACGTCTTCGGGCAGGCGCGGCAACGCTTGGGCCACGCGGTTCTGCACGAACTGCTGGGCCTTGTCCGGGTCGGTGCCCAGCTTGAAGGTCACGGTGGTGGTCAGCTTGCCGTCACTGTTGGCCAGCGACTGCATGTAGAGCATGTCTTCAACGCCGTTGATCTGCTCTTCGATGGGCGAGGCCACCGTCTCAGCGATCACCTTGGGGTTGGCGCCCGGGTACTCCGCGCGCACCACCACCGAAGGCGGCACCACTTCGGGGTATTCAGCGGTGGGCAGTTGGGTCAGCGCAATGAGCCCGGCCAGCAGGATCAGCACCGACAGCACGCCGGCGAAGATCGGCCGGTCAATGAAAAATCGGGAAATGTTCATCTCAGTCACCCCTTAAGCCGAAGGTTTGCCGGCGCGGTTCACGCCGGCCATGTCCACCGGATTGGCCTGCACGGTCTCGTCGGGGCGCGCGCGTTGTATGCCGTTGACGATCACGCGATCCCCGGCCTTGAGGCCCGAGGTGACGACGCGCAGCCCTTCGAACAGATTGCCCAGGGTGACTTCGCGGTACTGCACGCGGTCATCCTGGGTCAGCGCCAGTACATATTTCTTCGCCTGGTCGGTGCCGATCGCCGAGTCATCCACCAGCACGGCTTCGTGGGGCGAACCGCCGCCCACCTGAATCCGCGCATACAGCCCCGGCAGCAGCGCGCCGTTGGCGTTGTCGAAACGCGCCCGCACACGGATGGTGCCGGACTGCGTGTCCAGGCGATTGTCGATGGAGTCGACCACGCCCTTGCGCGAGTAGCCCGCCTCGTCGGCCAGCCCCAGCGACACCGGCGCACTGCTGCCGGCGGCGCGATTGAGGTAGCGCAGGTAGGTCTGCTCATCGACATCGAACGCGGCGTAGATCGGCGACACCGACACCAGGGTGGTCAGCACCGGCGCCGTGCCCGGGGTCACGACGTTGCCGACGGTCAGTTCGGCGCGCGACACCCGGCCCGACACAGGCGCGCTGATCTGCGTGTACGACAGGTTGACCCGGGCTGCGTCCAGCGCCGCCCTGGCGACCTTGACGCTGGCCTGGGCTTCGCGAGCAGCGTTCTGCTTCTCGTCGAAGTCGCGCCGGGCAATCGCGTTCTGCTCGATCAGGCGCTGGCCGCGGGCCGCGTCGGTGGCGGTGTAGGCCGCGCGGGATTCGGCGGCGGCCAGTTGCCCGGCGGCACGCTCCACCTCGGCCAGATACGGGCGCTGGTCAAGGGTGAACAGCAGATCCCCCTTGGCGACCCTGGCGCCGTCCTTGAAGTGCACGGCAGTGATGGTCCCGGGCACCAGCGGGCGAATGTCGACGTGGTCGACCGCCTCCAGCCGGCCCGAGTAGTCCTGCCACTCGCTGATGGTCTTGACCAGCACAGTGGCCACATCGACTTCGGTTTTCGGCGCCGGGACGGCTTGTGCGGCCTGGGCACTGGCGACCGGCTGGAAATGATCGCCATATTTCACGGCGACTCCGACGCTGCCGGCCACCAAGAGCGCGCTTATCGCGGCGGATAGCCGTTTACGGTTGGCGTTCATGTTTGTCTCCTGCGGATTGACGGATATACGAAATGCACGGATCGAAGGCGCAGCCATGCCCGTCGCGCATTCCGGGAATGTCGAGGGATACGTCTGGCTCAAGGGGTGAAACATCCGGCGCCGAGCGCGCCGTACTGAAAAGACCTGCGCGGGTTAGAAGAGAATTTCTGCCGAGAGCGCACCGATGTATTCATCGGTGATCCCGCGCTCGCTCAACGCGCAGCACAGCTTGTGAACGTAGTCGGCGTTGCTGCCCATCGGCCCTTCGGCGGTGGCGATGCAATGGGCAACCTCCTCGACACTGGCGTCCTGCCGGTACAACGGATGGCCGGGCAACGCGACAAACACCAGTGCATCGACGTGCCTGCCATCGTCAAGCTCGACGTCCAGCCACATCGGTCGGTAGGCGCCGGTGGGCATCTCGCGGACCCACAGCAGAATCAGCTCGTCCTGGGCCACTTCTTCGGTCAGCCGATAGGCGATGCCTTCGGTCGAGCCACCCGGTTCAAGCGCCAGCATCCGCCCCGGTTTCAAAGGTGTGGCGCGGCCAGCGATGATTTCCATGCAAAAGCTGCGGTGCCAGCCGTGCAGCACGGCGCCTTGGTGGGCGGCGAAGTTGAGCAGCGGATTCCAGATCAGCGAGCCGTAGGCAAATACCCAGATGTCGCCAGCCGAGGGCCGCGCTGCCAGGGTCTGGTCCATTGACTGGGCGATGCGTTCCAGGGTCCAGGCCATCTCGGCCGGAACATCGGCGAAGTTCTCAAGGTATGCGCCTGAGGTGATCAAGTGTTTGGTCAACATTGCCCGTGCCTCGGTGTCGGGAATCCATGGACCCATGATGATCGGTGCGCGGGGCTGGATAAACAGCGCGGGGTGAGACGGTTAGTCGCCGTTGTGGCGACAATGGATGATTGAGTCACCAAAGAACTAAAGCGAACGCTCCGTAGCAGCACGGCTTGCCGGCGGTCTGTCGCGTAGCGGCAGCAATTCAAACGACTTGACCGTGTCAGACACACCGCGTGTGGAGGGAGATCAAAAGCGCTCTTCCTAACGTCAGACCCGTTTCGACTTCGTCGAGTTACTTGGAAAAGACCCCCAAGTAACCAAGGGGTCCTGCTCCTGGTTTGGCCCTCCTGCGTCGGGTTCCCTCTCTCCGGTC
Organism: Pseudomonas sp. 2; assembly: GCF_056627435.1. Classification (NCBI taxonomy): domain Bacteria; kingdom Pseudomonadati; phylum Pseudomonadota; class Gammaproteobacteria; order Pseudomonadales; family Pseudomonadaceae; genus Pseudomonas; species Pseudomonas sp. 2. The sequence continues at coordinate 7,307 of NZ_JBWXNG010000001.1, forward strand.
CCGCTCCGTGGGCCCGGCGCGAAGGGCCATCCATGGCCCAACGCGCCTCTCGCGGCATCCATGCCGCTCGACCCACTCCGCGAGACCTCCGTTCGGCCTGCACCCAAGTCGCGATTTGTGGTGTTTGTGAGATTTGCGTACGAAGATCAAAAGCTAAATCAAAAGCGATCGGCTAGCACCGCCCCCTTAGCAGCACGGCTTGCCGGCGGTCTGGCGCGAAGCGGCAGCAAATCCTGTGTACGCGGTCTGCCTGGCAGGGCCTGGATAAACGGTTTTGCTGCCGCTTCGCGCCAGATCGCGAGCAAGCTGCGCTCCCACGGCCTCCGGCCAGAAGCAGATCACGAACACCACGAAAACGCGCTTTTGATTTGGCTTTTGAGCTTCGTGTGCAGATCCCACAAACGACACAAATCGCGACTTGGGTGCAGGCTGAATGGAGGTCTTGCGTAGTGGGCCAAGCGGCATGGATGCCGCGCGAGGCGCGGGGCCATGGATGGCCCATTCGCGCCGGGCCCACGGAGCGAGACCGGAATGAAGGGACCCGACGCAGGAGGGCCAAACCAGGAGCAGGACACCTTGGTTACTTGGGTGTCTTTTCCAAGTAACTCGACGAAGTCGAAACAGGTCTGACGTTAGGAAGAGCGCCTTTGATCTTGATCTTGATCTTCCTACACACGACCTGTCTGACACGGCCAAGTCGTTTAAATTAGCCGCCGCTCCGGAATAACTGTCTCCACAGCAGCGACAGACCGTCTCCAAACCCGCCATTTATCAATCCTAACGCCACGTTCAGACTGCAATCACTGGCCCGATTCAACGGTCCACTCAACCCAAGGTGACTGCCGCCATGAAACTCTACATCGCCAACCAGACTTGCTCCCAGGCCGTACAAATCATCGCCAACGAACTGGGCCTGACCCCGGAACTGGTGCACTACGACGTGTTCAACAGAACCACCTCCAACGACGACAACTTCGCCGCTGTGAACCCGCTGCTCTACGTTCCGGCGCTGATCCTGGACAACGGCGAAGACGTCATTTCGGAAACCATCGTGGTCACCTCCTACCTCGCCGACCAATATCCGCAAGCCGGTCTGATCCCCGCCCACGGCACGCTGGAACGGGTGAAGTTCGACCAGCTGCTGACCTTCACCGCCACCGAAATCGCCCAGAAACACATCCCGCTGATGCGCAAACTGCTGACCGAGGAAGGCACCGCCTGGACCCGCGCCAAGCTGGTCGCCGCCTACGCCACACTGAACGCGCGCCTGGCTGACGGGCGCAAATTCCTCACTGGCGATACCTTCACCGTGGCCGATGCCTACGTGTTCGCCACCTGGTGGAGCGAGCGCTCGGGCGCCGAGATCGGCCATCTGCAGAACCTGATGGCCTACAAGGCACGGATCGACGCCCTGCCCTCGGTGCAGAAGGCGCTGGCCGAAGAAGCCGAACTGTTCGCCGCACACAACGCCCGCAACAACGGCTGATCGCCGATCCAAAAAAAGGCCGCGATGATCGCGGCCTTTTCATTTGCCCGGCTGCCACTCGCTTCAGGCCGACAACGGCGCCACAAAGCGCCGATAGAACTCTTCAGTGGCCAGGTTCTTGTCCTTGGCCTCAAACATGATGTCGAAGCGCTCCAGAAACTGCAGCGCGTAGGTGTTGGTCCAGTCATTCCACATGCGGTCGCTGTGCAGGTAGAGGTCGCGCTTGTTGACCACCTTCAGCAGCTCTTCCATTTCCAGCTTGCGCTCGGGCGTGAAACCCAGCGCCTGCAGGCTTTCCGGTGGTTGCGAGTAATGCATCACCGGCCGTACGCCGCGCCAGCTGTCGATGATCTGCGCAACGCGGGGGTCGTCGGGGGAGATGTACCGGCTTTCGTGAATCCAGCAATGGTGGATGTCCAGTACCACCGGCGCGAGATCGGCCAGTTGCAGGCAGTCATCGACGCCGTAGGTTTTTTCGTCGTTTTCCAGAGTGATGCAGTTGCGCGCCACCTCCGACAGGCGGGGCCAGACATGGCGCACGCCCTCGGCGCCGAGCTTGCCGGCGATGTGCACGTTGCATTTGAAATCCTGAAAGCGCCTGCCGTAGCCCATCATGCGGATCATGTCGGCGTGGTACTCGAATTCGGCCAGGCTGTTTTCCACCACCTCGGGGCGATCGGAGCCCAGTACGCAGAACTGCCCGGGGTGGAACGACAGGCGGATGTCGGCCTTGCGCGCCGCGTCGCCGATGCCGGCGAACAGCTGCTCAAGCCGGGTGGCGACAGCCGGGTCGCGGTAGAAATCCAGCACCTTGGGATGGCTGTAGAACGGCAGCAGATCGCTGCTCAGGCGCAGCATGCGACGGCCCTGGGGCAGTTGCGCCACATAGCCGAGCAGGCGGATCTGCGCAGCCAGGTTGTGCTCGACGATTTCCAGCAGTTTCGCTCGCGCCACCTGCACGGTGACGCTGTCCATCCAGCGCAGGGTGGTGGTGCGCGGGTTGTAGTCGCCTTCAATCGCCTTCAGTTCCTTGAGCGACAACGCGCGCTCGGGGTGGCGATACATGCAGGCAAAACCGATGCGGGGGGTGTTCACGATGTTTCCTCGAATGGGCGTCAACGCCGGTGGCTCACTGTGGGATGGACAGCTGGCCGGCCCGGCGAGTTCGCTTGTTTACCACGCATGCACGCACCGTTCACCCCTTGCACAGCCGAGGACGGCGCGAGCACACTGGCGAGCGATCAAAACCTTGCGCTCATCGAGCCACTGAAAGGACTGAACCATGACAACCAAGACCCAAACCGCCCTGCTCGCCGGCGGCTGCTTCTGGGGCATGCAGGATTTGCTGCGTCGCTACCCGGGCGTGCTGTCCACCCGCGTCGGCTACTCGGGGGGCGACGTTGAAAACGCCACCTACCGCAACCACGGCACCCACGCCGAAGCCATCGAGATCGTCTTCGATCCCGAGACCATCAGCTATCGCAAGATCCTTGAATTCTTCTTCCAGATCCACGACCCGTCCACCGCCAACCGTCAGGGCAACGACATCGGCCTGAGCTATCGTTCGGCAATTTTCTACTTCGACGACGAGCAGAAACACGTCGCCGAAGAGACCGTCAAAGACGTCGACGCCTCAGGATTGTGGCCCGGCAAGGTAGTGACCGAAATCGCCCCGGCCGGCGCCTTCTGGCAGGCCGAGCCTGAGCATCAGGATTATCTGGAGCGCATTCCCAACGGCTACACCTGCCACTTCATCCGGCCGAACTGGGTGCTGCCGACCCGCGCCTGACCGCCTTGACGACCTTGAAAGCGATCAGTGACAGACCAGCCCGTCGCTGATCTTCATGCTGTCGACCAGATACGCATTGCTGTGCAGGTCCCAAGCCTTGGATTGCCCGCCTTCCGCTTGCCAGGCCCGCAGCCCGGCCTGGACCAGACGCAAACTTCTGGCATCGGCCCGAGCGAGGTAGACCCGCGCGTCGCTGCTGGCCTCCAGGGTTTGTGGCAACAGGCGGTAGAAACGCCAGTCAGGGGTCTGCAGCAGGCTGCTGAGCACCGTGCGTTCGTCGGCAAGAAAGGCACAGTCACCGGCGAGAAATGCCGTGGCGGCGCGAATGCCGGAGGCGTAGGTCTGCACCTGGGCGTGCTGTTTTTGCAGTGCGTGAATCCACGGGCTGCCGAACGCCACGCAGACGCTCTGCCCTTCGATGCGGCTTTGCGGCGCGTTGCGCAGGCTGACCAGCGCGCCGTGTTCGAAGGCGTCCGGCACGCTGCGCAACGACGCGCGCTGTTTTTCCAGCCCCGGGATGTCGAGGCTGCCAGCGATCACCGCGTCTACCTGGCCGCTGTGCAGATAGCCGCCGACATCCTGTGCGGCGAGCCCGACCAGCTGTACCTTCAAGCCCAGCTGACGGCCCAGCGCCTGGGCCAGCTCGCTGTCCAGTTCATCGGGCTCGGACACCAGCGCTTCGCTGCTGTAGGTCGGCCGCGGGTAGCTGCGCACGCCGACCCGCAATACCTGCCGCTCCAGGGCCGCTTCCAGCACCGGCCCGGGCCTCTGTTCGGCGGCATCGAGCATCGGCAGCAGCCACACCGCGCACACCGCCGCGCCACCGATCAGCACCGCCAGGCTGTAGCGAATCCAGCCACCTTCAACGAAGGCGGCTGGCTTTCGATGTAGGCGTTTAGCCGGCATGTTTGAGCCCACGGCGCCAGCGGGTGAAACGCCGCTCCAGCAAGGCCAGGAGGAAGTTCAGCGCCAGCCCTACTACCGCCAGCAGCAGAATGCCTGCGTACATGCTCGGGATCTGGAACACCTCTTGGGAGTTCAGCGTCAGGAAGCCCAGCCCCGAGTGCGCACCGATCATCTCCGCCGCCACCAGCGCGGTGATGCAGTAGGCCCCCGCCAGCCGCACGCCGGTGAAAATCGACGGCGCCGCCGAGGGCAGGACAATCTTCAGAAACAGGAACCGTCGGTTGGCGCCCATGGACAACGCCGAGTTGATCAACAGATTGTCGACCTGCTTCACCCCGGTGATGGTACTGAGCAGGATCGGCCAGAAGGACGCCCAGAAAATGATCGCGACCTTGGACAACTCGCCGATCCCCAGAAACAGGATAAACACCGGAAACAGCGCCAATGCCGAGGTCTGGCGGAAGAACTGCAGCAATGGATCGAGAATCCGCTCCAGCCGTGCGAACCAGCCCATCAGCAGGCCCAGCGTGATGCCGGTGACGATCGCCAGCGCCAGCCCTGCCAACGAGCGCACCAGGCTCGCCTGCAAATGCTTGATCAGCGCACCGTTGCCGGCCATGTCGGCAATGGCCGCCAGCACTTCTGACGGTGGGCTCAGGTAGCCGGGGTTGACGATGCCCAGACGCGGCAGCGCTTCCCACAGGGCGAGAAAAGCAACGATGCCGATGGAGCTGTCGACCACGCGGCGGGAAATTCGCTTGATGCTCATGCTCACACTCCGATCCGATAGCCGCTGCTCAGGGCAAGCTGCTGCCAGCTGCGTTCGAGCGGTTTGGCGGGCAGTTCGAGGTCGCTCGCCGCAGCGCCGCCCATGGCTTCACGCAGCGACAGCCAGGCGCGCTGGCGCAGGTGCACGAAGTCATGGCTGTTGCGCACTTCGGGCAAACGCGGGCGCGGCAGGTCGATGTCGATGATTTCCTTGATCCGCCCGGGGCGCGGGGTCATGACCGCCACCCGGTCGGAGAGGAAAATCGCCTCGTCGAGGCTGTGGGTGATGAACACGATGGTTTTCTTGTGCAGGCTCCAGATGCGCAGCAGTTCGTCCTGCAGGGTTTCGCGGGTTTGCGCGTCCAGTGCCGCGAAGGGCTCGTCCATCAACAGCACGTCGGGCTTGTAGACCAGCGAGCGGGCGATGGCCACGCGCTGACGCATGCCACCAGAGAGTTCGTGGGGGTAGCGCGAGGCGAAGCCGTTCAGGCCGACCAGATCCAGATACTCCCGCGCCTGCTCGCGCCGTTCTGCCTTGCCGACACCACGGATTTCCAGGCCCACGGCAATGTTGTCGAGCACCGTGCGCCACGGCAACAGTGCATAGCCCTGAAACACCACGCCCTGATTGCGGTTGATGCCTTGCAGCGGCTGGCCGTCGATATTCAGGGTGCCGCCGCTTTTCTGCGCAAGGCCCGCGAGGATGTTCAGGTAGGTGGATTTGCCGCAGCCCGACGGGCCGAGAATGGACAGAAACTCGCCCTCGCGTACGTCGAGGTTGAAATCCTTGAGCACCTCGACCCGCTCGCGGTTGCCCGCTTCGTCCTGGGCCTGGTATTCCATGTGAAGGCCGGATGTTGAAATTTTGTGCACTGCCGCTCCTGTTGAATAATTGCCGCATCCACACCACCGCGTAGCAGTCCGGCTCGCCGGCGGTTGCGGTGTGTCAGAAGACACATCTGTGATTGACAGAATGCTCGCGCGAGCAAGCTCGGCTGCTACGGGGCCGATGTCATGGCCAAATCCGGCAGCCCCCTCCGATCCGTAGCAGCCGGGCTTGCCCGCGGGGCGGTAGATCAGGCGCCATCGTGTTGTCAGGCGCATCGCGGCCGCCGGCAAGCCGGACTGCTACGGGTTCAGGCCGTGCTTTTGGCCAGCACATTGAACTCATTGGTATAAACATCCTTCACCGCCACCGCCCCCGGCTTGATCTTCTTCTCGTTCTGCAGGATGTCGATGTAGTACTGGATCGGCGGTTCGGTGACGACCAGATCGTCGATGTAGGCGTAGCGCTCGACCAGTTCCAGCGGCGTGCCGATGCGCTGCGATACGATCTTGCGGGCTTCGTCCGGGTTGGCGTTGACCCAGTTGGCAGCCTTGGCGATGGCACTGACGAAATCCTGGGTGGCCTCGGGGTTTTCCCGGATGAACTTGCCGTAGCCGCTGTACGGCGCCATGCCGCCCAGGCCCTTGTCCAGGTCGTAGTCACTCCACAGCTTGCGCAGCTCGGGGTTGTGCTCGGCGCCGCCGGAGGCCGGTGGATGGATGATCGCGATGTCGATGTTGCGCGTGACCAGGGTCTGCTCGCCCTGGTTGTCCGGCACCACCACCCAGTTGATCTTGTCGACGTCCACCTGATGCTCGCGCAGGTACTTCTTGGTCACGAACTCGGCACAGGCGCCGAAGCTGTTGAAGCCGACGGTTTTGCCTTCCATGTCCTTGGGCGTGAAGATCCCCGAGTCGGCGCGTACGAAGTACTTCATGTGCGGCGCCTCTTGCAGCGTCTTGCCGCCGGCGGCGACCACTTTCAAATCCAGGCCGCTGGCAATCGCCGAGATCACAAGTGGCACCATGCGCGTACCGAAATCGATCTCGCCGGTGCCCACCAGCGGAATGATCTGTGGCGCGGCAATCTTGCCAATGTAGTTGGGCCGGGTGCGGGTGCCTTCGAAGTAACCCAGCGAGTCGGCCAGGTACACCAGGTCGAACGATGGGTTGTCCGGGTACTTGAAACTGACCACCTGATCGGAGCGTTTTTTGATTACGGCGGGCGCGCTGCTAGCGGTCTTTTCCGGCTTGTCGCAACCGGGCAGCAGCAAGCCTGCCGCCCCCGCTGCGCCCAGCAGCGCGACCTGTTTGATGAACGTTCTGCGGCTGTTGATTTCCTGCATCGCTGATTTTCCTGAAAGTGAATGACGGCCCCAGAACGCCGGCGCAGGTCAGACCCGCGACTGACGACCGAAGAACGGATGGCTCGGGTCGTTGTAGCCGGGGGTCGAGGAATGCCCGGTGACCACCAGATCGTCGATGAAGGCTTCGTCTTCGGCGGTGAAGCGGTACTCCAGCGCCGGCAGGTAGTCGTCCCATTGCGCTTCGGTGCGGGGCCCGGCGATGGCCGAGGTGATCAGGCGGTTGTTCAGCACCCAGGCCAGGGCGAACTGACCACTGCTGATGCCTCGCGCCTGGGCGTGGTCCTTGATGCGCTGAGCCAGGTTCAGCGATTCGGGGCGCCACTCGGTTTGTTGCAGACGCGGGTCGTTGCGCCCGGCGCGGGTGTCGCTGGGGGCCGGTTGATCGGGCAGGTATTTGCCGGTCAGCACGCCTCGGGCCAGCGGGCTGTAGGAGACCACGCCGATCCCGTAGTAATCGGCAGCCGGCAGGTGCTCGACTTCGATCTGCCGGTTGGCCAGGTTGTACAGCGGCTGGCTCGCCGCCGGACGCTCGACGCCCAGCAGGTCGGCAGCGCGGCTGAATTCGGCGAGCTTCCAGCCGCGATGGTTGGACAGGCCGTAGCTGCGAATTTTGCCGGCGCGGATCAGGTCGGACAGCGCACGCACGGTTTCTTCCACCGGGGTGTCCGGGTCTTCGCGGTGCAGGTAGAACAGATCGATGTAATCAGTGTTCAGGCGCTTGAGGCTGGCGTCCACCGAAGCGATCACGTTGTTGCGCGATGCGCCACGGTTGTTGGGGCCTGCGCCACTGGGGTCAGGGTTGACGAACTTGGTCGCCAACACCCACTGCTGGCGACGCTGGGCGATCAGCCGTCCCACCACTTGCTCGGAGGCGCCTGCGTTGTAGCCGTTGGCGGTGTCGATGAAGTTCACGCCCTGCTCGAAGGCTTTGTCGGTAATGCGCCTGGCTACACTTTCATCGGTTTGCCCGCCAAACATCATGGTGCCCAGGGTCAGGGGCGAAACTTTGATTCCGTGACGACCCAACGGGCGATAGTCGATAGCGCTCATGGCCACTCCGCATGCAATTGATTAATTAATAAACGGCTGAAACGAACTGACGGCGACAATAAAGATCGACCGGCAAACTCGTCAATTAAGCGTCTATAACGTTTTAAACTAATGTTATTCCGGAGTTGTTTTTCGTTCTCAAAATTGCTCCCACTGGCAAGCCATGCTGCTACGACTATCGGCCCCATACACTATGCACAATCACACTCCGTAGCAGCACGGCTTGCCGGCGGGACGAACTTGAGATCGCTGCCGCCGGCAAGCCGGACTATTACGGGACGCCAAATGAAAGAATAAAGTGTTGCTCCAACAACAGTGGATAAACACAAGTCACGAAACAGGCGCACGTACAAACCCAACTATGCAAGCCCTATTGCATTCAACACTTATTATTTCCGGCACTTTTCATTGAAACGCCAACTAACGGCACACCCCTTGCACTTACTCTTTCACGCCACATCGAAGGAGTGTTTCTTTTGTCCTTATTGCCCTCGCCTCTGGATTATCCCGACAGCCCGTTATCCCGCGCATTCGCTCAACCTCTGATGCTGGGCCTGTTCCTGCCTGTGCAATCGGGCGGCTGGAGCCCTTCGGCGTTGCCTCGTGGCACGGACTGGACCTTCGACTACAACAAGCAGCTGACCCTGCGCGCCGAGGCACTGGGGTTCGATCTGGTCTTCGCCCTGGCTGAATGGCTGGGCAAAGGTGGCTACGGCGGTGAGATCGGCTATCACGACAAATCGCTGGACGCCTTCATCACCCAGGCAGCGCTGGCATCGGTCACCGAGCGCATCCTGCTGATTTCCACCCTGCACGTGCTGTACGGCCCCTGGCATCCGCTGCACCTGGCCAAGTTCGGCGCCACGCTGGACCACATCAGCAACGGCCGCTGGGGCCTGAACCTGGTGACCGGCCACCGCCATCGCGAGCATCGGCGCTTCGGCCATGAACCGATCGAGCATGACCAGCGCTACCAGCAGGCCGACGAGTTCATCCGCGCCGTGCAGCAACTGTGGGCGAGCAACGAAAACGTCGACTTCAACGGCGACTACTACCGGCTGCAGGAAGCCTACAGCAGCGTCAAGCCGCGCTTCGGCCGCCCGGTGTTGGTCAACGCCACTGGCTCCAGCGCCGGGATCGACTTCGCCGCGCGGCATTCGGACATCGTCTTCACCACCAGCCCCGGCAGCGCCGAAATCGAAGACGCGTTGAGCAAGTTGCCCGAGCACCTGCAACGCATCAAACGCGCGGCGCAAAGCCACGGTCGGCAGATCCGCACACTGATCAACCCGCTGGTGATCTGCCGCGACAGCGACGCCGAGGCCTGGGAACACCACGCCGCGATCACCGCTGCGGGCGACCCGGGTGCGCTTGAAGGGCATGTGCGCGAAGCCAGCGACGCCCACGCCTGGCGCGGGCACAAGGCCGATCAGCGTTATGTCGGCGGCAACATCCAGCTGGTCGGCAGCCCCGAAACGGTGGTGCGCGACATCCTGCGCCTGAAACAGGCCGGGATCGACGGCATTCAACTGAGCTTTTTCGACTTCGTTCCCGACCTGGAACAGTTTGGCGAGCGTGTCTTGCCACTGCTGCACCAGGCCGGTCTGCGCCTCTGAGACTTTGATCAGGAAACCCGCCCATGCCTTTTTCCCGTCGTCAGTTCATTCAAGGTCTGTCTGCCCTGCCCCTGCTCGGTGCCAGCGTGCCGTTTCTGCCCAATGCCCTCGCGGCAGCCACCGAGCAGGCAATTACCGGCCGGCGCATCTTCAACCTGCTGGTCAACCCCGAACCGCCTTCGCTCAGCTCGTTCAACACCACCGCCGGAACCACCATCACCGCCAGCAGCAAAGTGCTCGAAGGCCTGTTGAGTTACGACGAGAAGCTCGCGCCGCAACCGGCGCTGGCCACCGCCTGGGAAGCAGCCCCAGACGGCCTGAGTTATCGCTTCACGTTGCGTCAGGGCGTGAAGTGGCACGACGGCCAGCCGTTCACCTCTGAGGATGTGGCGTTTTCCCTGGACCTGATCAAGCGTTTCCACCCGCGTGGCGGCGGCACCTTCGCCAACCTGTCGAGCGTCGAGACGCCCGACACTCATACCGCCATCGTGCGCCTGAGCAAACCGGCGCCGTACCTGATCCGCGGCTTTGCCGCCGGGGAAACGCCGATCCTACCCAAGCATCTTTATGCCAGCGGCGACCCGCTGAGCAACCCGCACAACAACGCACCGGTGGGCACCGGCCCCTATCGGTTCAAGCAGTGGCAGCGCGGCAGCTTCATCGAGTACGAGCGCAACCCCGATTACTGGGATGCCGGGCATCCGGGGGTCGATACGCTGTTTCTGAAGGTGATTCCTGACTCGGCGGCGCGCCTGGCGGCGTTCGAGAATGGCAGCCTCGACGCTGGCGGCCAGAGCCCGGTGCCACTGAGCGATCTGGCCCGCATCACCGCCAACGGCAAGCTGAAATTCACCACGCGAGGGTACGCCTACAGCATCACCCCGACCATGCTCGAGTTCAATCTGGACAACCCGCTGCTGGCCCGCCACGAAGTGCGCCAGGCGATCGCCCATGCACTGGATCGCGAGGTGATCCGCAAGGTGGTGTACTACGGCTACGCCGATGTCAGCGTTTCGCCGATTCCGAAAAGCTTCCCTCAGTACTACTACGACGGGCCGGCCCCTTACCCCTTTGACATTGCCAAAGCCAACGCCCTGCTGGATCAGGCTGGCCTTGCGAAGAAGGGCAACTCGCGTTTCAGCCTGACCCTCGACCCGCTGCCCTACGGGGACAGCTACGCGCGCACCGCCACTTACATCCGCTCGGCACTGGCGCGGATCGGCATCGATGTGCAATTGCGCGCGCAGGACTTCCCCACCTACATCAAGCGCATCTACACCGACCGCGATTACGACTTCGCCGTGGTCGGCATGGGCACCACCTTCGACCCGACGGTGGGCGTGCAGCGCCTGTTCTGGTCGAAGAACTTCCGCAAGGGCGTGCCGTTCACCAATGGCACCCATTACAACAACCCCGAGGTCGACCGGCTGCTGGAAAGCGCTGCGGTGGAGACCGACGAAGCCAAGCGCGGCGAGCTGTTCAAGGCGTTCCAGAAGATCGTTATCGAAGAGTTGCCGAGCATCACGTTGGTCATGCAGCAGCAGGTGACGGTATTCAACGCCCGTGTTTCGGGATTCGAGGCAGACGGCAACGGGCTGGACGGCAGCCTGGCCGACGTCAGCGTCACCGGCGAGGCGATTGCCCATGGCTGACCAGCGCCTGCTGCGCCTGACCCGGCGCACGCTGTGGCAGGCGGTGCCCACCATGCTCGGGATCGTGCTGCTGAACTTTCTGTTGCTGCGCTTGATTCCCGGCGACGCAGTGGATGTGCTGGCCAGTGAGTCGGGCGGTGCGACGGTCGCGACCCTGGCGCAGTGGCGCAGCCATTTCGGCCTGGACCTGAGCCTGGGCCAGCAGTTGCTTGCCTATCTGGGCCACTTGGCGCAGTTGGATCTGGGGGTTTCTCCGCGCTTCAACGTGCCGGTGCTCAGCCTGATTCTCGACCGCCTGCCCAACACCCTGTTGCTGATGGTCAGCTCCCTGGGGCTGGCGCTGGTGGTGGGCATCGGCGCGGGTGCGGTGATGGCCAGCAAGGTCGGGCGCTGGCTGGACCGGGTGCTGTCGCTGGCGGTGCTGGTGCTGTACTCCACCCCCGGTTTCTGGATCGGCCTGATGGCGGTGGTGCTGTTCTCCGTGACCCTGGGCTGGCTGCCCAGTGACGGTATCGCCACGCTCGGGCTGGATCTTTCCGGTGGCGACTGGCTGCTGGACCGCATCAAGCATGTGCTGCTGCCGGTGCTGACCCTGTCTTCGTTCTACATCGCGCTGTACGCCCGGCTGACCCGCGCCTCGATGCTGGAGGTGCAACGGCTGGACTTCGTGCGCACCGCCAGGGCCAAGGGATTGAGCCCGGCGCGGGTCGCGATCCGCCACGTGTTGCGCAACGCCCTGCTGCCGGTCACCACCCTGGCAGGGCTGCATTTCGCCGCGCTGCTGGGCGGCGCGGCGGTCACCGAAACCCTGTTCGGCTGGCCGGGCCTGGGGCGCCTGACCCTCGATGCCGTGCTGTCGCGCGATTACAACCTGCTGCTGGGGATTCTGTTGCTGTCCTCGATGCTGGTGGTCGTGGTCAACGTGAGCATGGACCTGTTGCAGGCCTGGCTCGATCCGCGGATTCGAGTGGATTGAATGCGCCGGTCTCACCTTGAAATGACCTTTTTGAACACCGCCTCGCAACTGTGGGAGCCGGCTTGCTGGCGAATGCGGTGGATCTGCACGAGATGCGGCGCCTGACGCACCGCATTCGCCAGCAAGCCGGCTCCCACAGGTTTGTTGTTCAACCCGTGCCCCCCAGATGAGTGAGGTTTCAATGTCGACGATTGCTTTTCCAACCCCGCGCAACGGGCACAGCGAATCGCTGTGGGGTGCGCTGCGGCGTAATCCGGCGGCGCTGACCGGGGCCGCGATTCTGCTGCTGACGTTGTTCATGGCGCTGAGCGCCGGATATTTCTTCCCTGGCGATCCGCTGGACATGGTCGCGGCTCCCTTGCTCTGGCCCGGCAACGACCCGGCATTTCCATTGGGCACCGACTCTCTGGGGCGCGATGTCGCTGCCGGCATCGCCCACGGCGCTCGCGCTTCACTGCTGATCGCCCTCTACGGCACGCTGATCAGCGTGCTGATCGGCGTCACCGTCGGCGCTCTGGCCGGTTACCACGGCGGGCGCCTGGACGATGTCCTGACCCGCCTCTGCGAGGTCTTCCAGACCGTGCCGTCGTTCCTGCTGGTGATCGTCATCGTCGCCATCGGCACACCGACCGTGAACATCATCGCCCTGGCCATCGGCGTGTCTTCGTGGCCCACCATCGCCCGACTGATTCGCGCCGAATTCCGCACCCTGCGCGAGGCCGATTTCGTCACCGCCGCCCGTAGCCAGGGCTTCAGCAACCGCACGGTGATTCTCGAAGAAATCCTGCCCAACGCCTTGGCGCCGCTGGTGGTCACCGCGTCGATTCTGGTGGCTTCGGCGATTCTGATCGAGGCAGGGCTAGCGTTTCTCGGCATGAGCGACCCGAACATCGCCAGCTGGGGCGCGATGATCGGCAGCGGCCGCGAACAGATCGCCAGCGCCTGGTACCTCACCGCCCTGCCCGGTGTCGCGATCATCGCCGTGGTGCTGGCGTTCAATCTGTTGGGGGACGGGCTCAACGATGCCTTGAACCCGCGCCTGCGCCGGTACTTGCCATGAGCCTGCTCGACGTACGCGGATTGCGCGTGAACTATCAGGGCGTCGAAGCCGTGAAGGGCTTGGATTTCACCCTCGACGCAGGCGAAACCCTGGCGCTGGTGGGCGAATCAGGCTGCGGCAAATCCACCACGGCACTGGCGCTGTTGCGCCTGCTGCCGGAACACGCACGCCTCTCGGGCCAGGTGCTGTTCGAAGGCCGCGACTTGCTGCAACTGTCGGCGCGACAAATGCGCCAAGTACAAGGCAGCGCGCTGGGCATGGTGTTTCAGGAGCCGCTGTCGAGCCTCAACCCGGTGCTGACGCTGGGTGAGCAGCTCACTGAAACCCTGCTGACCCACACCGACCTCACCCGGCGCCAGGTGCTCAAGCGCGCCGAAGAACTGTTCGGCCTGGTCAAGCTGCCGCGCCCGGCTGCGCACCTGCGCGAATACCCGCAGCACCTGTCGGGCGGTCAGCGGCAGCGGGTGATGATCGCCATGGCCATCGCCTGCGAACCACGCCTGCTGATCGCCGACGAGCCGACCACAGCGCTGGACGTGTGCGTGCAATCGCAGATCCTTGAATTGCTTGACTCGCTGCGCCGGGAACTGCGCATGGGGCTTTTGCTGATCACCCATGACCTGGGCGTGGTCCGGCAACAGGCCGACCGGGTGATCATCATGCACGACGGTCAGGCACTGGAGCACCGGCCCAATGCCGAGCTGTTCCAGCATCCATCTCATCCTTACACCCGCGGCCTGCTCAACGCCTCGCTGGGCCGGGATCACGACCAGCATTACCTGCACCAGCGCCTGCCGGAGATTCAGGTCACCCGCCAGAGCGGCCAGCCCAACCAATACAAGGTCAGCAGTGCTCATTACGGACCAGGCAAGGCGCCACGCCCTGCCGCCCGCGACACTGCACCGCTGTTACAGGTGCAGGATTTGAGTTTGGGCTATGGCCAGCGTGAGGTGGTCAGTGGGCTGTCGTTCGACATTCACCCCAGAGAAACCGTCGGCCTGGTTGGCGAATCGGGTTGCGGCAAATCGACCCTGAGCAAGGCGCTGCTGGGCCTGATCGAACCTCGCCAAGGCAGGATCGCCTTCGCCGGGCGTGACATCGCGCAACTCACGGCCGTCGAGCGTCTGGCCTGGCACGGCCAGTTGCAGATGGTCTTTCAGGATCCCTATGCCGCACTCAACCCCCGGCACAGCGTCGAGACCATTCTGGACCGCGTACAACGCCTGCACGGCCAGGACGATGCCGGCCTGCGCCGCCGCGCCCGCGAACAGATGCTCGATGCCGTGGGGCTTGCGCGCAACAGTCTGGAGCGCTTGCCCCATCAATTTTCCGGCGGCCAGCGTCAGCGCATCGGCATCGCTCGGGCGTTGATCGTCAAACCGAAACTGGTGATCTGTGACGAGCCGGTCTCGGCGCTGGATGTGTCCACCCAGGCGCAGATTCTCAACCTGTTGGTGGAGCTGCGCGAGGCGTTCGACCTCTCCTACCTGTTCATCTCCCATGACCTGTCGGTGGTGCGTTATTTCTCCGATCGCGTGCTGGTGATGCATGACGCGCGCATCGTCGAACAGGCCACCCCGCAAACGCTCTGGCATAGCCCCCAACACAGTTACACCCAGCGCTTGCTGGCGGCCATCCCCGGCAGCCGCGAGGTTTCCATTCCCTTGAGCCGCAGCCTGTCATTCGCAGTCGCCTGCTGACCCGCCCATACAAGGAGCAACCCCATGAGCAAACGTCCCGACACCCTGAAACTCGGCCTGTTCCTGCGCGCCACCGGGCACCACATCGCCGCCTGGCGCGACACCGGCTCGCAGGCCGACGCGGGCATCCGAGTGAGTCATTTCATTGAGCTGGCGCGCAAGGCCGAAGAGGCCGGTTTCGACACGCTGTTTCTGGCCGACAGCGTTTCGGTGCGCAGCATCGATGCCCCGACCTTCGACCGGGTGATCGCCCCCAGCCTGAGTTTCGAGCCACTGACGCTGCTCTCGGCACTGGCCGCCGTGACCTCGTGCATCGGTCTGGTGGCGACCGCCAGCACCAGTTACAGCGAGCCCTACAATCTGGCGCGGCAGTTCGCTTCGCTGGACCAGATCAGCGGCGGCCGGGTGGGATGGAACCTGGTCACCAGCAGCGATCCGGATGCGGCCAAGAACTTCGGCGGCGCGTCCGAGGGCAATCAGGCGGCCCATGCCGATCGCTACAGCCGCGCGCGGGAATTTCATCAGGTGGTCGACAAGCTGTGGGACAGCTGGGAAGACGACACGCTGTTGCTGGACAAGGAAAAGGGCCTGTTTCTCGACCGCAGCAAACTGCACCTGGCTGACCATCACGGCGAGCACTTCAACGTGCGCGGCCCGCTCAACGTACTGCGCTCGCCACAAGGCAAGCCAGTGCTGGTGCAGGCCGGCGCCTCGGAGGACGGTCGCGCACTGGCGGCTGCCACTGCCGAAGCCATCTTCGCCGCGCACCAGAGCCTGGCCGACGCCCAGGCGTTCTACAGCGATATCAAGTCCCGCGCCGCGGTGCTGGGTCGCAAGCCTGAGCACA
Source organism: Pseudomonas sp. 2 (assembly GCF_056627435.1). Taxonomy (NCBI): domain Bacteria; kingdom Pseudomonadati; phylum Pseudomonadota; class Gammaproteobacteria; order Pseudomonadales; family Pseudomonadaceae; genus Pseudomonas; species Pseudomonas sp. 2. The sequence continues at coordinate 23,349 of NZ_JBWXNG010000001.1, forward strand.
TCAAGATCCTGCCTGGCGTCACGATCTTCACCGCACCGACCAGCGAGGAGGCGCATGCCAAGCATCAGCGCCTGCAGAATCTGGTGCATCCGCAGGTGGGCCTGAGCCTGCTGTCGGGGCTGTTGGGCGGCGTCGACCTTTCTCATCTGCCGCTCGATGGCCCGCTGCCGCAGGACCTGCCCGTCAGCAACGCCTCGAAAAGCCGTCAGCAGTTGATCCTGCAACTGGCCGCCGAGGGCCTGAGCATTCGCGAGCTGTACCTGCGCCTGGCCGGCGCGCGTGGGCACTGGACGCTGGTGGGCTCGCCCACGGAAGTGGTCGACCAGTTGCAGGCCTGGTTCGAAGGTTACGGCGCCGATGGTTTCAACATCCTGCCGCCGACCTATCCCGAAGGCCTGGACGACTTCATCGGCCTGATCCTGCCCGAACTCAAGCGCCGGGGCCTGGTGCCCGAGAACGGCCCCACCGGCAACACCCTGCGCGAGCGTCTGGGCCTGCCCTACCCCGCACACCCGGCGACGCTGCGCCGTGCAAATACCGTTGCCATCTGAACTGACCGAAACCTTACTCAAGGATTGTTTGCCATGACACATCAAATCGACGCCGCCTGGGGCGCAGGCCCTTCGGACCGTTACGAAGCACTGGCCGAGCGTTTTCGCCCGCTGTTCGCCACCCTGCGCGAAGGCGCCATTGCCCGCGAGCTGGAGCGTCGCCTGCCGTTCGAAGAGATCCAGCAGCTCAAGGCTGCGGGTTTCACTGCGCTGCGCGTGCCTGAAGAATACGGCGGCGCCGGGGTGAGCATCCCGGAGCTGACCAACCTGCTGATCGAACTGGGCGAAGCCGATTCCAACCTGGTGCAGTCGCTGCGCGGCCATCTGGGCTTCACCGAGAGCATTCTCAACAGCCCTGACGAGGCACGCCGCGCCCTGTGGCTGGAGCGTCTTGGGCGGGGTGAAATCGTCGGCCCGGCCATCGGCGAGATTGGCCAGACGCCTCAGGCGCAACTGAATTCACGCCTGTATCTGGATGGCGAGCAATGGCGCATCGACGGCAGCAAGTTCTACACCACTGGCAGCCTGTACAGCGATTGGGTCGACGTTGCCGTCAGCGACCACAACGGTGAGCGGGTGTTCGTCACCGTGCGCCGCGATGCCGAAGGGGTCGAAGTGGTGGATGACTGGAACGGCTTCGGCCAGACCCTGACCGCCAGCGGCACCGCGCATTTTCGCAAGGTGGCGGTGGATGCGCGGCACATCAACAGCGAAGAACGCTTTGGCTATTCGCCGGCGTTTTTCCAGATCATCCACCTGGCGAACCTGGCGGGCATCGGCCGCGCGCTGACCGGCGAAGTCGCGGCGGCGGTCGGCAAGCGCACCCGCAGTTTCAGCAACGGCAACGCCACGCGGGTGGCCCAGGATCCGCAGGTGCTGCAGGTGGTGGGCAGCCTGCGCGCCGCGGCCTACAGCGCGGGCGCCATCGTGCTGAAAAACGCCGAAGCCATCGAACGTGCGTATCAGGCCCGGTTCGCCACCGACGGTGAGGTGCGACTGCAGGCGGTGAACATCGCCGAGCTTGAAATCGCCCAGTCGCAGACCATCGTCAGCGACCTGATCATCGACGCCGCCTCGCGCATGTTCGACGCGGTCAGCGCCTCGGCCACCTTGCGCCCGCAAGGCCTGGACCGCTTCTGGCGCAACGCCCGCACCCTGGCCTCGCACAACCCGCGCATCTACAAGGACCGCATCGTCGGCGACTTCGCCGTCAACGGCACCCCGCCGCCGGCGCAGTGGAAGATTGGGGTGGCTTGAGTATCGATATCGCCCCCGGCTTGCCGGCGGGTCTGCCTCTGCCACGTAGCAGCGCGGCTTGCCGGCGGGCTGGCGCGTAGCGGCAGTAAAATCAGGCGACCGAGGTGTGTCAGGCGGAATGTGCAATCCGGGTTTACTGCCGCTTCGCGCCAGCCCGCCGGCAAGCCGTGCTACTACGCGGTCGGCGGCGGGGCGATATCAACATGCCACCAATGAATGGTTTCAGCGCGCAATCCTGATGGCCCACAGCGGAATGTAACGGCCATCAGGGTGCCCGATTCTGCCAATCGCCTGCCTGGCGGTTTTGCCCCGCCGATCCCTGCGTATACTCGGTGCCGACGACACCAGGCGCTGAAGGATCCGGGGGCGCGATGCCAGACAAACTGCTACCGCAAGTCGTGTTGGACACAGGCCATCCTGGCGATCCGCCCTGGCTGGACAGCTACGACATGTCCGCGCTGCATCCCCCCTGCCTCCCTGCGCTGGAACCCTCTGCCGAGAGCACGCCAGCCCCGGCTTCGCCGAGCAAGCAACGCCTGGCCAGGCTTGAAGTCTGGTCGACCCCGGCGTTCGGGCACTTTCCCCGGTTGCTCAAGCAACTCCCGGCCTCACCCCCTGCCGACCCAGAGACAGCATCGCGCGCCACACCTGAAGAATCCGCCCGCAGCGCCCACCTGAAAGTCATGGGCGAACTGACCGCCTCCATCGCCCACGAGATCAGCCAGCCACTCTTGGCCATCGCTTCCAACGCCGCAGCCTGCATGCGCTGGCTGCAACGCGACACGCCCAATCTGGCCGAAGCCGTCAGCGGGCTTGCGGACATCCGCGCCGACTGTGAACGCGCCACCAGCATCGTCACTTCCCTGCGCGCCCTGGCCAAACAGACGCCGGCCAAGCCGCGCCCGATCAAGGTCGACGACATCATTCAGGAAGTCATTCGCCTAAAGGCGCCGGTACTGACCTGGCAAGGCGTGACCGTGGAAACCGAGCTGCACGCCGATCGATCGGTAATCGCCGACCCGGTGCAGATCCAGCAACTGGTGTTCAACCTGGTCACCAACGCCCTGGAAGCCATGAGCGGCAATGTCGGCCGCGCGGGTGTGCTGCGCGTAACGTCCTGCAGCCTGCGCGACGGGGTTCAAGTGTCCATCGAGGACAATGGCCCCGGCATCCCGGTAGCCGAACGCAAGAAAATCTTCGGCGCGTTCTACACCACCCGCACCAGCGGCCTGGGCATGGGCCTGACTATCTGCCGCTCAGTGGTCGAGGCCCACGACGGCGCGCTCTACGTCGAGACATCTGAATTGGGCGGTGCGTGCTTTCGTTTCAACCTGCCGCGAGCCTGCAAACAGCTCTGACACCCTCTTTCGAATACACAGCTGTACCGAAATCCCCCTCGATTGGCCTAAACTGCCCCCTTGCTCAACAGGTGCTCCTGCCAGCGATCCAAGGCGCGGGCCAGAACGAAGGCGGTTGATGTATGCAGGGCGCAAGTGCTCACAAAACTGTGGTGATGGTGCTGTTCAACGACGTGCTGATGCTCGACGTGACAGGGCCCATGGACGTTTTTTCGATCTCCAATCGTTTGCTCCCCGCAGAAAAGCAGTACCAACTGCTGACCGTGGCCGAAAGCCTGGGCCCCATCCGCAGCTCCAGCGGGCTGAAGGTCGTCGCCGACATGACGCTTGAAGATTACCCGGCCGACATCGATCTGCTGCTGGTGCCCGGCGGCCCCGGCGCCTATGGCGTCAGCCACCCGAACCTGAGCGCCTGGCTGCCGGACGCAGCACGCAGCGCCAAGCGTTTCGGCGCCATCTGCACCGGCGTTTTCCTACTCGGTGAGGCCGGACTGATCGATGGCTATCGCTGCACTACTCACTGGAACTACGTCGATCGCCTGGCCCAGCGCCATCCGCAAACGCGGGTGGAGACCGAACAGATCTACGTGGTGGACCGCAACCTGATTACCTCGGGCGGGATCACGGCGGGGATCGACATGGCGCTGGCGGTGGTCGCCGAAGACCACGGCAAGGATCTGGCACTGGAAGTGGCCAAGGTGCTGCTGGTGGTGATGAAGCGTCAGGGCGGGCAGACGCCCTACAGCCCGCTACTGGCGGCGGTGCAACGCGACGGTACAGTTATCGCCAAAGTGCAGGCCCATGTGGTCGACCACATCGACGCGCCCTACACCATCGCGGGCATGGCTGAAATCGCCGCCATGAGCCCGCGCAACTTCGCCCGCGCCTTCCAGCGCGAGGTCAACCTGACCCCCATGCAGTACGTACAGAACGCCCGCATCGACCACGCGCGCAAGTTGCTGGAAGGCTGCGAACTGCCGCTCAAGGTCGTCGCCGCCCGCTGCGGATTCAGCAGCGCCCGGCATATGCGCAAGCTGTTCAGCGAGCGGATCGGGTTGTCGCCGAATCAGTATCGGCAGCAGTTTGGTGAGGGGTGATTCAGACCGTATTACATACCGTAGTATCTTCATAATTACATACGATCCCGTAGCAGCGCGGCTTGCCGGCGGGCTGGCGCGTAGCGGCAGTAAACCCGGATTGCACATTCCGCCTGAAACACCACGATCGCCTGATTTTACTGCCGCTTCGCGCCAGCCCGCCGGCAAGCCGTGCTGCTACGGGATAGCGTTGCGGCGGCAAGCTTTAGAAACGATCGAGACGATAGGCATCTCGCGCAGGCAATCCAGCACGCGCACCCTCGCCCGTCACCCACTCAGCAATCATCTCGGCCGTCACCGCCGCCTGAGTCAACCCCAAGTGCTGATGTCCGAACGCCAGCAATACCTTGCCCTCGCACGCACTGTCGATCACCGGCAAGGAGTCGGGCAATGACGGCCGAAACCCCATCCACGGCGTGGCACCACTGTCATCCAGCTCATCCTTGAACAGCCCTTGACTGGCGCGGTGCAACTGCCAGGCGCGCTGCATGTTCGGCGGGCTGTCGAGCCCCGCGAACTCCACGGTGCCGGCGAGACGCAGGCCGCCCTCCATGGGCGTCATGATGAATTTGCGCTCCAGCGAAGTGACCGCGAACGGCAGCCGATCATGCTCATGGGGCAGCATCAGGTGATAACCACGTTCGGTGTCCAGCGGGACCTTCTTGCCGGTCAATACCTGGGTCAGGTGAGCGGAATGCGCACCACAGGCGATCAACACCTGACGGGCATTCACCGCTCCCTGATCGGTGGTCAGCGTCACGCCGGAGGCATTGACCTGCCCGCCCGACACCCTGCATTGGCGAAACTGCACGCCGCTGCGCTTCGCCGCCTCGACCAGCTCGACCACCAATCGGTAAGGGTCGACGAAATGCCCGGTGGCCGGGAAGAACAACCCGCCCTGAATCCGCGCATTCAACTGTGGCGCCGCTGCCTGAACCGTTGGCGCATCCCAGAACTCCACTGGAACGCCCTGCTGCTGCATGCGCGCCTTGAGTGCATTCAGCGCCTGGCGAGACTCGTTGCGCTCGAACACCAGCAGCGAGCCGTCTTCCTTCATCAACGCTTCCTGGCCAATGGCAGCCAACAGCCGATGCCAGGCCGCCAGGCTGCCCTCGTTCAGCGCCCGAATACCTGCGACTGTGCGCGCGAACGGCGCCGGCCGCAGATTGAGCAGCAAGCGGGTGAACCACGGCAAGGCGCGGGGCATGTATTTCCAGTCCAGCCGCAGCGGCCCCATGGGGTCGAGCAGCATGCCGGGCAAACGCTTGAGAATGGAGGCGTCGGCGATGGGAAACACCTGCTCGGTGGCCAGATGCCCGGCGTTGCCGTAAGAGGCTCCCAGCCCCGGGGCCTGATAGTCGAGCACGACCACCTGCTTGCCTTGGCGAGCCAGTAACAGCGCGCAGGCCACGCCGACGATACCGGCACCGACCACCGCAACATCGGCGCCGTGATCAGGCGCAGCAGAATGACTGGAATTGCCCATCGAGCCGCTAAAGGTCATGAAATGTCCCGAAGAAAACCTGAAATAAAAACCCAGCCGCAATGGCTGCCATCGCCACAAAACAAAAAAGGCGACGCCAGTGGCGGCGTCGCCTGCACAGCCGGAATCAGGCCAGGTTCTGCTCGGCCGACCAGCTGGCGTACCAGTTACGGAACAGCGTGTACTGCGCCTCGGCGTAGCCGCGCTGCGCCTCGCTCAGCTTGTCCGATTCGTTGAAGTGCAAGGTGTATTCCTTGTCGCCGTTGAGCACCATCAGGTGCTTGTAGAACAGCACCAGATCGCAGCCCTCGTCGAAGGACGACAGCACGCCCAGCGCCGACTCCAGCTCACGGGCCTGACGGCGGGCCTTGGCGTCGCCTGCCGCCGCCTTCTTGCTCAGCGCGACCAGTTGCAGCACTTCACGCGGCAGTGCGTTGCCGATGCCGGTGATCGCGCCCATCGCACCGCAGTTGACGAAGCCGTGCACCACCTGGGTGTCGACACCGACCATCAGGATCACTTCGTCATCCTGCGAAGTGATGTTTTCAGCTGCATAACGCATGTCGGCAGCGCCGCCGAACTCTTTGAAGCCGATGAGGTTCTTGTGCTCACGGCGCAGTTCGAAGAACAGGTCGGCGCGAGTGGCGAAGCCGTAGTAAGGGCTGTTGTAGATCACCGCAGGCAGGTTCGGCGCGGCTTTCAGAATGTCGGAAAAGTGCGCTTTCTGTGCGGCCAGGGAAGCACCGCGGGACAGCACGCGCGGAATGACCATCAGGCCGGCCGCGCCCACCTTGGCCGCGTGGGCGGCATGGGACACCGCTTCACGGGTGTTTACCGCGCCGGTGCCGACGATGGTCGGGATGCCGGCCGCGACCAGGCGCGCCACGCCTTCCTGACGCTCGGCCTCGGTCAGCAGCGGCCAGTCGCCCATGGAGCCGCAATACACCACGGCGCTCATGCCGATGTCGATCAGTTCGCGGCCCTTCTTGACCAGCGCATCGAAGTCCGGCTTGCGTTCGGCGGTGCAGGGAGTCATCAGGGCGGGCATGGTGCCGGAGAAGACGTTGGTGCTCATGTGGGTTGCTCCTTGAAGCGTTCGTTCAAATCAGATGAAGGGTTGTGCCGCCGATGCGGCAATGAGGCGTGAGGCTCAGATGCCCCACGCGAAAGCGTCCTGCTCGTCGATCAGCAAGGTGCTGTCGGCGGTCATGTAAGCGTGGCCCTTGATGAAGGGGCGAATGCGCTCGCCCTCCCACTCGAAGCGCCCTTGGAACTGGCTGCCTGTGATGCTGGCCTGGACCCAGGTCTTGCCGGCTTCGAGCTTGCCGTCGGCCGCCAGGCAAGCGAGTTTGGCGCTGGTGCCGGTGCCGCAGGGCGAGCGATCGTAGGCCTTGCCCGGGCACATCACGAAGTTGCGGCTGTTGGCTGTGGCGTCGCCTGCGAACAGCTCGATGTGGTCGATCAGCGCGCCGTTTTCGCCGGTGATGCCCTGCTCTTCCAAGGCCTTGAGCATCGTCCAGGTGTACTCGGTCAGGTGCTCGACGTTGCTCATGTCCAGGGTCTTGCCGTGATCGGAGACCAGGAAGAACCAGTTGCCGCCGTAGGCGATGTCACCGACCACAACGCCATGGCCAGGCACGTCCACCGACACCTGATGGCGATAGCGATAGGACGCAACGTTGCCGATGGTCACTGCGCCGTCGTCGTGCAACGTGGCGCTGACCTGGCCCACCGGCGTGTCGATCTTGTGCACGCCCGGCTTGATCAGCCCCAGATAAGCCAGTGAATTGACCAGGCCGATGGTGCCGTGGCCGCACATGCCCAGATAACCGGTGTTGTTGAAGAAGATCACGCCGCAGGTGGCGTCCGCCGACACCGGCTCGCAATACAGCGCACCCACCAGCACGTCGTTGCCACGCGGCTCGAGCAGGCAGGCGCGGCGCCACTGGTCGTGTTCGTTGCGCAGCGAGTCGCGCTTCTCGGCCATGGTGCTGCCGGCCAGTTGCGGAAAGCCTTTCATCACCAGCCGCGTCGGTTCACCGCCGGTGTGGGAATCGATGACGTGTACTTTTTTCATGAAGCGTTTCCTTCCGGGCCGAGGCCTGAGTGGGATGAATGACGGTCGGTCAAATCAGCAATTGTTCGATGTCGTGTAGCAGCCGGCTGTCGATGAATACCCCGTCGCGCACCGAGCGTTTACGGGCGGCAAAGCGACGCTGGGACGGCAGCCGCGCGCCCTGATCGGTGATCGCACCGAACAGCTGCTCGGCGCTTTGCAAACCCTTTTCCAGATCGTCGCCAAGAAAGCGCTTGGGGTCGAACGCCAACAGCAATTCACCGTGGCACGGCGTGGCGCCCGCACCGCCGTCGAAGGCCAGCGATTGCGCGCTGGTCATGTCGCCGATCAAGGCACCAGCCAGCAGTTCGATCATCGCCGCCAAGGCCGAGCCCTTGTGCCCGCCAAAGGTCTGCATCGCACCGGCCAGCGCCGCCTGGGCATCGGTGGTCGGCGCGCCTTCGGCGTCCAGCCCCCAACCCAGCGGAATCGGCTTCCCTTGCCGGGCGTGCAACTCGATGTCGCCACGGGCAATCGCACTGGTGGCGAAGTCGAAAACGAAGGGCTCCGATCCCGGACGCGGCCAGGCGAACGCCAGCGGATTGGTGCCGAATACGCCCTTGCTTCCGCCCTCCGGTGCGACCCAGGCGTGGCTTGGCGTCATGGCCAGGCCCACCAGCCCGTGCCCGGCGATGGCCTCGACTTCCGGCCACAGCGCAGAGAAATGAAAGCAGTTACGAATCACCAGCGCCGCGACGCCCAGCGTTTGAGCGCGCTCGACCAGCAAGGGCAAGCCTGTCTGCAGCGCCAGTAATGAGTACGCCTGATGCGCATCGACCTTGACGATCGACGGCGCCGGCTGGCTCACGGTCGGCACGGCCGTCGGCGACACCTTGCCCGAGCGTAGCGAACGTACGCACACCAACACCCGGTACAAACCGTGGGAATGGCACTCGTCGCGCTGCCCTTGCGTGATGACATCGGCAATCGCCCGGGCATGGTCTTCACCCATGCCGTTGTGGGTCAGCGCGCGCATCGCCAGGTCGTGAACCTGATCGAGACTCAGATGGATGGTGTCGCTCATGGCGTCATCTCCCCGTGATCAACCATCAGGATGCCGGCTGCGCACGACCACCCACAGGGCGCTGCCCTGCGTGGCGCTCGACAACCGCTTCGCTTTCTTCGTCATCGTCCAGACGCACCAGATGCGCCGGGACGCCGGTGGCCGCTCCCCAGTAATAGATGCCCAATGCGCAGGCCGCCACCACCAAGGTGTCGAACGGATGACTGATCACGCCGATGCCGCCGAAGCTGCCCAGTTTGGAGAGCACGATGGTGGTGGCGTAGAAGCCGATCAGCCACAGCGACGAGCGCACTTGCTGGCCGAGACTCAGGTGCTGGGTCGGCACGAAGCGGCCGCACAGCAGGTAGATCACGAACATCACGATTTGCAGGCCCAGCAGCCAGGACACAGTGTCCCAACCGGACCAGTAGACGATCAGCGCGGCGATGATGAACGACAGCGGCCCCATCACGCCCATGCACTTGACCCGGAACGGCCGCGCCATGTCCGGCGCATTACGACGCAGGGCCGCCACCGACACCGGCGCCACGGCGTAGCTGAGGATCAGTGCAGCAGACACCACATTGATCAGCGCCTCCCACGACGGGAATGGCAGGGTCCAGAACACCGACAGGGCGAAGGTCAGCCACAGCGCCGGGCGCGGAATGCCCGACTCCTGGTCGATGCGGGTAAAAATCTTGAAGAAGGTACCGGTCTGCGCCCAGCCGTAGATCACCCGCGGCGTGGCGTTCATGTAGATGTTGCCGCAGCCGCTGGGCGAGATCATCGCGTCGGCCACCACCATGTAAGCCAGCCAGCCCACACCCAGCGCCAGGGCGATGTCGCGATACGGCAGCGCCAGTTCCTTGCTGACCGCTGCCCAGCCGTTGGCGAGCATTTCGGTGGGCACGCTGCCGACGAACGCCAGTTGCAGCAGCACGTAGATCGCCGTGGACAACAGCACCGAGAGGATCAGCGCGAATGGAATGGTGCGCTGCGGGTTCTTCACCTCACTGGCCACCGAAATGATCGGCGTCAGCCCCAGGTAAGCGAAGATGATGCCGCCCGCTGAAACTGCCATCTCGATACCGGACATGCCGAACGGCGCAAAGCCCTGGCTGCTGAGGTTGTCAGGCTTGAAGAACATGAACAGCACGCCGATGACCAGCAACGGCACGATGAACTTGAACACACTGATCAGGTTGTTGGCCTTGGCGAAGGTTTTCACGCTGCGGTAGTTCAGCCAGAAAAACAGGCACAGCAAGGCGAATTGCACCAGCCAGCCGATGGCGGTCGGATCACTCGATCCGGTTTTGGTCAGTTGCGGGAACCAGGCCGCCGCATACTGGCGCGAGGCGACCACTTCGATGGCGACCAGGCTGGTGAAGGCGATCAGGGTGATGAACCCCATCAGGTAACCCAGCAGCGGGCCGTGGGAATAAACCGGGTAACGAATCACGCCCCCTGCCCTGGGCAACGCCGCGCCCAGTTCGCAGTAAACGATCCCCAGCAGCAATACGGCAAAACCGCCCAACACCCAGGAAAAGATACCTGCCGGCCCCGCAATGGCAGAGACATGACTGGCGGCAAACAACCACCCCGATCCAAAGATTGCACCCAACCCGATAAACGTGAGGTCTATCAGTGAAAGTTGCTTTTTGAACTTACCGTTACCTGACATCGCTTTGCCTTATTGTGTGTTATTGAATCGGCAGTTTCATGAAGCTGAAGTCGCTATTGCGCAATGTCCCTGTATTGGCAATACCTGAATAAACCGCCGCTGTCTTATTGAAATGTCGGCTGCATTCGATGGGCATAGCCTGAACCCAAAGCAGGGCCCGCGCTTGATGCTTTCGCGTCCATCCCATGACGAAATCGGCACAATCGACACATCCTCATCCGACCCAGGCGATGGCTCTACACAGCACTCGACAGCCCGCAGGCCTTGATGCAAGCTGGCCGCCTCGCTCGTGAAAAATGGCCCGCTGGAGTCGTGAAATGGCGCACAACGCCCTGGATATCCTGATGCACGGCAACGACCTGCACCGCCCGGAAACCATCGAACAATGGCTCGCGGGTGTCGCCCTGTTATTGCCTATGCTGGACGTGATTCCCAATGCGGCGATCTTCATCAAGGACAATCAGGCGCGCTATGTATTGGCCAATCGCACGCTGGTCGAACGCTGTGGCCTCAAGCAACTTGGGCCGTTATTGGGCAAGACCAGCGCCGATGTATTTCCCGCACAATTCGGCCCCGGTTATACCGAACAGGATCAGCGCGTACTCAAACAAGGCGAAATACTGGAAGACCAACTTGAACTGCATTTGTATGGCAGCCGGGAGCCGGGCTGGTGCATGACGCACAAACGCCCCATCCATAACCGCCATGGTGAAATCATCGGTTTGATGGGCATTTCCGTCGACCTGCAATCGGCCAGCGACATGCACCCGGCCTACCAGCGCCTGGCCGCCGTCGACGAGTACATTCGCAGCCACTTCTACCGCCCCATCAGCCTGAGCGAACTGACGCGCATCGCCGGCATCTCCGTCGCCCAGCTGGAGCGGTACTGCAAGCGCGTGTTCCACCTGACGCCCCGGCAGATGATCCAGAAAGTACGCCTGGAAAACGCCCACCGCCTGCTGCTGACCGACCTGCCGATCACCGACGTCGCCATCCAGTGCGGCTACACCGACCACAGCGCCTTCAGCCGCCAGTTCAAGGCGCTGACCGGGTTTACGCCCCGGCAGTATCGGCAGGCGACGGGAAGGGAATGACCCCTGCAATGGCTAACGCGATGATGTTTATGATTTTTTTCACACTCGCGCTTGACTTCCCTTTTTTAATCAGTAAGATAGCGCTCATTCCGCGATAGCTCAGTTGGTAGAGCAAGTGACTGTTAATCACTGGGTCCCTGGTTCGAGTCCAGGTCGTGGAGCCAAATGAAGTACTAAAAAGCCAGCGCAAAGCTGGCTTTTTTTTTGTGGTGCGAATGCTTGCACAACCCCATCGGTTGTCTCGACTTAGGCGGACCTGGTTAACCTCGCGGCAATCTCACATCCAGGCGCGTTCAGCGCCGACTCAAATGTTCGCCCCCCTGCTCACCGAGTTCGACACACAGCGAAACACGTCCACGCCTCCTTACCTCTGACCACAGCGCTTTTCGCCGCTAACGGCCGAACGGTGGTCCGCGAGTCTTGCCAGGCACTTGATCCAAGTCGCTTATTGATTATGTTTAGCTCTGAATCGGATAGCGGGCATGATGAGCAAAGCTCAGCAGTTTGCTGCAGGCAAAAATCCTTTTATCCAACGCTCCTGACGTAGCCGCCAGAGGGCGGTCACTTTATTGGCAGCACCGGTTATTTCACGCCCGGAAGCCGCAATATTCAGGAGCAACCCGTCATGACAACCACCGCAAAAACCCGATCCGTCACGGCCCACGTTCCTGTGCAACTCGCCGAAAAAGTGGATCTGATGGCTGAGCGCCTTGAGCGATCGAAGAATTGGATCGTGAAACAGGCACTCTCCGCCTGGATCGACCAAGAAGAAGAGCGTAGCCGTCTCACCCGCGAAGCCTTGGCCGACGTTGATGCGGGCCGCGTAATTGACCATCAAGCTGTGCAAGCCTGGGCAGAGAGCCTCAGCACTGACACTCCGTTGCCGGTCCCGCGCTGATGGAATTGAAGTGGACCAGCAAGGTGCTTTCTGACATCGCCAGGTTGTATGAATTTCTGGCTGCGGTGAATCAACCCGCAGCTGCACCTACAGTGCAACAGCTCACTTCGGCACCCATTCTGCTGTTGGAAATCCCCGAATTGGTGAACGGCTTGAAGAGTTCGAGCCTCGAGACGTGCGACGCCTGCAGGTCAGCCACTACGAGATGCGTTATGAGATAGTCGACTCCACGAACTACCTGCTGCGCCTGTGGCACACACGCGCAGACCGGTAGCCTCTTGCACAATCGAAAATGGGCGAGCGGCTGTTGATGATCATGGAAAATATCTCCCGCTCGCGTCTGGGAAGACGGCGCATGATTCGCTACGAAAAAGGCCAACGCATAGCTGGCCTTTTCTGTTTCTGCTCCCACGGTATTGATATGCCGCGCTAGATGCCGGCGACCTCCCCTTCCCTCTGGCCTGCAGCCTGCCTCTCCCCCTGGCAAGCCGCAACCGCATCAATCTCGATCAACATCCCATCCAGCGCCAATCGCGGCACCGGAATCAAAGTACAGACCGGCAGGCCCTGCTCGCCCCACGCGGCTTTTGCCTCCCGAGCCCAGATCTCCAATCGGTGTTGATCGTGGTCGACGATCAACAACGTCAGCTTGAACACCTGTTCAAGGCGTGCGCCCTGCGACGTCAGGGCGATGTTCAGGTTGGCGATGGCTTGCCGGGCCTGATTTGAGAAATCGGGTGAAAGATCACCGGCGCTGTTCTCTCCCCCTTGTCCGGCAATGAAAAGCAGCCTCGCGTCAGGTGCCAACGCAGCGACATGGGAGTAGCCGTTGGCTCGAGGGTCATACAGGCCGGGCGGGTTGATCAGGGCAAAGGCTGGGCGGGAATGTGCTTGCATGAAACGGCTCCGGATTGAAAAGCGAGCAGTCTGAAACCTCCAGTTAGATGGAGGTCAAGCGATCAAGGGGCATCACTGCACATTTGTCTGCGCATTCGAGAAACCCTAGGAGTTGAAAGCGCTGAAAGCGGGCGCCGAGCGCTAAAAGGAGACCTGGATCACTGGCAAGGCGGCGACTTCAATGAACCTGAAGCTGACGCATTGACAACCCATCAGATCGCTGGCTATAACTGAATTCGTTGTACGACGACAGACGATAAATCGTCGAGTCACTCCTAAAAATAATAAATGAGTGTCAGTCACCACCATGAATTCGACGTGTTTGCTCATCTCTCCGAATCACCTGCCCCGTGCCACGCGCTTGCTGGGCGGCATTCAGGCTGCATCCGGTCCTCCCGGGATGCGGTGTTTCAAGCCATTGCGCCAGACTTGTTAGACGTCCGACTCCAGCTCCGACGTTTCGCAGGCCTTTTGCCTGTGCTCTGGCCAACAGCCGAGAGCCCATCACCCCTCCAAGAATAAAAGTGATGCCATGAACCTGAACGAGACCACCCATCCGCAAAGCATGGCCCAGGCGGCCACCCGAACGGTCGGCAAGTACCGCTGGACGATCTGCGCGCTGCTGTTTTTCGCCACGACCGTCAATTACCTCGACCGCCAGGTGCTCAGCCTGCTGGCGCCGGATCTGTCCACCGAATTTGGCTGGAGCAACACCGACTACGCCAACATCGCCTCGGTGTTCCAGTTCGTCTACGCCATCGCCATGGTTTTCGCCGGGCGCGTGGTGGACCGGATTGGCACCAAGACCGCCTACATCGTGGCGATCGGCGTGTGGTCCACGGGCGCGGTGATGCATGCCTTCGCGGTGCCGCTGGGGCAAGGGATCGGCGCGATCACCAGTGCCCTGGGGCTGGCGGCGATTCCAGTGTCTATCGCCGGTTTCATGTTGTCGCGGGCGGTGCTGGCGATTGGCGAAGCGGGCAACTTCCCGATCGCGATCAAGGCCACCGCCGAATACTTTCCGAAGAAGGAGCGCTCGCTGGCCACCGGCATCTTCAACTCCGGCGCCAACGTCGGTGCGATCGCCGCGCCCATCTGCGTGCCGCTGATCGCCGCGATGTGGGGCTGGGAATCGGCGTTCATCGTCATCGGCCTGCTGGGTTTTGTGTGGCTAGGCGTGTGGATGGCGATGTACGCCAAACCCGAAGCGCAAAAGCGCCTGACCGCCGAAGAGCTGGCCTACATCCGCAGCGATGAGGCCGAGCCGGCCAAGGCCACCGAAGTGCCAGGCGCGCCGGCCAAGAAGGTCTCGTGGTTCAAGCTGCTGACCTACCGCCAGACCTGGGCGTTCGCTTTCGGCAAGTTCATGACGGACGGCGTGTGGTGGTTTTTCCTGTTCTGGCTGCCGACCTACCTCTCCGCCCAATACGGCATGAAGGGCGCGGCGATCGTCATGCCGCTGTTCGTGCTGTACAGCATGACCATGGTCGGCAGCATCGGCGGCGGCTGGTTCCCCAGCTACTTCATGGCCCGCGGCGACAAGCCCTACGACGGCCGCATGAAAGCCATGCTGGTGATCGCGCTGTTCCCGCTGCTGGTGCTGCTGGCGCAACCGCTGGGCTACATCAGCTTCTGGGTGCCGGTGCTGCTGATCGGCATCGGCGCCTCCGCGCACCAGGCCTGGTCGTGCAACATCTTCACCACGGTCTCGGACATGTTCCCGCAGAAAACCGTCGCCTCGGTAGTGGGCATCGGCGGCATGGCGGGCGGCCTGGGCGGCGTGGTCATGACCAAGATCGGCGGCTGGGTCTTCGACTATTACAAGTCGATCAACGACATCCACACCGGCTACATGATCATGTTTGCCATCTGCGCGCTGGCTTATCTGGTGGCGTGGACCGTGATGAAGATGCTGGTGCCGCGCCACAAGGAAATCACCGACCTGTAAGCGCCCTGCTCTGCCCATTCCCTGCGCCCGGCCGCACACCGGCCGGCGCTTTATGCGATGACAACAACAAGGAAATATCGATGACCCGATTCAAACTGATCGCTGGATTTGTCTGCCTGTTTTCCGGCTATGTCGCTGCCAGCCCGGCGACGGACGAACAGGACGTGGCCAAGGCCGTCGACAAGATGACCCAGGCGATGCTGCACAAGGACCTCAAGACCCTCGGCGCCCTGACCTCGGACAAGGTGACCTACGGCCACTCCAGCGGCAAGATCCAGAACAAGGCCGAGTTCATCGCCGACATCGAAACCGGCCGCAGCGGCTTCAAGACCCTGCAGATGCTCAACCAGAAAATCACCCTCGACGGCGACACCGCCCTGGTGCGCAACCACTTCTCCGCCCAGGCGGTGAACAGCGGCGTGGAAGTACCGACCGAGATCGAAAACTTCCAGGTCTGGCAGAAGCAGCACGGCCAGTGGCTGCTGATCGGGCGTCAGGCGTTCAAGTTCTGATTCGAAGGCGCGGGAATGCCGCGGCCTGAGCGTTGGCCGGCAGATTGATCGAACTTCCCAAAGTCACTGCTGCCCACTCTGAAGACGGCCGGGTTCCTCAACCCGGCCATTCATTTTCAGCGCAGGGGTTCGAGCATGACCAATACTTCGCAACGCAAACGCGTACTCATCATCACTGCCAACACAGGGATCGAGCGCGACGAACTGCTCAAGCCCATGCAGGCGCTTGAGTCGCGCGGTGCCGATGTCACCCACGCCACCGTGAAAGGTGGCGAAGCGCAGACCTGGGTCAACGACAGCGAGAAGGATGTCACCGTCACCTCCCACGCCAGGCTGCAAGGCTTGCAGGCCTCGGATTTCGACCTGCTGGTGATTCCCGGCGGCACCGTCAACGCCGACACGCTGCGCCAGGATGCCGATGCGCAACGCCTGGTGCGCGAATTCTCATCGGCCGGCAAGCCCGTCGCCTCGATTTGCCATGGGCCGTGGCTGTTGATCGACGCTGGCGTGGTTGACGGCAAATCGCTGACCTCATACGCAAGCATCCGGCCAGACCTGACCAATGCCGGTGCCGACTGGGTAGACACTGAGGTCAAGGTTTGCCCGGGCAACGGCTGGACGCTGATCACCTCCCGCAACCCCAAGGACCTGCCTGCCTTCAACGAGGCGCTGGGCAACGTGCTTGAGGCTTCGTGAACAAGGTTTACAGGTTTGCTCAAGGCGCACCGCGATGGAAAACCTGAAGATCGCCACCTTCAACGTCAACGGCATAAGCGCGCGCCTGCCCAATCTGTTGCATTGGCTTGCGCGCGAACAGCCCGACGTCGTCTGTTTGCAGGAGCTCAAAGCGGCGGACAAGGCATTCCCTGCCAGTGATATCGAGGCGGCGGGATATGGGTCGCTGCATCTGGGCCAGGCGTCATGGAACGGCGTCGCCATCCTCGCCCGCGACGCGCAGCCCTTGCTCATTCGCAAGGGCTTGCCGGGAGAAGAGGCCGACACCCAGGCACGCTACCTTGAGGCGGCGGCGCACGGCGTCGTTGTCGGATGCCTTTACCTGCCCAACGGCAACCCGCAGCCGGGGCCAAAGTTCGATTACAAGCTGCGCTGGTTCGAGCACCTGATCGATCACGCGCAATCATTACAGGCCAGCGAACACCCGGTGGTGCTGGCTGGCGATTTCAACGTGGTGCCCACTGACCAGGACATCTACAACACGCGCTCCTGGCTCAAGGACGCCCTGCTCCAGCCTGAAACCCGCGATTGTTATCGCAGGCTGCTGGCTCAAGGGTGGGTCGATTCCTTGAGGCATCTGTACCCGGATGAACGCGTCTACACCTTCTGGGACTATTTCCGTCAGCACTGGCAGAAAAACTCCGGCCTGCGCATCGACCATCTGCTGCTCAACCCCGCTCTTGCGCCTTATCTAGAGGACGCAGGTGTCGATGCGTGGGTGCGCGGCGAAGAACACCCGAGCGATCACGCGCCGACGTGGATTCGTCTGGCTAACACTCGAAAACGGGACAGGTGAGCGATCACTAGCCTGCGAAATGCAGGTAATACAGCAGCAACGTAAGCGTCACCAGCGACCCCAGCGTCGAGATCAGGATGGTCCTGGAGATCAACCCCGCCTCACGGTTGTAGTACTCAGCCAGCATGAAGGGCCCGGTCCCCGTCGGCAGCGCGCTGAGCAGCACGGCGGATGCCGCCCACATGGGTTGCAGCTGGAACACTCTGAATGCGAGGAAACCGGTCACCAGTGGCTGCCCCACCAACTTCATGGCCACCAATGGCCAGGGATTGGCTGGGTGGGTATTTGCGCCCGGCTTGCGCGCCAGAAACAATCCCAGCGATACCAGCGCACAGGGCGTTGTCGCCGCCGACAGCATGTCGAGAAAATGCACCACCGGCACGCCAAGGCCCAGGCCAGTCGCCGACCATGCAGCACCGGCGATGGGCGAAATCACCAGCGGATTCTTGGCCAGTGCCTTGATCACCAGCTTGACCGCGTGCCCGACGTGCTTTTCTTCCTGCAGCCCGATCTCGATCAGAATCACCGCAATGGCGAACAGCACGCACACCACGATCAGCGAAGAAATCAGCGCCGGCTGCAGGCCTGGCTGGCCGAACAGCAGTGCGCACAGCGGAATGCCGATGTACCCGGTGTTGGCATAGCCTGCGCTCAGCCCGTCGATGCTCGACGCCACCAGGCTGTGGCCGGTCGCCAGACGCCACAGCGCCGTGATCGCGAACATCAGCAGCGTGCCGGCGCCGAACGAAATGATGAACCCCGGCTGCCAGATATCGCTCCAGGCGGTGGTCGCGGTGACCTTGAACAGCAAGGATGGCAGGCACAGCCAGACCACCATCAGGTTGATTTCCGACGCCGCCCTGTCGCCCAGCTTGTTGAATTTACGGCAGAGATACCCCACCAGAATCAAGGCAAAGATAGGCGCAACGACAACGAGAACAGTGTGCATGATGGCTCTGGCGCGAGGGTTTGAGAGCGCAGGAGAATAAAGTTGACAACCCATGCAGTCCAATGAGTAATAAGGCGCTCATCAATACGCGTAACGTATCAATGATCGAGCTTCGACAACTGCGCTATTTCCTGGCGCTGGCCGACCAGTTGCACTTCGCCAAAGCGGCCGCCCGCGTCAACGTCACCCAGCCTTCCCTGAGCCGGCAAATCGCAGCGCTGGAGCAGAAACTGGGCTGCGAACTGTTCCTGCGCAACTCCCGTTCGGTGGTGCTCACTGCGGCGGGCAAGGAGCTGCAACGCCATGGCAAGACGCTGCTGCAGAATCTGGAAACGACCCTGCGCAGCACCCAGGCGGTGGCCCGGGGAGAACGTGGCGAACTGCGCATCGCCTTCACCTCGATGCTTGCCTGGACGATGTTTCCCAACTTGGTGAAACGCTATTCGCTTGAATATCCCGACGTCACGATCAACCTGACCGAGCTGCTGCCGACCGAGCTGATCCGCTCGGTACAAACCGGTGAACACGACCTGTGCCTGGCCTTCAAGACCCATGTGAAGCAACCGCTGGCTTATCTGGCGTTGCACTCGGAAACACTCAGCATTGCCCTGCCCTGTGATCATCGTCTCGCCGGGCAGGACAGCGTCGGCCTGGAACTGCTCAAGGATGAGCCCTTCATTCTGAGCCCGGAGACGGTGACCCCGGCCCTGCACGCCATGATCATGGGCTTGTGTCGCGACGCCGGTTTCGAACCCGTGGTGCGCATGCACACCCATCTGCAGGGCACGATCGTCAACCTGGTGGCCGAGGGGCTGGGGGTGGCCATCGTACCTGCTGCCATGGCGCAGTCCGGCAAGACAGGCGTCAGGTTCTTGCCTCTGCCCGCCTCACCGACGCTGGAACTGGGCCTGGTCTGGAATCAGGACAATTTGAATCCGTGCCTGGAGGGCTTCAGGTCAGTGGCCAGTCAGACTGCGCGCTGAGATCTAAAGATCCAGCGTCAGCGTCGGCGTCAACGCGCGGGACACGCACAGCATCATCACGTCTCCCCTCGCCCGCTCGCTTTCGCTGAGCAGCATGTCGCGATGATCCGGCACGCCGTCCAGCAGCTGCCACTGCGCCCCGGCCCGCTGCGCCGCGCGGGCCATGGCCAGGATCGGCGTGATGCCGATCCCGCCCGCGACGAACAGGTACGCCCCCTCGCCCATCGGAAAAGCATTGCGCGGCCCGCGAATGCAGTGTGTCAGTCAGCAGAAATGTGGATGAACCGACGCATTCGCGAGCAAGCTCACTCCTACAGGATTTAAATCGCCAGGGGTTTATCCTCTTGCTTCGCACCCACCCCTTGCAACCACTCCACAAACGCCCGCAGATGCACCGGTTTGTCGGCATCCAGCGGCACCAGCGCATGGTAGGTCGCCCCCGGTGAAGACAATTCGGGAAATGGCCTGACCAACCGCCCGGCGGTGCATTCGGCCTCCAGCGTGGGAAACGGGCCGATACCAAAACCCAACCCGTCCACCACCGCCTGCAAGGTCACGAAGAAGTGGTCGAAACGCAGGGTTCGAGTCGCCCGCAACATCGGTTGCTTCGCCTCCTCCAGCCAGTTTTCCCAGTCACCGGGGCGGGTTTCGGTGCCAAGCCAGGTCACGCCCGCCATCTGCTCCAGCGTCTGGACGCCGGTTCGCGCCAACAACGCGGGGCTGGCGATGACGGTGTTCTGCTCACGGAACAGGGCGATGGCCTGAAACTGCCCGCCCTCCGGCGCGCCTCGGCGAATGGCGACATCGAAACTGCCGGTGAACGCCGGCTGCGTCGACAGCACGGTCGAGACCCGCACATCCACGCCGGGATAGCGCTCGGAAAACTCCGGCAGGCGCGGAATCAGCCAGCGCATCGCCACGGTGGCCGGCGCACTGACCCGAATGACCTTCACTTGCTGGCTCTTGCCGTAACGCTCCGAGGCGTCGGCGATATGGTCGAACGCAGCGCTGATCTCCCGAGCCAGCGCTCGCGCATGGGGCGAGGCGACCATGCTGTGCCCGTCGCGCACGAACAGCGGCTGCCCCAGCCAGTCTTCAAGGGTTGCGATCTGCCGGCTGACGGCACCGTGGGTCAGGTTCAGCTCGCGGGCAGCCGCCGAATAACTGCCTGCCCGCGCGGCGACTTCGAAGATGCGCAGCGCGTGAAGCGGTGGGAGTCTTTGTCTCATGTGTGAGCCCTGCGCACAGTTACTGCGAGTTTAATTCGATTGTGTGAGCCAGGCGCCCAGCTTACGTTGAATGGCGGGTTTTACAAACTGCCCATCACCCACAACGGAAGATCTGTCATGACCCAGACCATCACCGTCAACGCACGCACCTATCGCCTGCCCTCCACACCGACCATCGTCGTCTGTGTCGACGGCTGCGAGCAGGAATACATCAACCAGGCGATCCAGGCCGGGCAGGCGCCCTTTCTCGCCAAACTGGCCGGATTCGGCAGCGTGCTGACCGGCGATTGCGTGGTGCCCTCCTTCACCAACCCCAACAACCTGTCGATCGTCACCGGCGCGCCGCCCTCGGTGCACGGCATCTGCGGCAACTTCTTCTTCGATCAGGACACTCAGCAGGAAGTCCTGATGAACGATGCCAAGTACCTGCGCGCCCCCACCGTGCTGGCTGAACTGGCCAGGGCCGGCCAGCGGGTCGCCGTGGTCACCGCCAAGGACAAACTGCGCAGCCTGCTGGGGCACCGGCTGGAAGGGATCTGCTTCTCGGCTGAAAAGGCCGACCAGGTGACCCTGCACGAACACGGCGTCGAAAACATCCTGGAACGCGTCGGCATGCCAGTGCCTTCGGTGTACAGCGCGCAGCTGTCGGAGTTCGTATTCGCCGCCGGGCTGGAGCTGCTGAGCCATGAGCGGCCGGACTTCATATACCTGTCCACCACCGATTACATCCAGCACAAACACGCGCCCGGCACCCCCGAGGCCAACGCGTTCTACGCCATGATGGACAGCTACTTCCAGCGCTATCACGACGCGGGCGCAGTGGTGGCGATCACCGCCGACCACGGCATGAACGCCAAGACCGATTCGATTGGCCGGCCCAACATCCTGTTCCTGCAGGACCTGCTCGACGCCCGTTTCGGCGCGACACACAGCCGCGTATTGCTGCCGATCACCGACCCTTACGTGGTGCATCACGGCGCGCTGGGCTCCTACGCGACGGTGTACCTGAAGGACCCTGCCGTGCAGCGCGAAGTAATGGCCTATCTCGCCGCTATCGAAGGCGTGGAAAGCGTGCTGACCCGCACCCAGGCCAGCCAGACGTTCGAGTTGCCCGAAGACCGCATCGGCGATCTGGTGGTCATCGCAGACCGTTTGACGGTGCTGGGCAGCGCCGCAGACAAGCACGACCTGTCGGGCCTCACCGTGCCCTTGCGTTCCCACGGCGGGCTGTCCGAACAACGGGTGCCGCTGATCTTCAACCGCCCCCTTGCCGCCATGGCTGATGGGCGCCGCCTGCGCAACTTCGACATCATCGATCTCGCGCTGAACCACCTGGCCTGAGCCAAGCAAGGCCGGATTCGCAACACCTGCTCGACACGCTTCAAACGCAGCGAAGACTGCGTGCCCCCCTCGCTTCGTCCAGAAAAAAAATGGTGAGCGCAGCGTCAGACTGCGCGCCACACGGAGACAAAGCATGCCTCTTGAAACCGCCGATACCCTGCAACTGCAACCTGCGTCACGGATGTCCACCTTCGAGCGCTACAAATGGCGCGCGCTGATGGGCGTGACCTTCTGTTACCTGTTCTATTACACCGGCCGCCAGACCCTGGGCTTCGCCATACCCGGCGTGCAGCACGACTACGGCCTGTCGAAATACGAAGTGGGCTGGATCAGCGCCACGATGCTGTGGTGCTACGCCGCCGGCCAGTTCGTCAACGGCAACCTGGGCGACAAGTTCGGTGGCAAACGGATGATGATCGCCGGCGTAATCCTGTCGCTGGCTGCCAACTGGGCGTTCAGCTTCGGCCACTCGTTCTGGTTCTTCCTGATCGCCTGGGGCGCCAATGGCTACTTCCAGTCCATGGGTTTCGCGCCGGGCAGCCGCCTTTTGTCCAACTGGTGGGGCCTGGAACGGCGCGGCTTCGTCTATGGCGTGTACGTGGGCTTCTCGGGGTTTTCCTCGGTGCTCGCCTTCATCCTGCCGCTGTTGATTCTGCAGGCCATGCAGCTGGACTGGGTGTGGATTTTCCGCCTCGCGCCCCTGTCGATGCTGTTGGGCGCCGTAGTGCTGTGGCTGTTCGTGGCCGAGCGCCCCGAAGATCGTCAGCTCGACGCCGGCACACCTCAGGCCGCATCCACGATCACCGCAGCGGAAGATGACCTGACCAGCCGCCAGCGCTACGCGATTGTGCTGCGCAACTGGAAGCTGTACGTGGCGGGCATCGCCATCGGCTTTCAGAATGCGGCGCGCTATGCGTTGGTGGTGTGGGTGCCGGTGCATTTTCTCGGGGTCGATTGGAAGACCTCGGCGGCCGTGATCGACCCGAAATGGATCACCGTCGCCCTGCCGGTGGGCATGGCGTTGGGCGCACTGTCGAACAGCTGGATCTCCGATGTGCTGTTTCAAGGGCGGCGCTACCTGGCCATCGTGACCTACATGATTCTGGCGTCGATCACCGCCATCGTCATGATGTTCGTGCCCCACGCCAGCCTGCTCGCCATCGCCCTGCTGTTTCTCTGCGGCTTCTTCGTGTTCGGGCCTGCGTCGTCGTTCTGGGCACTGTGCCCGGACATCTTCGGCCGGCATGTGGCGGGCACGGCCACCGGGGTGCTCAACACCATGTCCTACCTGTTCGCCGGCATCGGTGAACCGGTGATCGGCCACCTGATCGACGCCACCGGCAACACGGCGATCATCTTCCCGGTGGTGGCGGGCCTGTGCGCGACCAGCGCGGTGCTGTCGTTACTGATCAAGCGCTGACTGCCCGGCAAGACTCGACCCCTGTAGGAGCGAATTCATTCGCGAATTGGGTACAGGCGATGCAGCTCTGGCGCCTGAAAGACCGTTCGCGAATGAATTCGCTCCTACAGGATCTGCGTCTTTACCGGACTGAGTTGTCAGGAGACGACGGCTGACTCTGCCTCTTCCCGATACCGCCGCACATGGTCGATCAGCGCCCGCAGGCTCGGCGCCATGTTGTGGCGATTGGGGTAATAAAGGAAGAAACCGGCGAACTCGGGCAGGTAGTCATCCAGCACCCTTTCCAGCTCGCCGCGTTCGAGGTAGGGCCTGAAGGTGTCTTCGATGCCGAAGGTGATGCCGCCTCCGGCCAGTGCGGTGCGCACCATCAGCAGCATGTCGTTGGTGGTGACCTGCGGCGCGACGGCCACATCGAACGGCTGGCCGTGCTCGGCGAACTCCCAGCGATACGGCGCGGCATCCAGTGTGCGACGCCAGCCGATGCAGCGGTGGTCGGCCAGATCGCGGGGATGGACCGGCCGGCCATGCCGGGCGAAATAGTCAGGTGTGGCCACCACCACTTCGCGCTGCGTTCCTGTGATCGGCACCGCGATCATGTCCTGCTCGATCACCTGGCCCAGCCGCACCCCGGCATCAAAACCGCGGGCGACGATGTCGAACTCCTCGTCGCTGACGGTCACGTCCAGGGTGATGCCCGGATAGGCCTCGACGAAGCTGGCAATCAAGGGTCCGTCTAGAAACCGCTCGGCAATCGAGGTCACTGCCACGCGCAGCAATCCCGTCGGCGACCCCTGACTCACGGCCTCATCGAGGGCGCCCAACATCGCCGCCATCGGCTCATTAACTTGTCGATAAAGCCGCTCTCCCGCTTCGGTCAACCGCACGCTGCGGGTGGAACGCTGCACCAGCAGCACCCCGACACTGTCTTCCAGGCGGCGAATGCTCTGGCTTACAGCCGAACGCGTGACATCCAGCTGCTCGGCCGCCGCACGAAAGTTCTGCAGCCGGGCGACGGCGAGAAACGCCTTCAGCAGATTGAGGTCCAGACTCATTGGTTAGCCTTGCTTACTAAATCGTTCAGTGAACAGGGAGTTCTCTTAATAGTGGTAGGCCTCCAGGATATTTGCAACGCCGCAAGCGCAGGCCGCAACCCGCGCTCCGGCATTGCTCTGCTACCTGAATGAGGACTCACCATGAGCATCGATAAAGTCATCCTGATCACCGGCGCCTCCAGCGGCATTGGCGAAGGCATCGCCCGGGAACTGGCGAGCTCCGGCGCAAAACTGCTGCTCGGCGCCCGCCGCACCGAGCGGCTGGAAGTGATCGCCGATCAGATCAACGCCGCCGGCGGCCAGTGTGCCTGGCGCAGCCTGGACGTCACCGATGCCCGCGACGTCAACGCATTTGCCGAGGCCGGACGCGAGTTGTGGGGGCGGGTCGACGTGATCATCAACAACGCGGGGGTGATGCCGCTCTCCCCGCTGGCCGCAATGAAAACCGCCGAGTGGGACCTGATGGTCGACGTGAATATCAAGGGTGTGCTGCACGGCATCGCCGCTGTGTTGCCGGAGTTCACTCAGCGCGGCGCCGGGCACGTGATCAACATCGCCTCGATCGGCGCCCTGGCCGTATCACCCACCGCTGCGGTGTACTGCGCCACCAAATACGCCGTGCGCGCCATCTCCGACGGCCTGCGCCAGGAGCGCTCGGACATCCGCGTCACCTGCATCCATCCGGGCGTGGTCGAAAGCGAGCTGGCCAGCACCATTACCGACGCTTCCACCGCCGAAGCGATGGCCCAATGGCGAGCGATCGCACTGCAGCCCGATGCCATCGGACGCGCCGTGCGCTACGCCATCGAGCAACCGGATGAGGTGGACGTGAACGAGATCGTGGTCCGGCCGACACGCTCGTTTCACTGACGGCGCAAACCGGCCATGACCTGCATGGGCGAATCCCGCTGCGCCAGCAACTGCGTGCGCAGCGAGCCGATCAGTTCGGCGATCGCACGGCTGGTGTTCAGGCTGGCGATGGGGATGGCGCCGCTGATGCTGTTGAATCCGGTCGCAGGATCAAGCAGCTCGATCGTCAGGGTATTTTCTGAGGTCAATACGCAGCGGCATTCGAGCGGCAGAAAACCGGATTCTATGATGTGGCGCAGTTCCAGAGGCGAGAGGGTCATGGCAGGATTCCTTGTTGTGTGACCGGTCGACTGAGGCGCGGGCTGTGAATTCAAAGGTTTTCACCTTGCACCGGCCGGGCGGTCATTCCCGGTACTGCAACGCCAGTCTGTTCGTCGCTCTGTTTAACCTCTTTTGCAAGGCTGAGGACTGACCCAGGTCAAGCCCGGGCGAACATCGCGTTCAGTCATTCCCGGTTTGACGCCGACCGAGACGTTCAAGAATGAAGCGCATCCCACGTTCGGTGCGCACCGCCATCACCTGGCCGCCCTCGACGCACACGTCGACATACCCCTGATCGCGCAGGTAGAGCAGCGCGGTAAAGTCGAGCGGATGAACCCTGGCCGCCAACTCGCCGACGAAGGTGGACAGCAGTGCGATAGCCCGGGATTCAAGCATTGACGACGCCTCGGCAGGTGGGTAATGGCGTTTTGTCAGCAAGGCTTGGGGGAGAGTTCAATCTTTTGCATGTGGGTCGCGATTGCCAATGGTTGGCCGAGTGCCTTGCCTTCAAAACCACCACAACCTTCCGTAGCTGCCGGGCTTGCCCGCGGGTGGCCCTCAAGATCGCACCCGCCGGCAAGCCGTGCTGCTACGAGGGCGTCGAAACGCTTGCGCCGTCAGGCAGAACTCAGCGAGCGAACAGGCACCCACTGAATATAAGCTTCGCCCGAACGCTCAATCCCCGACCAACCCCAACCGCACCAGACTCTGCGCCGTCGCCACAATCGCCTCCTCTCCGGAGCGCGGCGCCCAGCCCAGCAACCGCACAGCTTTTTCGCCCGAGGCATTCAAATCAACGCCCAACAGCGGTGCCACCGGCCTGAGCGCCGGATTGCTCTTGGCCCCAAGCCGTACCAACCAGTTGGGCATGACCTTGGTCGATACCTTGCTGGCTGCCGCGCCCATGCGTTCACGCAACACCTTCGCCACCTCGACCATCCACATACTCTCGCCAGACGCCGCAATGAACCGCTCCCCCTTGGCCAGCGGACTTGTCATGGCCAACAAATGCAACTCGGCAACGTCACGCACATCGACGAACCCCGAATTGATCTTCGGCACGCCCGGCTGGCCGTTCATCAGCGACACGATCAGGCGGATCGAATGCGAATAATCGGCACCCAACGCCGGGCCCAGCACCGCCACCGGATTGATCGCCGACAACTCCAGCGCGCCGCCCTCTTTGGCGATGAACGCCCAGGCCGCACGTTCGGACAGGGTCTTGGATTTCTGATACGGCGCAATATCGCCCGCCAGATCACTCCAGTCGGTTTCCACGAAAGGTCGCGGATGATCAGCCTTGTGCCCGGCCCCGATCGCACCGAAAGCCGAGGTCAGCACCACCCGTTTGACCCCGGCATCCCGCGCCGCGCGCAGCACCCGCAGGTTGCCCTCCACTGCAGGCCGGACCCAGTCCTCTTCGTTGACCTGGTCGCCCGATGGCGTCGGCGACGCGCCATGCATGACGTAGGAGCAGCCCTTAGCCGCTTCGGCCCAGCCCTCGTCGGCTCCAAGATCGGCAATCACGAATGAAAGCCGATCTCCGGCCTCGACGCCGCCGGTTCTGAGGTACTGGCGCACCTCTTCTTCGCGCCCCGGCGAGCGAAGGGTGGTGCGTACCCGATAACCGTTGTTGAGCAACACGATCATGCAATGCTGCGCGATAAAACCGGTGCCGCCTGTGACCAATACCGTTTCCTGAGCCATGTCTCACCTGTATTCAATGCAGAGTGTCTGCGTTCGATGGCGAGCAGATTAAAGATCGGATGCCGGATTTCGAATGCTTGAACGTGCGCTTTACTTGCTCGATAGTACGCAAATGACCACAGACCCCTTTTCCGACATCCTCAAACTCACCCATGCCCGGTCGCTGACCACCGGCGGTTTCTCCGCGGGCGGCCCCTGGGCGCTGCGCTTTCCGGCACCGGACAAGATCAAGTTCATGGCCGTGCTCAAGGGCAATTGCTGGGTGCACATCGACGGCCAGCCGCCAAGCTTCTTCGAGACGGGTGACGTCGGCCTGCTGACCGCCAAACGCTCGTTCGTCATGGGCAGCGATCTGGAAACGGAGCCGCTGGATGCCATGAGCGTGTTTCAGGCTTCCGGCACATCGCCCGTAGTACTGGGCGATGGCGAGGATTTCGCCCAAATCGGCGGCCATGTGCTGCTCGACCCGGCCAGCGGGCAATTGCTGGCCGGTGTGCTGCCGCCATGGATTCAGGTGCCCGCAGCATCTGCCCAGGCGGCGACTTTCCGCTGGATGCTCGATCAACTGGTGCAGGAGCGCAAAACCGCGCAGCCGGGTTCGCAATTGGCGTCGGCGCATCTGTCGCAATTGCTGTTCATTCAGATCCTGCGCGCCTGGCTGCAAAGCGCACGCCCCATGTCGGCCAGTTGGCTGCGGGCGCTGAGCGATCCGCGCATCGCCCCGGCCCTGCACCTGATGCACGGCGACCCGACCCGCGCCTGGGGGCTGGAAGAACTGGCGCGGGCCTGCGCCATGTCGCGCACCACCTTTGCCCAGCACTTTCGCACCGTCGCCGGCGTCGCGCCGCTGACGTATCTGAGCGAATGGCGCATGCGCCTGGCCGAGCGCGCACTGCGCGAGGAGAACACCTCGGTGGCGGTCATCGGCCAATCGGTGGGCTACAGCTCGGAAAGCGCGTTCAGCAACGCGTTCAAGCGCATCAACGGCCAGTCACCCCGAGCCTATCGCGAGCAATTGCTGACTCAGGCCGCACGGGTCAGGTAGTTGATGAACAACCGATAAAGCTCGGTGTTGGTCGAGATCTCCAGGCGCTGGTAGATGTTGTGCTTGTGCACCTTCACCGTGCCTTCGGAAATCCCCAGCACCCGCGCGATCGAGGCGTTGCTGTGGCCCTGCAGGATCAGCTTGGCGATGTAGCGCTGGGACTCGGTGAGCTGGCCCTGGAGGATGTCGACGAAGGCGTCTTCGGACTGCAGGTCCGCGCCCTCGGGCTCGGCATAACATTCGCTGTACGAAAGGCGGCAATGCAGCTCGAACAGTGAATTGATCATCGGCGACAACGCCTTCAGCGCGTCCATTTCCGCGACCGAGAAGTTGCCCCCGGTCGCACCGCGCATCAACGAGTACACCACCGCCACTCGCGGCGCGATCGGGATGATGAAACCGACCTCCTCGATCAGCGCGCCATGGTGCGACGACACGCACGGGTGAATGTCCTGGGAAATGGCAAAGCCTGAGGAAAAGAAGCTGTCCGGCGCCAACTCGCTCATGCGCCACACGCCAGCCGGATGGTCGTGGGTGCAGGCGACGTAGAACGGATCGAGCAAATAGCCGCCGCGCAGGTAAGCGCTTAGCGTGGTCTCGGGCACCGAGGCGTTGTAGCCGTCGTGGATCAGCACCGCGTTGTGGTTGAAGCGAAACAGGTACACGCAGCTCATGTCGAACGCGAGGATCGGCCTGAGCATGGCGTCCAGGGCCTGGCCCAATTGAGTGCTGCCCACCGCGCCAATCAGCGTGGAGAGGGTTTGGATGTCGTGCTGGTTCATGGTCTGCCCGGTGTGGCTGCGCGTCGGTCAATCCTGGGGAAACGCCCGGGGGCGCATCGCGATGCACCCCCGGGTCCCGAATCATACAAGCGAAGTCACGACCGGTCAGGTCAATTGCGCGTTGGCGCCATACGCCCCTTGAGTTTCATCCTGTTTGCCCAGCTCCAGCGCCTTGGGCACCGCCAGCCAGTAGGCCAGGCCGATGCCGATCAGCCCGCCCACCAGTTTGCCGAAGATCACCGGGCCGATGATGGTCGGCTGGAAGTTGGCCGAATAGGCCAGGTGATCGCCAAAGGTGAACGCGGCGCACACGGCAAACGAGATCACCAGCACTTTGTCCTTGGGCGGCATGTCGGCCACCAGGCGGAACATCGCCAGAATGTTCGCCGACGCGGCAAGCATCCCGGCTGCGCCGACCGGCGACAGGCCCAGACGCGAGGCGACTTTCTCGATGGGCCGGGACAGGAAGTGCTTGATCAGGTACACCATCGGGAACGCGCCGCAGAGCATGATGCCCACGTAGCCGGCGATTTCCAGGGCGCGGAACTGATCGTCCTTGTCGGCGATGATCGGCGCAAAGCCCCAGCCGCCGAACACCGTGCTGAAGAACTGGGTGAAGTATTCGACGATCGACGCCACCAGAATCAGCGTCACCGCCGCGTACATCACCTGCCCCAGTTTCAGGAACAGGTACACCATCAGCCCTGGGAAAAACCGCAGCGCAGCGGCCAGCACACCGCAGAACAGAATCAGCGGCATCAGGTTCTGGATCAGCATCGGCAGCGTGTAATGCAACGCCTGGGTGGCGGCGCCAGTGGTGGCGATGTCCGGGCGCACGCCGATGCCAAGCACGTCCAGGCCCATGGCGATAATGATGATGCTCACCGGAATCGCCAGCAGCCCGGCCATGATGCCCAGCGCCATGTATTTGTGGTCGGACTTGTTGAGCATCGCCAGGCCCACCGGGATCACGAAGATGATCGTCGAGCCCGACTGAAAGCCGGTGATCAGCCCCAGAATCCAGCCTTCGGGGCTGTGGGACAGCGCTTGGGCGAGCTGGTAACCGCCAAGGTCGGAGGCGATGAAGATCGGCCCGGCGATCCCGGCGTCCGCGCCCATGGCCAGGAACAGCGGGCCGATCACTGCGCTGATGAAGTGGGAGATAAAAGGAATGGCCGCCATGATCCCGGCCACCGGGATGAAGATCGGGCCGATGCTGTGCAGGCCGGCGGTGAACTCCTTGGCCAGTTCCGATTCTGCGTTGTAAATCGATGCGACGGCGCCCAGTACCGCGCACGCCATGATCAGATAAATGACGTAAGTGCCTATATGTTCCATTGCTGCCTCTCGCTGTTGTAAGAGTTTATGGTGCTGGCAGTTTTGTTAGGGTCGGATCGTGTTGTTGTGGTGGAGCCGTGCGCGTTTTTTATCGGGTGCGCATCGGGATCAGATAGCGGTGTAGGCGTTGTCGACGAACAGATGAGCGCCATTGACGAAGCTGGCGTCGTCGCTGGCCAGGAACAATGCGGCCTTGGCCACTTCTTCCGGATCGCACAGACGACCCTGCATCGCGGCGATGTTCTCGTCGGAGACTTCCACGCCCAAGCCGCGCAGCAGTTCCAGTTCGCGCTGGCCATGGGCGGTACCGATGAATCCGGGGCACACGGCATTGCTGCGGATGTTGCGGTCGCGGTACTCCACGGCGATCGCCCGGGCGAACATGTGGCAGGCGCCCTTGGTGGTGCAATACAGCACTTCCATCGGCGTGCCGACGACAGCGGAGATCGAAGAGGTGCAAATGATGCTGCCGCCGCCCGAAGCGATCATGTTCGGCAGCACGGCCTTGGTGACCAGGAACATGCCCTTGACGTTGATGCCCATCAAGCGGTCCCACTCGCCTTCGGTGGTTTCCAGAAACGGACCCGCAGCGATGGTGCCTGCGTGGTTCATCAACACGTTGATCGCACCGAAGCGCTCTTCGGCATGGCGCACCGCGCGCTCGACCTGCTCGGACGACGACACGTCGGCCGAGACGAAGCAGGCCTCGCCGCCCGCCGCATTGATTTTCGCCGCCACGGCCTCGCCCTGACTGCTGGGCAGGTCGAGAATCGCGACCTTGGCGCCTTCTCTTGCGAACAACTCGCTGGCGGCGAGCCCGCAACCGCCCGCGCCGCCGGTGATCAGTGCCACTTTACCTTTCAATCGCGCCATTGCTGTTTTCCTCGTTCTTGCGTTGGCTGTCCGGGCGTCACGCTATGCCGGGCGATCGAGGGCGTAAATATATCGCGGGATATACGTACATATAACCCGTTGATAATTAATGATTTATTGAAATATTTTGTGCACAACGCGCCCCGTAGCAGCACGGCTTGCCGGCGGGGCTATCCTGAGAACGACCCGCGAGCAAGCTCGGCTGCTACGGGTCGGGGGTGACTGGGGTCAACGGGGATTGCGAAAGGTCGGGATTTCCAGCCCCAGGCTCTCGCGCAAGGTCGTGCCTTCGTACGCGGTGCGGTAGACCCCGCGCTCCTGCAACAGCGGGATGACCTCCTGGGTGAAGCGCTTGAATTGCCCCGGATGGCCGATGTAGATGTTGAAGCCGTCGAGCGCCCGGGCTTCGAACCACTCGCTCATCTTGCGCGCCACGGTTTCGGCGGAGCCGACGAACGCCCCCGGACGCAACTGACGGCCGAACTCCACTGCCTGACGCAGGGTGAAACCCTTGTCCCGCGCCTGATCGGCAATGCGCTTGGCGTTGGTAAAAAAGCTCGACCGCGCCGCTTCAAGACTCTCCTGCGGAAACGGCGCGTCCAGCTCGTACTGGCTGAAGTCATGCCAGCCGAAGTTGCGGCCGAATTCCTTGAGTGCCAGCTCGAAACTGTGGTCCGCCTGATGGTAGTGACGCTCGATTTCCCGGGCCTGTTCGTCCGTGTCACCCACGTAGATCTCGGCCCCCGGCAACACCAGCAACTGCTCAGGGTCACGCCCCAGGCGCTCAGCCCTGCCCTTCACATCCCGATAAAACGCCTGGCCCTGCTCGATGCTCGCCGCGTGGGTGAACACCACGTCCGCCGTGGCCGCGCCCAGTTCGCGGCCCTGCTCCGAATCGCCAGCCTGAAAGATCACCGGCTGGCCCTGGGGCGAGCGCTGGATGTTCAATGGGCCGACCACCTGAAAGTGCTCGCCCTTGTGGTTGAGCGCATGCAGTTTGCCGGTGTCGAGAAACTGCCCGGTGCTGCGATCGCGCACAAAGGCGTCGTCTTCATAGGACTGCCACAACCCCTGCACCACCTTGACGTGCTCGGCGGCGCGGCCGTAGCGGGTGTCGTAGTCATAGTGCTCGTCGCGGCTGTAATTGCCTGCCGTGCCGGCGTCGCCGCTGGTGACCACGTTCCAGCCTGCGCGGCCCTTGCTGATCAGATCCAGCGAGGCCAGACGCCGGGCCACGTTGTACGGCGAGTTGTACGAGGTGGTCAGGGTCCCGACCAGCCCCAAATGGCGGGTGCTCACCGCCAGCGCCGAGAGCAGCGTCAGCGGCTCCAGCCGATTGAGGTAATGGGACGGCGAGCCCGGGGTGATGAACTGGCTGTCGACGATGAACATCAGGTCGAACAATGCCGCTTCCGCCTGACGGGCGATGTCGATGTACCAGTCGATATTGACGCTGGCGTCGGCCGGCAGCTCAGGGTCGAGCCACAGGTTGTGCCGCCCGGGGCCGCCGCAGCCCATGGTCAGGGCGCCCAGTTTGATCTGCCGCTTGGCGTGTTGTTGGCTCATGCTTGGCAAACTCCCGGAATCAAGGCTGGGCTTGTGCAGTTGCAGACTGCAACGGCGCGCTGAATGACTGATCGAACAGGCTGGCCGCCGGGTACGACTTGATCAGGCCCAGGCCTGCGAAGAAGTCCACGGTCTTCTGTGCATCGGTGATCACCTGCGGGCTCAGCGGCTCGACATTGGTACGGGCGCGAGCGAACCAGATGCGGGCGATTTCGGCGTCGGCGCGGGTGCGCTTGGCCCAGGCATCGGCGTAGGCGTCGGTGTTGGCCTTGTCCTTGAGCGTCCACTCGCGGGCCTTTTTCAGGCGCTGGAGGAAGTCATCGATGGCTGCGCGTTTCGAGTCAACAATGTGAGCGTTGGCGACCACGTAGCTCTGCGCCGGAATCAGCCCCTCGGCGGTGGCAAGAATCCGCGCGCCTTGGCGTTCCTGCTGGGTGACGTAGGGCTCCCAGGTGGCGATCACGTCCACCGCGCCGCCGTCCAGCGCGTGGGAGGCGTCCAGCGCGCTGAGGTAGCGCAGGTCGAGCGAATCGCGCGGTACACCGGCCTTGTCCAGCGCTGTGAACAGCAGTTGCTGGCTCCACGAGCCTTTCCAGATCGCCGCACGCTTGCCGCGCAGGTCGGCGATGCTGTGAATGTTCGAATCCTTGCTTGCCAGAATCGCGACACCGCCCAGATTCTGTCGGGTGATGGCGATCACCTTGATCGGCGCGCCCAATGCACCGAGAAACAGCGGCGGCGCGTCGCCCAGCAGGCCCAGATCCAGGCTGCCGACGTTCAGTGCTTCGGCCACCGGCGAGCCTGCGGTGAACTGCTTCCACTCCAGGGTATAGGGCAAGTCGTTGAGTACCCCGGCCGCTTCCATCACGGCCTGGGCGTTGTAGCTTTGATCGCCCACGGTCAGGGTTTGCGCCTGGGCGGCGAGGCTCAGCAAGGCAGCCGCAGCACCTGCGGCCAGATTCTTCAGATAACGCACGTTCGTCTCCAGATGCCGGATGGGCAGTTCAGGGTCGATCCGCGCGTGCGGTCTCGCAGGTGATGGCAGGTAATTTATAGCGTTTACGTATAACTACGCTCTTGCTTATAAGCTAAAGCCTTATGCGGAAAGTGTGAAATTCCATTTGGGCATAACCTAATTACACGGACATGCAAACCACACATATTTTTAAAGTCAGGTCATGAACTACCCTTTACAGCCATGGGCTGCCTGTTGCTCTTGATCTCTGTACAGCACATTCGCGACGGGCCGCTGTCCATCCCATAGGCATCATGCAGTGAGGATTAGACATGGCTTTGGATTCTCGTCCCGCCGTACTGGAACTGATCGGCAACACGCCGCTGGTGCGGGTCACCCGCATCGACACCGGCCCCTGTACCCTGTTTCTCAAACTCGAATCGCAGAACCCCGGTGGCTCGATCAAGGACCGCATTGGCCTTGCCATGATCGACGCCGCCGAACGCGACGGCAGCCTGCGCCCCGGCGGCACCATCGTCGAAGCCACTGCGGGCAACACCGGGCTGGGCCTGGCGCTGGTGGGCCGGGCCAAGGGTTATCGCGTGGTGCTGGTGGTGCCCGACAAGATGTCCACCGAGAAAGTCCTGCACCTCAAAGCCATGGGCGCCGAGGTGCACATCACCCGCTCCGACGTCGGCAAGGGCCACCCGGATTACTACCAGGACGTCGCCGCACGCCTGGCCAAGGACATCCCTGATGCCTTCTTCGCCGACCAGTTCAACAACCCGGCCAACCCGCTGGCCCACGAATGCAGCACCGCGCCGGAAATCTGGGCGCAGACCCAGCACGATCTGGACGCCATCGTCGTCGGTGTCGGCTCGGCCGGTACGCTGACGGGCCTGACGCGCTTCTTCAAACGGGTGCAGCCGGATCTGGAAATGGTCCTGGCCGATCCCGTGGGTTCGGTGGTCGCCGAATACAGCCGCACCCGCACCCTGCCCACGCCCGGTTCCTGGGCGGTGGAAGGCATCGGCGAGGACTTCATTCCGTCGTTCACCGATATCTCCAGCGTGCGCCACGCCTATTCGATCAGCGACGAAGACAGCTTCGAGCATGCCCGCCAGTTGCTGCGCACCGAGGGCATTCTCGGTGGTTCGTCCACCGGCACCTTGCTGGCCGCCGCGCTGCGTTTCTGCCGCGAGCAGACCGAGCCCAAGCGTGTGGTCAGCTTCGTCTGCGACACCGGCACCCGCTATCTGTCCAAGGTCTACAATGACCAGTGGATGACCGATCAGGGCCTGCTCGCCCGCACCCACTATGGCGACTTGCGCGACCTGATCGCCCGCCGCTTCGAGGATGACCGGGTGATCAGCGTGGGCCCCGACGACACCTTGCTCACGGCCTTCCAGCGCATGCGCCTGGCCGATGTGTCGCAGCTGCCGGTGCTGGTCAATGGCAAGCAGCTGGTGGGGGTGATCGATGAATCCGACATCCTGCTCAACGTACACAAGGACGCCTCGCACTTTCGCGCCGTGGTCGCGGACGTCATGACCGAAAAACTGGAAACCCTGCCGCCGGACGCCAGCCTGGCGCAGCTCCAGGAAGAACTGGATCGCGGCCTGGTCGCGATCATCGCCGACGCGTCGGGCTTCCATGGCCTGATCACCCGTTTCGACCTGCTCAATCATTTGCGGAGATCCCTGGCATGACCCAGCACGACGACAGCCACCCGTCCCACGCTTTCGCCACCCGCGTGATCCACGCAGGCCAGGCGCCGGACCCCAGCACCGGCGCGCTGATGCCGCCGATCTACGCCAACTCCACCTACCTGCAAGACAGCCCCGGCGTGCACAAGGGCCTGGACTACGGGCGCTCGCACAACCCGACGCGCTGGGCGCTAGAGCGTTGTGTGGCCGACCTTGAAGGCGGCAGCCAGGCGTTTGCCTTCGCCTCGGGGCTGGCCGCCATCGGCTCGGTGCTCGAACTGCTCGATGCCGGCTCGCACATTTTGTCGGGGGATGATCTGTACGGCGGCACCTTCCGCCTGTTCGACAAGGTGCGCAAACGCAGCGCCGGGCATCGTTTCAGTTTTGTCGACATGACTGATCTGTCAGCCTTTGAAGCGGGCCTGCAGGACGACACCAAAATGATCTGGGTCGAGACCCCGAGCAACCCGCTGCTGCGCCTGACGGACCTGGCGGCCATCGCCCGGATTTGCCGGGACCGGGGCATCATCTGCGTGGCCGACAACACCTTTGCCAGCCCGTGGATTCAGCACCCGCTGGCGCTGGGCTTCGACATCGTCGTGCACTCGACCACCAAGTACCTCAACGGCCACTCCGACGTGATCGGCGGCATTGCGGTGGTCGGCGACAATCCGGATCTGGCCGAGCGCCTGGGCTTTCTGCAGAACTCGGTGGGCTCGATTGCCGGGCCGTTCGATGCCTTCCTGACCCTGCGTGGAGTGAAAACCCTGGCGCTGCGCATGGAGCGTCACTGCGCCAACGCGCTGGACATCGCCGAATGGCTGGAGCGTCAGCCGCAGGTCAAGCGCGTCTACTACCCCGGTTTGCCCTCGCATCCGCAGCATGCGCTGGCCTGCCGGCAGATGCGCGGGTTTGGCGGGATGATCTCGCTGGACCTGAACACCGACCTGGCCGGTGCCAAGCGTTTTCTGGAAAAGGTCGAGATCTTCGCCCTGGCCGAAAGCCTGGGCGGCGTGGAAAGCCTGATCGAACACCCGGCGATCATGACCCACGCCAGCATCCCGGCCGCCAACCGCGCGCGTTTGGGCATTGGCGACGCATTGGTGCGGCTGTCGGTGGGCATCGAAGACGTCGAAGACCTGCGCGCGGACCTGGCGCAGGCGTTGGCGGGGATCTGACGCTAAGCCTTGCGGGTGGTGGCGACCTTGAGGGCCACCCGCGGGCAAGCCCGGCTGCTACGGACTTGTGTACACCTCGCATTCCGTAGCAGCACGGCTTGCCGGCGGGACGATCTCGAGACCGCCCCATGATCAAACCCAATGCCACGGAATTCGCGTACACCTCGCACCCCGTAGCAGCACGGCTTGCCGGCGGGGCAATCTCAAGACCACCCATGATCCAGCCCAATGCCACGGAATTCGCGTACATCTCGCACCTTGTAGCAGCACGGCTTGCCGGCGGGGCGATCTCATGGACGCCATCACCGGCACGTCCTGACGCCAACCGCTACTTCCACTCCCCGCCTTCGACGATCACCGCCGCAGGATCGGTGTCCGCCGCCAGTTGCTCACGCACGTACTGGTTATACAACTTGAGCAGGTATTTCTCCTTGCCCAGGCTCGACAGTTCGCCGTTGACCCACTGTTGCAACTCGGCGTTACCTTTCTTCACCGCCGGCGCAATCGGCGCTTCGTCGCCCAGTTTCTGCGGCAATACGCGATAGCCCGGGTTCTGCTTGGCCCAGCTGAACAGCACCAGATTGTCCTGGGCGTAGGCATCGCCACGACCGTTGGCTAGCGCCTGCAAGGACTCGGAGTTCTTCTCGAACTTGAGCAGTTTCCAGTCCGGGTGGTTCTTGGTCAGCCAGATATCGGCTGTGGTGCCGGTGGTGACGATGATGGTCTTGTTGGCCAGATCATCCAGGTTCTTCACCGCACTCTTCTCCGGCACCAGCGCCTGCACCGCCATGCGCAGGTTCGGGTGGGTGAAATCCACCACCTGGGCGCGCTCCGGTGTCACAGTCATGTTGGCCAGGATCAGGTCGACCTTGTCGCTTTGCAGAAACGGAATCCGGCTGGCCGGCTCGACCACCACGAATTCGATCTTCTTCTCGTCACCGAGCAGGTCCTTGGCGAAACGACGCCCCAGATCAGTGTCGAAACCGACATAGTCGCCCTTCTCGTTGACAAAACCGAACGGCGGCTTGTCGCTGAACACGCCGACCACCAGTTTGTCCCGGGCCTTGATCTTGTCCAGATAACCTTCGGCGTGGGCGGCCACGCTGCCAATCAACAGACCGGCAGCCAGCAAGGGGAAAACGAGCGCAGATTTAAGCTTCACGATGCATTCCTTTTGGGCAGGTTTTCTACATAGGAAAACTTCTCCAGAAACTGCTGCGCGCGTGCGGTCTGCGGGGAGCTGAAGAATGTTTCAGGGGTACTCTGTTCGGCGATCCGGCCGCCGTCCATGAACAGGATCCGGTCGGCCACCGCGCGGGCGAAGGCCATTTCGTGGGTGACGATCAACAGCGTCATGCCGCAGCGGGCCAGATCCAGAATCACCTCCAGCACCTCCTTGACCATCTCCGGATCAAGGGCGGCGGTGACCTCGTCGAACAGCATGACTTTGGGGTTCATGCACAGGGTGCGAACGATGGCGATGCGTTGCTGCTGCCCGCCCGACAACTCGCGGGGCCAGGCATCGCGCTTGTCCAGCAGGCCCACCCGCGCCAACAGCGCCTCGGCCTGGGCGCGGGCCTGCTGCACGGGGCGCTTCTGCACGTTCACCGGGCCCAGCAGGATGTTGTCCAGCACGCTCATGTGCGGGAACAGGTGGTAACTCTGGAACACCATGCCCACTTGCTGGCGCACCTGGCGCCAGTCGGTGTCGTTGGGCAGTTCGCGTCCGGCAAAGCGGTAGGTTCCGGCGTGGCCCAGTTCCAGGCCGTTGAGGCAGCGCAGCAAGGTGCTCTTGCCACAGCCGCTGGGGCCGAGGATCACCACCACCTCGCCTTCACGCACCGCAAGGTCGATGCCTTGCAACACCGGGGTGCTGCCGAAGTTCTTGGAAAAACCGGCAAGTTCTATCAATGCACTCATGAATGATTCCACCGCCGCTCAAGCACGCGGGAGGCGGCTGACAGCGGATAACAGACGAGAAAGAAAAACACGAACAGGAAGCCGTAGATCAGCACCGATTCGTAGGTGCGCTCGATGATCTGCTGGCCGATCTTGATCACGTCCACCACGCCGATCAGCACCGCCAGCGAGCTGGTCTTGATCAGCCGCGTGTAGACGTTGATCAGCGGCGGGGTCATGCGCCGCAAGGCTTGCGGCAGCAGAACCTTGCCGTACAGGCGCGGCAGATCCAGGCCGATCGCCAGCCCCGCCTCACGCTGCCCCTGCGGCAGGGAACGCAGCGCACCACGCACCACCTCGCCGACTTCCGACGCGCCCCACAGCGACAGCACCAGTACCGCGCAGCCGAAACCGGGAATGCTCCAGCCAAAGAAGATCGGCAGCCCGAAGAAGAACAGGTACAGCCAGACCAGCACCGGAATGGCCCGGAACAGCTCCAGGTACACCAGCAAAATGGCGTCGAGCCAACGCACGCCGAGGTTGCGCAACACGCCGTAGATCACCCCGCCCAGGCTGCTGAAGACGATGGCCAGCAACGAGATACCCAGGGTACGGCCGATGCCGGTCGCCAGTTGCGGCGCCGACACCCACAACAGTTCAAGCCCCGAACTGGCCATGTTGCAGCCTCCTTTCCAGCGCCCGCAGCAACAGCGACAACGGCACGAACAGCAGCACGCACAGCCCGGTCATGACCGCGAGCATCTCGTAGGTCTTGTAATACAGGGCGATGTAATTCTTGGTGGTGTAGAGGATTTCCGGGACCGCCACGGCCGACACCACCGTCGTTTCCTTGAGCAGGAACACGAAGTTGGCGAACAGCGCCGGCAGGCTGAGGATGCCGGCTTGCGGCAGGATCACATGGCGCAGCAATTGCCAGCGCGACAGGCCGATGGACAGCCCCGACTCGATCTGTGATTTGGGCACGGCGTCGATCCCGGCCCGCAGGATTTCGGTGAGGTAGGCGCCGCCGAGAAAAGTCATGGTGATGATCGCCGAGGCAAAGCCGGAGATGCGAATGCCGACACTGGGCAAGGCGAAATAGATGAAAAACAGCTGGATCAACAGCGGCGTATTGCGCGCCAGCTCCACATAGACCCGCACCAGCGGCTGCAGCAACGGCACACGAAACATGAG
Source organism: Pseudomonas sp. 2 (assembly GCF_056627435.1). Taxonomy (NCBI): domain Bacteria; kingdom Pseudomonadati; phylum Pseudomonadota; class Gammaproteobacteria; order Pseudomonadales; family Pseudomonadaceae; genus Pseudomonas; species Pseudomonas sp. 2. Next base: position 63,123 of record NZ_JBWXNG010000001.1, read on the forward strand.
AATCGCCGCGTTGACGAGTGCGACGACAAGCGAAGTGGCAATGGCGATCAGCCCCACTTGCAGGGTGACGCCCACCGCCGTGACAAACGCCGGCAAGGTGGACAGGGCAAAGGCAACATCGAAATTCATTTCAGGGCATCGGCAGGGATGGACCCGGACGGTTGCAGGCTTTGTGCCATCTGAAAGTCGCGCAAACACAGGGCCTCACTGGTTAAAAACGAGCGCTAACTGATTGTTTTCAAACGGTCCTGCTGAATGACTGTTGCCCCGGCAACATCCGCGACAGGTTCCGGCCGTCACCCGCAGCCGAACAGATCTACACATTTATCAATACATTAGTTATACACACCTAAAGTGCTGTATCACTTCAGCCAGTTTAGGCAGCATAATGCCACTATCGCTGGCAGGTATGCCCTGCTCCCACCGCCCGTCTTACGCAAGCGTTTGGCCGATTCACATGAGGTATGTCCATGCAGCAGTTCACTGACCACTCGGATGCCATGTACCGGCTGCTGATCCAAGGCGTGGTGGACTATGCCATTTACATGCTGACCCCCGAGGGCATCGTCGCCAACTGGAACGCCGGCGCTCAGCGGGCCAAGGGCTATACCCGCGAGGAAATCGTCGGCCAGCACTTCTCGGTGTTCTACAGCCAGGAAGAACGCGACTGCGACCAGCCCGGCCTGAATCTGGAAATCGCCCGCAGCACCGGGCGTTTCGAGGCCCAGGGCTGGCGGATGAAAAAGGACGGCGGCTCGTTCTGGGCCCATGTGGTGATCGATGCGGTGCGCGACGCAGATGGCCATCTGCTGGGTTTCGCCAAGATAACCCGCGACATCAGCGAACGCCGCCAGAACGAGCTGCAGATTCTCGAAGCCAAGGTCCTGGCCGAGCAATACAGCGCCGAGATGGCCTCGCTGTCGCGCTTTCTCGACTCGGTGATTTCCAATATCCCGGCCAGTGTCATCGTCAAGGATGCCCATACCCATCGCGTGCTGCTGGCCAACCAGCAGGCCGAGACGCTGTTGGCCAATCGCCGCACCGGCATGGTCGGGCATTTGCTCAGCGAGTGCCTGCCACCTGACGTGGCCGCGTACATGGACCAGCAAATGAGCGCGGACCTGCGCGCGGGCGAGATCAGGACCGCCGAAACCCTGATCAGCACCAACAAGGGCCCCAAGACCCTGCGCAGCCGTACCGTGCTCAACTGCGACCCGGGCAACGCCACCGATTACGTGCTGTTCGTCGCCGAAGACGTCACCGTGGAGCTGGCCGCCACCGCGCGTATCCACCACATGGCGCACCACGACGCCCTCACCGGCCTGCCCAATCGGGTGCTGTTCCATGATCGCCTGAAGAACACCCTGTTGCAGGCCCAGGGTTCGGAAAAACTGACCGCCGCGCTGTGCCTGGATCTGGACGATTTCAAGAACATCAACGACGCCCTGGGCCACGGCTTTGGCGACAAGTTGCTGCGCGCCCTGAGCAATCGCCTGCGCTCGGAGCTGCGGGATCGCGACACCCTGGCCCGCCTGGGCGGCGACGAGTTCGCGGTGATCCTGCCGGAGCTGGACACCGCCGAAGCCGCCGAGCTGACTGCGCAACGGCTGATTCAGTCGGTACGGCCGCCATTCCTGATCGAAGGCCACAGCTGCTCGGTGGGCGTGAGCATCGGCATCGCCTTGTCGCCGGAGGACCACCAAAGCCCCGAGCAGCTGATGGGCTACGCCGACATGGCCCTGTACGAGGCCAAACGCAACGGGCGCAACCGTTTCGAGCGCTTCAGGGCGCAACTCGATGAATCGGCGCGCTATCGCCGGACCATGGAAACCGACCTGCGCACGGCCCTGCATTTCGGCCACTTGCAGTTGCACTACCAGCCCATCGTCGGCCAGGGCGGCGAAGAAATCTCCGGCTACGAGGCGCTGCTGCGCTGGATCCACCCTACCAAGGGCGCGATCATGCCGATGGACTTCATCCCCATGGCCGAGGAAACGGGGCTGATCCATGAAGTCGGCAATCGCGCGTTGAACCTGGCCTGCCAGGAAGCGGCGAACTGGGGCACTAACCAGACGGTGGCGGTCAACCTGTCGCCGGTGCAGTTCAACAACCCGGGGCTGGTCGACGCGGTGGCCTTGGCGCTGGCCGACTCCGGGCTTGATCCTGCGCGGCTGGAACTGGAAATCACCGAATCGGTGCTGCTGGAAAACAGCGACGACAACGTCAACACCCTCAAGGCGTTGAAGGCGCTGGGCGTGGCAATTTCGCTGGATGACTTTGGCACCGGCTATTCATCGCTGGGCTACCTGCGTTCGTTCCCGTTCGACCGGATCAAGATCGACATGTCGTTCGTCCGGGAAATGGCCAACAGCAAAGAGGCGCTGGCCATCGTGCGGGCGATCACTGGCATGAGCAACAGCCTGATGATCAAGACCACTGCCGAAGGGGTCGAAACCATCGAACAGATGCAGCAGTTGATCAGCGAGGGCTGCTCGCACTTCCAGGGTTATTACTTCGGTCGGCCGATGCCGGCGGGTGAGCGGCTGTCGTCAATGATTGATGAGGAATGACCCCTCTCGCGCTCCGAATGCACCCTTCGTGAAAATGCGTCACTGAGCGGACGGACATCTGATTAGAATAGGGCCTTTCCTGTCTGCCCCGGCCCTTTCATGAATGCCCTGACCTCCCTGCTGCAGCGCGGCGTACGCAACGGCGTGCTGTTCGCCGTGCTGTCGTCCACCGGTTTCAGCCTCAAAGCCGTCTTCGTCAAACTCTCCTACCAGGCCGCGCAGATCGATGCGATCACGGTCCTGGCGATCCGCATGGGCCTGGCCTTGCCGCTGTTTCTCTGGCTGATCTGGCTCAGCCGCAGCGCCGACCAGCCCAGGCTCACTGCCAACGACATCGCGCGCATTCTGATGCTGGGTCTGATCGGCTATTACCTGTCCAGCCTGTTCGACTTCTACGGCCTGCAATACATCAGCACCGGCCTTGAGCGGTTGATCCTCTTCACCTACCCCACGCTGGTGCTGGTGATGCAGATCGTCGCCCTGGGCGAACGCCCGACCCGCCGCACGCTGGGGGCGATGGGCCTGTGTTACATCGGGCTGGGCGTGGCACTGGTGCATGACCTGCAACAGCATGGCGCTGGCGGCCAGATGCTGATCGGCGCGGCGTGGGTGTTCGCCAGCGCGGTGAGTTACGCGCTGTATTACCTGGGCACCGGGGTAATGATCCGCCGTGTAGGCTCGACACGTCTGGCAGGCTTTGCCGGCAGCGTGTCGTCGGTGATGGTACTGATTCATTTCGCGATGACCCGCGATCTGCAGGTGCTGACCGGCCTGCCAGCGCCGGTGTGGATCTACGGCGGCCTGATGGCCATGGTCTCGACCGTGTTGCCGATCTACTGGATGGCGCTGGCGATTCAGCGCATGGGCGCCACCCACACCGCCGCGTTCGGCAACCTGGGGCCGGTGCTGACCATCTTCGCCTCGTGGCTGGCGCTGAACGAAGCGATCTCGGTGTTTCAGTTGATCGGGCTGGCGCTGGTGATCTTCGGCGTGTCGCGTTTGTCGGCGCGCAAGACGGTCAAGGCGGCAGAGCCAGCCGACAGCGCCGCAATCCCAAGCCAGCAAAAACAACGCGAAACCACCCCGTAGCCGCCCGGCCGGTTCGTGTCGGACAAACCGGCCTGACCATTTGGCGCCGACCTCGTTTAGTATCGGCGCACCACCGCACCGACGAGGCCCCGTGCATGGCTGATCACTCTGCTGTCCAAACCCTGCTGCACTGGATGAGCGACCGCTCGTTCGTGGTGCTGACCGGTGCCGGGATCAGCACCGCCTCAGGCATTCCCGATTATCGCGATGGCGACGGTGTGCGGCGCGGGCGCCAGCCCATGATGTTCCAGGAGTTCCTCAACGCCCCCGAAGCGCGCCGGCGTTACTGGGCCCGGGCGATGCTCGGCTGGCCACGGGTCCGCGCCGCACAGCCCAATACGGCCCATGAAGCACTGGCCAGGCTGCAACAGCATGGCCTGATCAGCGGCGTGATCACCCAGAACGTCGACACCCTGCACGACCAGGCCGGCAGCACTGAGGTGATCGAATTGCACGGCAGCCTGCACTGGGTGCTGTGCCTGGACTGCCGTCAGCGCACCGAGCGCGACCTGATCCAGCACACCTTGCTCGAGCAGAACCCTTATCTGGCCGGGGTCGATGCGGTTCAGGCGCCGGATGGCGACACCTTGCTCGATCCGGCGTTCGAGGAGCGCTTTCAGGTCCCCCATTGCCCGCACTGCGGCGGTGAGCGGATGAAACCGGATGTGGTGTTTTTCGGGGAAAATGTTGCGCCCGCCACAGCGGCCAGGGCCATGGCCCGGGTCGAGCAGGCCGACGGGCTGTTGGCGATTGGCACGTCGTTGATGGCCTATTCCGCGTTTCGTTTGTGCCGGGCCATGGCCGATCAGGGCAAACCCTTGATCGCCATCAACCTGGGCAAGACCCGGGCCGATGAGGTGCTGGACGTGAAGATCGCCGGTTCGTGCGAGGTGCTGTTACCAGATTTGGCCCGCAGACTCATCGCCCCGTAGCCGTCCGGCTTGCCGGCGGCAGCGATGCTGATGGCGCTGCCGCCACCTGTAGGAGCGAATTCATTCGCGAATGGCCAGTCCAGCCGACGCATTTTTGTCGCCTGAAACCGCTTCGCGAATGAATTCGCTCCTACAGATAACCCGCGCCAGTCTCAGGATTCGATACCCGGCAACGCCGCCAGCGCCTTGTCCCAGATCTGGCGGGTGCGCAGCCACACCACCTCCTGCCAGTCCGGGTCGGCCGGGTAGAACTGCTCCAGCAAACCCAGCTTGATCCGCCGGCCGGTTTCGTCCAGCGGGTCGCCATAGAGATGCAGCCAGTGATCGTCGCGCAGGTGCCCGTGCACCTCAGCGCCGGGATAAGTGCCGCACTCGATGACGAACGGCATCAGGTGCACCCCCGGCAAGGCATTGAGCAGCATTTGCGAGGTGTAGCCGGTGGACGTGGCCGCAACGCCGGTTTCGCTGACCTGATTGGCGCCGGTGATCAGGGTGAACAGCCACGGCCCGAACAGCGCCCGCGCGTCATCGAGCGCCGGATAGGCCGACTCGACGATCCTCATCAGCATCGGGTGGCCGTAATCCCCCGCGCCAGTGTGCAGATCGAAACAGGCCGCCACGTCGACGCCACTCAGGTGTTTACCGACGATCTCGCGCAGCGTCCGGTTCGACCAGCTCGGCTGCGAGCCGCCATAAAACAGGCCGTCGGCAAACGCGTATTGCCCGGCCTCCACCACTGACATCAGGCCAGACCAGCCCTGCTCGGCGATGGCGGCCTGGAACAGCGCGTCGGCCTGGTCCCGCTGCGGCCCCTGCAACTGCTCGCAGGCATAGATGGCGTGGACATCGTGGTAGGCACGGTTGTCCGGCAACGGTTTTCGGAAATCCAGGTAATTGCGGTTCTGGTCGAGGTTGTCCTCGTTGACCCGGCGCATCCACGCGGTGCCCCAGGGGTTGATCAGGTGAATCATCAGCACCGCCACGCCTTCGGGCAACCCTTGACCCGCGAGGCTTTCCAGCCAGCGGCTCTGGCAGTCCGAACCGTAATAGCCTTCCACGCCGTGGGTGCCGCTGAGTGCCACCAGCACCTTGCGCGCATCGGGATCGCCCAGCCAGGCGACATCGGTGGCCAGCGTTTCGCCGAACGGCCCCTTGAGCGGATGTGTGTATTCAGTCAATTGCGCGCCCGCGGCAGTGGCAGCCGCCAGAAAGCGTTCACGGAGTTGGCTGTAGGAAGGCCGTTGCGGGAAAAAGGAGCTCATTGAAACCTCTCGGACACAAAGCGATATCACGCAGATCGATGGGCCATGCTGCACGACGTCCGGAGCCTGGGCAAGAGCAACAAGCATGCCGCAAAGACCGCGCCGACACAGCTTGCAACAGCTACTACACTGCCAAACGAAGGCGTATCATCGCGCCCTTTCGTTTTCTTGCCCCGGAATCCCCCCATGTCCACACTTCCGCTTACTTCCGAACGCCGAGGCTGGTCTTTCTGGTGGAAACCGCTGCTGTTTCTGCTGGTGGCCGCCATCGGCCTGTACTACGTCAAGTGGTCGCCGTACTACCTCAAGTCCTTCGTCGCCGCCGACACCCACAACATCGGCGGCTCGATCATCAACGATAACCCGGCTAATCCCTGGGCGGCGGCCCTGGCCTATGCGCAGGTGTATTTCCTGGCGATCTGGAAAGCCGCCGTGCTGGCGGTGATTCTCGGCTCCCTGTTGCAGGTGCTGATTCCTCGGGACTGGCTGCTGCGCCTGTTCGGTCGTGCGGGCCTGGGTTCGACGGTGCGCGGCGGCCTGTTCGCCCTCCCCGGCATGATGTGCAGCTGCTGCGCGGCGCCGGTGGCCGCGGGTTTGCGCAAGCAGAACGTTTCGGTCGGTGCGGCGCTGGCGTTCTGGATCGCCAACCCGGTGCTCAATCCCGCGACGCTGGTGTTCATGGGCTTCGTGCTGGGTTGGGGCTTCACCGCATTGCGGCTGCTGGCCGGCATCGTGCTGGTGGTCGGTGTTTCACTGGTAGCCCAGCGAATTTCGCGCCCCGAAGCCTTGCCTGAAGAAGCCGTGGAAGCGGTGGTCGAGGCCGAAAGCGCCAACCAGGGCAGCCTGTTCGCCCGTTGGGCCAGGACCCTGTGGCAGCTGTTCTGGACCACCATCCCGATCTACGTGCTGGCGGTACTGGTACTGGGCGCCGCGCGGGTCTGGCTGTTCCCGCATGTGGATGGGGCGATGGGCAACAGCCTGCTTTGGCTGGTGCCGCTGGCGATTGTCGGCACGCTGTTCGTGATCCCCACCGCGGCGGAAATCCCGATCGTCCAGACCCTCATGACCCTGGGCCTGGGCACCGCGCCCGCCGTGGCGTTGCTGATGACCCTGCCGAGCGTGAGCCTGCCGTCGTTGCTGATGCTGCGCAAATCCTTCGACACGCGGGTGCTGGTGACCGTGGGCGTGTTGACCATGCTGATCGGTGTGATAAGCGGCTTGATCGGCGCTGCGATGTTGTAGAGAGAACATGATCCCTGTAGGAGCGAATTCATTCGCGAAATTCTGTCAGACGACAAAGACTCATCGTCAGGACTATCGCATCGCGAATGAATTCGCTCCTACAGGGTCCGTGCCTGGCCCAGGTCCTGAGGACTCCGGCTATCGCTTGGTGCGCTGCGCTATCTGTTTGCGCGGTGCCGCAAATACTCGACCACCGCCTGCCGGTCACCGGCAAATTCGATCCGTGCCTTCTTGCTGTCGCGCTGGTAGGCGTACATCGGGTCGTAGTATTCGCCGAGCATGGCGCTGATCCAGGCGCGGTGTTGCTCGACGCTGCCGCTGCGTTGCTGCTCTTCGAGCGCGCTGTCCATGATGGCCGCCAGGCGCTGATAGCGCTCGCCACCGAGCCGCCGGGTGATGCTGGCCAGGCTCTGTTTCAGGCGCTCGGCATAGCCTGCAAAGCCCGTCTCGACACCCTGCACCTGGATAAACTCGGCGCACAGGTCGATCACGTAATCCTTGAGAATCCGCTCCACCCTCGCCTCGAAGCTGTCTTGCAGCCAGACCAGCGGCGCCGCCTGCATGCTGCGGTACAGCTCCAGCGGCACGGCGCAGATGCCGACAATTCGCCCCTCGTCTTCGATCACGAACTGGTGTCGGTGTCGGGCGCGCTTTTTCAGGATGTCGATGGCCAGCTGGTTCTCGAAATCGATTTGGGCCGGCTGCGGCGTGGCGTGTTTGCCGAAACTGGAGCCGCGATGGTTGGCGTGGCCTTCCAGATCGAGGGCATTGTCCAGTTCCTGCAGCACTTCGGTCTTGCCGGTGCCGGTCATGCCGCCGATCAACACGAAATCGCACTCGGCCACCGCCTGCTCGGTCACGCCGATCAGAAAGTTACGCATGGCCTTGTAGCCACCGATGACACGCGGATACTGGATGCCCGCCTCGTCCTTGAGCCATTGCTGGGTGATCTGCGAGCGCAGGCCGCCGCGAAAGCAGTACAGAAAACCCTGCGGATTGCGTTGGGCGAAATCCGCCCAGGCCTGAATCCGCGCCTGCTTCAGCTCGCCGGACACCAGTTTGTGGCCCAGCTCGATGGCCGCCTGCTGGCCATCCTGCTTGTAGCTGGTGCCGACTTTCTGCCGCTCGATGTCATTCATCAGCGGCAGGTTGATCACACCCGGAAAGGCACCTTTGGTGAATTCGACCGGGGCGCGCACGTCCATCATCGGAATGTCGTGCAGGAAAATGTCACGAAAATGGGCGCTGTTGTCGCGCATCAAAACACCTCGACCGCGAGTCGCTGTCGCTCCACCAGCTCGCCGATCGGCGCCAGTGCCAGGCCCAGTTCTTCGGCCAGCGCCAGAAACGCTGACTCTTCGGCGGGCTCCACGGCGATCAGCAGGCCACCGCTGGTCTGCGGGTCGCACAGCAGCAGCTTCTGCTCATCACTCAGCGCGCCGATGCGCTCGCCATAGCTGTCGAAATTGCGATGGGTGCCTCCTGGGATGCACTGCTGCTCGATGTAGAAGTCGACACTGCCCAGACGCGGCACCGCCGCTGCGTTCAGCCGCGCCGTCAACTGGCTGCCATCGGCCATTTCCACCAGATGCCCCAACAGGCCAAAACCGGTGACATCGGTCATTGCGGTGACGCCTGCGAGCCTTGAAAAACGCGCACCCGGTTTGTTGAGCGTGCACATCACATCGCGCGCCAGGCCGATGTCTTCGTCGCGCAACAGGCCTTTTTTCTCGGCGGTTGTCAGAATGCCGATACCCAGGGGTTTGGTCAGGAACAGCTTGCTGCCGACGGTGGCCGTGTCGTTGCGCTTCATGAAGCGTTTTTCCACCAACCCCGTGACAGCCAGGCCGAAGATAGGCTCGGGTGCATCGATCGAGTGTCCGCCGGCCAGAGGAATACCGGCGGCGTCGCACACCGCGCGGCCGCCACGAATGACCTCTCGGGCGATTTCCGGGGCCAGCACATTGACCGGCCAGCCGAGAATGGCGATCGCCATCAGCGGGTCGCCGCCCATGGCGTAGATGTCACTGATGGCATTGGTGGCCGCAATGCGACCGAAATCGAAGGGATCGTCGACGATCGGCATGAAAAAGTCGGTGGTGGACACCACGCCCTTGTCGTCGTCGATGGCATAGACGGCTGCATCATCGCGCGAGGCGTTGCCGACCCACAGGCGCGGATCGAGGTTTTGCGCGCCGCTGCCAGCCAGAATGGTTTCCAGCACTTTGGGAGAAATCTTGCAGCCACAACCGGCGCCGTGGCTGTACTGGGTAAGACGAACCGTGTCGTTCATGGGGAGACCCTTGAGTTTCAAGGCGCGCAAGTTTACCAGAGCGCGTCAGTGACGGGTCATCCGTCGCGCGGTCAACACCTGCGCCAGCATCAGCGCGCCCACGCACAGCAGCGCTTCGCGCAGGCCGATGAAATGCGCCGCGAAGCCAATCAGCGCCGGGCCCATCAGGATGCCGCAGTAGCCGATCCCGGTGATGATGGCAATGGCCAGGCCCGCCGGCACGACGCTCTGCTCGCCGACCACCGAAGCATAGACCGGAAAGGTGTTGGACAACCCCAGGCCAATCAAGGCGAAGCCGAGCATGAACAGCGGCCAGGGCTGCAACAGCACCGCCATGACGAACCCGACCAGCACCAGCAGGCCACCGCCGATCAGCAGCTTCATCGCGCCAAAGCGCTTGCGCAACGCATCGCCGGAAAAACGCCCAGCGGCCATGGTCAGGGAAAACACCGCGTAGGCCGCGCCGGCCAGCGACAGGTCGATCTGGTGAGCGCGGTTCAGAAACACCGCGCTCCAGTCCAGGATCGCACCCTCGACCAACAGCGCGACAAAGCACAACAGGCCGATCACCAGCACTCGCCACGAGGGCCAGGAGAACGGCGCCGAAGGATCATCCGCGCCATAAGGGAGCAAATGTCTGGCATGCCAGCCGAGCATGCCGGCCACCAGCGCGACGATGACCAGAACGGCGACCAGCGGCGAGGCCCCGCTCCACAGCAGCAGGCCCATCAAGGCCGCGCTGACGATGCCGCCCAGGCTGAACAGCCCGTGAAAACCCGACATCATCGGCTTGCCATGGTCCTGCTCGACCATCAACCCCTGCACGTTCATCGCCACATCGATGCTGCCAAGCCCGGCACCGAACAACGCCAGCGTCACAGCCAGCGCGGAAAACGACGACAGCGTGGCCAGCAGCGGCAGCGTCGCGCAGATCAGCAGCCCGCCTGCGATCGAGACGAAGCGACAGCCCCTGCGCGTAGTCATCATCCCCGCCAGCGGCATCGCCAGCATCGAGCCCAGGCCGAAGCACAGCAGCAACAGGCCCAGTTCTGCCTCTTCGAGCCCGGCCCGGTCGCGGGCGAACGGCACCAGCGGCGCCCAGGCCCCCAGCGACATGCCGGAGAGCAGGAAGGTCAGGCGGTAGCTCCAGAGGTGAATGAGGGTTGGGGTGTTGGCGGATTGAGCGGAGGACAAAGAGATACCTTAAATCTGAATGAATACGATCGCCGAACGCTTCTGCCCGAAGGGCGTAGGAGCGTGGCTTGTCCCGCGATCTGGCGCGAAGCGGCAGCAAATCCTGTGTATGCGGTATGTCTGAAACGGCCAAGGGGGATGGTTTTGCTGCCGCTGCGCGCCAGATCGCGGGACAAGCCACGCTCCCACGCCTACGGCAGAATCAAAAGCAGAGCCTACATCATCGGCGCCGCCATGCTCACCACCCGCAACGCCAGCCCTTCGTAGGCGTCCAGGGTAATGGTGAACTCGCCCGCCTCGGTCAGATCGCCTTCGACCCGCTCGTTGATGATGTCCACCACCGGCCCCGGGGCGATGCCGGGCAGGTGCAGGGTTTCGACGAGGGTTTCCGGGCTGAAGTTGAGCGCGGTGATCTGCGTGCCCTTCCCGGCCGGCAGTTCGTGAACCATGATCAGCAGGCCCGGGTGCGCGACGTCGGGGATCAGAATCTGCCGACTGGCGGCGATGTCGTAGGCCCGGCGCACGGCGAGAATCTTTTTCAGTTGCGAGGCGAACGAATCCGGCTTCTGCAGTTGCTCCACCAGGCTGCCATACAAGGTCTTGGCCCGGGGCATGCCGCCGGTTGACACTTCGCTGTCTGGGTCCAGGTCCACCAGATCGTAGGCGCCGCGGTGAATCCAGCGAGTGTCACCGTCGCCCATCAGGTGCTCGACCTGCTCGGCAGGCAGCGGCAAGGCGCCGACCAGATCCCAGCCCGACAACGCGAAAACACCCGGCTGCATGGCATTGAACATCACCAGCAGCAGGTGGATGTGCTGAATCTGCTGAATGTCCGCCAGGGTGATGGCGTTCAGATCACGAATGCCCAGCGCCGCGGTAATGATGCTCGCCGTGGTGCAGGACACGCCGTTGGTGACGAACTTGAGGTTGTACGGCGCGTGCTCGCCGGCCAGGCGCTCGTACATTTCCTCGCGGATGTGCTCGCGCAGGATGTTGCCGGGAAAAGTCTGGCCCATGTACAGGTACTGATCGTGGGCGTGCAGGGTCCAGAAATGCACCAGCTCCAGGGTCAGTTCGTCATGGTTCTGCAAGGCGTGGATCAGCGACGCCGGGTCGATGCCGAAATTGTGCACCTCACGCAGCATCAGGCGCAGGAATTCGGTGCGGCCGGTCAACAGCGCGTGCTGGTACGCGGGCCGGGTGATGAAGTCGTAGGACAGGTCAGCGCCGCCATGGGACATCGCGGCGATGTCGTCGATGGTCAGATTCAGTTCCTGGAAACTGAAACCACCGGCCTTGCGAATCGCCCCGGCCAGTAGCTGGTTGCCGGTGATCGACAGGGGGTGGCTTTCCGACCAGGCCGTGCCTTCGGCCTTGCGCTCGACCCCGAGGAAGCCGTTGGCATCCAGCCGCAGCACTCTCGCGCCCATGACATCGATGGCATGCAGCGCATCGCCAATGATCATCTGCTGCGCGGCGAAGCTTGGGTCCAGCCAGTTCAGCGAAGGCTGGCCTTCCTTGAAGTAATGCAGGTACACCCAGCGCCGGGCCTTGCCATCGACCCCGGTGATCACCGGCGTGGCGCTCCAGTCGGTTTCCTTGACCCCGGGCTCGAAAAAGATCACCCGCTGCAACTGGCCGACGATGTAGTGCTTGTCGCGCAAGGCATCGCAGGTGGCCGGCGGCAGGTTGATCGCATCGCGGCCAGGTGGCACGTCGGGCAACAGCGGCCAGTCTTCCTCGCGGATCTCCACCATGTGGTAGAGCCCCGGATAGTCCTCGTAGGCCAGCTCGGCCAGACGGAAATCGGCGCCCTTGCCGGTGTGCGACGGGATGACATCGTCGACGATCACCGCGTTGTGCGCAGCGGCGATGCGGCTCAGGTTGAGGAACTGGGCGTCGGTGCCGAGATCGGCATCCACCTCGAAGCTGATGCGGTCGAAATTGCCGTCGATGCTGGGTGTTTTCTGGCGCCCTTTCAGACCGCCCGAGGCCTTGAGCGGGCCGTTGTGAATGCCCTGAATGCCGATTTCGGACAAGGCGTGCCAGAGCTGTTCATCGCCCAGGGCTTCAAGCACCGAGCCACCTTCGCGGGTGATGATCGAGGCCGGATAGGCGGTGAACCACACCGAGGCGATCGCCGAAGCGTCCCGGGCGCGGGCCTGTGCGTAGGGGCGTTGCCAGAGCCGTCCCTGGCCGCCGTAGAGTCTGGCGCGTTGCTTTGCGGCGTTGAGCATCGACTGCTCAACCAGCCATTCCACGTACTGCTTGTCCGGTGTGGTCATAGGGTCCAGTTCCGTCTTCGCTGAATTGGAGAAGGTGCTTTAGCCTATGAGCCCGCGAAGACGCAAACGTTCGTAGATTGGCTGCATCTCATTGAACCGTGTAAGAGCCGGCTTGCTGGCGATGCGGTGGAGCATTCAACCCTGAGGCGTCTGACATGCCGCATTCGCCAGCAAGCCGGCTCCTACAAATCGGCGATCCGGGCTCAATACCGGCCGGCGTTGACGATGAATTCCTGATACCCCGAGCCAATCACGTACACCGCGAAATAGCAGAAGATTGCCGCCGATACCCAGTACGAATACTTGAGCAACCGATCGCCCAGCAATCGCCCACCGTGACTCGCGGCAAAGCAGATGAACGCGCACCAAGCCACACCCGCGCTGAAGAACCCGGAGAGGAAAAACGCCGTGCTCAGGCTGCCGTGGCCACCGGCGCGGGAAATCAGCGTGCCGCCGACCGCGGCGAACCAGAGAATCGCGGTGGGTGAAGAGACTGCCAGAAACACCCCGCGGGAGAATTCGCGAAGGCTGGAGCGGTTATCGGCCTCGTCGGCCAGTGCCAGGCTTTTATGGCTGTTGATTGCCGAGAAGACCATTTTCACCGCAAAACCGATCAGCAACAGCGAGCCGCCGATCCACAGCGCCCAGCGAATCCATTCGTATTGCAGCAGCACGGTCATCCCGGCCAGCGCCAGCACCGCATAGAACAGATCACCGAAACAGGTGCCCAGCCCCAGCCAGAAGCCTTGCAGGTAGCCGCGTTGCATGGCCAGGGTGATCATGGCGATGTTGGCCACGCCAATGTCCAGGCACAGGGAAAGGCTCAGCAAAAAGCCGCTGGTGAACTCCATGTCGGGTATCCGTTGCACGATCTTGAAAGAAGGCGAGCAGGATAGCGGGTCTGATCGCGTTTGCCGACACACCTCGACCCGTAGGAGCGCGCTTGCCCGCGATAACGGTATGTCTGCGCCCATTGCGGTGACTGACACGGCGCAATCGCGGGCAAGCGCGCTCCTACAAAAAAATCGCATGCACGCTTCAGATTGCCGGCCCCTTGCGAAAACTCACCGCCAGGCGGTTCCAGCAATTGATGGTGGCGATGCCGACGGTCAGATCCACCACTTGCCGTTCACTGAACTCGGCGCACAAGCGCTGATACAGATCACCCGCCATCACCGGCCGGTCCAGCAACGTCACGGCATCGCACCAGGCCAGCGCCAGGCGCTCGCGTTCGCTGTACAGACTCGAATGCTCCCACACCACCAGGCTGTGCAGGCGCCGCTCGCTCTCGCCGCCCTTGCGCGCTTCGGTGGCGTGCATGTCGGCGCAGAACGCGCAGTCGTTGAGTTGCGAAACCCGCAGCTTGACCAGCTCCATCAGCGGTTTCTCGACACCCAGATCGAAGTTGGCCGCCTCCAGCAGCATCAGCGCCTTGAGGGCATCGGGGGATGCGGTGTAGTAATCCAGACGGGGTTCCACGGCGCGGCCTTGAGTCAGTTTCCGGGACCTTCACCTTAAGCCCGCTTGCAGAGGCGCACCACCGCCAATCGACGCTATTTGCAACAGTCCAATCGGTGCCTCGCAGCAGGAGACCAATCCGGGCTTTTTTCAGTGCGCAGCTATCCCCGCTTCCCGGGCGCTGGCTAGAATTCCCGGGCAGGGGTTGCCAGAGCCCCGTCCGTTCGGGAGCCGTTCGTGGAACTTCACATCGTCATTCAGGGCCGCAAGGACCTGGCGAACCAGGTGTATGAGCAGCTGCGCGACAGCATCGAATCCGGGCGCCTGGCCGCCGGCGTGCAGCTGCCGCCCAGCCGCCTGCTCGCCGCCCAATTGGGCCTTTCGCGCAAGACCATTTCCGACACCTACAGCCGCCTGACCTACGAAAACTACCTGGTGGGCAAGATCGGCAGCGGCACCTTCGTCAACGCTCTGAGCCGCACCCCGCAGCGCCAGCAGGTCAGTTCGCAGTTGGCGGGCGATGCCTCGGTGAAGAAGTGGGCGAACATTTCCCTGCCCCTGCGCCACCCCACGCTGGAAGGCACGCTGCGTTGCGATTTCATCGGCGGCGCCACGGCCAAGACCCAGTTCCCCCACGATGAATGGCGCCGCTGCACCCAATACGCACTGCGCCAGATGTCCCAGGCCCGTGGCTTCTACAGTCAACCAGAGGGCCTGCCGTCGTTGCGCAGCGCGATAGCCGGGCACATCGCGTTCTCCCGCGGCGTGCGCTGCGTGGCCGACGATGTGGTGGTGTGCAACGGCGTGCAGCAGGCGCTGGACCTGATCGCCCGGGTGCTGCTGGAGCCCGGCTGCACTGTGGCGATGGAGGATCCCGGCTACACACCCGCGCGCCTCTTGTTCACCGCACAGGGCGCCAATGTGGTCGGCGTGCCAGTGGATGATGAAGGCATCATCGTCGAGCAGATTCCGGAAAACGCCCACGCGATCTACGTCACCCCGTCGCACCAGATGCCGCTGGGCATGCCGATGAGCGTGGCCCGTCGCCAGGCCCTGCTGGAAAAGGCCAGCCGCATCGGCGCGATCATCATCGAGGACGACTACGACAGCGAATTCCGCTACGAGGGCCGGCCCACCGACTCACTGCAAAGCATGGATCAGTTCGGCGTGGTGGCCTATGTCGGCACTTTTTCCAAAACCCTTTTGCCCGAACTGCGCCTGGGCTACGCGGTGCTGCCCAAGGCGATTCTCGAAGCAGTGATCAAAGCCAAGCAACTCACCGACTGGCACACCAGCACCCTGCCGCAATGGGCGCTGGCGAAGTTCATCAGTGAGGGCCTGCTCAACAAGCACATCCGCCGCTGCCACAGCATCTACGCCAGCCGCCGCGAGCGCATCCTCGCGCGCTTCTCCGGAGACCTGTCGCCGTGGCTCGAGGCGATTCCCTCAACGGCCGGTTTTCATATGGCGGTGATGTTCAAGAAGCCGGTGAACCTGCCGCTGCTGATCGAACTGGCGCGCAAGGTGGAAATCGGCCTCTATCCGCTGACCGGGTTCTTCCACGACACACCTGTGCGCGATGGTTTGATTCTGGGGTTCGGCGCGATCGAGACGCTGGACATCGACCCGGCGATGGACCGGTTGCGGGATTTGTTGCTGCAGATTGGTTGAAGGTCTAAACGCCGCACTTTTGATTCTGCCCGGAGGGCGTGGGAGCGCAGCTTGCTCGCGATCTGGCGCGAAGCGGCAGTAAATTCAGACACCTTGGCCGTGTCAGGTACATCGGATACACGGGTTTTGCTGTCGCTTCGCGCCAGATCGCGAGCAAGCTCGGCTCCCACGCCCTCCGGGCAGAATCAAAAGCAACGCGTTCAATCAACCGTCGAGCTGCTGCCCGAAACTCACCGTCAACCGGTTCCAGCTGTTCACCGTCGAAATCAGCAACGTCAAATCCACCCGCTCACTTTCGCTGAAGTGCTGGCTCAGCCATTCATAGTCTGCGTCCGGCGCGTGAGTCTGGGCGATGCGTGTGACCGCTTCGGTCCAGCCCAGCGCTGCCCGCTCGCGTTCGCTGAACAGCGGCGATTCCCGCCACACCGCCACCGCATACAGCTTGCGCTCTGACTCGCCCTGCAGGCTGGCCTCGTGGGTGAAGCGATCCACCGACCAGGCACAGCCATTGAGCTGCGAGGCCCGCAATTTGACCAGCAGCACCAGCGCAGGCTCCAGCGGTAAGCGGCCGACCGCCTGCTCCAGCGCCTGCATCGCCTTGATCGCGCCGGGCGAGGCCTTGTGGTAATCGATTCGGGATGCCATGGCAGCGCTCGCAACGGGAAACAGGCTGCCAGCTTATGCGTCGCAGGCAATGCGCCCAATAACCAATCCCGGCAAAGATCAGGAAGCCAATGCGACGCCGATCGCCGGAGACGGACAGCGGTTGCGGGCGGAAAAATGCAGTTGTATGATGACTGTCAACTTTTCGATGACCGCCGTTTCTGGTCATCGGCGCCACGCTTCATGCACACTCACCGATTCCCTTTCAGGCCCAGGCCTGATCGACACGTCCCAAAAATAACAGGAGAAGCAGATGCCTAACGTTCTCGGCCAGAACTTCATCGCAGGCGCGCGCAGCGGCCTTGGCGAAGCCCGTCACAAGAGCCTCGATGCCACTACCGGAGAAGCGCTGCCCTACGCCTTTCACCAGGCCACCGACGGCGAAATCGAGGCGGCCGCCCTGGCGGCAAAAGAAGCGTTCGGCGAGTTCCGCCAACTGAGCCCTGCCCGTCGCGCCGAGTTCCTCGACGCCATCGCTGACGAGCTGGATGCGTTGGGTGATGACTTCGTGGCACTGGTCTGTCAGGAAACCGCACTGCCTGCCGCCCGCATTCAAGGCGAGCGCGGTCGCACCAGCGGCCAGATGCGTCTGTTCGCCAAGGTCCTGCGTCGTGGCGACTTCCTCGGTGCGCGCATCGACCTGGCCCTGCCGGAACGCAAGCCGCTGCCGCGCGTCGACCTGCGTCAGCAGCGCCTGGGCGTCGGCCCTGTGGCCGTGTTCGGCGCCAGCAACTTCCCGCTGGCCTTCTCCACCGCCGGCGGTGACACCGCGTCTGCCCTGGCCGCCGGTTGCCCGGTGGTGGTCAAGGCTCACAGCGGCCACATGGCCACTGCCGACCTGGTCGGCCAGGCCATCGTCCGCGCTGCCGAGAAAACCGGCATGCCAAAAGGCGTGTTCAACATGATCTTCGGCAGCGGCGTCGGCGAAGGTCTGGTCAAGCACCCGGCGATCAAGGCCGTCGGCTTCACCGGTTCCCTGCACGGCGGCGACGCCCTGTGCAAACTGGCCGCCAACCGTCCTGAGCCAATCCCGGTCTTCGCCGAGATGTCCAGCATCAACCCGGTGGTTCTGCTGCCTGGCGCACTGGCTGCCCGTGGCGCTGCCATCGCCGGCGAGCTGGCGGGTTCCGTGGTCATGGGCGCAGGCCAGTTCTGCACCAACCCGGGCGTGGTGATCGGTATCGCATCCCCTGCCCTGACCGCGTTCACCGAGCAGCTCAAGGAGCACATGGGTGGCCAGGCGCCGCAAACCATGCTCAACGAAGGCGGCCTGCGCAGCTACAGCAAGGGCGTGCAGAAACTGCTGGCGCACCCGAGCGTCACTCACCTGGCCGGCAAGCCGCAGGAAGGTCGTCAGGCTCAGGCGCAGCTGTTCAAGGCTGACGTGAGCATGCTGCTCAATGGCGACGAGCTGCTGCAGGAAGAAGTGTTCGGCCCGACCACCCTGCTGATCGAAGTGGCGGACGACGCCCAACTCAAGGCCGCGCTGCTGGCCCTGCGTGGTCAGCTGACCGCAACCCTGATCGGTGAAACCGCCGACCTGCAGAAGTACCAGTGGCTGGTGCCGGTGCTGGAAGAAAAAGTCGGCCGCATCCTGGTCAACGGCTACCCGACCGGCGTTGAAGTCTGCGACGCCATGGTCCACGGTGGCCCGTACCCGGCGACGTCCGACGCGCGCGGTACTTCCGTCGGCACCCTGGCGATCGACCGCTTCCTGCGCCCGGTCTGCTACCAGAACTACCCGGACAGCCTGCTGCCGGCCGCTCTGCAGAACGCCAACCCGCTGGGCCTCAAGCGCCTGGTCAACGGCGAGTGGAGCACCGACGTCATCGCTTGATGATCGTGCGGTAGTGCTGAACTGAAAAACGGCGCGTCCTTTGCGGGACGCGCCGTTTTTTCATGGGCGATTGCCAGCGCTGGCAGGCGCCATTAGCATCGCAGGCGTGGCAATAGATGCAGTGATGGATACTGACATGAACGACGAATTACAGATCATCGACTTGCTGGAAGGCACCGGCAAGGCTGCGGTCAAGGGCGCACTGATCACCACCCAGTACACCGGCACCCTGGAAGACGGCACGGTGTTCGACTCCTCCTGGCAACGGGGCAAGCCGTTTCAGTGCGTGATTGGCACCGGGCGGGTCATTAAAGGGTGGGACATCGGGCTGATGGGGATGAAGGTGGGCGGCAAGCGCACATTGCGGGTGCCTGCGCACCTGGGCTACGGCGAACGCTCCATGGGTGCGCATATCACGCCCAATTCGAACCTGATTTTCGAGATTGAATTGCTGGAAGTGTTGACGCGGGACGATTGAGGCAGTACCTGCGAACGTCAACCTGTGGGAGCCGGCTTGCTGGCGAATGCGATGTCTCATCCAACATCGATGTTGATTGATCGGCCACATTCGCCAGCAAGCCGGCTCCCACACCATCGATCTGACCGCGCCAACGCTATCGCCGGCAAGCCGGACTGCTACGGGATCGTGGCTGTGCTGGTCGATCTGGCCAGCACCCGCGACAGCTTGCGCGCCAGTTCTTCTTCCTTGTAGGGCTTTTGCACGATCAACTGCTGGTCCACGTCCAGAATGTCGATGTCGGCAAAGCCGGTGATGAACATCACCGGCAGCTCCGGGTGATCGCGCTTGAGCTGTTCGGACAATTCGGCACCGGTCATGTTGGGCATGGCGAAATCGGTGAGGACCAGGTCGATGCCGGTGTCGGCCTTTTTCAGCGCGTCGTGGCCGCTGTCGGCTTCGACCACCGAATAGCCCAGTGAGCTGAGCATCATCGAGGTCACCGAGCGTACGTCGGGGTCGTCGTCCACCAGCAAGATGGTGCGGTGCAAGTCGCACGCCTCGGCGTGGCCGGGCATGTCCGACTGGCTGACCGTCGCCACGGCGGTCTGGGCGATGCTGGGCAGGTAGACCTTGATGGTGGTCCCGACATTCTCGGCGGTTTCGATGCTCACCCCGCCACCGGATTGCTTGGCAAAACCGAACACCTGTGCCAATCCAAGCCCCGAGCCCTTGCCCACCGCCTTGGTGGTGAAGAACGGCTCGAAGGCCTTGGCCAGCACTTCCTCGCTCATCCCGCAGCCCGAGTCGCTGACCGCCAGCACCACGTAAGCACCAGGATCCGGATCTTCGGGCCGTTGCGGCAGGCGATAGACAATCTGGTTCCAGGTGCTCAGGCGCAGCTGCCCGCCCGACGCCATGGCGTCCCGGGCGTTGATTGCCAGATTGAGGATGATCATCTCGGTCTGTGTCGGGTCGACCAGCGCGCTCCACAGGTCCTCGGCCAGATTCGTTTCAACCCAGACGCTACCGCCCAGTGCCCGCCCCAGCAGCTCGCGCATGCCGCCGATGGTGTCGTTCAGGCTCAAGGCCACCGGTTCCAGGCGCTGACGTCTTGAGAACGACAGCAGTTGGCTGGTGAGCTTGGCCCCGCGCTCGCCCGCCTCGCGAATGTTCTGCAAGCGCTGCGGCGATTTGGTGAACACGCCTTTTTCCAGATCCCGGGTGAGGAAGTTGGCGCTGGTCAGGATGACCGTGAGCAGGTTGTTGAAGTCGTGGGCGACCCCGGCCGTCAGCTGCCCGACCACCTCCAGCCGCTGCATCTGCTGCAGCGCCGCCTCTACCCGTTCGCGTTCACGAATCTGGTCGCGAAGGCGCTTGTTGGTGGCCGCCAGTTCGTCCACCACTGCCCGCTCGCTGGTGATGTCGCGCACGGCGGCGTACATCAGGCCTTCGTCGGGCACGATGGTCCACGACAGCCAGCGAAAACTGCCTTCGGCGTGACGCATGCGATTGACGAAGCGCGTGGTGACGTTGCCTTCGGCGACGCTGGCGGTCTCGCGCAGGGTAGCGACCAGATCTTCCGGGTGAATCAGCTCGCGCAGCCCCTGAGCAGTAAATTCGGCGCGCTTGAAACCCAGGGTCGCCTCCCAGGCCGGGTTCAGCGCGATCGGCGTCATGTCCAGGCGCAATACGCCTAATAGTTCGCGGGACAACTCCCAGGTGCGGTCGCGCTCGCGGGTGCGCTGCACCACGCGCTCGCCGAGGATTTCATTGAGTTGCTGCAGCGCCTGGGACGCACGCTTGCGTTCGCTGATGTCCTGCATGACGCCGGTGAAGCGCACGCATTTGCCGTTCTCGAACATCGATCGGCCGTTGGAGAACACCCAGCGCTCTTCGTCCCCCTTGACCAGCAGGCGATGTTCGATCTGAAAACCGGTGTCGGCGGTCAGCGCCGCCATGACTTTGCTCTGCAGCACGTCGCGGTCGTCCGGGTGGCAGCGCGAGAACATGAACGCCATGCTCACCTGCGCCTCGGGCGGCAGTTCATAGAGGGTCTTGCAGCGTTCGTCCCAGAGCAGGGTTTCGGTGCGCGGGTCGTAGGTCCACACGCCCATGTCCGCCGCTTCGATGGCCAGATGGGCGCGGACTTCGGCGTCCTGCAGCGTCTGCTCGGCGCGCAGGCGCTTCTCCCGCTCGCGCACCTCGGACACGGCACGGTTGACCGCCTTGGGCAGCATTTTCAGGTTCTGCTTGAGCACGTAGTCGATGGCGCCCATGCGCATCATTTCGACCGCATGCTGCTCGCCGAAAATGCCGGACAAAAAGATGAAGGGGGTTTGCGGCGCCACCCGCAGCGCCGTGTCGAGCACTTCGGCGCCGGATGAACCGGGCAGCAGGTAATCGCTCAGGATCAGGTCGAAGCGCCGGGCCAGCAGTTCGCGCTCCACGTCCTGGTGGGTGTAGACCAGCGTGGCGTCGATCTTCAGCCCACTGCTCTCCAGGGTCAGCAACGTCAACTCAGCGTCGTGGGGGCTGTCTTCGACCAGCAGCAATTTGAGCAGCGATGGCGGCATGGATAATCGTCAATGGTGTTGAACGGTCCCCGCCGCCGGCAATCGATGCGTTGCTGCGCAGAGCCCGGTCAGGAGCCGGGACGACGCGTCAGGCGCAGAGAGCCAGGCGGCGGCTCGTTGAGAACGGCCCAGAAAACCCCGAGATCGGAGATTGCCGAGACGAATTCCTTGAATTCGACCGGTTTGACCACGTAAGCGTTCACTCCCAATGCATAAGCCCGTTGCAGGTCCGGTTCCTCGCGGGACGAGGTCAGCATGACCACCGGAATACTGCGCAGCTCCTCGCTCTCGCGAATCGCCTTGAGAACCTCAAGACCATCGAGTTTCGGCAGCTTAAGATCGAGCAGCAACACCGCAGGATTGCCCGCATCGCGGTCCTGGTATTGCTTGCGGCGAAACAGGTAATCCAGCGCCTCGGCGCCGTCACGCAGGACGATCACCTCGTTGGCCAACTGGCTGCGCTCGAGGGCAACCAGGGTCAGCTCCAGGTCGTTGGGATTGTCTTCGACCAGAAGAATGGGTTTGAGCATTGGGCGTCTCCTTGGACACTCAAATGGATACGGTCAGGCTGCGTTTAGGCAGCGCGAAATAGAAAGTGGCGCCCTGGCCCTGTTCACTGTGGGCCCAGACCGAGCCGTCGTGGCGCTCGATGATGCGGCGCACGCTGGCCAGGCCAATGCCGGTGCCTTCGAACTCCTCCATGCGGTGCAGGCGCTGGAACACGCCGAACAGTTTGCCGGCGTACTGCATGTCGAAGCCCACGCCGTTGTCGCGGATGTACACCACGACCTTGCCGTTTTCCTCGTAGCTGCCGATCTCGATCACCGCAGCGGCTTCGTTGCGGCTGTACTTGATGGCATTGGACAAGAGGTTGCGCATGGCCAGGTGCAAAAACGCGGCGTCGGCGATGACCACCGGCAGCGGCTCGGGAATGCGCCATTGCAGATCGCGGCCCTCGTAGTCCGGCTGCATTTCCCGGCGGATGGCCTCAACCATGGCGTTGAGGTCGACCTGCGAGTAACGCATGGCCGAACGGCCCATTTGCGAGAAACTCAGCAGATTGTCCACCAGGGTACCGGCAAAGCGCGCCGACTCGCCGATGTTCTCCAGAAAGCGCACGCCACGGTCGGACAGTTTGCTGCCCTCGATGTCGCTCAAAAGCTCGGCGTAGCCTGCGATGTGCCGCAGCGGCGCGCGCAGGTCGTGGGACACGCTGTAGGAGAAGGCTTCGAGTTCCTTGTTGGACTTTTCCAGCTCCTCGGCCAGCGCGGCCATTTCCTCGGCCTTGCGTAGCACGATGCCGAGCACCGCCGCCCGGAGCTCGACCACGCCTTCGGTGTCCAGCTCGTCCCAGGGCCGGGAAAAACCCCGGACGGTTTCCTGCCACAGAGCGAAGCTGTGACGTGGGCTCAGGGAGCCTGAATCGTCGACGGCTTTTTCCGGTTTGCCGGCCCAGTTCACCACCCGCGTCTGCTCGGGGCGGAACCAGATGATGAAGTTCGAATGCAACTCGGAGATGGCCATGGCCAGCACGCCGCTGACCGACTGGCTCAATTCAGGTAGTTCGGGAATGTCGCGGCCGACGTTGTCGGACTGGAAAACCTCGTGGGCATTGCGCTGGCTCAGCCACTGGGTCAGCGCCTTGATCTGCTCGCGATCAGGGGTGTCGCCGTAGACATCCAGGGTCGACTCGGAAATCACCGCCGCGCCAGTGGCCTCGACAAACGCCAATAACACCTCGGGCATCGAACGCAGGCCGCCGATCACACTGTCCAGGTCGGCCATTGCCGCCAGCATCTGCACGATCTGTCGGCGCAGGCTGAGCATGCGCTGGGTCTTGGCCTGAGCCTCTTTGGTTTCGATCTGCAGGGACAACACGCTGCCGAGCAGCTCGCAGGCGGTGCGGGTCTGGAAGCTGACCGAGCGCGGTGAGGCGTGATGACAGGAAATCAGCCCCCACAACTGCCCGCGCACGACGATGGAAATCGACATCGAGGCCAGCGTCTGCATGTTGCGCATGTACTGAAGGTGCACCGGGGAAACGCTGCGCAACGTGGCGAAGCTCAGGTCCAGCGGCGCGCCGGTCACCGGGTTCTCCAGCGGCACCAGCGGCGAGGCCTGGTAGTTGGCGTCCTCGATCACGCGAATCCGGTTGGCCACATAAAGTGCACGGGCCTGGGCCGGAATGTCGGAGGCCGGGAAACTCAGGCCCAGGTAGTTGGGGTAACCGGGGTCGGCGTTTTCCGCGTTGACCAGGCCATTGCCTTCGCCATCGAAGCGGTAAGCCTTGACCCGGCCGAAACCGGTGATTCGCTTGACCTCGGCCACCGAGCGCTGACACAGCTGGTCGATGCTTTCGGCCTCGTCCATCTGGCTGATGAACGCGCGCATCAGCGGGTAGACGTTGCCATAGGCCGAGGACATGTCGCTGGCTGGTTCGAATTCGGCGATCAGCACCCGGTCGTTGCGGTGCACCATCATTGCCATGGGCAGGCCTGCGCGGCTGCCTTTGAGGAATTTCACATCGCCAACGTGGAACGGATTCTGATCGTCCTCGTGCAAGGCGGCCAGGCGCATCAGCAAACCCTGGCAGTTGTCGAAGACGTCCTGCAGATCGGCGCCGAGCAGCACCGCAGGCTCAAGGCCCAGCCAGCTGGCAACGTTGGCACTGACCTGCACGACAGTCATCGTCGTTTCGTCGATGACCAGCAGAAAACCCTGGGGCTGGATGCTGCCGGGAATCTGGATCGGCTCACGGGCGCAGTTGTCGATCGCGCTCTGATGGAGTTCCTGGCTGAGGGTCAAAACGGGGTCTCCTTCACCATCCTGCGCGCCTTTCGGGCAGCGCCAACGGTGTATGCCTTGCGTAGGCACTCGATGAATTGGCGCGAACAGTAACAAATATCACAGGCGCTGGCATGGATTAGATCGAGCGATGTGCGGGTCGTCGCCACGCCCGGCCCGGGATCAGTCTCTGAAAACCTGCGTCTGAAAATAAGGACAGGCGCCCTCGCGCCGAGTTCGACGAAGTTGCAGGCGAAACCAGCCGGCCCGATGAGCGTCAACCCGTCTGGCTGGCAGCGTTCAGCGACAGCGGTGAAGAACCGAACGGCGTGGCGCAGGTGCGCAGGTCGTAGCGCAATTCGGCAATCAGTTCGGCGACCGCGCGGATGGTGGTCAGGTGAGTGATGGACAGTTCTTCGACCAGCATCGCCACCCTGCCGGTGTCCGGGTCGAAGATCCTGACCATCAACGTACCGCCCGGCCTGACGGTGCACTCGCAGGCCAATGGCACAAAAGCGCTTTCCAGGGTCCTGCGCAATTCGGGTGTGAACAGCATCGCGACACCTCCTTGTAGGTCTAAGCCGAGCGCAGCCTTTCCCTCTGCACTCAGACCGATAAGCCAGTGTAGTCGGGGTTTTTACCCCGCCATCTGCAGCGTCACCGCGCTGTGCACTGGCTCACAGATGCGAGGCCTATTTGAGCGCTCCGGAGGCCCGGCCCATGCAGCGCACCCTACGCTCTTCGACCCGCTGGGCAAACCAGGCGGTGGTCAGCTTGCGGGTGATCTTGGGGCTCTCCAGCACGATGCCCGGCAGGATCGCCCGGGGCAGCGGCTTGCCGGCGGCCTTGTCGGCCAGCGCGAACACCTGTTTGTACAGGTCGGTGTCTTCGAAAGCCTGGGTCTCGCCCTTCTCCAGCTGGCTGCGGATGGTGGTGTTGCGCATGCCCAGTTGCGTGTGCAGGCTGCGCACCGCCAGTTCGGTTTGTCCCAACGAAGGCCCGAAACCGTAGGCGATCAGGTCGCCATCCAGCGCCAGGCGTTTGCCGGAAAGCCGCGCCACCGCGCTTTGAAACGCCGCGTTGCGGCTGGCGTACCAGCCGGCGTTGAAATCGGCGAAGCGAAACACCGGCTTGTCATAGCTGACCGGGTAGCCCAGCAAATGGGCGATGCCGAAATACATGCCGCCGCGGCGGGTGAAGACTTCATGGCGGATGGAGCCATCGACGCTGTAGGGATAATCCTGGGCCTGGCGCTCGGCGAACTCGATGCTGACCTGCATCGGGCCTGCGGTGTGCACCGGGTTGAAAGTACCGAACAGCGTCCGCCCCAACGGCACCATGCCGATGAAGTCATCGAAGATCAGGCTCAGGTCTTTCTCGGTGCGCGCCGCGTTAAGCCGTTCGTTGTAGGTCTTGCCGGTGGGCGAACGAATATCCAGCGCACTGCGCACCAACAGATTGGGAATGTGCGCCTTGCTGGCCCGGCGGTCGATCTCATCCTGGGCGATCTTGCCCATGCCCGGCACGGCGGGGTCGACCTTGTAGTTGGATTCCTGCTCGGTGACGGCCAGCACCGAACACAGGTTTTCAACAGTCGGCGCGATCTTCTGCGTCTCGAATGCCGTGTAGATGTCCGTCGCCCAGCCCTGCCGGTCAGGGACGCTGGCGGGCATCAGCCGGACGATTTCGCTGCGCACCATCTCAGGCGCCGGCGCGGGTGCCTGATTGCGCTGGGCGGCGCAACCGGCCAAAAACGCTAACAGTATCGTCAGGCCGGTTTTCGCGGACCGTTCTACGCTCATGGTTCGGTTTTCCTCGCTGGACATCGGCGCAGCCTATGCTTTGAGGCCGGTCCCGCACAACCTGACGCCACTGCACGCCAACCAGGAGCATGACATGTCCAGATCCGCACTGATTCTCGTCGACATCCAGAACGATTACTTCCCCGGCGGAAAATGGCCGCTGGTGGGCGCCGATGCCGCTGCCGACAACGCCGCCAGAGTGCTCCAGGCCTCGCGCCAGGCGGGGGACCTGGTGGTGCATATCCGCCATGAGTTCACCAGCGACGACGCGCCGTTTTTCACCCCCGGCTCCGAGGGCGCCAACCTGCACCCGAAGGTGGCGAACCTGCCGGACGAAAACGTGCTGCTCAAGCACTTTCCCAATTCATTTCGCGAAACCCGCCTGCACGAACTGCTCAAGAACGAGGGCGTGGAGAACGTCACCGTGGTCGGTTCCATGAGCCACATGTGCATCGACGCCACCACCCGCGCGGCGGCGGATCTGGGTTACAAAGTCAGGGTGGTGCATGACGCCTGCGCGACCAAGGACCTGGAATTCAACGGCACCGTGATTCCTGCCGCCCAGGCCCATGCGGCGTACATGGCAGCGCTGGGGTTTGCCTATGCCGAGGTGGTTGCCACCGATGCGTTGATGGGTTGAATTTTTCAAATGATCCCCCCGTAGCAGTCCGGCTTGCCGGCGGCAGCGATTTCAAGGTCGCCGTCGCCGGCAAGCCGGACTGCTACGCCGAGTTTCGCCACAATGCCGCCAATCATTCCCCGGTTACTCCTCCCCACGATCAACGGCACTTGATTCACGTCCCCGCAAGCGTACGATTGCCTAGCGTTGTACGATGACGTATAACGACTGCTTCGTATTGAGTTGCTTCCCCAACGTTAATCACGAGCCTCTAATAAAAATGACAAGATCCACACACCCCAGCTCCATCCACGCCTCACATCCAACCTCTCTGCAATGCGGGTTAGGCTCACCGCCGAGACACCCGAGACGCTGATCACCCGATAACGCCCAACGCTTGCGTGACCCACGCCTGCAGCGGATTGTCGTCTGACATCAGCGCACTTCTGCACGGCACACTCTATAAGACCGCCATCCACGCACCCTGCATATGGGGTACGGAGAGAACATGGACCCAAGAATAACAATCATCCTTTGTCTGACCGCCGGCTACTTCATCGTCATGTCCTATATCGGCTACAGCGTGCGCAAACACGCCAAGAGCAGTGACGGATTCACCGGGGGCGGCCGCAGCTTTCCGCCCTTCCTGATCGGCGCCCTGTTGCTGTCCGAGTTCATCGGCAGTTCAGTCAGCATCGGCACCGCACAGAAAGGCTTTGAAGCCGGGATTTCCGCGGCCTGGAATCTGGTCGCGCTATCGATGGGTTTCTTGCTGCTGGCACTGGTGCTGGCCAAGAAATATCGCGAGACCGGCCTCAACACCATTTCCGGCATCCTCGCCCAGAACTACGGCCAGGGCACCCGCTACGCGGCGTCGGTCCTGACCATCTGCGCATTAAGCATCGTCTCGGTGGCGTTGTACGCCAGCGGCGGCGCGGTGCTGGCCGCGGTGCTGAACATCGACAAGACCCTGGCGATCCTGCTGGTGGGCGTGATCACGGTGTTCTATGTCAGCGTCGGCGGCATGCGTTCGGTGGTCTATACCAACTTCGCCCACGCGGTGATCAAGTACGTCGGTATCGTGCTGGCCCTGGCGTTTGCCTTGAACGCCACCGGGGGTATCAGCGTGATGCAGGCCAATCTGCCTGCGAAAATGTTCGACTTCACCGGTGTGGGCTGGGGCCAGATTTTCGCCTGGATGATTGGCGGCATCGGTTCGATCTTCGCCACCCAGTACGTGATTCAGGCGCTGGTCAGCACCCAGGATCACAAGACGGCCAAACGCGCGTGCTTCTACGTGTCGTCGCTGATGATCCCGTTCGGCATCATGGCCGCGCTGATCGGCATGGCCAGTGCCTACCTGTACCCGGGCATCAGATCCATCGACGCCTTCCCTGCCCTGATCGCCCACATGCCCACCTTCTCCGCCAGCCTGGTGGTGATCGGACTGGCCGGCGCGCTGTTCGGTGGCATCTCGGCCAACACCCTGGCCTCGGCGACCCTGGCGCTCAAAGACTTCTACGACCCGTTCTTCAACAAGGACAAGAGCGATCGCAAGTCGGTGATCTTCATTCGCCTGGCCATCGTGGTCATCGGTTTCCTGCCGCTGATCCTGGCGCTGTTCGCTGACAAGATCCTGCTGATCGCTTTCCTCGGCAAAGCCCTGCGCGCCACCCTGGCGGTGATCGTGCTGATGTGCTTCTACGCACCGAAGTTCGGCACCGGTCGCGGCGCCCTGGCCGGCGTGATCCTGTCGGTGGTCTCCACCATCGGCTGGTTCCTGGCCGGGAACCCTTACGGCATCGACAGTTCCTATTTCGCACTGTTCGCCCCGCTGCTGACCATGGCGATCGCCGAACTGCTCAAAACCGGGCGCTCCGAGGCGCAACCTGTGTTAAACAAGAACGGCTGATTTCGTCTTCACCCGTGCAACCCGGTGCGGCTTTCGCCAATTCGATCTGGCCAGGGCCGCGCCACAAGGAGGAAATAATGAGCGACAAGAAAGCCGACGTGCTGGTCTGGGGACCTATGCACGCCTCGCTGACCGCAGGTCTGAACCGCGACTTCAACGTTCACAACCTCTGGGAAATCAAGGATCTGGACGCCTGGGCCGCAGAGCACGCCAGCAAGGTCCGTGGCGTCATCACCAGCGGCGTCTACGGCACCGATAACGCGCTGCTCGATCGTCTGCCCAATCTGCAGGTGGTCAACAGCTTTGGCGTCGGCTACGACGCCAATGACACCGATTACCTGGCCCGTCGCGGCATCCAGCTGAGCAACACCCCGGACGTGCTCAACAACGCCGTGGCGGAAACCGCGCTGGCGCTGATGCTGTGCGTCTCCCGGCGCATCAGCGAAGCCGAGCGTTTCGTGCGCGCCGGCAAATGGACCAAAGGCAAATTCCCGCTGGGCAACGATCTGTGCGGCAAGACCTGCGGCATCGTCGGTCTGGGCAAGATCGGCAAGACCATCGCCAAACGTGCCGCCGGCTTTGACATGAACATCGCCTACTACCGTCGCGGCCAGGCGTATTCGGACGTGTCCTACACCCATTACGACGATCTGCAGGCGCTGGCCAAGGCGTCGGACTACCTGGTGGTGATCGTGCCGGGCGGCCTGGAAACCGAACGCCTGATCAACCGTGACGTACTCAAGGCACTGGGCTCCAAGTCGTACCTGATCAACGTCGCCCGCGGTTCTGTGGTTGATGAGCAGGCGCTGATCGCTTCGCTGCTGGAAGGCGAAATCGCCGGCGCCGGCCTGGACGTGTTCGAAGACGAGCCCAATGTCCCGGCCGAACTGATGACGCTGGACAACGTGGTGCTCACCCCGCACATTGGCAGCGGCACGGTGGAGACCCGTCAGGCGATGGCGGACCTGGTGTTTGCCAATGTCAGCCAGTACTTCGAAGATGGCACCCTGGTGACGCCGGTTTCGTTGTAAGACTCGCAGCACGTAGCAGTACGGCTTGCCGGCGCGGACATCCTCAAGATCGCTCCCGCAGGCAAGCCCGGCTGCTACGGTCCGCGGTTCACACAAGACTCGTGACGCATCCCGACCGTAGATCGGTCTTCACCCCTGCCCGCCAACTTTTCCGGATAATGCCGGTCCAACCGCCCCATTACGATCATCAAGCCCTCATGGGCCCATCCGGGAGAATCCTGCTTGAACATTGCCGGTGTCATTTTTGATTGCGATGGAACCCTGGTCGACAGCGAGCGGCTGGCTGCCGGGCTTTTGCGCGACATTCTGCAGGAACACGAGGTTTCGCTGAGCCTGGACCAAGTCCTGAGCCGTTTCCGTGGCGTGCAGTTCGCCCTGTGCATGGAAGGCCTGTGCCGCGATTACCCCTGGCTGCCAAACCTGGAAATCGTCAACAGCTTCCGCGCCCGCACCCTGCCCTTGCTGCAGGAGCGCCTGGAAGAAATGCCCGGCGCAGTGGAGTTCGTGCGCGGCCTGTCGCTGCCCAAATGCGTGGCCTCCAACGGCCCGCGCAGCAAGATCGAGACCTGCCTGAGCACGGTAGGCCTGCTGGATGTGTTTCATGGGCTGATCGTCAGCGCCTATGAAGTCCAGGCGTGGAAGCCCTCCCCGGTGCTGATCGAACACGCCGCGGAGTTGCTGGGCCTCAAACCCGAGGAATGCCTGCTGGTGGAAGACAGCGTGCCCGGCGTTGAAGCCGGTCTTGGCGCGGGTGCGCAAGTGGCCGGGTATGGCCATGACACCGATTTTTCGCCGTTCTTCGACCACGCGAATTTTCATCGGGTGAAAAATTTTGGCGAGTTGAAGGAGCTGGTGCAGCGGATCGGCCAGGCATGATTCGCTTTTCGTAGCAGCCGGGCTTGCCCGCGGGGCGATCTTACGGACAACTCGCCGGCAAACCGTGCTGCTACGACGGGCTTTCATCGGCTGGGAAAAAATCCATCCATTCGACGCTTGTCCGTCGCGGCACAACTCGATACTGTATATAAAAACAGTACCGAGAATCCCCATGCAGCTGATCGACAAGCTGAGCATCCTCGCCGACGCCGCCAAGTACGACGCCTCCTGCGCCAGCAGCGCCGCGCCCAAACGCAGCTCTGAAGGCAAATCCGGGCTTGGAAATAGCACCGGCATGGGCATCTGCCACAGCTACACGCCTGACGGGCGTTGCGTCTCGCTGCTGAAAATCCTGCTGACCAACTTCTGCCTGTACGACTGCCAGTACTGCGTCAATCGCCGCTCCAGCGACGTGCCTCGTGCGCGTTTCAGCCCTGAAGAAGTGGTCACCCTGACCCTGGATTTCTACCGACGCAATTGCGTCAGCGGCCTGTTTCTCAGCTCCGGCATCATCCGCTCGGCGGACTACACCATGGAGCAACTGGTGCGCGTTGCCAAGCTGCTGCGCGAGGAGCATGAGTTTCGCGGCTACATCCACCTCAAGACCATCCCCGAGGCCGATCCGGCACTGATCGAAGAAGCCGGGCGTTATGCCGACCGCCTGAGCGTGAACATCGAACTGCCGACCCAGGCCGGCCTGCAGACGCTGGCCCCGGAAAAGGAAATGGGCTCGATCAAGCAGGCCATGAACACCATCTACACCGGCCAGCAGACCATTCTCAACGAACCCAGGGCGCCGCGCTTCACGCCGGCCGGGCAAAGCACGCAGATGATCGTCGGCGCGGATGAAACCGACGACAGTACCCTGCTGCACACTGCTGAATCGTTGTACGGCGACTACCGGCTCAAGCGCGTCTATTACTCGGCGTTCAGCCCCATCCCCAACAGCCCGAAAAGCGTGCCGCTGGCCGCCCCGCCGCTGTTGCGCGAGCACCGTCTGTATCAGGCCGATTTCCTGCTGCGCGGTTATGGCTACAAGGCTGGCGAGTTGCTGTCGGGCCCCGGCCATCTGGCGCTGGACATCGACCCGAAACTGGCCTGGGCGCTGGAGCATCGCGAGGTGTTTCCGCTGGACCTGAACCGCGCCGAACCTGCACTGATCGCGCGCATCCCGGGTATCGGCATCCGCACCACCAAGCGGCTGATCGAACTGCGTCGCGAGCGGCGGATCCGCTATGAGGACCTCACGCGGCTGCGCTGCGTGCTGGCCAAGGCCAAGCCCTTCATCATCACCAGCGACTACCATCCGCGGCAGGCGGAAAACTCCAGCGTGGCATTGCGCGAGCAACTGCGTGACCGACCACAACCCCAGCAAATGGCGTTGTGGGCATGATCATTCTCGATTGCGACGACCAGTTCGAGGTGTGGCGCCAGCAGGCGCGCTGGCTGTTGAGCCATCAAGTCGACCCTGATCAGGTGAGCTGGAGCGTGGCTGAAGATGCCGACCTGTTCGCCTCGGAGCAACCCTGCTCGCAAACGCCCGGCCCGTTTCAGGCGCGGGTGCCTCTGGCCTTGCTTGAGCTCTTGCAAAATGCCGCCCAGTATTGCGGCGAACAGCGTTGGAGTTTGTTGTATGAGGTGTTGTGGCGGGTCAGCCATGGCGACCGCACGGCCATGCTGGCGGGAGACAAACTGGGCAGCGAACTGCACAGAAGGCTCAAGCGGGTCAGCCGCGAAGCGCACCATCTGCATGCGTTTCTGCGCTTTATCGCCCTGCCCGATGCCGGACACGGCAAAGATCTGGAAGTGAAGGCGGCGCTGCTGGAAACCAGCAGGTTGCCGGAGTTCGTGGCCTGGCACGAGCCGGCCCACGACATCCTGCGTTCAGCCAGCGAGCACTTTATCGGCCGCATGGGCCGGCACCGCTGGATGATTGCCACGCCCCGCGATGGCGTGTTCTACGACGGCGAACAACTGATTCACCGGCGAGAGTGCCCTGAGGCCTGGAAAAATCTGGCGCGCAACGCTGAAGATCCCCATGGCGAACTGTGGCTGACCTACTACAGCCACATCTTCAACCCGGCTCGGCTCAATCCCAAGGTGATGCAGGGCCATCTGCCGACACGGTTCTGGAAAAACCTGCCGGAGGGGCCGTTGATTCCGGCGCTAATCAGTGAGGCTCGTACCGGGAAACAGCGGGATGGTCAGGCGCGGCAGATCGCCGAGCGTCGGGGCAAAGTGATTCGGGCGAACCGATAAGCCGTTTATTGGCGATGCACCGCCGTCTGCATGCCCGCCGTGCTCATCGGCGTGCCCAGCGCGGTGCCGAAGAAGCGCACCGCTTCGCTGCTCAGATTGCGATGGATGTCTTCGCGGTCCACGCCCACCGGATCCGTGCACAGGCCGGGCTGAGTCGCCCTTTGCATGTCATCGCAAGGCGCCATGAACACGAAGTGCCCCGCGCCGGGGAACAGCTTGAAGTCGGAGACCTCGGGCAGCTTGCGCGCCAGTGCTTCGGCGTTCTTGTCGATGGCCAGCAGTTCATCGCCGTCGCCGCTGTACAGCAGCACCGGCACGTGCACTTCCGACAGCGTTTGGCGTCCGAACATCAGCCCCAGTGGCGCCATCAGCATCAACGCCCCGACTCGCGGGTCGGCCTGAGCGTGCAAGTCATCGCGATCGGCCAGCAGCTCACCCTGAGTCTTGCAGGCATCCCGATCCTGCGGGCGCTCGGTGCAATAGTGGCGCAGGCGCTGCAGGTCAGGCTGGGCACCTGCCAGGATCAACGCGGTTTCACCACCGGCCGAATAGCCGATCACGCCGACCCTGCGGGCGCTGATATAGGGTGAAAGCATCGGGTCCATCAACGCGGCGCTGATGGCTTCGGAGATCTGCTGCGGGCGACCATAGAGATTGCTCAGGCTGCCCAGGCGGCTGTGATCCAGATAGTTGTCGCCCGGATGAAAGACCGCGACCACCACAAAACCTCTGCGGGCCAGCGAAGTGGCCAGATCATGCTGGGCCAGAGGCGTACCGGCGTTGCCGTGAGACAGCATCAGCAACGGAAAGCGACCCATGGCAATGGTCGCGTCCTCGGTGGCTTCGACGGGATAGCCCTGAACCCGGGTGACCCGGTCCTCATCGGTGGAGGGATAGAACGCGTACGCGTGCATGGGCTGCGAGTCCAGCGGATCGAGAAACGTCAGCTGATGAAAGCCGACGCTCCAGTTGGGCCGTTCGCTGGCCTGCACCGAAATCAGGCCGCTGAGCAGGCCCAGTATCATCACTGCACAAAGACGCATCATTGCAATGCCCCTCACCTTGTCAATCCATGCCCTGGAATCCAGACGCGAGATGTCTGATGTCCTTGTAAATCGGCGCCTGTAGCCATCTGACCGGCAATCGCCAAATACATTCAAAGCCGCCTTAACAGCGCCTTCAAGATCAATACTGCACAAGCCGGGCCAACTCGAAAAAAATGAAAAAACCGGCCAATCGACTTATGGCGCTGGCCAAACAGGGCGGCGATTCTACCCACAACCGCTACACGTTACTCGCAAAGAATTCGCAAAGCCTGTCGCCCGGCTGAACGGCCCCCATAAACGACGAAAGCCCCATCACCGACGGGCTGTAAGGCCTTGAGTGATGGGGCTTGCGGTGACACTGCCTGCTACCGTGGTGCATCGCTACACGATGCACCGGTTAGTAGCGGTAGTGGTCAGACATCAGGCAAACAGGGTTTCTTCGATGTGCTTCTTCGCAGCGGTCATGGCGTTGGCACGTGGCTCGTCGCCGTAGGCCAGGCCCTGGGCGTGGACGAATTGAAGATCGGTGACGCCGATGAAACCGAACAGCACCTTGAGCAGATCGTCGTGGCCGGCGCTGGTTGGCTGGCCGCTGTGCAGGCCACCGGCGGTGGACACGACAATCACTTTCTTGCCTTTGCACAGGCCTTCAGGGCCGGCTTCGGTGTAGCGGAAAGTGCGGCCGGCGACGGCGATGCGGTCAATCCAGGCTTTCAGTTGGCTGGAGATGCTGAAGTTGTACATTGGTGCGCCGAGTACCACGACGTCAGCGTTGAGGAATTCCTGCAGCACCGCTTCGTTGGTGTCCACTTCCAGTTTCTGTGCAGCGTCACGGCCTTCGGCAGGCGTACCGGCAGCGGCCAGGGTGGCGCTGGAGAAATGGTTCAGGGCTTCGGCAGCGAGATCGCGGTACACCACTTCAGTGCCCGGATGAGCGGCAGTGAAGGACTCGACAACGCTACGGCTCAGCTGGCGCGAAGCGGAATGGTCGCCGAGGATGCTGGAATCGATGTGCAAGAGTTTCATAACGGGCTTCCTGAGTGAGTATCGCCGCTGGGCGACTGAATGGCGATCATCCTACCGCGCAAGCCAATGGCTGATTAGTCGGCAAAAATGCGATAGTTTGTCCCACTCATAGAACAGTCAGTACCCGATCATGCAAGACCTCAACGATCTCTACTATTTCGCCCAGGTGGTCGAATGCGGCGGCTTCGCAGCCGCCGGCCGCGCGCTGGGCATCCCCAAGTCGCGGCTGTCTCGGCGCATTGCCGAGCTGGAAACCCGCCTCAACGCCAGCCTGTTGCAGCGCACCACGCGCAAACTGGCCCTGACCACCATTGGCGAGCGCTACCTGCAGCACTGCCAGGCCATGCTGCTGGAAGCGCGGATGGCCGATGAAGCGGTGGCCAGCCTGTCGTCCGAGCCGCGTGGACGCCTGCGGGTCTCGTGCCCGGTGGGCATGACCCACTGGAAGCTGAGCAGCGTGGTGACTGAATTTCTCGAGCGCTACCCGCAGGTGCAACTGGAGCTGATGCTGGTCAATCGCCGCGTCGACCTGGTCAATGAAGGCATCGACGTGGCCTTGCGCGTGCGCGATATCGGCGATGAAGACCCCAGCCTGATCGTGCGTCAGCTGTCTCCCGCCGAGGCGGTGCTGGTGGCGTCCCCTGCCCTGGCCGCCGCTCACGTCATCGACACACCTCAGGACCTCGCCGCGCTGCCGGCGCTGGGTGCAACCGACGCGGACCGCAAGGTGCACTACCAACTGGTGCATCAGGACGGGCGAC
This sequence comes from Pseudomonas sp. 2, assembly GCF_056627435.1. Lineage (NCBI taxonomy): Bacteria > Pseudomonadati > Pseudomonadota > Gammaproteobacteria > Pseudomonadales > Pseudomonadaceae > Pseudomonas > Pseudomonas sp. 2. The sequence continues at coordinate 98,768 of NZ_JBWXNG010000001.1, forward strand.
GCCAGGAAGTGGTGCTGGAGCCGCGCCTGGTCATCGACGATTTCCCGATCCGCAAGGCAGCGGCGCTGGCCGGGCTGGGCATCACCATGTTGCCGATGATGAACTGCCACGACGCGCTGGCCGATGGCTCGCTGGTGCGGCTGTTGCCGGACTGGTCGATGCCCGGCGGGAATCTGCAGGCGGCCTACACCCAGCGCCGGGGCGCGCTGCCTGCCGTTCGCGCGTGGATCGACCATGTCACCGCAGCGTTCACCGGGCAAACCATGGGCTGCGCCTGATCAATTGAAGGTCAGCGGCGTGGCACCGGTGAAATGCCGATAGAGCACCACCGAACGAAGCATCAGATCGCGTCGACGCTCATAAGCGCTCGGCGCACATTTTTCGTACTCTTCCAGTTCCCGCCGCACCCGGCCTTCGGCATCATCGGCGGGCGCTTGCACAGCTCGGTCTGCGCAGGCGGGCAACGAGTTGCGGATCCGCGCATTGATCAGCAATTCCTCTGCCGCCCCCTCGCCAGGTGGCACCACGGCCAGGCTCTTATGCCAGTATTTGCTCAGCCAGGAACCGAGCAGCCAGCACTGCCCTTCCTTGGTTCGCAACGCGGCGCGGATCCAGGTACGAAAGGTCTGCCAGTCCAGCGATGTCAGCGACGGGTTCTTGTATTTGCTGCAATAGCCGACATTGTGCGAGTTGTCGAAATGCTTGAATGCGACGCCCTCCAGATCGACATTGATCGCCAGCGGCGCACACACGCCTGAAGCCCGCAACTGGCCATATACGCCTCCCTGAGCATTCGGATAGAGCGCCGGGGCGGTCAGACGGGCGAACGCCGCGCGGTGTTCGGCCGGCACGAGGCCGCTTTGCAGCACGTAGTCCATGAACGCAATCAGATCGCCCTGATCCATGTGCGCGATCCCCACGCCACCGACGCCGTAGCTCATCAGGTGCTTGCCGGTGTTGGCGCTGGTCTGGGCGCTCCAGTCGCTGTTGGCCGGGTCCGGCGGCAAGCCGAGCGGGTCCTCGATGCCCCACTGCGCCACGCCAAGGGTCAATGCCAGCAGCCCAAGACCCAACTGCGCCGTGCGATCCTCAGGATGTTGCCGGTAGTCGAGCATCAGCGTCTTGACGAAATCCGCCTTGAGCGTCTCGCCGCTGACGTTGTCGTCCGCCGCTGGCGACCAGCCGCCGCGCTCCAGAATCTGTTCGACCAGCGTCTGCGGCAAGGTGACCGGTGCGGCATGGGCGGTCCACGGCAGGCACACCACAGCGCCTGCGAGAAGAAGTTCACGTCGGGTCAACGGCATTGCATTTCTCCAGCGACTCACCCGCACACCGAATCCAGGTGCGCGGGCATGGCAATGCATCCTGCAAACAATAAGAGGCCGACCATCCGCTCGGTCAGGCCTGGAAGAAGGGAAAACGGCACAGGGAAAGGCGTGACAAGGCTGAATCTGCTAAAACGCACACCTGAACAAGAACGCCGTGGATGAAAAGGAACGCCATGAACATCGAAGACATTGCCGAGTTTTGCCTGGGCCTGCCCGGCGCGCGCGAGGACTACAAATGGGGTGGCGTGCGGGTGTTCTCGATTGCCGAGACCAAGATGTTCGCGGTGATGGGGCTCGCCGGTAACGACCTGTCGTTCAAGGTCGGGCCGGAACTGTTTCTCGGCTATATCGACCGCCCAGGCGTGCGCCCTGCCCCGTATCTGGCGCGGGCCCACTGGATCACCCTGACGTACCCGTTCGCGATGAGCGCTGACGAACTGCGGGAGTTGCTGACCCGCTCACATCAACTGGTGGTCAGCAAATTGCCCAAGCGCCGGCAAGTGGCGCTCAAGCTCGACCGCTGAGCGCCGATTCAGAACAGGTGCCGGGCCAGAAAATGGCCACCCGGCAGCAGGCGATCGAGCCAGAACAGCTGATGCGCCAGCACGATCAGCCAGAACACCAGCTGATAGGACAGCTTGCGGGTCTTGTGCCGGAATATCTGCTGGGCCACCAGCGCGCCCGGCCACCCGCCGAGCAGTTCAGTCAGATGCAGGAGTTTTTCCGGCGTGCGCTGGCCCTGACCACGAGCCTGGCGCTTGTCATGCCCGTACAGGCCGAAGGCGATGGCACTGAGCAACGGATAGATCAGCACCGCCAGCCAGGAACCACCGTGCAAACCGATGGACACCACGCCATACAGCGGCAGCGCGCACAGCACGGCCAGCGCGGCCAGCGCGGCCAGTTTGAGTTTCACGAATCGCACCGACAGGTTGCCGGTGCGAACGGCAGGCCTGGGCTGAACACGCTGATTCATCGCCTCACACCTGTACGCTGGTCCAGTCAACCCAACCAAATGCCCAGGTCGCCAGAATCAGCAGGCCGAAGGCGATGCGATACCAGGCGAACACCGCGTAGCTGTGGTTGGCGATGAACTTGAGTAAGCCGCGCACCGCGATCATGGCGAAGATGAACGAGGTGATGAAACCCACCGCGAACACCGCGAAATCGTCCGGCTGGAACAGATTGCGGTACTTGTAGCCCGAGTAGATCGACGCCGCGACCATGGTCGGCATGGCCAGGAAGAACGAAAACTCCGTGGCGGTCTTGCGCGACAGGCCGAACAGCAGGCCACCGATAATCGTCGAGCCGGAACGCGACGTGCCGGGAATCATCGCCAGGCACTGGGCGAAACCCACTTTCAAGGCATCGGCCCAGGTCATTTCATCCACGGTTTCGGCGTGAATCTCATGCTCGCGGCGCTCGGCCCAGAGCATGACGAAACCGCCCACCACCAAGGCCGCAGCCACGGTGATCGGGTTGAACAGGTACTCATGAATCAGGTCGGAAAACAGCACACCCAACACCACCGCCGGCAGCACGCCAATGATCAGATTGACGGTGAAACGCTGCGCCTTGCGCTGGCTTGGCAGCCCGGTCACGACCTCAAAAATCTTGCGCCGGAACTCCCACATCACCGCCAGAATCGCCCCCAGCTGGATAATGATATTGAAGGCCATGGCCCGCTCGCCACCGAACCCGATGAGGTCGGCCACGATGATCTGATGGCCTGTGCTGGAGATCGGCAAGAACTCCGTCAGCCCTTCCACTACCCCAAGTATCAACGCCTGTGCGGCGGTCCAAAGATCCATCATTCCCCCGGAAAATGGAGCCTGCTCATGGCAAGGCTCTCTAGAAATGTTTTGAGCACTGTCGAACGAACGATAAACAGTCAGATGTCAAAAAAACGCATGAACAGTCAAGACAGGGCGCCTTACGCGCAAGCGCCGCGATGCTACCAGAGCCTTGTGGCAAACGCTCTAGCAGGCACTGCGGCGCGCAGGCTTCGACAGTTCACAGACAGATAGTTCGCGGTGCACCGAACATTCGGGGCGCCACAACCTTGCGCAAACGGCTTACAATCGCCGCCCGCTGGTTCCCCCTTATTATGACTGCAGGAGTCTTCATGTCCGGGCTTGAGCTGTTCGCCGCAGCACTGGGTGTCATCGCCGTCTGGCTGACCGTCAGGCAGAATCCCTGGTGCTGGCCCATCGGGCTGGCGATGGTGGTGCTGTACACCTGGATCTTCTTCGACGTGAAGCTGTATTCGGACATGCTGCTGCAGGTTGTCTATGCCGTGTTGCAGTTGTATGGCTGGTGGCAGTGGACACGCCGTGGCGCGGTCATCGACGGGCGTCGCGTGACCTCGCTGGATGTGGGTCCGCTGACTCTGAGCCTGGCGATCGGTGCGCTGGTCAGCCTCTTGCTGGGTGCTGCCATGGCGCACTTCACCGATGCGGCGCAGCCCTGGCTGGATGCGGCCCTGACCGGTTTCAGCCTGGTCGCCCAAGTGTGGATGGCACAGAAGCGCGTGCAGTGCTGGCCGTTGTGGATCGTGCTGGATGTCATTTTTGTCGGGCTCTTCCTTTATAAAGACCTGTACCTGACGGCGGCGCTGTACGGGCTGTTCACCTTGCTGGCCGTGCAGGGCTGGCGTGAGTGGCGCGCCGACCCGGCACTGGCGCGTTGAGTTGCCCATGAAGGTATTGGTACTGACCGGCCCCGAGTCCAGCGGCAAGAGCTGGCTGGGCGAACGCATCGCACGGCATTTCGGTGGCGAACTGGTGGGCGAATACGTGCGCCACTTCATCGAACAGGAGCAGCGCGACACCTGCTACGCCGACATCCCTGCCATCGCCCACGGGCAATTGGCCTGGGAAGACGCCGCACGCGCGCGCAAGCCCGAACTGCTGATTCTCGACACGCATTTGCTGAGCAATATCCTCTGGAGCCAGACCCTGTTCGGCGACTGCCCTTCGTGGCTTGAACAGGAACTGCTGGCTCGACGCTACGACCTGCACTTGCTGCTCTCGCCCGACGGCGTGGAATGGGTCGGCGACGGCATGCGCTGCCAACCGGAGCTGGCAGAACGCTGGGCATTCTTCGACGCGGGCCGCCAGTGGCTGGAACGGAACGGGCAACGCTATGAAGTGATCGACGGAAGTTGGAGCTACCGCAAGGACAGGGCGTTTGAAGCGGTGCAGCGGTTAATGGAAAACTAACCTGTAGGCGCGAATTCTTTCGCGAACAATCGCTCAGGCGCCGCAGGTGCAGCAGCCTGATGTGTTCAACGAATCTGATGCTTGTGCAATAGCCGGTAAAACGTTGGCCGGGAAATCCCCAGCACCTTCGCCGCGACGCTGAGGTTGTCGCTGTGGCGAGTCAGCACATCGCACAGTGCCTGACGCTCGGCGCGGGACTTGTACTCCTCCAGGGTGCCCATGCTCGAGGTGATTTCCTCCTCGCCCAGCAACCCCAGGTCAAACGCCTCGATTTGCCTGCCCTCGGCCAGCACCAGGCCACGGCGCACTCGGTTTTCCAGCTCGCGCACGTTGCCCGGCCAGTCGTGTTTGCCCATGGCCACCAGCGCGTCCTGACTGAAATTGCGTGGTCGGCGCCCGGTTTCCTGGCTGTAGAAATGCGCAAAATGATTGGCCAGCAGCGCCAGATCGCCGTGTCGTTCACGCAGCGGCGCAGTGCCCACTTGCAGCACGTTCAGGCGGTAATACAGGTCTTCACGAAAACGCTTCTTGCGGATCGCCGCCTCGAGGTCCACATGGGTCGCCGCCAGGATCCGCACGTCCACCGCAACCCGCTCGCCAGCGATTTCGATGTGACGCTGATCCTGCAGAAATCGCAACAGATTGGCCTGCACATCCAGCGGCAACTCGCCGATCTCGTCCAGAAACAGCGTGCCGCCATCGGCCAGTTCGATCCGGCCGGGCTTGCGCGGCTGGCCGCTTTGCGGATCTTCATCCTGCCCGAACAGTTCATCCTGCAGCTGGTGCTCACCGGTGACGCTGCAATTGATCGAGACAAAGGGCTGGTTACGACGCTGGGATTGCGCGTGCAAAGTGCGGGCGATCAGCTCCTTGCCAGTGCCCGGTTCGCCCCGGATCAGCACTGGCGATTCGGTAGGCGCCAGTTTGGTCAGCAGGCGGCGCAATTCGCGAATCGGCCGGCTCTCACCGAGCATCTCCTGCTCAGGCCCATTGCCATAGCTTGCGCCTTGGGCCCGCAGCCGCGCCATGCCGTAGGCCCGGCCTAGGGTGACCTGCACCCGGGCGACATCGAACGGCAAGGTATGAAAGTCGAAAAACCATTCGCAGACGAAATCGCCGATCAGCTCGCGGCGCAGGTCATCGGCTGTCAGCACTGCGATCCATTCGGTGTTGCTGCGGGTGATCAACTCCTTGATCAGCTGCGGCTGCTCGAAATGCTCCGGCATCAGGCGGATCAGCCCGACGTCACAGGGATGAGCGAGCGCCGACTCCAGCGCGCAACTGTCCACTTCCCAACCGGCAATCCTCAGACCGGGAATCAGGCGCAGACATTCGTCGCACGGCTCGACGATTAACAGGCGACGGATAGATGCCATCTCATGCATATGCAGGTCCTTGGCGCCAGGATTCAAATAGTTTTCCGTAGCAAAAACATTTTTAGAAACAGTGCCTTGGCAGCCCTGAAAACTACATTAGCAAATTTTTGACACGCGCTTGGACCGTTTGAATCTAAGGCTAAGATCGAAACGTGCTTACACAGATCAAAAAGGCATTAAAGAAGTAATCAAACAACTGGATCAGATCTGATACACCCCTCTGCGGGCGTAACGGGCGAGTCGAAATGACGCCGGACAGGAAAAAACGTAAAGAAAATGAAAAAAGTCGAAATATGTTGTGACTTATCTCCAGCGGCCGGTCATCTGTACAAGTAGCTACCCCAGGTAGCTCACCCTGACTCAACCGACTGGGACGCCCGCCGTCGGTGATTGAATGTTACGGGCACTAGAGGATTCTCCATGAACGCCCCCTTGCGCTTTAACGATGCTTTGCTGATCGCCGGTCACGCTTTTGAACCCTTCCAGTGTGTGGCCTGGTCCGCACAGGACGGCAACGGCGAACTGAGCCTGACGGTCATCGATCGCACCAACACCCGCATCGGCCGCAAACAGATTCCAAGCAGCGCCTACCGCGACCCGCAGCAACTGGCCCAGGCGCTGGAACAGGCCCGCGCCGAGATCCGCGACGAGGGCTACAGCCTCAAGCCGTGGACCATGCCGGCCTGATTTGACCCTCCGATAGCCCGGCTTGATAGCCGGGCTACACGTCACGGCTTGCCTTATCCGGCCTTGACCAGCTCTTCGTCTGCCTCGTGGGCCTGCACCGCTTGGGTCAGGTCCTCGGTCATGCGCAACTCAACGCCGGTTGCCGAATACTGCGCGGCTGCGGCGAACGGCGCGGACGCCACCGGTACCGGGTGCGCACGACGACGCCAGACGAAGAACGCGACCATTCCCAGATTGATCACCGCGAAAGCCCAGAACAGCCCGGAAGGCCCGGCCCAGGTCATGACCGGGGAAATCGCCATGGGGCTGACTGCCGACCCCAGCGAGTTGATCAGCAACAGGCCCTGAATCATGCGCACCAATGCACCATCCGGCGCGCTGTCGGCCGCATGACTGACCGCCACCGGGTACACCGCGAATACCCCGCCACCGAGCAGGAACATCACCAGCAGCATCGGCCAGCCCGACGGCGGCAACAGTACCGCAGCGACGGACAACACCGCACACGCGGCGCCAAGGATGATCAGCACGGTCTGACGGTCCTTGCGGTCCGACCAGCGCCCGACCGGGTATTGCAGGACCATGGCGCCGAAGATCACCGCCGCCATCATGTGCCCGACTTCCGTGACGTTCAGCCCGACCTTCTGCAGGTACAGCGGCAGCAGCGTATAAACAGCCGCGATCGCCACACCGGAGCCAAAGCAGCCCATCACGCCGGTTGGGGTGATGCGCAGCAGTTTGCCCGGATGCAGCGGCTCGGCGCGCTCGACCAGCGGCGTGACCTTGGGCAGCATCACGATCGGCACCAGCGATAGCGACGCCAGCATCGCCGCGATGGTGAACGGCACGTCATGCCCGGCGCCCATCACCGTGCCCAGGCTCAACTGGCCCAGCAGGCCTGCGCTGTAGAGGGCGATCATGTACAGCGCCAGCAGGCGCCCGCGAATCTTTGGCTCGGCCACCAGCAGCAGCCAGCTTTCCACCACCAGGTACACGCCGACAATGGCCCAGCCGTTGACCAGGCGCAGCGCCGACCAGATCCACGGATCGCTGCACAGGCCTTGCAGGGAGATAGTGACCGCGATCAGCGCGGCGAAGCAGCTGTAGGCACGAATATGGCCGATGCGGGAAATCAGCCGCTCGTTGAACACCGAGCCCAGGGTCAGGCCGATGAAATACGCCGACGAGACAATCCCCACCATCGTCGCGGAGAAACCCATGGCATCCAGGCGCAGCGTCGTCAGCGACGACATCAGCGCGCTGCTGATGCTCATAATGAACAGTCCCAACAGCGGCGCCAGCGCCATGGACAGCAATTGCACAGACATAACGACCTCAAGATCAAACAGACAGGAATCGTTGCTGGCGGGGCTTGTTGGAATTGTTCAGCGGGCAACGCAGGGCGCGCATCTTAACGGGCAAGATGGCGCTGTTGAAGACGCTGGCGAGAAGATTTTCGACACAGCGCTCGAAGAACCGGTGGTCGGCATACCGTATGACAAAATTTTCAGCGATCTGCTTCTGCCGAAAGAGTGGCCTTACACCCACTTGCTTCTGCCGAAGGGGCGGCATTTCACCTGCCTGCTTCTGCCGAAGGCGTGGGAGCCCAGCTTGCTGGCGATCTGGCGCGAAGCGGCAGTAAACCCGGCTCACTCGGCTTGTCTGACACAAACAAGGCGAATGGTTTCACTGCCGCTGCGCGCCAGATCGCCGGCAAGCCGGGCTCCCACGGGCTAGCGCCCAGAATCAAAAGCAGACGCAGCCTCTCAGCGACGATCCAGCCACACGGTCTGCGCATTGCAAAACTCGCGGATGCCGAAGTGCGACAGCTCGCGACCGAAGCCGCTCTTCTTCACGCCACCGATCGGTACGCGGGCGTCGGAAGCGGTGTAGCCATTGATGAACACGCCACCGGTCTCCAGACGCGCGGCGATGTCGCGGGCTAGATCAACGTCGGCGGTCCAGACGCTGCCGGCCAGGCCGAACTCGCTGTCGTTGGCCAGTTCCACCGCGTGGTCGGCATCCCGGGCGACGATCAGCGACGCGACCGGACCAAACAGCTCTTCTTTAAAGGAAGTCATGCCCGGACGCACATTGCCCAGGATGGTCGGCGCATAATAGTTGCCCTCACCTTCCAGCTTGTCGCCGCCCAGCAGCAGGGTCGCGCCTTCGCCGAGGGTTTTCTGTACCTGAGCGTGCAGCTCGTCGCGCAGGTCGTAACGGGCCATCGGGCCGATGTAGTTCTCGTCCACGGTCGGGTCGCCGACTTTCAGCGCCTTGGCCGCCGCCACGAACTTCTCGGTGAAGGCCGGCAGCACGCTCTCTTCGACGATGATGCGCTTGGCCGCCACGCAGATCTGCCCGCTGTTCTGGTAACGACCGACCGCCGCCGCCTTCACGGCCTCATCCAGGTCGGCATCGGCCAGTACGATGAACGGGTCGGAACCGCCCAGTTCCAACACGCACTTCTTCAAAGCGGCACCGGCTTGTGCGGCGATCGCAGAACCTGCACGCACGCTACCGGTCACCGCCACAGCCGCGATGCGCGGGTCAGCGATGGCGCTGGAAACGCCTTCGTTGGTGACGTTGATGACTTCGAACACACCGTCCGGCAGACCGGCTTCGGCCCAGGCGTCACGCAGCAGATAGGCGCTGCCCATGACGTTCGGTGCGTGCTTGAGCACATAGGTGTTGCCCACCAGAATCATCGGGATCGCGCCGCGCATCACCTGCCAGATCGGAAAGTTCCACGGCATGACGGTGAGGATCGGGCCCAGTGGCAGGTAATCGATGTACGCTTTGTCGTTTTCTACCGGGGTCTTTTCCGGCGCCAGCATGGCCGGGCCGTGTTCGGCGTACCAGTCGCAGGTGGCCGCGGTTTTCTCGACTTCGCCACGGGCCTGGACGATCGGCTTGCCCATTTCAGCGGTCATCATCTGCGCCAGTGGTTCGGCGTTCTTGCGCAGCACCTGGGCGATCTTGCGCAGCTGCTCGGCGCGCACGCTGACCGGCGTCTTACGCCAGGCCTTGAAGGCGTTGGTGGTGCGGGCCAGGGTCTGCTCCAGCACGTCTGCGCTTTCGAACGGATATTCGGCGAACACCTCGCCGGTGGCAGGGTTCAGCGAAATGGCGTGGGTGGGAGATGCGTGTTTCGACATGATCAAAAGCCTCCTGTTGACGGTTGACGTTCACCGCCGGGCAGACGCCCGTTGCTGAAGTCTTGGGGCCACGATAATCTGCCGCCGAAATTTCCGATAATGAATAATTATCAAAAATACATTCTCAAAATGAGAAAGAACGAGAGACGCCCATGGACCTGACCCAACTCGAACTGTTCAAGGCCATCGCCGAAGAAGGCAGCATCACCGCCGCCGCCCAGCGCCTGCACCGCGTGCCGTCGAACCTGACCACGCGGATCAAGCAGCTGGAACAGGAACTGGGCGTCGACCTGTTCATCCGCGAGAAGCTGCGCCTGCGCCTCTCGGCCACCGGCAGGACCTTCCTCGACTACACCAAACGTATTCTGGAACTGGTGGAAGAAGCCCGCCAGGCGACGTCCGGCACCGAACCCCAGGGCGTGTTCTCGCTGGGGTCGATGGAAAGTACCGCAGCGGTACGCATCCCTTCCCTGCTGGCGGACTTTCACCAGCACTACCCCAAGGTCGAGCTGGACCTGTCCACCGGCCCCTCGGGCGACATGATCGACGGCGTGCTCTCAGGCCGCTTGAGCGCGGCGTTCGTCGACGGCCCGTTGCGCCACCCGGAGCTGGAAGGCATCGAACTGTTCGAAGAGGAAATGCTGCTGATCACCGCCGCCACCCATGAGCCGGTGACCCGCGCCCAGGACGTCAGCAGCAAGACGGTCTACGCGTTTCGCCAGAACTGCTCGTACCGGCGCCACTTCGAAGAATGGTTCAAGGCCGACATGGCTACACCGGGCAAGATCTTCGAAATGGAGTCCTACCACGGCATGCTCGCCTGCGTGACCGCAGGGGCCGGGGTGGCGATGGTGCCGCGCAGCATGCTCGAAAGCATGCCGGGCTGCCGCAACGTCAACGCCTACCCGCTGAGCGAAGAGTTTCGCTACCTCAACATCTGGCTGACCTGGCGCCGGGGCGTGCGTACGCCAGCGCTCAATGCCTTTATCGATCTGGTGCAGAACACAGTCGGGCAAGGTACGGCTGCAGCTTGAACACCCGTACAGCAGCGCCGGCCGTTTAACCCGCAAAAAAAACGATCACCGCGGCCACACCGCAGTGATCGTTTTTTGTCCGCACACTATTTGGTCAGTCGGTCGTAATCCATCTCGCCGGCCACTTCGCGGAAATTCATGTGGTCCAGCTTGTTGGCGGTCTGATTCGCGCCGGTCCTGTCCGAGCCATCCGAGGCCAGGCCACGTTCGGGCTGACCGTTGGCGGCGACCGAATTGGCGCCTACGTGATCGGCGCCGTCAGAGGCGACGCGGTTGGCACCGACCTTATCTGCGCCGTCCGAGGCTACGCGGTTGGCTCCGACTTTATCTGCGCCGTCGGAGGCTACGCGATTGGCGCCGACTTTATCTGCGCCGTCTGAAGCCACGCGATTGGCACCTACCTTATCTGCGCCGTCCGAGGCGACGCGGTTGGCACCGACCTTATCCGCGCCATCCGACGCTACGCGATTTGCACCGACTTTATCTGCGCCGTCTGAAGCCACGCGATTGGCACCGACCTTGTCTGCGCCGTCCGAAGCTACGCGATTGGCGCCGACCTTATCGGCGCCATCGGAAGCCACGCGATTGGCACCGACTTTATCCGCGCCATCAGAAGCCACGCGATTGGCACCTACTTTATCGGCACCGTCCGAAGCTACGCGATTCGCTCCCACCTTATCTGCGCCATCAGAAGCCACGCGATTGGCACCGACCTTATCGGCGCCATCAGAAGCCACACGATTGGCACCGACCTTATCGGCACCATCCGAAGCCACGCGATTGGCACCCACTTTATCCGCACCATCGGAAGCAACACGATTCGCACCGACCTTGTCCGCGCCATCCGACGCCATCGAGTTGGCACCTACGTGGTCAGCGCCATCGGACGCCGTGCGGTTCGGTCCCACCTTTTCCGAGCCGTATTCGGCAACCGTCTTGCCGTCCTTCGCCTCGTCTGCCGCACAGGCGGCCGAGACACCCAAAGCCAGTACGGAAACCGTCAGGCCCAAAATCAATTGTCTCTTCATAACCGATTGCTCCAAGTGTCATGTCGGTTGATGCGAGCGAAATGCCCAAAAGGTTGCCTTCCTGAATCGGTAAAACAGTCCTGAACCCGTAACACAGCGATTCAACTGTAGACGACAACACGTCGCGTCAAACCTGGCGCGGTGAGAAAACAGTATTCAGATGCACCCATTCAGCGTAGCTGCCACTGGCGGTTCGTGCCCATATTTACGGGACGAACCGCCAGATGGCAGCGGATGCTGCACTCGATCATTTTGAGGAATTAGTTGGCCATTAGTTCGTCATGGCGAAAACAAAAGCACAAATGTGCAAGTTTGCCGGCCTGTCGAAATCGCGCAGAAAGCAACGAATTAAGCGTGTTTCGGTAACAATGTTTTAGCTCAGATCTTTAACGAATAAACCAGCCTTCATGGCAACTAACCAAGTTCACCCTCGTGCCGCAGTTAAGCAGTTGATTTATATGGATCAAATGATGCACGCACGCAGATCGGATCTGGCCAACGCCAATAAAAGACACCGCTGACTCACATCAGCGGTGCCCGATTCCGTGGCCGTTACGCAACAGATGGCAGATGACGCGTCTGTACGGATATCAGGTCATGTCCAGGAAACTTTCAGGATCCGGCTCGCGCCGACGCACCTGATTGTCGTAACGCGCCTTCAACGCCGCACCGGTGGTGACCACCGCCTCCATCCCCGCAGCTGCCTTGGTCGCGACGGTGTCGATGCCCGCTGCCGTCTTGTCGATTGCCGTCTGGACGCCAGCCGCTGTCTTGTTGGCAGCGATTTCCAGGCCGGCGGTAGTTTTGCTCGCGGCGAACCGGGCGCCGTCGGCGGTCTTTTGGGCGGCGAATGACGCCGTACTCGATGCCGCACTTTTCACGTCGTTTTGCAGCAAGTCCTCGGCGGCGCGGGTGGCGCGATCAGTCAGCACACCGGCCGTGGTCCAGCCGGCGAACACCGCCGCCGAACCCAAGGTGTTGGTGAGTTGGCTGACGGCGGTTTTCGCGTAAGGGTTGCTGATGTGCCGGGTGGCGGCTTCCTGCAGCTTGCCGACCCCGGCAAAGCCGCCCGCCAACGCCATGCCGTTCTGGGTCAGGCTGCTGGCCGACACCAGGCTGCGCACCGCCTTGCTGCCGTCGGTCAGGATGTCGATGGGCATACCCGCCAGCCGCTTGCCGGCATTGAGCGCCGCACCGGTGTAGCTGGCGTGCTTGATGTCGCGATAGGCCTGCAGCCATTCGGTTTCTTCATCCAGCGGCTTGGCCTCGGCGTCCTTGCGGCCAAAGACAAACGCCGCGCCGCGCTGGTGATCTCGACGTTCGGTGTTCTGCATGCGGTTGGCGAACAGCGCGTTGGCCGGCAGACCACCGATGGACGAGATGGCCGTGTCGGTGATGGCCTGAGCCTTGGGATGCCCGGCCAGCGCCGTGCCCACTATCGTACGCGCCACATTGCGCGCGGTGTAACTCTGAATCGCGCCGCCCTGGTCGAGGCTCTGCTGCGCCAGCCCGGGTTTGTGGCGCTGCACCGATTCGGCGAGCGCATCGTGCAGCTTGTCCGGCGTGGTTTTCAGATACTGGTTATCGCCGGTCACCCGGTTCATCACGCCAGTACCGACCTGATCCATCACCCCGGACACCGCCCCCGGAATCAGCGGTGCCAGCGGCTTGAGCGGCGCTGGCAGCCAGTCACCCTTGTTGATCGCAGGCTTGAGGTATTGCAGCACAGTGGCCGCCGCGAACGGTGTGGCGCGCAAGGCGCTGGACGTACGGTTGGCCAGACGGTCGAACTTGTCGCCCTTGGCCAGGGTGTCGGCGATATCGCCCAGGGTTTCGCCCTCGCGCTGCAATACCCGGGCACGGCTGTCGGCGATGCGATCCAGCTGTTGGTTGCTGCGGGTGACGCCTTGGTTGTGCTGATTGATTTCATCCAGTTCGGCCTGGCTGGCACCCGCTGGAGCAGGTAGTAACGCCTGTTTGTGCACGGCGAAGACCTGTTCCTTGAGGTAATGGGCAATCAGCTGCACTTCGCTGTCGATCATCTCTTGGGACAGCGCGCGCAGTTCCACCGGCGCGTGGCCAGCGTCGGTTTCGCGAATCAATCCGCTTGCAGTGGTGGCCAGCGGTGGTGCGCTTGTTGGCGTTCTGTTTATGGGATGCACAGTTCAATCCTCGGATAGGAGCTGACTGCCTATAGGCATAGCAAGCAGCGTTGACAGCCGACCGAGCCATTTAGACCGGTCGGTCTGCACGAGTATGATCAAGGCTCTCAAGCCGGTAACTGACCCTGCCCGCTTTCAATGATTTTCGCGAAGTTCATTACGTTATTGACGTAGTTCGGATCACCCACGCCGCCGACATTGGAAAGATCCCCCTTGCTCACCTTGTCAGGGCCCGAGTTGTAGGCACGCAAAGCCGAGCCCCAGTCGCCGAACGCCTGATGCTGATCGCGCATGTACAGCGCGCCGGCCATGATGTTGTCGTGGACGTTGTTGACGTCGGCATTGCCCAGCAAGTCCGGATTCTCCTTCTTGAGCCCGGCGAAGGTGTCGGCATTGACTTGCATCAGGCCCGCATCGGTCTTGCCATTGACGTTGGTAGTGTCCTGCCCCAGTTGCCCGCGGGATTCGGCCCATATCTGCCCGGCCAGAATGCTGGGCGGCACGCCGGTGGCCTTGGACGCGTCCATGATGTCGTTGCGATAGGGTTCCAGCTGTTTGGGCAGATGCAGGTCGCCCGAACCGCTGAGCGAGGTGTCGCCGGACACCGCATTGGCAGAGTTGTTGCCCGGCGTGTTGACGCCGTTGCCCGCGCCCCCGCCACCATTGTTCACGGCGCCATTGTCTCCGCCACCGCCGCCCCCTCCACCGCCGCCATTTTGCGCAGCCAGATTCTGCGCGTTGGGCTGATTGCCGTTCTGCAATTTCATGAGCATCTGCAACAGCTCCATCACCAGACTCATGAGCTGCTGCACCATGCTGGCCTGATTGTTGTTGCCGTTGCCGGACAGCGCGTTCGCCGGGTCAGTCTGCGGATCCTGGCTGTTGGGCGGCGCGAAATTGACCTGTGACTGCACCGGATTGGCGAACAGCAAGGTGCTGGGGTCGATGCTCTGATTGCCGCTGCCGTTGCCACTGAGCGCGTTGTGCTGGCCGTGTTTGCCGCTCAGGGACGAAAAGTCCGTGGGCATCGCGTTGGGGTCCTGCAGCGGGCGATACGATGAAACACCCATGTTCATGGTCGTTTACCTCTCTGATTCAGGGGTTGATTGCAACGGGTGAAACCGAACTGCGGTCAAGCTTCAGCTCAATGCGCCTTGGGAATACCGAACTGATCCAGAACCGGGTCGACGTTGTGGTCGAAGGCCTTCTGCGCCTTGTGTTTCTTGACCGCCTCGATGATGGCCGAGATGCCGAAGCCCAGGCTCATGGCGGCGTCGGCGATCCAGCCAACCACCGGAATCGATGCGCCGATGGCCGCCCCGGCTGCCATGCCAGCGGCTTCGCCTGCCACCATCCCGGCGACCCGGCCACCGACCTTGGCCGCGACCTCGCCCAGCCCCGCACGACCGGCGGATTTGGCTACCGAGTCGTAGACCTTTTTGGCGTCGGAGAGGCCGTCCCTGGTGGTGTCATAGATGTCTTTGGCCTGGGCGGTCTTGCTCTTGCCGGAGGTCTGTTTCGCGTCGTTGATCTCGCTGGCCTGGCGCTCGAACGAGCTCTGCACCCGGCCTTGCAGATCAGGCCGGTTGGCCAGCACCTGATCGACACTCGGAATGTTGGCGTTGTCACCGAACAGATCCCGCTGCATCTGCAACTGCGCCGACAGGCCGCCCACCGCATTGCGATAATCAGGGTTGTTTTTGTCCTTGCCCTTGGCTTTTTCCGCCGCCTTGTCGGCAGTGGCCATGTCAGTTGCCAGCGCCTGGCCGCTGTTGACCTTCTGCATCTGTTCGGTCACGGCCTTTTGCAGCGACGGGGTGCTGCCCACCAGCGCCCGTGACTGTTGCGGCACCTGCTGCGCGAGAAACGCCTGCACATCGGGGTCGGCCTGCAACTGGGCGATTTTTTCCGAGAGCGCGTCTTCGGTCTTGCCGGTCTTGCGCAGGTCGGCGCCAGCGACCACGCTTTGCTGGGTCTGCTGCAGCTTGACCATCACCGCGGCCTTCTGCTCGCCGCTGTAGGCCGAAGGGTTGTCGAAGACGTCCTTGTTCAATTTGCTGATGTCGACGTCGGCCACTGAGTTGAGGGTCGCGGCGTCACTGAGCATGCTGGCGAACTCGCCGCCATTGGTCGGCGCCTGTTTCTTGATCCAGTCGCTGATGTTGCCTGCGTTGAACAACTTGTCCGGGCTGTGGGCCGCAAGCGCCCGACCTTCCAGGCCGCCCTGGTCGATCTGGGTCAGAAAGCCTGGTTGCGACCAGGTCTTGGCTGCCTGCTTGAGCGGCCCGGCCAGGCCCGGGTTGTCGTTCTGAATGGCCTTGAGCCCGTCGGCGCTGGTCAGGCCGTCGACCTTGGTCTTGTCTTCCGCGCCCAGCGCGTGTTTCGGGTCGGCGGCCTTGGTCAGCGGCTCGTTGGCACGCATCAGGGCGGCGCTGCGCACCATTTCCAGGGATTGCGGGTCGGCGTCCGGATGGTCCTTCTGGTAGTTGGCCATGTCTTTGTCGGCGCTGTCGGCGGCCTTCTGCATGTTCTTGGCGAAGGCCTTGAGGTCGCCGTCGGTGATCTTGCCGTCGGCCTTGCCCCCGTGTTTGCCGGTGTCCACGGCGGTTTTCAGCGCCGGGTTGGCGTTGATGAAGTCCATGGCCTTGGCCGCGTCCGGGCCCTTTTCCGCGGCCATGCGCGCGGCGGCGATGGGTCGGTTGAGTTCCTTGGCGGCCTGCTCGCGCTGCTCCGGCGGTAGATTGGCGACCATGGGGGCCCAGCGTTCGAGTTCCTTGGGGGATGAATATTTGGAGTCGTCGAGGAAGCTGGCCTCGTTGGTTTTCGCTGAGTCGACGGGCTGGCGGGTGTCTGGCTGGGGGGTGGTTGGGGTTTTGTCGACGGTGCCGGGTTTGTTTGCGGCTGTGGGGTTTTGCGTTTGGCTGTTGCCTTTGAGCAGCTGGATCAGCAGGGACAGCAGTTGTTTTTCGGGTGATTGGGTGGTGCCGGGGTGTTGTGTGGGGGCGGCGCCGAACTGGATAGTGGGGTTGCTGGCTGGGCACAACAGTCGTTGCGCGGTGTTGGGTTGCAGGGGGTTCTGGAGCGAATCGCCATTGTCGGGTTGCGGTGCGATACCACTGAACGGGCTGTTGGAAATGCGCATGGGGGGTCGCCATTGGAAGGTGAGGATGACGACTGTGTGGCTGGAGATGGCGGTCAGTTCCAGAGAATGTTTCTTTTTGTTTCGTTTTTGCGATGGTGCGTCGATCCTGTTGTGTCTGGCTTTTTTGCGGTGACGCTGATGAGGCTGGCTCAAGATCAAAAGCGTTAGCCAGAACACGAAGCCAGCGTCACCACAATCAACGAGACTCACTCAATACAAGCACCAACAACCTCAAACGGATGTACCGAACCCTCAAAAGATCTGTTTCAAAACCACAACACCATCCGTGCAGATCCGCCAATCTTGCCTATCGTGTTGTAATCCACACGAAACAGGAGCAAGGCCATGGGTATCGAGCAACTCTTCGCGGATCTGGGCAGTCTTCCGAGCATTCCCAAAGTGGCTCAGGACCTGATTCAACAATTCGACAACCCCTCGTCGAATCTGGAAAGCATCGCGCGCAACATTCAGAAGGATCCGGTCATCTCGGCCAAGATCCTGCGCCTGGCCAACTCCGCGCGCTTTCGCGGCGCGCGGGAGTCTTCAAGCATCGAAGACGCGGCCATGCGCCTGGGCTTCAACACCCTGCGCACCCTGGTGCTGGCCTCGGCCGTCACCGGCGCCTTCAAGGCCAGCCCCAGCTTCGACCTCAAGGGCTTCTGGCTGGAGAGCTTCCGGGTGGCCGGCATCTGCCGCCTGCTGGCCAAGCAATCCGGGGCAGACGCCGAAATCGCCTTCACTTGCGGGGTGATGCACAACATCGGCGAACTGCTGATCCAGACCGGCGCCAGCAGCGTCGCCGAGCGCATCAACGCTGCGACCAAGACTGGCGCTACCAGCCGCGCGGCGCTGGAAACCCTGCAGCTGGGCTTCGGCTATCCGGAAGTCGGCGCCGAACTGGCCCGTCGCTGGCAGTTGCCCGCGGTGATCCAACAGGCTATCGCCTATCAGGCCCGCCCCATGCAAGCCCCTGGCGACGCGACTCAGGCGCGGATCGTCGCCCAGGCGTTGACGATTTCCGAGGCCCTGGAAAACCATGGCGGCGCCACCCCTGAAGCGCAACAGGCCACCGATGGCCCGCTGATGGAGGGTATTGATCTGAATGCCCTGTTCGCCGCGCTGCCTGCGGTGCTTGAGGCCGACAAGGCCTTTGCCGAATTGTTGAACTGACGACCAAAACGGCACCTGCCATCTCGTAGTGGCTCGGCTGGCCAACCGCAGCGATTGCGTTGCCAGCCTGTGCTACTGCGCGTCGGCCAGTGCATCGATATGCCGATATTCGGCGCTCAATTGACGAGCCAGCTCAAGCGCCCTACCCAGCCGGATCGGCCCGCGTTCGATGTCGATCAACAGGCTCGGGCATCCGAAACCCTCGACTTGCCGGACCTCCTTGACCCGTCCATCGGTCAGGATCACCACCCGCTGTGACTCCCCCGGATTGCGCTTGCGGCGTTTGGCCAGCCACTCACCGGCCTGGGCGATCGCCTCGAACAAGGGCGTCCCGCCTCCTGCGCCCAGGGCATCAAGCCAAGGCTGTAACGCCGCTCCCGCCTTCAACCCTTGCTGCTGCCAACGGGCGCTGCGACCGCTGGCCGTGAGCAAGGCCAGCCGAGCGCGCTGGCGGTAGGCATCATCGAACAACTGCGCAAGCAGACCCTTGGCGTCACTGAGGGCCTGATGGCGGCGGGTCGAAGCCGAAGCGTCGACAATCACCAGCCACAGGGTCTGCGCGCGGCGACTACGTGGTTGGTGGATCAGATCGGCGCGGGTTTGCGGACGGCCTCGCAGCAAGGTCGGTACCCAAGCGATCGCACCTTCGACGCCTCGGCGCGCGGCACCGCGCTTGCCACCGTCAAGCCTGCCGGGCCGGGGGCTGGCATCCGCCCCCGTGGCGTTACGAGGGCGGATGCCTAGGGCTTTTTTGGCCAGCTGGGCACTTCGCGGCGAGCACCGGTGGCGACAGGTTGCGCCGGCATTTCACCCCAGTGGCCCTCGCCTTGCTTCGGCGATTGTTCGGGCGATGGGCTCGGGCTGTCCTGACTCGACGCCGCAGGCTGCTGCGATGGCGGCGCTTCGCGGCGACGGTGGCGCAAGGCAAATTCCGCCACTGCCTCGATGTCTTCATCGGCAATCACCGGCGCACCGCGCCATGCCGCGTGGGCGCGGGCGGCGCGCAGCCACACCAGGTCCGCGCGCAGGCCATCGACACCGGCGGCGAAGCAGCGCTCGGTGATCTTGCTCAGGCTTGCGTCATCCAGTTCGATCCCGGCCAGCAAACCGCGGGCCGTCTCGCAACGGGTCTTCAGCGCCTGCTGCTGCGCTGCCCACTGCTGGCAGAAGTCTTCAGGTGCGGCATCGAAATCCAGCCGCCGGCGAATGATCTGCCCGCGCTGCTCGGGCGGGGTATGACCACTGAGCGCTACGTTCAGGCCAAAGCGGTCGAGCAATTGCGGCCGCAGCTCGCCCTCTTCCGGGTTCATAGTGCCTATCAAGACGAAACGTGTTGGATGCGTGTGGGAAATGCCGTCACGTTCCACCAGATTGACCCCGCTGGCGGCGACGTCCAGCAGCAGGTCGACCAGATGATCCGGCAGCAGATTGACTTCATCAACGTACAACACGCCACCGTCGGCCTTGGCCAGCACACCCGGCGAAAAGCTCGCCCGGCCCTCGCCCAGTGCGGCGTCCAGATCCAGCGTGCCGACCAGCCGTTCCTCGGTGGCGCCCAACGGCAGCGTCACGAACTGCCCGCTGGCCAAGAGATCAGCAAGACCGCGCGCCAGCGTCGACTTGGCCATGCCGCGCGGCCCCTCGATCAGCACACCGCCGATCTTCGGATCGATGGCGGTCAGGCACAGCGCCAGCTTCAGCTCATCGGCGCCCACCACGGCGGCCAGCGGGAAATGTGGGGTGTGGGTCATGGCAACTCAGTTCTCTTCTATATCCAGCAACAGATTCTCCAGCGCCTGACGGTATTCGCCCGGCTCCTGCCACAAACCGCGCTGCTGGGCTTCGAGCATACGCTCGGTCATGTCGCGCAAGGCGTCGGGATTATGCTGCTGCATGAATTCACGGGTGGATTCATCGAGCAGGTATGCATCCGCCAGCAAAGCATACTGATGATCGTCGATCAGTTCGGTGGTGGCGTCGAACGCGAAGAGAAAATCCACGGTCGCAGCCATTTCGAACGCGCCTTTGTAGCCATGGCGCTTGACCCCTTCGATCCATTTCGGGTTGGCTGCCCGCGAGCGCACCACCCGATTGAGCTCTTCCTTGAGTGTGCGAATCTTCGGCAGATCAGGCTGGCTGTGGTCACCGTGATAACTGGCAACCGCCTCGCGGCTCAGGCTTTCGGCCGCTGCCAGCATGCCGCCCTGGAACTGGTAGTAGTCGTTGGAATCGAGCAGGTCGTGCTCGCGGTTGTCCTGGTTCTGCACCACGGCCTGGACCTGGCTCAGGCGCCGGGCAAAATCATGCCGAGCGGGCGTGCCTTCGTCTGCTGCGCCATAGGCATAGCCGCCCCAGTTCAGGTAGACCTCGGCCAAGTCCTCGCGGGACTGCCACAGGCGGCCGTCGATGGCGTTCTGCACACCGGCGCCGTATGCCCCCGGCTTGGCGCCGAAGATCCGCCAGCCCGCCTGCTTCGCCGCCTGCTCGGTGCTGAGGCCGTCACGCTCAAGCTGTTCGCGCTCTTGGCGGACCCGGGCGGCCAGCGGGTTCATGTCGTCGGGCTCGTCCAGCGCGGCCACCGCTTGCACGGCGGCGTCGAACAAACGGATCAGGTTGGCGAAGGCGTCGCGGAAGAACCCGGAAACCCGCAGTGTCACGTCCACACGAGGTCGGTCGAGCAGGCTCAGGGGCAGGATCTCGAAATCATCGACCCGCTGGCTGCCCGTGGCCCACACCGGGCGCACGCCCATCAGCGCCATGGCCTGGGCGATGTCGTCGCCGCCAGTGCGCATGGTCGCAGTGCCCCAGACCGACAGGCCGAGCTGACGCAGGTAATCGCCATGGTCCTGCAGGTGTCGTTCCAGCAACAGGTTGGCCGACTGAAAGCCGATGCGCCAGGCGGTCATGGTCGGCAGGTTGCGCACGTCCACCGAGAAGAAATTGCGCCCGGTCGGCAGCACGTCCAGCCGCCCGCGGCTCGGTGCGCCACTGGGCCCGGCAGGCACGAAGCGGCCACTCAACGCGTCGAGCAGACCGCCCATTTCGGCCGGGCCGCAGTGATCCAGACGCGTCGCTACAACTTCTTTCAACGCTTTAATTACAGCTCTCAAATCATTGTTTTCAATCGTATTTACATCGAATTCATCAGCAAGAACTTGCTGGATCAGCAGCGCCGCATACAGCTCCAGGCGTTCGCGGGTATCACCCACCGTACGCCATGGATCAGCGCTCACCTCAAGTAACTTCTGAGGTTTGGCTCCCGCCCAGGGCTCACCCAGATCGCAGTCCAGCGGGTCGAAACCCAGCTCCAGCGCATTGCTCAAGGCGCGTAGCAGGCTGGCCTGCGCACCGCGGCCGTCGCCACGCGGCACCCGCAGAATCGCCAGCAGCGTGTCGATGCGCAATCGGCCCTGAGGCGACTCACCAAAGACATGCAAACCATCGCGAATCTGCGACTCCTTCAGATCACACAGATAGGTGTCCAGACGCGGCAGCCAGATCGCCGCATCGGCTTCGCCATCGAGCCCTTCATCCAGCGCCAATTCGCGGTCGATATGGGTTTCGCGTACCAGACGCAGAATGTCCTTTTGCAGCTCGCGGGCGCGCCGTGGGTCGAGCAGTTGCGCCTCATAGTACTCGTCCGCCAGCAATTCCAGATTGCGCAGCGGCCCGTAGGTCTCGGCGCGGGTCAGGGGCGGCATCAGGTGGTCGATGATCACCGCCTGGGTGCGACGCTTGGCCTGGGCGCCCTCGCCCGGGTCATTGACGATAAACGGATAGATGTTGGGTAACGGGCCGAGAATCGCATCCGGCCAGCACTGCTCGGAAAGGCCCACACCCTTGCCCGGCAGCCATTCCAGATTGCCGTGCTTGCCAACGTGAATCACAGCGTGGGCGCCGTAGGTCTTGCGCAGCCAGAAATAGAACGCCAGATAGCCATGGGGCGGCACCAGGTCCGGATCGTGGTACACGGCGCTGTGATCGACGTTGTAGCCACGGGCCGGCTGAATGCCGACGAACGTCAGGCCAAAGCGCAGCCCGGCGATCATCATGCGCCCGTGGCGGCACATCGGATCGTGCTGCGGTGCGCCCCAGCGCTCCATGACAGCCAGGCGATTGGTTTCAGGCAAGGCGTCGAACGCTGCCAGGTATTCGTCCATCGCCATGCTTTGCTGGCAGGGGCGCTGATCGAGGCTGTCGGGGTCATTGGTCACGCCGCCGAGCAGTGCCTGAATCAGCGCAGTGCCGTTTTCCGGCAGGTCCTGAACCGGGTAGCCCTCAGCCTGCATGGCCTTGAGGATATTCAGCGCCGCCGCCGGGGTATCCAGCCCCACGCCATTGCCTATACGCCCGTCGCGGGTCGGGTAGTTGGCCAGAATCAGCGCCACGCGCTTGTCGGCATTGGCCGTGCGCGCCAGCAGGACCCAGCGCCGGGCCAGCTCGGCGACGAAATCCATGCGCTCCGGTTGCGCGCGGTAACAGACCACGTCGGACTGACTGCGCTCGCTGCGCCAGGCCAGGTCCTTGAAGCTGATCGGCCGGCTGATGATGCGCCCGTCAAGTTCGGGCAGCGCGATGTGCATTGCCAGATCCCGCGAGCCGAGCCCCTGCTCGCTTTGCTGCCAGGCCGGTTCGTTGTCCTGGGCGCAGATGGCCTGGACCACCGGCACATTTAGACGAAACGGTCTTAAATGCGGCGCTTCCGGGCTGGACTGGGCAAACCCGGTGGTGTTGAGGATGACTTCGCAATCGACCTCGTCCAGCCAGTTCTGCACCGCTTCCAGACACGCGGGCTCCTTGAGGCTCGCCACGGCAATCGGCAACGGGTTCAGGCCCTGAGCCTGCAAGCACTGGCAGAACACATCGATGAAACCGGTATTGGCCGCCTGCAGGTGCGAGCGGTAGAACAGCACGGCGGCGACCGGCTGATCGGCTTGCCAGTCGGCTTGCCAGTCCGCCAGCGCGGCGTTGCTTTTCTGTGGGTGATAGATTGCCGTGCGCGGCAGGGTCTGTGGCTCGTCCCAGCGGTAGTCGCGGCCAAGCCAACGGTTGGCCAGGCAGTTGAACAGCTGCAGGGCGTTGTGCTTGCCGCCCTGGCGCAGGTAATGCCAGAGCCGTTCGCGATCTTCGGGTGATTCAGTGCTCAGGTCGCTGAGTTCTGGGTCGGGACGGTCATCGCCGGGGACCAGGATCAGCTTTATGCCTCTGCCGGCCAGCTCCACCAGCCGCTCGACGCCGTAGCGCCAGTAGCCGATGCCGCCGTGCAGGGAAATCAGGATGACCTTGGCGTGACGCAGCACCTCGTCGACGTACAGGTCGACCGAGGCGTGGTTCTGCACCTGCATCGGGTTGGCCAGACGCAGGCTCGGGTAGTCGTCCGGCAGCTGCTGGGCGGTCTCGGCCAGCAGCGCCAGGTGTGAATCGCCACTGCACAGGATCACCAGATCGGCCGGGGTCTGTCCCAGATCGGCGATGCTGTCATCGGGGACAAAGCCACCGGGCTGGGTGCGCAGCAGGTGCATGGATCAGCCCTGAATGGCGGCGCGCAGCTGAGCTTCGATGGCGGCAGCGTCGAGGTCCTGACCGATCAGCACCATGTGGCTGACGCGCTCCTCGTCGGCCTTCCAGGCGCGGTCGAAATGTTTGTCGAAGCGCGTGCCCACACCCTGCACCAGCAGGCGCATCGGTTTGCCGGGAATCGCCGCGAAGCCTTTGACCCGCAGGATGCCGTGCTGGATCACTGCCTGAGTCAGCGCATCGAGCAGCAGTGCTTCGTCGGCCTGGGGCAGCGAGATAGAGATGGAATCGAACGCGTCGTGATCGTGGTCGTCATGGTCGTCGCCTTCGTGGTGATCGTGGTGGGTCTTGCGGCCATCGATATGCAGCTCGGACTCTGCGCCCAGGCCCAGCAGCACGTTGATCGGCAGTTGGCCCTTGCTGGCTTCGATGATTTTCACTGCAGGCGGCAGTTCTTCGGCGACTTCGGCACGCACGGCGGCCAGCGCCTGGGCGTCGAGCATGTCGGCCTTGTTCAGGACCACCAGGTCAGCACTGGCCAGCTGATCAGCGAACAGCTCGTGCAGCGGGGATTCGTGGTCCAAATTCGGGTCGAGTTTGCGCTGGGCGTCGACCTGATCGGGGAAGGCGGCGAAGGTGCCCGCCACCACTGCCGGGCTGTCGACAACGGTGATCACCGCATCGACCGTGCAGGCGTTGCGGATTTCCGGCCACTGGAAGGCTTGCACCAAGGGTTTTGGCAGGGCCAGGCCCGAGGTTTCGATGAGGATGTGGTCCAGATCGCCGCGACGGGCGACCAGTTCCTGCATCACCGGGAAGAATTCTTCCTGCACGGTGCAGCACAGGCAGCCGTTGGCCAATTCATAGACGCGGCCATTGGCTTCTTCTTCGGTGCAGCCGATGGTGCACTGCTTGAGGATTTCGCCGTCGATGCCCAGCTCGCCGAACTCGTTGACGATCACCGCGATCCGGCGGCCTTCGGCGTTGTCGAGCATGTGGCGCAGCAGCGTGGTCTTGCCCGAGCCCAGAAAGCCGGTGACGATGGTGACGGGAAGTTTGGCCAGTGTTTTCATCGGATGCCCTATCGAATGCTCTGCGGCGTTGCGGCGGGCAAACAGGACGAGAACCGCGCGCCCCATGCTGTACGCAGGCCCGCCGTTGGATTCGCCACCGGATCACCCCGCCCGGTTGTAAAGAGAATGCATGGACGTGACGTCCGTTCGAGGCAGGTCTCCTGGCTCACGGTGGCTCGCGGCGTGGATCAGCCGACGAGCGTTCATCGCGCCTTCCCGCGGGTGCAGTGGCTGTGCAATGAACCTGTCCGTTTACAGTTGCGGGGGCAGCTGTGGCATCGAACCACATTCCCTTCTTAGCACCGCTGCCGGGTCGACAGGCAGATCGGTGAACCTCAAGTGCGCAAGGCTACGCAGTGGCTGAAAGAAGGTCAACGCAGAAACGGCGTGTTGCGCGATGCGAGATTCGGCCTGGCTTTTTTGTGGGAGTGAGCTTGCTCACGAAAGCGATCACCTAGCCCCACTATTTATGACGCCTGTCAAAGCCCTTTCGTGAGCAAGCTCACTCCCACATTGACCTCTGCCAGCCGCAGGACCACGTTGTCCGATTGACTGCCGCCCCGCCCCATGCTCTCCTACACACCTTGTTACGGGTGCCCTTCACAGGGTGAAACGGGAAACCGGTGCGTACAGGCCACAAGGCTTGTGCAAGTCCGGCGCTGCCCCCGCAACGGTAAGCGAGCGAAGAGTCAGATCCACTGTGTCGGTCAGCGATATGGGAAGGCGATTCTTGCAGGCTTGGTGCTGTTAATCAGCCCGATGCCCCTCGCAAGCCCGGAGACCGGCCCGACAACGTTCACATAACAGACCCGCGGTGGGCGGGTGCAGTTGAGTTCGCCACTGACGTCCTGTCAGCGGCGCGCCTTTGCGCCTTCCCGTCCGCTGACACTTTCAGAGGGAAGCGCCATGTCGATCAGCACGACCAACCAGACCAGCAGCCAAACCGCAAGCCAAGCCACCACGCAAAGCCAGCGCCTGACCGCCGCCGTCAGCGCGATGATCCTGGGCGCCTGCCTGGTCTACTTCGCCGGCTTCTCGCACATCGACGCCGTGCACAACGCTGCCCACGACACCCGTCACAGCTCTGCCTTCCCTTGCCACTGAGACCTGCCGCCATGTTCAAGCGTATCGCTCAAACGGCCGGTTTCACTGGCCTGCTCGCAGCCCTGCTGCTGACCCTGGTGCAAAGTTTCTGGGTCGCGCCGCTGATCCTGCAGGCCGAAACCTATGAGAAAGCCGAGCCTGCCGTGCACGTGCATGAACACGCAGAAGGCGCCATGGCCGGTCACGTGCACGACGAAGAAGCCTGGGAGCCGGAAGACGGCTGGCAGCGCGTGCTCTCCACCACCGGCGGCAATCTGGTGGTCGCGGTCGGTTTCGCCCTGATGCTGGCAGCGCTGTATACCCTGCGCACACCTTCGAGCACGGCTCAAGGCGCGCTCTGGGGCCTGGCCGGGTTTGCCGTGTTCGTGCTGGCGCCGACCCTGGGCCTGCCGCCTGAGCTGCCGGGCACTGCCGCCGCCGACCTGACCCAACGGCAGATCTGGTGGATCGGCACTGCGGCGTCCACTGCTGTGGGCCTGGCGCTGATCGTGTTCGCCCATCACTGGCTGCTCAAGGTGCTGGGCGCGGCGATTCTGGTCGTGCCCCACGTCGTCGGCGCGCCACAGCCGCTGGTGCATTCGGCACTGGCCCCTGAAGCGCTGGAAGCCCAGTTCAAGATCGCATCGCTGCTGACCAACGCCGTGTTCTGGGTGGCGATGGGCCTGATCAGCGCCTGGCTGTTCCGCCGTGACCAGGCGCCCTCGGCGCAGGCCGGCCTGAACCACGCTGTATGAGTGAAGCCGGTCAGCGGCCGGTCCTGGTGATCGGCCTGGGTTGCCAGCGCGGGTGTCCGGCGCTGGTGCTGCGGGGGTTGATCGAAGTCACGCTGGTCGAACACCGCCTGGCGTTTTCAGACATCACCGCGCTGGCCTCCATCGACAGCAAGTCGTCGGAGGCCGGCCTCGCGGAACTGGCGCAGCAACTGGGCTTGCCCTTGCACTTTTTCAGCGCCGGACAACTGCTCGCCTATGAAGACAGGCTGAGCCATCGCTCGCAGATTTCCTTCGATCACACCGGCTGTTATGGCGTGGCGGAAAGCGCGGCGCTGGCGATGGCCTCGCACCTGTCAGGCCGCCCCGGCAAATTGTTGATCCCGCGCCGCAAGAGTTCCCGCGCCACCGTCGCAATGGCGGGCAGCCTTTGTTTGCCTATGGAGACCCCATGACTGTTTATTTCATCGGCGCAGGCCCGGGTGATCCGGATCTGATCACGGTCAAGGGCCAGCGATTGATCCGCAACTGCCCGGTGATCATCTATGCCGGATCGCTGGTGCCTGAAGCGGTTCTGCAAGGCCACAGAGCGGCCCAGGTGACCAACAGTGCCGAATTGCACCTGGACCAGATCATCGCCTTGATGAAATCTGCTCATGCAAACGGCCAGGATGTCGCCCGCGTGCACTCCGGCGACCCGAGCCTGTATGGCGCCATCGGCGAGCAGATTCGCTGCCTGCGCGAGCTGGATATTCCCTTCGAAATCATCCCCGGTGTGACCGCGACAGCCGCCTGCGCCGCCTTGCTGGGCAGCGAGCTGACCCTGCCGGACATCTCCCAGAGCGTGATCCTGACCCGCTATGGCGACAAGACCGCCATGCCCGAAGGCGAAGCGCTGGGCGACCTGGCGCAGCACAGGGCGACCATGGCGATTCATCTGGGGGTGAACAACCTCGGCAAGATCGTCGCCGAACTCACGCCCCACTACGGCGCAGACTGCCCGATCGCCGTGGTCCACCGCGCCAGCTGGCCGGATCAGGATTGGGTCAGTGGCACGCTGGCGGATATCGAACAGAAGGTGCAGGCCAAGGGTTTTCGGCGCACGGCGTTGATTCTGGTGGGCCGGGTGCTGGGCAATGAAGTGTTCAGCGAGTCGTCCCTGTACCGCGCGGGCCACGCTCACGTTTTCAGGCCCTGAACCCATCCTTTGTGGGAGCCGGCTTGCTGGCGAATGCGATATGTCATTCACCGTTGCAGTGTCTGAACCGCCGCATTCGCCAGCAAGCCGGCTCCCACAGGGATCGCGAACAACCACAATGGCCAGCGTGCCCCATAAAATAAAAAGCCCCGAACCAGTCGGGGCTTTTTGTGGAAGGCAAATCGCTTAGTAGTAAGCGTTTTCCTTCTGCGTATGGTCGGTCACGTCACGTACGCCGGACAGCTCCGGAATACGCTCGAGCAGGGTGCGCTCGATGCCTTCCTTGAGCGTCACGTCGGCCTGGCCGCAGCCTTGGCAGCCGCCGCCGAATTGCAGGACGGCGATGTTCTTGTCGTCTTCCTCGACCACGTCGATCAGCGTCACCTGGCCGCCATGGCTCGCCAGACCCGGGTTGATCTCGGTCTGCAGGTAGTAGTTGATGCGCTCGTTGATCGGGCTGTCGGCGTTGACCATCGGCACCTTGGCGTTCGGCGCCTTGATGGTCAGCTGGCCGCCCATGCGGTCGGTGGCGTAGTCGACCACGGCGTCGTCCAGGAAGGCCTCGCTGAAGGAGTCGATCCAGGCCGTGAAGCTCTTGAGGCCAATCGCCTTGTCTTCCGGTTTTTCTTCGCCGGGCTTGCAGTAGGCAATGCAGGTTTCAGCGTATTGGGTGCCAGGCTGGGTAATAAACACGCGGATGCCGATGCCGGGCGTGTTCTGCTTTTGCAGCAGATCGGCCAGGTAATCGTGGGCGGCATCGGTAATGGTAATAGCGGTCATGAAAATTCCTCGCAGACGTGGGGCGCAGTCTACGCCATTCCACGTCAACTGACAAAGCCCTACTATTTTGCTCAGGTAATACGAATGAGAATACGCCTCAGGAAAGCGCCGCGTCCTTGAGCGCCCGGCGCCCATCCAGCCAGCCCTTCATGCGCCGGTACAGGCCCTTCTCGATCCACTCGTAACTGAGCCAGGCGCCCAGCGCGATCACCGGAACGCAAACGGCAAAGGCCAGATACGGGTCGAGCCCGAAGCGCTCGCTGGCCAGCCAGCCGCCGTACAGCACCAGCACATGCAGCAGGTACACCGAGTACGAGCAGTCGCCCATGGCCTTGAGCACGCGGTTGCCACGCAGATAGGGCTCCAGGGAAATGCACGCTACCACAATCACCGCGCTGGGCAGGCCCCAGTTGACGATGCGCAGGTCCGGCGGCAGCTGCTTGATGGTCACCAGCGCCCCGCCGATGGCCAGCAGCGGCAGCCACAGGCGCTCGGTGATCCAGCCGCGACGGTAGGCGATACCGATCCCGATGCCCAGCAGGAACTCGTAGACGATGTCGTTGGCGTAGAACCGGCTGATCAGCCCGGAGCGCCCCAGCACATCGGTCACGGCGAACAGCGCAGCGGCGACGATCAACGGGCGCAGGCGCTGCTGGAACAGGAACACCATGGAAAACAGCACGTAGAACAGCATCTCGTAGTTCAGCGTCCAGCCGACGTTGAGGGTCGGGTACAGGCCATAGCCACCGGGGTTTTCCGAGGGAATGAACAGCAGCGAGAGAATGAAGCTCTGCCAGTCCACCACCTGATGCGGCAACAACGGGTGGGCGACCACCACCAGCAGGCCCATGACCAGGGTGTAGAGCCAGTAGGCGGGCACGATGCGAATGATGCGATTGAGCATAAAGCGGCTGGCAGGAATGTCCTTGTCCACCGTGGAGAGGTAGATCACCAGGCCGCTGATGACGAAGAAGATGTCGACGCCCACGGCGCCTTTTTCAGTGAAGAACCGGCCGATGGGGCCTGAGGGGTGAAAGTCGAAAAAAATCTGCATGAAGTGGTGACACACAACGACCCACGCGGCGAGCGCCCGCAGGGCCTGAACCGAAATCAACATCTGCAACCTCTGATCTGTATTGGGTTGGCCCGGGTTCAGCGACCGAAAAACGGCGCGACGCCAGGGACGACTCACAGGGTCGGACGGACAGGTTGGCAAAAGGTTCGCGGGGACTGACGGGCTGCATAATGGCTGCAGGCCATGTTTTATAAGGCTTTTCCGGTTTCGCGCCGCACTTGCGGGCCACCTCGAATTTCGGCTTGAACGCAAAAAACTGTGGGAGCCGGCTTGCTGGCTCCCACAAGAAAAGATGAGGCGACCTAGAGGTTCTCGTACCGATTCATGTCCAACACCCCCGCCTCCTGCGGCTCGGTCTCCTGAATGTAGCGGTTCAGGTCATGGAAATAGGTCCAGAACAACGGATGGCTGCGGCGCACGCCCCAGCGTTCGACGATCTTCTCAAAGGCTTCCTTGTGGTCGTGGGCCTTTTCCATTGCGTCGACGAAGGCGTTCACTTCATTGGCCGGGATGTTGAAGATGAAGTTCGGGTAGCTGCTCAGCACGCCCGGATAGATCGTCAAATTGTCCAGCCCCGGCTGGTAGCGGTACGCCTCGCCCAGCAGGAACGCCACGTTACTGTGGGCGCGGTTGCGCAGCATGCTGTAGACGATGCGTTTGCCGCTGCCGTCCTGAATCCGCAGCATGGTCGCTTCCGGCAGCTGATTGATGACTTTCAGCCCCGCCGCCGGGCGGGCCACCAGACGGCTCAGCGACTGCTCGACATCGCTGAACACCGGGCCAATCCCCGGCCGCGAGCAGTAGGCGCCCGCGCAGCGGTTGATCGGGTCAGGCGCCACGTTGAGGGTCCCGGCGCGCTCGATCAGCTTGCGTTCGAAGTCGCGCTTGGGGTCTTTCTCGTCGAGTTTCATACCGGTCGGCGTGTCGTCGTCGATGGCCTGATAATCCAGCCACATCTTCACCTTGCCGCTGTTCTGGTACCAGCTGCCGAGGATGTCGTCGCGCTTGTCGGCCGGCATCAGGCGCAGGAAGTTGACCTCGGCGCCATTGCGGATCAGGTCGAAGTACAGGCGCGTCTGCACCTGATGGGAGACGTTGCCGTAGACGTCGAAGTTGACCACCAACTGGTAATAGGTGCGTTCCAGCAGCGGGTAGTCGAACAGCCAGACGGTGGTCGGCAGATCGCCGATCAGGCCCTTGTTCACCGTGGCGCTGTCGAAGTGGCGGAAGATGGTCAGCAGCGCGTTGTCGTTGCCCGCCCACAACGTCGCCCAGCCCGGCGGCGGCATGTGCGCGTAGGCGTCGCTGCGCAGGTCTTCGTAGGCATTACGCTTGTCACGGTAGTTGTGCCACAGGCTCAGCACGCTGCCGACATCGTCGTCCTGGCCCGGCATGGCCAGCAGCGGCGTGGCCTTGGCGCGGTACGCGGCATCGGTGATGTAGCGGTCGTGGGCCGGTTCCTGGAACAGTGCCCAGAAGTGGTCGCGGATCACGTCAGTGGCGATCTGGCCGCGGCACACCGGCCCGCGGATGAAGGTGCGCACGAAGTATTCGGCGTTATCCAGCATGAACTGGTAACGGGCCACCGCCGGGATTTCCTTGAAGGTGTCGAATGGGTTGGCGCGACGCTGCGGGCCATAGCCTGGCAGCGAAGTGGCGTGCCAGTTGCCGCTGTAGAACAGCTGCTTGACCCGTTCCAGCTTCTGCGGCCCCATCGGGTAGGTGATGTGGGTCTTGTGCACGATCACGCCCTGCACCGGCATCAGGCGGTAATAAAAGGTGGTGCCCGGATCGTCATCGGGGCGGCGGGTGGCGATCAGGTCCACCGGCTGGCCGCTGGGCGTGCGCGAACGCACCCACTGGAAGAAATGCCCCTGCTGGCCGTCGGCGAAATAGATGTGCGCCAGGAACAGGTGCTCGTACAGCCAGCGCGCAACCAGCGCTTCGGTGGAGCCCGGGCGGTTGAACAGGTTCTCCCATTCGGTGATCTGCGCGGCTTCCACGGCGTTGGGCTGCACCGGCGTCTGTTCCACCGGCGCACCGGCGGCCAGCCAGGTTTGCAGGGTGTTGTACTGGGCGTCGGTCAGCCCCGTGACCGCCAGCGGCATGCCCTGCCCCGGATGGGACTTGGCGTAGCCTTCGAACTCCTCCGGCAGCGGGCACATGTTCTCGCGATTGAGCCCCAGCACGATGTCGTCAGGCAGCTTGGCATTGGGCACCAGCGGCGCGCTGTGGCCGAATTCGAGCATCTTGGCCATCAGCGCGGCCTGATTGCTCTGGCCGTCGAGCACCGAGTAGAAGCCTTTCTTGCGCCACGCTTCAGGGCCCTGGGCGTCGTAGAAAATGCGCGACGGCGCGATCGCCTTGCTGCGCTCGCCCTGATACACCGGCACCTTGGAGGCTCCGCGCAACGCACCCTCGCCGCTGCCCAGATTGAGCTGGCAGGCCGCATCGTTGCAGGCATGGCAGGCCACGCACTTCTCGGTGAAGATCGGCTGGATGTCGCGGCTGTAGGAAATGGCGGGATGAGGCACGGAAGACTGCGCAAGGGGCTGCGCGAACGCTGCACCGCAGAAGAACAGAGCCAGAGTCATGGCGAACAAGCGATGCAACATGGAACGAACGTCCTGAAAAATGAAAATCCGGAGGGGATTCTACCTGTGGCGAGCAGCCATCAACATGAGCAGAATTCATGAAAAACCTGCGACGGTTTAAAAGCGTACAGGTTTGCTATTATTTCGCACCTTTCAGCGTCATCTTTTCTTGTACTTCTATGCTCGGATATCCCTATGTCAGATCGCAACGCGCGTCTTAAAGCACTTCAGCAGGCCCTTAAAGAGCGCATCCTGATTCTGGACGGCGGCATGGGCACCATGATCCAGAGCTTTCGCCTGGAAGAAGAAGACTACCGCGGCAAGCGCTTCGCCGACTGGCCCAGCGACGTCAAGGGCAACAACGACCTGCTGGTGCTGACCCGCCCGGACGTGATCGGTGCGATCGAAAAGGAATACCTGGACGCCGGCGCCGACATTCTCGAAACCAACACCTTCAACGCCACCCAGGTGTCCCAGGCCGACTACGGCATGGAGGAACTGGTCTATGAGCTGAACGTGGAAGGCGCGCGCCTGGCCCGTCAGGTGGCCGACGCCAAGACCCTGGAAACCCCGGACCGTCCGCGCTTCGTTGCCGGCGTGCTGGGCCCGACCAGCCGCACCTGCTCGCTGTCGCCGGACGTCAACAACCCCGGCTACCGCAACGTCACCTTCGACGAACTGGTGGAGAACTACACCGAGGCCACCAAAGGCCTGATCGAAGGCGGTGCGGACATGATCCTCATCGAAACCATCTTCGACACCCTGAACGCCAAGGCAGCGATCTTCGCCGTGCAAGGCGTGTTCGAGGAAATCGGTTTCGAATTGCCCATCATGATTTCCGGCACCATCACCGACGCCTCCGGCCGCACCCTGTCCGGCCAGACCACCGAAGCGTTCTGGAACTCGGTGCGTCACGCCAAACCGATCTCCGTGGGCCTGAACTGCGCCCTGGGCGCCAGCGACCTGCGTCCGTACCTGGAAGAGCTGTCGAACAAGGCCGACACCCATGTGTCCGCGCACCCGAATGCCGGCCTGCCGAACGAGTTCGGTGAGTACGACGAAACCCCGGCCGAAATGGCGGCGGTGGTCGAAGAATTCGCCCAGAGCGGCTTCCTCAATATCGTCGGCGGCTGCTGCGGCACCACCCCGGCGCACATCAAGGCCATCGCCCAGGCGGTGAGCAAGTATGCGCCGCGGGCGATTCCCGAGATCCCGAAAGCCTGCCGCCTCTCGGGCCTGGAACCGTTCACCATCGATCGCCAGTCGTTGTTCGTCAACGTCGGCGAGCGCACCAACATCACCGGTTCCGCCCGTTTCGCCCGCCTGATCCGTGAAGACAACTACACCGAAGCGCTGGAAGTCGCCCTGCAGCAGGTCGAAGCCGGTGCCCAGGTGATCGACATCAACATGGACGAGGGCATGCTCGACTCGAAGAAGGCGATGATCACCTTCCTCAACCTGATCGCCGGCGAGCCGGACATCTCCCGCGTGCCGATCATGATCGACTCCTCCAAGTGGGAGGTGATCGAGGCGGGCCTGAAGTGCATTCAGGGCAAGGGCATCGTCAACTCGATCAGCATGAAAGAAGGCGTCGAGCAGTTCATCCACCACGCCAAACTGTGCAAGCGCTATGGCGCGGCGGTGGTGGTCATGGCCTTCGACGAAGCCGGCCAGGCCGACACCGAAGCGCGCAAGAAGGAAATCTGCAAACGCTCCTATGACATTCTGGTCAACGAAGTGGGCTTCCCGCCGGAAGACATCATCTTCGACCCGAACATCTTCGCCATCGCCACCGGTATCGAAGAGCACGACAACTACGCCGTGGACTTCATCAATGCCTGCGCCTACATCCGTGACAAGCTGCCCTACGCGCTGACCTCGGGCGGCGTGTCCAACGTGTCGTTCTCGTTCCGCGGCAACAACCCGGTGCGCGAAGCGATCCACTCGGTGTTCCTGCTGCACGCAATCCGCAACGGCCTGACCATGGGTATCGTCAACGCCGGCCAACTGGAGATCTACGACGAGATCCCGGTCAAGCTGCGCGACGCCGTGGAAGACGTGGTGCTCAACCGCACCGACGACGGCACCGAGGTGCTGCTGGCCATCGCCGACGAGTTCAAGGGCGACGGCTCGGTCAAGGAAGCGGAAACCGAAGAGTGGCGCAACTGGGAGGTCAACGAGCGCCTCAAGCACGCGCTGGTCAAGGGCATCACCACCCACATCGTCGAAGACACCGAGGCCTCGCGCCTGACCTTCGCCCGCCCCATCGAAGTCATCGAAGGCCCGCTGATGGCCGGCATGAACGTGGTCGGCGACCTGTTCGGCTCGGGCAAGATGTTCCTACCGCAAGTGGTCAAGTCCGCCCGCGTGATGAAACAGGCAGTGGCGCACCTGATCCCGTTTATCGAAGCGGAAAAAGGCGACAAGCCGGAAGCCAAGGGCAAGATCCTCATGGCCACGGTCAAGGGCGACGTGCACGACATCGGCAAGAACATCGTCGGCGTGGTGCTGGGCTGTAACGGCTACGACATCGTCGACCTGGGCGTGATGGTGCCTGCGGAGAAGATCCTGCAGGTGGCCAAGGAAGAAAAGTGCGACATCATCGGCCTGTCCGGCCTGATCACCCCGTCGCTGGACGAGATGGTTCACGTCGCCCGCGAAATGCAACGGCAGAACTTCAACCTGCCGCTGATGATCGGCGGCGCCACCACCTCCAAGGCGCACACGGCGGTGAAGATCGAGCCCAAGTACAGCAACGACGCGGTGGTCTACGTGACCGACGCCTCCCGCGCCGTGGGCGTGGCGACGCAGTTGCTGTCCAAGGAGCTCAAAGCCGGTTTCATCGAGAAGACCCGCGCCGAATACGTCGAAGTGCGTGAGCGCACCTCGGCCCGCAGCGCCCGCACCGAGCGCCTGAGCTACAGCGCGGCGATCGCCAAGAAGCCGCAGTTCGACTGGGCCGAGTACCAGCCGGTCAAGCCGACCTTCACCGGGGTCAAGGTGCTGGAAGACATCGACCTGAACGTGCTGGTGGATTACATCGACTGGACGCCGTTCTTCATTTCCTGGGACCTGGCCGGCAAGTACCCGCGCATCCTCACCGACGAAGTGGTGGGTGAAGCGGCGACTTCGCTGTTCAAGGACGCTCAGGAACTGCTGCGCAAGCTGATCGACGAGAAGCTGATCCGCAGCCGCGCAGTGTTCGGCTTCTGGCCGGCCAACCAGGTCGACCACGACGACATCCAGCTGCTCGACGACCACGGCCAGCCTTTGGCGAAGCTGCACCACCTGCGCCAGCAGATCATCAAGACCGACGGCAAGCCGAACTTCTCCCTGGCCGACTTCGTCGCGCCCGCTGGCAGCGGCGTGACCGACTACGTGGGCGGTTTCATCACCACCGCCGGCATCGGTGCCGAGGAAGTGGCCAAGGCCTATCAGGACAAGGGCGACGACTACAACGCGATCATGGTCAAGGCCCTGGCCGACCGTCTGGCCGAAGCCTGCGCCGAATGGCTGCACCAGGAAGTGCGCAAGACCCATTGGGGCTACGCTCGCGACGAGCAGTTGGACAACGAAGACCTGATCAAGGAAAAGTACGTCGGCATCCGCCCTGCCCCCGGCTACCCGGCCTGCCCGGACCACACCGAGAAAGGTGTGCTGTTCGACCTGCTGGACCCGGCCTCCGGCGAAGGCAAACCCGGCATCAGCGGCGTGTTCCTCACCGAGCACTACGCGATGTTCCCGGCGGCAGCGGTCAGCGGCTGGTACTTCGCCCACCCGCAGGCGCAGTACTTTGCCGTGGGCAAGGTCGACAAGGACCAGGTCGAAAGCTACAACGCCCGCAAGGGCCAGGAAATGCGCGTGACCGAACGCTGGCTGGCGCCGAACCTGGGGTATGACGAGTAAATAGGAGAACCTGTCGCACGCGCTCTCGCTTATGTGGGAGCCGGCTTGCTTGCGAATACGGTGGATCAATCACCTACAAGGTGTCTGACCCTGCGCATTCGCCAGCAAGCCGGCTCCCACGGCCTTCGGCCAGAATCAACAGCGCACCCAGCGCTCAACACTCAACCATGGACTATCCTTGCGGGACGAATGGAGGATGTCATGGAACCCTCATCCAACACCCCGCCCCCGCTCCCTGACGACAACAAACCACCGACCTTCTGGCAAATGCTGCACAGCGTCATGGCCGCCGCCTTCGGCGTGCAGAGCCAGAAAAACCGCGCCCGCGACTTCACCCACGGCAAACCGTCGCATTTCGTGATTCTGGGGATTGTGTTCACCGCAGCCTTCGCCCTGGTACTGCTGGGCATCGTGCAGCTGGTGCTGTATTTCGCAGTGCCCTGAACCTTCGCTCAGTTCGCCCCGACTTTCACGAATGGATACGCCACCCCTTCCGGGCTTCTTCCACCGGTGAACTGGCGCACGTCGATGCCGTAGTCATCCTGGTTGTTGGCCTGCATGAAACGCTGGCTGTCCTTGCGCTCGCGCAATTGCATGGCCGACACCCGCCAGGTGCCGAAGGGTTGGCGGCTCTGGCTGTCGGCCTGGTCGTAGTCATGCAGCAACACCAGCGCCCAGCCACCGAGGGTGAAGTGGCCGCCCGCATCGGCACTCAGCGAGCCTTCGCGCAACGCCTGCAAGGCCGCCGTGGAGTCGTTGATGGTGCCGACCAGCACATCCTTGCCCGGTTGCTTGCCGGTTTCACGCACCGCATCCATCGCACCAAAGGCCATCAGGTCGCTGGCGGCCCAGATCAGGCTGACATCGGGGTAGCGCTTGAGCAGCACCTGCGCCTGCTCGAAGGCCCGGTCACGGCGCCAGCCGCCGAGCACGATCTGCCGCAGGCGCACCTGCGGAAACTCGGCCAGCGCCCGGTACAGACCACGCTCGCGCTGCAGCGACACCGGCGTGCTGTTGGTGCCGGAAAACGCCAGCATGTCGATGAACTGCCCGGCAGGCACGGGAGGATGGGATTCGATCAGGCGCCTGGCGACCAGGTAGCCGCCCTCTTCGTCATTGGCCACCACGCTGCCGAGAAAATCCGGGTAGCGACTGCGCAAATCGCCGAGGATGCTCAGCTGATTGGCAGTGAAGGTGTTGTTGACTGCGACCAGCTTCACCCCGCTGCCCACCGACAGGCGCAGCACTTCGGGGGCGACGTTGAGCTCGTTGGAAAACACCAGGTAGTCGGGCCGCTCCTGGCCCTGCAGCGCCTGGCGGGCAAAAGTGAGCAGCGTGCGGGTGTCGCGGTCGGTGTAGTGAATGGTCAGGTGCATGCCCAGCCGATCGGCAGCCGCCTGCATGAAACGCGAGTAGCTGGACCAATAGGGGGCCGGCGCTGCGCCCGGGTTGAGAAACACCACCGAGGCCGCCCACGCATTACCCAGCCACAACCCGCCCACGACCAGCATGAGGCAGCCACTGAAAAACCTGATCATTGGACACCGAGCCTCAACGCCAAAGACGATACAGCCGACCTGCATCAGGCCTGCTTATACCTTATCGGCAGGCGTCGGGTAAGTTCTACCCGGCACATTGACACCCGGTGCCTGGGTTACTGGTGACTCACCCAGAACACTGCAGCACCTACAACCAGAATGATGAGAAACAGGATCGCCCAGGCGTCTACATGACTGTCGGACTTGGCAGGTTTAGGGTGGGATCGGCTCATTGGCTTGCCTCTTGTCAGTCTTATTGTGATTGAGACATTTAAACGGCCGAAGACGGTTGACCCCGGCCTGACCAAGAGTAAAGTCGAGGCTTGTCCTTATCACAAGTGTGGTTATGAGCAGCCGACGGGATGCTTATCGCTTTTATCTATTTGCATATAAAAAAACATCACTTTTGCGCATATGTATGAACTGGTATCGTGCGCCAGCCTCGATGGAGGCTGCGCGACCGTGCGCGCAGATTTGTTGGGACCCTGAACGCAGGCGGCACCGCATCGCCTCTCAGTTCGTCCAAGCAGCAGTGAATCGCCTGAGAACAGGACCACCATGTACGTATATGACGAGTACGATCAGCGGATCGTCGAGGACCGCGTCAAGCAGTTCCGCGACCAGACCCGCCGCTATCTGGCTGGCGAGCTGAGCGAAGAAGAGTTTCGCCCGCTGCGCCTGCAAAACGGCCTCTATGTCCAGCGCTTCGCGCCGATGCTGCGTGTGGCTGTGCCTTACGGTCAGCTGAGTGCGCGCCAGGTGCGCATGCTGGCGAAAATCGCCCGCGACTACGACAAGGGCTACGCGCACATCAGCACCCGCCAGAACGTGCAGTTCAACTGGCCGGCGCTGGAAGACATCCCCGACATTCTCGCTGAGCTGGCCACGGTGCAGATGCACGCGATCCAGACCAGCGGCAACTGCCTGCGCAACGTCACCACCGACCAGTTCGCCGGCGTTGCAGCCGACGAGCTGGTCGATCCGCGCCCATGGTGCGAGATCGTGCGTCAGTGGACGACCTTCCACCCGGAATTCGCCTACCTGCCGCGCAAGTTCAAGATCGCGATCAACGGCTCGACGTCCGACCGCGCGGCCATCGAAGTGCACGACATCGGCCTGGAGCCGATCAAGAACGCCGCCGGCGAGCTGGGCTTCCGCGTGCTGGTCGGTGGCGGCCTGGGCCGTACCCCGGTGGTCGGTGCCTTCATCAACGAGTTCCTGCCGTGGCAGGACCTGTTGAGCTACCTGGACGCCATCCTGCGGGTCTACAACCGCTATGGCCGTCGCGACAACAAGTACAAGGCGCGGATCAAGATTCTGGTCAAGGCGCTCACGCCGGAAGTCTTCGCCGAGAAGGTCGAGGCCGAGATGGCCCACCTGCGCGGCGGCCAGACCACCCTGACCGAAGCCGAAGTGCACCGCGTTGCCAAGCACTTCGTCGACCCCGACTACAAGGCGCTGCCGGACTTTGCCAGTGAACTGGCGGAGCTGGACAAGGCGCACCCGGGTTTTGCCCGCTGGCGCACGCGCAACGTCCTGGCCCACAAGAAGCCGGGCTACGTGGCCGTGACCCTGTCGCTCAAGCCGACTGGCGTTGCGCCGGGCGATCTGACCGACAAGCAGCTGGACGCCATCGCCGATCTTGCCGATCGCTACAGCTTCGGTTACCTGCGCACCTCCCACGAGCAGAACATCATCCTGGCCGACGTCGAGCAGAGCCAGCTGTTCACCCTCTGGGGCGAGCTGCGCGAAGGCGGTTTCGCCACGCCGAACATTGGCTTGCTGACCGACATCATCTGCTGCCCGGGCGGTGATTTCTGCTCGCTGGCCAACGCCAAGTCGATCCCGATCGCCGAATCCATCCAGCGCCGCTTCGACGACCTGGACTACCTGTTCGACATCGGCGAGCTGGACCTGAACATCTCCGGCTGCATGAACGCCTGTGGTCACCACCACGTCGGCCACATCGGCATTCTGGGCGTGGACAAGAAAGGCGAAGAGTTCTATCAGGTCTCCCTGGGTGGCAGCGCCAGCCGCGACGCCAGCCTGGGCAAGATCCTCGGCCCTTCGTTCGCGCAGGAAGCCATGCCGGACGTGATCGAGAAGCTGATCGACGTCTACGTTGAAAAACGTACCGAAGACGAGCGCTTCATCGACACCTACCAGCGTATCGGCATCGACCCTTTCAAGGAGCGCGTCTATGCAGCGAATCATTAAGAACAACGAAGTCATCGACGAGACCTGGCACCTGCTGCCCAAGGACACCGAGTTCGACAGCCTGTCCAACTGCGACGACCTGATCGTACCGCTGGCCCTGTGGCGCGAGCACGGTCAC
Organism: Pseudomonas sp. 2; assembly: GCF_056627435.1. Taxonomy (NCBI): domain Bacteria; kingdom Pseudomonadati; phylum Pseudomonadota; class Gammaproteobacteria; order Pseudomonadales; family Pseudomonadaceae; genus Pseudomonas; species Pseudomonas sp. 2. Next base: position 138,904 of record NZ_JBWXNG010000001.1, read on the forward strand.
GCGCTCAAGGCTCGCGACGGCGGCCTGGGTGTGTGGCTGGACAGCGACGAAGAAGCCGAGGAAATCGGCGACGACGTCAAGCACTTCCAGGTCATCGCTCTGAACTTCCCGGCCTTCACCGACGGGCGCAGCTACTCCAACGCTCGCCTGCTGCGTGATCGCTATGGCTTCAAGGGCGAACTGCGGGCCATCGGCGACGTGCTGCGTGACCAGCTGTTCTACCTGAGCCGCTGCGGTTTCGACGCCTTCGCGATCCGGGCCGACAAGGACCCGTACGAAGCACTGGAAAGCCTCAAGGACTTCTCGGTGACCTACCAGGCCGCCACCGACGAGCCATTGCCGCTGTTCCGTCGTCGTTGATTCGACGGGTTTAGCGGGCAACAAAAAGCCCCGGTTTCGTGAGAAGCCGGGGCTTTTTTGACTGATCTGAAACACTGGCCTTTGTGGGAGTGAGCTTGCTCACGAACGCCCCCCCACATGGCGCTTGTTTTGAATGCGCTGACCTGTTCGTGAGCAAGCTCACTCCCACGACGGTCCCGGCCTGTTACCAGAACCGCTGCTGGGTCAAACGGCTCCACCAACCGGTCACCAGACGATCCACCGAACCGCTGGCCGCCAGCCCCACCCGCTCCTGCAAACTCTTGCGTTCTGCGTAATGCAGATGGAACACCTCGGCAGTCTTCGCCTTGTCGGCCAGGTACTCATCACTGGTCTTCAGCTCATCAACCAGCAGCTTGTCCTTGGCCGCCATGCCCAACCAGACCTCGCCGGTGGCCACTTCATCGATCTGCAACTGCGGGCGATAGCTGGCGACGAAGTTCTTGAACAGCTCGTGGGTGATGTCCAGATCCTGCTGGAACTTCTCGCGGCCCTTCTCGGTGTTTTCGCCAAACACGGTCAGCGTGCGCTTGTACTCGCCAGCCGTCAGCACTTCGAAGTCGATGTCGTGCTTCTTCAACAGGCGGTTGACGTTGGGCAACTGCGCCACCACACCAATGGAACCCAGTACGGCAAAAGGCGCGCTGATGATGCGGTTGCCGATGCAGGCCATCATGTAGCCGCCGCTGGCCGCCACCTTGTCGATGCAGATGGTCAGCGGAATGCCTGCCTGACGAATCCGCGCCAGTTGCGAGGAGGCCAGCCCGTAGCTGTGCACCATGCCGCCGCCGCTTTCCAGGCGCAGCACCACTTCGTCCTTTTCGGTGGCCAGCGACAGCAGTGCGGTGATTTCGTGGCGCATGCTTTCGGTGGCCGAAGCCTTGATGTCGCCGTCAAAATCCAGCACGTAGACCCGAGGCTTGACCTCGGTCTGCTTCTTGTCTTTTTTCAGTTCCTTGGCCTGGGACTTGCGCAGTGCCTTGAGTTTCGCCTTGTCCAGCAGCGAGCCTTCCAGGCGGTCACGCAGGCCCTTGTAGAAATCGTTGAGCTTGGTCACATGCAACTGGCCACCGCCGCCACGGCGCCCGCGGCCACGCAGCGAGGCGATGACAATCAGCACCATGACAATAGCTACCACCACGGTCACGGTCTTCGCCAGGAAGCTGGCGTAATCGAAAATGAACTCCACAGAGGCTCCTTACCTGCACATTTGGGCGCTGAAGCAGCGCCCGATCACTGTCGTGAATGGCCCCAGCATACCGTCGCGCCTCACGCCGGGCCAGCGACGCGGTGGTCAAAGATCATGACAAGCGGACAATTCAAACAAGCGTATGTTTTTTTATTGACAGACCCCGCGCCCTGCTCATAACCTCGCTTCACTTTCAGCGTGCCGGGATTGGACGAACGTGGGCAGCATCTATCTGATCAGACATGGCCAGGCCTCCTTTGGTGCCGACGACTACGACGTCCTGTCGCCCACCGGCTACCGTCAGGCAGAAGTGCTCGGCGCGCACCTGGCGCAGCTCGATCTGAGCTTCGATCGCTGCATCAGCGGCAGCCTGTTCCGCCAGCGCCACACCGCCGAAACCGTGATCGCGCAACTCGATGCCAAGGGCCCGAAGCAGCCTGAACTGGAAATCGACCAGGCCTTCAACGAATTCGACGCCGAAGGGGTGATTCGCGCCCTGCTCCCGGCCATGCTCCCCGACGAACCCGAAGCCCTGGAAATCATGCGCAACGCCGCGCATAACCGCGCCGAATTCCAGCGCCTGTTCGCACTGATCATCGGCCGCTGGCTAGGCGGCGAGCACGACACACCTGCCCTGCAAAGCTGGCTGTCCTTCGTGGCCCAGGTGCAGGCGGGGCTTGAGCGGGTTCTCGACCGCGCAGCGCCCAACGAGCGCATTGCCGTGTTCACCTCCGGCGGCACCATCACCGCCCTGCTCCACCTGATCACCCGAATGCCGGCAACCCAGGCGTTCGAACTCAACTGGCAAATCGTCAACACCTCGCTCAACCACCTGAAATTCCGGGGGCGCGAGGTGTCACTGGCTTCCTTCAACAGTCAGACGCACCTGCAACTGATGAAGGCGCCGGAGCTCATCACCTACCGCTGAGCCCGGCCAAACGCACCCGCAAGGTGCCTGCAAATCACTCATATAAAAGGATGACACCATGACTTCCGCAGCTGATGCCGTACAAGCCATGAAAGCCAAGTTCAACCCAAGCGCCGCTGCCGGCCTGGACCTGGTGTTCGGTTTCCGTATCGACGAATCCAAGCACTTCTCGCTGATCGTCAAGGACAGCACCTGTGAGTTGAAGGACGGCGAAAACCCTGACGCTCAAGTCACACTGGTCATGGATGAAGAAACCCTCAAAGGTATCGTCAGCGGCGAGACCGACGGCATGCAGGCGTTCATGGCCGGCAAGCTGCGCGCCGAAGGCGACATGATGCTGGCGATGAAACTGAGCGAGCTGTTCCCGTCGTAATGACAGGGTGATACACGAAAAACCGAGGCCTTGGCGCTTCGGTTTTTTTTGCGCCATGGTTTCTGATCGCTACGAATCAAAACGGCTGATCGACCTTCAACACGCTCGCCAATAACACCCCGTTGACGTTGTCCGGCAAAGCGTTGGCGCATTAGATTAGCCAATGATCCTGACCCATCAAAATAAACAGCAGGGATAAGCATGGCCCTAACCGACCAGTCCACCCAGGTTCGATCCGGCGAAGAACTCGACGCTGCGCAGATCGATCCCTACCTCAAGGCCCATATTGCGGGCTTGAGCGGCGAGCCGCAGATCAGCCAGTTTCCCGGCGGCGCATCCAACCTCACCTACCTGCTGAAATACCCCGAACACGAGTTCGTGCTGCGTCGCCCACCGTTTGGCCACAAAGCCAAGAGCGCCCACGACATGGGCCGCGAGTTCCGCATCCTCAACCAGCTCAAGGACGCCTTCCCGTATTGCCCCAAGGCCTACGTGCATTGCACCGACGAATCGGTGCTGGGCGCCGAGTTCTACGTCATGGAGCGGGTCAAGGGCATCATCCTGCGCGCCGAATTGCCGGCCGAGCTGAACTTCGACGCGGCAAAGACCGAGGCGCTGTGCAAGAGCTTTATCGACAAGCTGGTGGACCTGCACCGGGTCGACTACAACGCCTGCGGTTTGGGCGACCTGGGCAAGCCTCAGGGTTACGTCGAGCGGCAGATTCGCGGCTGGACCGAACGCTACGACAAGGCCCGCACCGCCGACGCGCCGAGCTGGGAAAAGGTCGCGCGCTGGCTGGATGACAAGAAGCCTGCTGACCACCCGGTGTCGAGCCTGGTGCACAACGACTACCGCTTCGACAACGTGATCCTCGACCCCGCCAACCCGATGCAGATCATTGGCGTGCTGGACTGGGAACTGACCACCCTGGGCGATCCGCTGATGGACCTGGGCAACAGCCTGGCGTACTGGATTCAGGCGGACGACCCGGCGCCGGTGCAACTGATGCGCCGCCAGCCCAGCCACGCGCCGGGCATGCTGACCCGCCAGCAGTTCGTGGCCTACTACGCCGAGCGCTCCGGGATTGCCATCGACAATTTCGACTTCTACTACACCTACGGCCTGTTTCGCCTGGCCGGGATCGTGCAGCAGATCTACTACCGCTTCTTCAACGGCCAGACCCAGGACAAACGCTTCGCCCAGTTCATCCACATGAACAAACTGCTGGAGCACATGGCCCTGCAGGTCATCGACCGTTCTGCGCTCTGATTTGCGACCTTTTGAGACACGATAAGGAAGACAACATGTCCAAGACCCCACTGTTCGACCTCGACGGCAAGATCGCCTTCGTTTCCGGCGCCAGCCGCGGCATCGGCGAGGCCATCGCCAAATTGCTCGCCCAACAGGGCGCCCACGTCATCGTTTCCAGCCGCAAACTCGACGGCTGCCAGCAGGTCGCCGACGCGATCATCGCCGCAGGCGGCAAGGCCACGGCCATCGCCTGCCACATCGGCGAGATGGAACAGATCACCAGCGTGTTCGCGCGCATCCGCGAAGAATTCGGCCGGCTGGACATTCTGGTCAACAACGCGGCCACCAACCCGCAGTTCTGCAACGTGCTGGACACGGATCTCGGCGCGTTCCAGAAGACGGTCGATGTGAACATTCGCGGGTATTTCTTCATGTCGGTGGAAGCCGGCAAGCTGATGCGCGAACACGGCGGCGGCAGCATCATCAACGTGGCGTCGATCAACGGGGTGTCGCCGGGGATTTTCCAGGGCATCTATTCGGTGACCAAGGCGGCGGTGATCAACATGACCAAGGTGTTCGCCAAGGAGTGCGCGCAGTTCGGGATCCGCTGCAATGCGCTGTTGCCGGGACTGACCGACACCAAGTTCGCGTCGGCGCTGGTCAGCAACGAGAAGATCCTCAACACTGCACTGGCGCAGATTCCGCTCAAGCGCGTGGCCGACCCGAGCGAGATGGCCGGGACGGTGTTGTACCTGGCCAGCGATGCGTCGAGTTATACGACGGGGGTGGCGTTGAATGTGGATGGGGGTTTTTTGTCTTAGCGCTTTTGCGCCGTGAGGCGATCCTGACAATGGGTGCATATCCGCTTTTCGGGTTGATGCTTAGAGGGTCTGCCTAACGGCAGACCTGTTTCGGCTTCGCCGAGTTACTTGATGACCCCAAGTAACCAAGGGTTCGTGCTCCCTGTCCGGCCCCTCCTTCGTCGGGGTTCCCTCGCTCCGGTCCCGCTCCGTGGGCCCGGCGCGAATGGGCCATCCATGGCCCCGCGCCTCGCGCGGCATCCTGCCGCTTGACCCACTACGCGAAACCTCCACTCAGCCTCCCAAAGTCGCGTTTGGTGTCGCCTGTGATATCTGCGCTTTTGAACACCACATCCTCCCCGTAGCAGCACGGCTTGCCGGCGGGGTCGATCTTGAGGGCCACCCGCGAGCAAGCTCGGCTGCTGCGAAGGGCATCGCCCTCGCGCTCTTGATTTGGCTTTTGCTCTTGATCCTCATGCACGATAGCCCAGACGACACCAAACGCGACTTGGGTGCAGGCTGAATGGAGGTCTCGTGGAGTGTGCCAAGCGGCAGGATGCCGCGCGAGGCGCGGGGCCATGGATGGCCCATTCGCGCCGGGCCCACGGAACGAGGCCGGAATGAAGGAAGTCCGACGCAGTCGGACCCAAACCAGGAGCACAAGGACTTGGTTACTTGGTCCCTTCAAGTAACTCGACGAAGTCGAAACAGATCTGACGTTAGGAAGAGCGCTCTTGATCTTGATCTTGATCTTGATCGACGAAGTCGAAACAGGTCTGGCGTTAGCCAGACCCTTCAATCGCCAAAACACCCGAGACGCCAAGGATGTACACAAACCAAAAAACAATCCCGTGAGGCGATCCTGACGCACATTTGATGGAAAAAAGATTCCACCCAACCACCCCGACCGAATACATTTTGCGAATAACAACACCCCGGAAAGGACCCATCGTCATGCGCGAATCAACTCTCCCCACCCTGGGCATCGGCCTGATCGGCACCGGATTCATGGGCCGTGCCCATGCCCTGGCCTTCCACAACACCCGCACCACCTTCGACCTGCCCGTGCACCTCAAACTCGCCGCACTGGCCGATGCCGACGCCGCCCGCGCCGAACAGTGCGCCCGCAGCTGGGGCTTCGAGCGCAGCCATGCCGACTGGCAGCAACTGATCAGCGACCCGACCGTCGACATCGTCGCCATCACCACCCCCAACCACCTCCACTATCCCATGGCCATGGCCGCGCTGGAGTCGGGCAAGCACGTCTACTGCGAAAAGCCACTGGCCGTCAGCCTGGAGCAGGCCCGCGAGATGCAACAGGCCGCCAGCAAAGCCGGCGTGGTGACGCGGGTCGGCTACAACTACCAGCACAACCCCATGATCGGCCTCGCCCGGCAGATGATCCAGAGCGGCGAGCTGGGGCAGGTCGTCAGCTTCCAGGGTGAGTTCAGCGAAGACTTCATGGGCGATGGCCAGTCCCCGTGGTCCTGGCGTTGCGAACAGGCCCATGCCGGCGGTGCGCTGGCGGATCTGGGCAGCCATCTGCTGGCCATGGCGCGCTACCTGCTGGGCGACATCGAAGCGGTGTGTGCCGACTCCCAGACCGTCCACACCCGCCGCCCCACCACCAAGGGCAGCGCGGAGTCGCGCGCGATCAGCATCGATGACCAGACCTTCGCCCTGCTGCGCTTCGCCAACGGCGCGCGTGGCACCTTCGGCAGCAGCTGGCTCAAGCACGGCTACAAGAACCACCTGAGTTTCGAGATCAGTGGCACGCTGGGCACGCTGTCCTTCGATCAGGAGCGGCTGAACGAATTGAGGTTGTATCGCGCAGGTGCCCCGGGGCGTGACGGTTTCCAGCGGATTCTCGCCGGCCCCACCCAGCCGGGTTACGCCGCCTTCTGCCCGGCACCGGGGCATCAGTTGGGCTACAACGAGCTGAAGACGCTGGAGGTGCATGCGCTGATCCAGGCGCTGTGCGGGCAAGGCAATGAAGGGCCGGATTTTGCCGAAGCGCTGGAAGTGGAACGCCTGGCAACGGCCATTCGCGTGGCGGCCAGCGAGGAGCGTTGGGTGAAGGTGGCCACCATCTGATAGGCCGCAAATGTTCCCTGTAGGAGCGAATTCATTCTGGGCGGCATTCCGACGAATCGTTGGTGTAGACGACACATCAACATCGCCTGGCAGATCTTTCGCGAATGAATTCGCTCCTACAGGTACGTTGTTGGCAAGGGCACAGGTAGAATGCCGCGCTTCCGGGCAGCCATTCTGCCCGTCTGCCAAGTAAGCCCTTGCCCATGCCGTTAGAACTGTCCGTAGAACCCACCACGCTGCTGGTGCTCGCCCTTGTCGCCTTCGTGGCCGGTTTCATCGATGCCATCGCCGGTGGCGGCGGTCTGTTGACCACGCCTGCCCTGCTCACTGCCGGTTTGCCGCCGCATCTGGTGCTGGGCACCAACAAGCTGAGCTCGACCTTCGGCTCGGCCACCGCCAGTTTCACCTTCTACCGGCGCAAGCTGTTTCACCCGGCGCAGTGGAAGCGCGGCCTGCTCGGTACGCTGATCGGCGCCCTGGTCGGAGCGGTGGTGGCCCACTACCTGCCGGCCGAACTGCTGAACCAGATGCTGCCGGTGATCGTTTTCGCCTGTGGCCTGTATCTGTTGTTCGGTGGCACACCCAAGGCGCCGCTGGACAGTGACGCGCCGATCAAGACCCGCTGGCAGTTCCCGCAAGGTTTCGGCCTGGGCTTCTACGACGGCGTGGCCGGGCCAGGCACCGGCGCGTTCTGGACCGTCAGCACGCTGCTGATGTACCCGGTGGACCTGGTCAAGGCCAGCGGCGTGGCGCGCAGCATGAACTTCGTCAGCAACGCCTCCGCACTGACGATCTTCGCCATCAACGGCACGGTGGACTGGGCGATCGGCCTGGCCATGGGTTCGGCGCTCATGGTCGGTGCGTTCCTGGGTGCGCGCACGGCGATTTCGGGCGGCGCCAAATTCATCCGCCCGGTGTTCATCACCGTGGTGCTGGCGTTAACCGTCCGCCTGGCCTGGCAGCACTGGTTCAACTAAGCCCAGGCGCTGGGCCAGGTACAGGTCGATGAGATAGCGCGCGATGGAGCGGCTGGCTGGCAACGGCGGCATGTCGTGCACGCTGAACCATTGCGCATCCTCGATCTCGTCGGCCTGGGGTACGATCTCGCCACTCTCGTATTCGGCATGAAAGCCCAGCATCATCGAGTGCGGGAACGGCCAGCACTGGCTGCCCTTGTACTGGATGTTCTTGACCTTGATCTGCACCTCTTCCATCACCTCGCGGCGCAGGCAGTCTTCAGCGGATTCGCCTGGCTCGGCAAACCCGGCCAGGGTGCTGTAGACACCGGTGACAAAACGCGGCGAACGGGCCAGAAGTACTTCGTCGCCGCGGGTCACCAGCACGATCATGCTCGGTGAAATACGCGGGTAGGCCCGCAGGTCGCAGGCCTTGCAGTACATCGCCCGCTCGCCCGGCACCTGAACCGTCGGCTGGCCACAGCTGCCGCAGAAGCGGTGCTCGCGGGCCCAGGTGCTGATCTGCGCGGCATAGCCGAGCTTCTGGAACACATCGACGTCATCGGCCAGCATGAACTGGCGCAGGGTCTGCCAGTGAGTGCCAGGCAGTTCCACCGGCTGTTTGAGCACCTGCACGTAAACCGGCTCGCCATCGAAATGGCCGATGCCGTGCTCACTCATCAGTGGCAGGTCCTGTTGCGCCAGCCACTGGCGGGGAAACATCACCCCGTTGCCATCCAGCAGAAAGCCCTGATCACTGTGAACTACGGCCCAACCGCCGGTGGCCTGGGTGTCGAGTACGGCGGTGGTCCAACGCCTGGGGCGCGTCATGAAAGCACTCCTCTTATGGGCGACCCGCGCGGCTCGACGCGCCTGCACAAGCGGCGCGTCAGGTTCGGCGGCAACGGGTGCCTGCAAATACGGTCTGGCCGGTCAATTGTCGAAGACCGGTTTCTGTTTGCCCATGTGGGCAACCATGGCCAGTTTAAGATCCGCTGATTGCAACATGGCAGCGTTCCAGGTGGCAACGTATTCGAGCCCGTCATCGACGCTGTGATCGCGCATGTAGCCGATCATGCGCTTGCTGCCGCTGATGGCGATCGGCGACTTGGCGGCAATTTCCCGGGCGATCCCGAACACTCCGTCGAGCAACTGCTCAAGATCGCCGAAGGTGCGGTTGACCAGGCCGATGCGCAGGGCTTCATCGGCCTTGACGTTGCGCCCGGTGTAGGCCATCTCGCGCATCATGCCATCGCCGATCAGGTGTGGCAGGCGCTGCAACGTGCCGACGTCGGCGGCCATGCCCATGTCGATCTCGCGGATGGAAAACAGCGCATCATCGGCCGCGTAACGCATGTCACAGGCGCTGATCAGGTCGATCGCGCCGCCGATGCAGTAGCCCTGCACCGCCGCCAGCACCGGTTTGCTGCAGCGGTCGACGACGCTGAACGACTCCTGCATCTGCAGGATCTTGCGCCGCAGCATGCGCGCGTTGCGCCCCACGTCCTTGCCCAGTTCGTTGGCCACCTGCGCCAGCATCATCAGGTCGATGCCCGAGGAGAAATGCTTGCCCGCGCCGCTGAGCACCACCACGCGCACCTCGTCGGTGTCTTCGATCCACTGGAAGATATCGATGATCTCGGTCCAGAACGCCGCGTTCATGGCGTTGATCTTTTCCGGGCGGTTGATTTGCACGTGGGCGATGTGGTCGGTCAGTTCGACCTTGAAAGCGCTGTAGTCGGACACGGCGATGATCCTTGGCTGGCGGTGGGAAATCCGGGAGCGCCGACTATAACAAGCCGGTTTTTCGGTCGCAGGCCACGGTTGCGCCATTTGCCGGACCAGAATCGAGCCGTCCAGGCGACACGCGCCGGAAAAAGGGAACCGTCGGCGACGCCAACGGTCCAGAATGATGGCGACGCGCGATCGCGAATTTCTTGCTATTTTCGTCAGCCAAGGGCTGCCACTGAGCCATCGGCGCGCCACTTCTCAAGGTTTCAAGAGGGCGATCTTTGACTACATCAAAAGCGGCAACCGGCATCACCGGTCTGGACGACATCCTCGCGGGCGGCTTGTCACGCAGCCACGTCTTTCTTCTGGAAGGTGAGCCTGGAACCGGCAAAACCACCGTCGCCTTGCAGTTCCTGCTGGCGGGTGTGGCCGCAGGCGAACGCTGCCTCTATATCACGCTGTCGGAGACCGAGCGCGAACTGCGCGACGGCGCCCGCTCCCACGGCTGGGAACTGAACGAGCAGATCAGCGTGTTCGAGCTGACCCCGCCCGAAGACTTGCTCAATGCCGAGCAGCAGCAAAGCCTGCTGTACTCCTCGGACCTGGAACTGGGCGAGGCGACCAAGCAGATTTTCGAGATCGTCGAACGGGTCAAGCCATCGCGCGTGGTCATCGACAGCCTTTCGGAAATCCGCCTGCTGGCCCAGAGTTCACTGCGTTATCGCCGCCAGATCCTGGCGATCAAACACTACTTCGCGCGTTACGACGCCACGGTCATCCTGCTCGACGACCTTACCACCGAGCTGCTGGACAAGACCGTGCACAGCGTCGCCCACGGGGTGATCCGCCTGGAGGAGCTGACCCCCAACTATGGCGCCGAGCGTCGTCGCCTGCGGGTGGTGAAATACCGCGGCCAGCGCTATCGCGGCGGTTACCACGACTTCACCATTCTTGAGGACGGCGTGCATGTGTTCCCGCGCCTGGTAGCCGCCGAGCACCGTTCGGCCTACCAGAGTACTCAACTGAACAGCGGCATCGGCGAACTCGACGCGCTGCTCGGTGGCGGCATCGACAGCGGCTCCAGCACCCTGATTCTCGGCCCTGCCGGTACTGGTAAATCGCTGGTCAGCCTGGTGTTCGCCGCCGCAGCCGTCGCCCGGGGCGAAAAGGTCGGGCTGTTCATTTTCGACGAAGAGATCGGCCTACTGTTCGAACGCATGCGCAAAGTCGGCATCGACCTGGCCGCCCTGCAGGAAACCGGCAACCTGCTGATCGAACAGGTGGACGCCGCCGAACTGTCGCCCGGCGAGTTCTCTCATCGGGTACGACGCAGCGTCGACGAGATGCAGATCCGCACCGTGGTCATCGACAGCCTCAACGGCTACCGCGCGGCGATGCCGGAAGAAAACGCGCTGGTGCTGCACATGCACGAGCTGCTGCTGTACCTCAACCGTCAGGGCGCCTCGACCTTCATCACCGTGGCCCAGCACGGCCTGGTGGGCGACATGGAGGCGCCAGTGGACATTACCTACCTGGCCGACACCGTGATCCTGTTGCGGTACTTCGAGGCGCTGGGCAAAGTTCGGCGTGCCATCTCGATCATCAAGAAGCGCACCGGCACCCACGAGTCGACCATCCGTGAATACCGCATCAGCAGCAATGGCTTGCGGATCGGCACGCCGCTGGATGAATTCCAGGGCGTGCTGCGCGGGGTCCCGCAATATATGGGTGAGAACAACCCGCTGCTGCAGGATGAGGACGTGTGAGTACACCGGGACAACTTTCGGAACGGGCAATCATCCTCGCGCCACACGGCCGGGACAGCCAGATTGCCCTGATGATCCTGCAGGAAGCGGGCTTCCCGGCGCTCATCACCCACGATCTGGCAGGCCTGTGCCGGGAGCTGTCTTCCGGCGCCGGCCTTGCCATCGTGGCGGACGAAGCAATGCGCGGGGTCGACCTCAATCCGCTGCTCAACCTTTTGAGCAACCAACCGGCCTGGTCGGACCTGCCCATCGTGCTGCTGACCCATCACGGCGGCCCGGAGCAGAATCCGTCGGCGCGGCTGGGCAAGATGCTGGGTAACGTGACCTTCCTCGAACGGCCTTTTCATCCGGCGACCCTGGTCAGCCTGGTCAGCACCGCCGTGCGCGGGCGCAGGCGCCAGTACGAAGCGCGCAGCCGCATGGAAGACCTGTTCGAGAGCGAGCAGCGTCTACAACACGCGCTCAAGGCCGGGCGCCTGGGTTCCTGGCAGCTGGAGGCCGAGCATTTACGGCTCAACTGCTCGGCGATCAGCAAGGTGCATTTCGGCCGCGATGAACATGCGCCGTTCAGTTACCACGACTGGCTGGAGTCGGTGTATGCCGAAGATCAGCCGCGCATGCAGTCGTCGCTGCAGCATGCGCTGGACACCGGTGAAGACTTCATCCTCGAATTTCGCAACGTCTGGGCCGACGGCTCGCTGCATTGGGTGGACGCCCGTGCCCGGGCGATTCGCGGGCGCAACGGCCGGGTCAGCCTGCTGGTGGGCGTGACCTCGGACATCACCGAGCGCAAGCGCGCTGAAACCCAGCTGCGGCGCCTGAACGAAACCCTCGAACAACAGGTCGAGGAGCGCACCTCGCAGTTGCGCCACAACGAAGAAGTGCTGCGCCAGTCACAGAAAATGGAAGCGGTCGGCCAGCTCACCGGCGGTATCGCTCACGACTTCAACAACATGCTGACCGGCATCATCGGCAGCCTGGAATTACTGCGCCGACGCATCGCCCGTGGCCGCACCGATGATCTGGACGGCCTGATCGATCTGGGCGTGACCTCGGCCAACCGCGCCGCTGCCCTGACCCACCGTCTGCTGGCCTTTTCCCGGCGCCAGTCGCTGGACTCAAAACCGGTGGAGATGAACGAGCTGGTGCGCTCCATGGGCGAGCTGCTGCATCGCAGCGTCAACGAGAGCATCAGCCTGGACATGTGCCTGGCCAAGGAACTGTGGACCGCCGAGGCCGACCCCAACCAGCTCGAAAGCGCCCTGCTCAACCTGGTACTCAACGCCCGCGACGCCATGCCCGGTGGCGGCATGCTGATGATCGAGACCTTCAACCGCAAGCTCGACCGCAACTTCACCAACGCCCACGAAAACCTGCTGCCCGGCGATTACGTGGTGCTCAGCGTCACCGACACCGGCAGCGGCATGCCGGAGACGGTCATCAGCCGTGCCTTCGACCCGTTCTTCACCACCAAGCCGATCGGCCAGGGCACGGGGCTGGGGCTGTCGATGATCTACGGCTTCAGCAAGCAGTCCCATGGCCACGTGTCAATCGAAAGCCAGGTCGGGCATGGCACCACGGTGCAACTGTTCCTGCCCAGGTTCCAGGGCGCGAAGGAAGAAACCGATGTCGCCCTCGATCATCAGCCCGTGGGTGCCCAGGAAGGCGAAACCATCCTGATCGTCGAGGACGACCCGGCGGTGCGGGCGCTGGTCAGCCAGGTGCTGGGCGAGCTGGGGTATGCGTACCTGGAAGCCGGCGATGCGGTGGGCGCGGTGCCGATTCTTGAGTCCGGCCAGCGTATCGACCTGATGATCAGCGACGTCGGCCTGCCGGGCATGAACGGCCGGCAACTGGCGGACATCGGCCGGCAGATGCGCCCGGAGCTGAAAGTCCTGTTCATCACCGGCTATGCCGAGAATGCAGGCGTGCGGGCGGGGTTTCTCGAAACCGGCATGCAGATGATCACCAAACCGTTCGCCTTCGATCAGTTGACGGCAAAGGTGCGGGAGATGATCGAGGGGTAAAGGGCCGCACGCATGAACCGCCTCTGGCCGCAGGCCGTGGGAGCCGGCTTGCTGGCGAATGTGGTGTGTCATTCAATGCAGTGGCAACCGCCAGAATGCATTCGTCGGAACGCCGCCCGCACCAAGCCGGCTCCCACACGTTCGAAGCTCGTCCCCATGTGCTAGCGTTTGAAGGCTGTTCCTTCTCAACGCGAGCACCCCTACCATGGACGACACCATCGTTAACCTCACCACCGAGAAGTTCAACGCACTTCTGGCCGTAGTGCAGCTGTACGGTGCCGCTTTCGCTGTAAAAATCCTCTCCGCAATCGCCTTCTGGATCGTCGGACGCTGGCTGATCGGCTTTGCCGTCGGCATGGTCCAGCGCGCCCTGAGCAAGCAGAAGGTCGACCCGACGGTCCTGCGCTACGTCGGTTCGGCCATCACCGTGACCCTGAACATCGTGCTGGTCATCGCCATCCTCGGCTATCTGGGCATGCAGACCACCACCTTCGCCGCCCTGCTGGCCGCTGTCGGGCTGGCGATCGGCATGGCCTGGTCGGGGCTTCTGGCCAACCTGGCCGCCGGGGCGTTCATCATTGTCCTGCGCCCGTTCAAGGTCGGCGATTTCATCTGTGCCGGCGGTGTGACCGGGACCGTCACGGAAATCGGCCTGTTCGCCACCGCCCTCAACACACCGGACAACGTGTTGACGCTGGTGGGCAACAACAAGATCTTCGGCGACAACATCCAGAACTTCACCCACAACCCGTTCCGCCGGGTCGACCTGACCGCACAGCTATCGGCCCAGGCAGACTGGAAAGCCGCAGCGGCCCTGCTCAAGGAGAAAATCGCCGCTCTGCCCAACGTCGTCACGGAACCTGGCGTCGACGTGGAAATTCTGGACTTCAATCTGGTCGGCCCGGTGCTGGCGGTACGGCCGTACTGCCATAACGAGCATTACTGGCAGGTGTATTTCGACACCAACCGCACCATCAAGGATGCCTTGGGCGACGCCGGTTTTCCGGCGCCGATGCCCGCGCAGACCGTGCTTCTGCAACAGAGCGCCGGCTAAGGCGTCACGCCGCACTTGCCTGCCGATCCGGTGGTTCGCCGGATCGGCAGCGTCTGAACAACTGAAAGTGCGTTGACTTTTGTTCGATGAATATCGAATCTGCTCGGCGTGCTGATCCCGCTGCGGGCAATCGCTTGATCTGGATGGAACGGTCGGCCATCGCCGTGGTTCTAACAGCACATGCCCGCCCACCCTCGATAAAGTGCCCACCGCCCATGGAACGACTGCGACCCGAAGAGCCCCGCGCGCCCGCTGACAGCGCGACGTGGTTCCTGCCCGGCACTGGCGAGGTGAGCACGCTGCTGCAAACCACTCTGGACCACCGCTCACCCCTTGGCCCGCCGGCGCAATGGTCCCACAGCCTTAAAATGCTGATGGCGACCACCCTGCCCGTCGAAGCGCAGATCGTGATCTTCTGGGGCCCGCAGTACGTGGCGCTGTACAACGATGCCTACTTCCCGACTATCGGCGACAAGCACCCCGGCGCCCTGGGCAGGCCCGCCGTCGAGAACTGGTCTGAGCTGTGGGACGACCTCGAACCCTTGCTGCGCGGCGTGCGCGAAACCGGCCAGACCTTCTGCGCCAAGGACCGCCCCTTCTACATCAAGCGCAGCGCGCGGGGCGAAACGGTCTATTTCGATGTGTCGTATTCGGCAGTGCGCGAGCAGGACGGCTCGGTGGGCGGCGTGCTGTGCATCGTCACCGAGACCACCGAGCGCGTGCAATTCGAACAGCGCCAGGCGTTTCTGGTCGACCTGGGCAAGGCCCTGCCCGCCTTCAACGATCCCGACGTGATCGAAGCCCATGTCCTGCGCCAGCTGGGCTCGGAGTTCGAGCCGGAAACCATTCGCCTGGCCATCAGCGAGGATGACGGCGAATCCTTCGAACTCGCGCAAGTTTACGATCGCGGGCGCCTGTGCCGGGATGGCGAGTTGTTCAGCTGGGATGCCCTCGCCCTCAGCCAGCTGCGCGCCGGTTACGTGATCTTCCACCACGACAGCGGCGCCCGCAGCGGCATGCCCGACCCGGATATCCTGGCCTTTCTGGAGCATGAGCCGCCTGCGCGGGTGGACATCCCGGTGCTGCATCACGGCAAGCTTGCGGCGGTCATGAGCATTGTGCCGGCCGCACTGGAAAGCTTCGGCAGCCATCACCTGCGTCTGACCCGTGAAGTCGCCAAACTGGCCTGGCTGTGGATCAACCATGCCAAGGGCGAGCGCGACCTGCGCAAACTCAACGAGCAACTCGAGGAGCGCGTCGCCAGCATCGTCGCCGAACGGGAGATGACCCTGGCGCAGCTGCATGAGTCGCGCAAGATGGAAATGGTCGGGCAGATCGGCGGCGGCATCGCCCATGACTTCAACAACCTGCTGACCCCGATCATCGCCTCGCTTGAGCTGATCGCGCGCCGGAACGATGACGCCGGCAGCCAGCGGCTGACCAAGAGTGCCTTGCAGGCTGCCGAGCGGGCCCGTTCGCTGGCAGGCAAACTGTTGACCTTCGCCCGCCGCCAGACCCTCAAGCCGGAAGCCGTCAACCTCGGGCAACTGGTGGGCGAACTGCGCGACCTGATCGAACGTTCGCTGGAATCGATGATCGTCCTCGAGATTGCGATACCGGCCGCCCTGCCCGCCGTGCGGGTGGATCCGCAACAGCTGGTGCTGGCGCTGCTCAACCTGGCGGTCAACGCCCGCGATGCCATGCCTGACGGAGGCCGGCTCGAGATCGCCGCGTCAGTCCAGTCCATTTTCCTGCCGCGGGGGATGATGCAGGCCGGCGACTACGTCTGCCTGACCGTGTCCGACACCGGCTGTGGCATGAGCGCCGACACCCTCGCCCACTGTCTGGAACCGTTCTACTCCACCAAGGGCGCGGGAAAGGGCACCGGCCTGGGCCTGTCGATGGCCCAGGGCCTGGCGCTGCAGTCGGGGGGCGGTTTCGATATCACGTCCGTCGAGGGCCAAGGCACGACGATCACGCTGTGGCTGCCGATTCAGGTTACGCCCGATCCGTAGCAGTCCGGCTTGCCGGCGGTCGCCCGGGGTCGCGTCCGACCGCAGCGGCAGTAAAATCAAGCGACCTGGCCGTGTCAGAAAGAATGCGTAGGGAGGAAGATCAAAGGCGCTCTTCCTAACGTCAGATCTGTTTCGACTTCGTCGAGTTACTTGGAAAAGTCGGAATGCCGCACCACCCCCAAGTAACCAAGGGGTCCTGCTCCTGGTTGGGCCCTCCTGCGTCGGGTTTCCTCTCTCCGGTCCCGCTCCGTGGGCCCGGCGCGAAGGGCCATCCATGGCCCAACGCGCCTCTCGCGGCATCCATGCCGCTCAACCCACTCCACGAGACCTCCATTCGGCCTGCACCCAAGTCGCGATTTGTGGTGTCTGAGCTATCGCGCACCAAGATCAAAAGCCAGATCAAAAGCACGAGAGCGATGCCCTCCGTAGCAGCACGGCTTGCCGGCGGGTAATCCGCAAGATCGCTACCGCCGGCAAGCCGGACTGCTACGGATCAGAGCTTGAGTTCTACGATGGTATCTGCAGGCATTAGCCAGCGCCGCGGGATTTTCCTATCATGGCGCCTCGATTTTCCTTGCGAGGCCATCATGACCACCCCCGTTTTTCGCGACGCCACACCGGCGGACGTCTCCCGCTGCTTCGAGATCGAAACCTCGGCCTACGAGGGCGACGAGGCAGCCACCCGCGAGAAGATCGCCATTCGTATCGAGCAATACCCGCAGGGCTTCCAGATCCTGGAGCTGGGCGGCGAAGTGATCGGCTTCATCAACGGCGGCTGCGCCTTTGACGTGGTCATGTCCGATGAAGCGTTCAAGGAACTAATCGGCCACGACAGCGCCGCGCCGAACGTGGTGATCATGTCAGTGGTACTGGACCCGGCCCATCAGGGCAAGGGCTACGCGTCGCTGATGATGCGCCACTTCGTCCAGCACATGCGCGACCTGGGCAAGCGCACCATCCACCTGATATGCAAGGAGCGCCATGTCGAGCTGTACGCGCGCATGGGTTATCGCTACGTCAAACCTTCGGAATCCGACCATGGCGGCATGGCCTGGCATGAGATGGTGATGGAGCTCTGAGAAGGCGGTCGCTGGCAAGCCGGACTGCTACGGGACCTAGGCAAACTCGTCATTCGAGAACACCCACATATCGACGTAGCAGTCCGGCTTGCCGGCGAGAGGCCCTTGAGAACGCCATCGATCAGTGCGTTCATTCAAGGCTCCTTCTTCAGGGCCGGCAAATTCCAGCCGTACTTGAGCGACAGCATCCGCACCCCCGTGCACAGGGCGATCGCCAGCCACGGGCTCAGGCGGTCGTCAATCACTTGGGTATCGCCCAGCAACTGGACGAACGCCCCGGCAAAGGCCGCCAGCGCGTAGATTTCCTTGGTCAGGATGGCGGGCACGCGGCCCAGCAGAATGTCACGAATCACCCCGCCGCCCACCGCCGAGATCACCCCGAGCACGATCGACAGCTCGACATGGGGAATGTGCACGAAGGTCTTGTGCACGCCGAACGCGGCAAAGAAGCCAAGGCCTACGGCGTCGAAAAACAGTGTCGGCTGGGCGAGCCTGAGCAATTGATTCTGAAAGAACGCCGCCAGCGCCACGGCGACGATCACCAGGCTCAGGTATTCGATATTGACCAGCCCTGCGGGCGGGAACACGCCAATGCACAGATCGCGAATCACCCCGCCACCGCAGGCGGTGACAAACGCCACGACGAACACCCCGAAGATATCGAGGCGCCGATAAATCGCGGCCATCGCGCCACTCAAGGCAAAGACGAAGGTGCCCATCAAATCGATATAACGAAAGACTTCAAAACCCATCGAGCCGACCTGCCTGAGGTTGTAAGGCGCTGCTCGCTGAGCATGGGCGGTTATCGGAGAATCGGCAAGATCGGGTAGTGTGTGCGTTCCACTTTATCCAGGCCAAACGCATTCCCCCTGTAGGAGCGAATTCATTCGCGATGGGCCGGTACAGGCGAAGCATCTCTGTCGCCTGCCCCATTTTCGCGAATGAATTCGCTCCTACAGGACCGCGATGCGGCACGTCAACCGATCAATGCGGATGCACCGTCCACGCCACCAACCGTGCCACCAACGGCCGCACGATCAGCACGCAGACGAACGCCGACGGCATCGCGACCCGGTAGGCATTCATCACATTTTTCATGTAGTCCTCGCCAATGCCGAACTCGGCGACGGTGATCACCAGACACATGAGAAACGCCATGATCGTCGCCATGTAGAGCGCGAACACATAAGGCGTCAGGTGTTTGGAAAAGCGAAGGGATGAGGTTTTTGCAGTGGGCGTGTTTTCCATTGAAGCGTCCTTTTCGGGCTGCACAAGGTCAGTGAGCGGCTAACCTAACAACCCGATGCACAGCCCGGTAGGCGCATTGCACTTGATTGATCGTTAAGTAAAATCAACGAATCCGTCTGCCACGCAAAAGGATTTCCATGGACACCCTGGGCCTGATCAACACCTTCATCCGCGTGGTCGAGAACGGCAGCATCGCCGCCGCAGCACGGGCGCAGGGCATGAGCCCGGCGGCGGTGAGCCAGAGCATCGCGCGGCTTGAAACGCACCTGGGCGTGCGCCTGCTGTCGCGCACCACCCGCAGCATGGCCCTGACCGAAAGCGGCGCACGCTACTTCGACAAGGTGCGGCACATTCCCCACGACATCGAACTCGCCTCTCAGGCCGCCGCTGTCGCCACTGCCCCGCAAGGCCCGCTGTGCATTGCCACCACTACGGCGTTCGGCCGTTACCTGCTCGCGCCGCTGTTACCCACGTTCAAGGCGGCCTACCCGCGCATCGACATCGAGTTGATCAGCACCGACCGGCGGGTCGATCATCGGCTTGAGGGTGTCGACGTCAGCCTGCGCATCGACGCGCAGCTCAATGATCAGTTGATTGCCCGCCACATCGCCTCGATTCCGTTCCTGTTCTGTGCGGCTCCCGGCTATCTGGATCGCGCCGGGGTGCCGAAGACGCCAGAGGAACTGCAACAGCACGCCTGCCTGGTGTTTCGCTACCCCACCGACGGGCGCTTTCTGCCGTGGCATTTTCGCCGCGACGGCCAGCGTTTCGAGGTAAAGGTCAATGCGGAATTTGTCTGCGACGACATCGACACCATCGCCCAGATCGCCTTGAACGGCGGCGGCATCGCGCGGCTGGCCAGCTTCATCGCCCAGCCGCTGATCGACAGCGGGCGGTTGCTGCCACTGTTCGAGTCGGCCAGCCGCAGCGAAGCGTGGGCCGAGTCCGAACCGATGCAGATCTACGCCTGTGTCACCGAGCGTTCAGCGTTGAATGCCAAGGTGCGGGCGTTCATCGAGTTCGTCGAACAGGCGATGCGCGCCCAGTGGCCCATCAACTCGCCAGGTACTTGAACGCCCAGAGTGCGGCCATGCCCAGCGCCAGGGTCAGCACCGTGCTTCTGCTGAACCAGGCCACCAGCGCTGCCACACAGGCCGCTGGCAATTGCGGGTTGTTCGTCACCCACTCGCCCGGCCCTGCCGGGTAGACCACCGCAGGCAATACCAGCGCCGACAGCACGCTGGCGGGCACATAAGGCAGCGCCCGGTTGAGCAGCGCCGGAATGCCCCAGCGGCCGTGGATTTCGACAAAGGAAAGGCGCAGCAGAAAAGTACCGATCCCGGCGCCGAGAAACATGCCCCACATCGACAGATCGTTCATGGCGTCTGCCCCTCCACTTGCGGCGCGCGGTTGCGCAGGGTTTCCGTCAGCAGCCCCGCTGCCACGCCGCCGAAGGCCGCCGTCACCAGCCCCAGGTTGTACGGCAAGCGGACCGCGAGCACCGCCAGCAGGCCACCGACCACCGCCGCCGCCAGGCTCGGCACATTGCGGATGGCCGGCACCAGCAGCGCCAGGAACGACAGCGGAATGGTGAAGCCCAGCGACCAGGCCTGTGGCACCTTGGCGCCCATCAGAATCCCCGCCAGCACCGACAGGTTCCACACCAGCCACATGGTGATCGCGGTGCCTGCGTAATACGGCAGCGCGAAACGGCCCAGTTCCCCGGATCGGAGCTTGAAGCTGCACAGGGCAAAGGACTGATCGGACAGCAGGTAGGAAAGCGGCCAGGTCTTGCGCCGCGGCATGCCTTGCAGATGTGGCGCCATGGAGGCGCTGTACATGATGAAGCGCAGGTTGATGATCAGCGCGGTCAGTACGATCGCCACCGGCACCACGCCCTGATGCAGCAGTTGCAGGGCAACCATCTGCGCCGAGCCTGAATAGAAGATCAGCGTCATGCTCATCGCCGTGGCAGGCGACATGCCCATGTCGATGGCCATGACCCCGGTCACCAGGCCGAACGGCACCACGCCCGGTGTCAGAGGAAGAAGTGCGCGTACGCCAGCCATGAACGCGCCGGTTGCAGATCCGAAAGCCATGCGGGTCCCCGTTATTGTTGTCGACAGCGGCGCCCTCGCGCGCGTTGTGCGATAGAGTGTACGCGCCGCCCGACGAGGGGCAGAATCGACTTTTTCTTCGCACAATCAGGCATTTTTTGTTATGAGCAACGGCCCGCTACCCGACCACGCGTTGATGAAGATGCCGTCCTTCAAGGCCATGCGCTCGTTCGTGGCGGCAGCCAAGCACCGCAACTTCTCGCGAGCGGCGCAGACCCTGTGCGTGACCCAGGCCGCCATCAGCCGGCAGATCCGCGACCTTGAGCTGTACCTGGGCACCGAGCTGTTCATCCGTACCGGACGCGAACTGGACCTGACCGAGCAAGGCGCGGCGCTGTTCGACGCCGCGCAGTTGTCGCTGCTGAACATATTCCAGGCCACCGAGCGCATCCGCCGCGAACAGAACGACAACCGCCGCCTGACCCTGTGCTGCTCGCCGGCCCTGTCGGCACTGTGGCTGGCGCCCCGGCTCAACGACTTCATCGACGCGCATCCGGACATCGAGCTCAACGTCATCACCACGGCGCACTTTCTCAACATGGAGCCGGGGATTTCCCCCGACATCTTCATCACCAAGCGTGCCGACCCTCGCCCCGGCTACCTGACCCTTCCGCTGTTCAACGAAACGGTCTATCCGGTGTGCACGCCTGAGTTTCTGGAAGCAAATCCGCAGGTGCGCACGCTGGAGGGTTTGCGCCAGAGCCGCCTGCTGGATCTGAACCCTTATGGCCGCTCGCAGCTCTCCGAGCAGGTGGACTGGGACGTGTGGTTCGCCTTTCAGTCGCCGGAACTGCATGCAGCCGCCAGCCCGGCGTTTTTCAGCAGCAACGATTACAGCCTGCTGATTCAGATGGCGCTGGACGGCCGCGGCCTGGTACTGGGCTGGGACCATCTGGTCCGCCATCACCTGCAACAGGGCCGGCTGGTGCGGCCGGTGGAGGAACAGATGATCCTGCGCGAATCGCTGCAGTGCCTGGTGGTCAACGAGCAGCAGGCCCAGGACCCCGCCACTCGCCGCCTGAAGGACTGGCTGATCGCCCAGTTCGCCTGATCAGGCTTCGACACCCTCCAGCGCCTTGCCCAGCGTGTCGATGAACAGATCGGCGTGTTCGCGCTCGAACGCCAGCAACGGGCGAATCTTCAGGATGTTTTCCAAAGGCCCCGCCGCGCTGATCAACACGCCCTGTTCGCGCATGGCGTTGACCACCGCGCGGGTTTGCGCTGCGGCTGGTGCCTTGCTGGCGCGGTCCGTGACCAGTTCGACGCCCAGAAACAGCCCGGCCCCACGCACATCGCCGATGATCGGATTGCGCTCGGCGAGCGTGCGCAGGCCGGTCAGCAGGTACTGGCCCATCTCGTGGGAGCGGTTTTGCAGTTGTTCGTCACGAATCACGTCCAGCACTGCCTGGCCCGCCGCGCAGGACACCGGATTGCCGCCGAAGGTGTTGAAGTAGCGCATGTTCTTGCCGAAGTGATCGACCACCTCCGCCCGCCCGACCAATCCGGCGATCGGCTGACCGTTGCCCATCGGCTTGCCCATCGTCACCAGATCCGGCTGCACGCCATGGCGCTGGAAGCCCCACATGTTCAGGCCGGTGCGGGCAAACCCCGATTGCACTTCGTCGGCGATGTACAGCAGCCCTTCGGCCTGGGCCAGCGCGATGCCTTCGGCAAGGAAACCTGCCGGCTCGGCCAGCACGCCGTCGCTGGCAAAAATGCCGTCCAACAGGATCGCCGCAGGACGAATGCCGTGGGCGCGCAGGTCATCGATGGCCGCCCTGATATCGGCGGCGAACACTGACGCGACATTCTCTGCGCCCAGGCGATAAGCGTCCGGCGCGCGCACCGTTCGCACACGGGGCGGCAGCACCATCGCCGGCCCCAGCGAAGGCGAAAGCTGGGCGATGTCGCCGGTGACGCCGTGGTAGGCAAACTGGGTGATGATCACGCCGGTGCCACCGGTGTACTGTCGGGCGATGCGCAGCGCCAAGTCGTTGGCCTCGCTGCCGGTGCAGGTGAACATCACCCGCTGCAGAGGCTCGGGAAAGGTCGCCAGCAACTGCTCGGCGTAGTCGAGAATGCCTTCCTGCAAATAGCGGGTGTGGGTGTTGAGTTGCGCGGCCTGACGGGCGATGGCCTCGACCACCCGCGGATGACAATGGCCCAGCGACGCCACGTTGTTATAGGCATCCAGATAGCGCCGGCCCTGTTCGTCATACAGCCACACGCCTTCGCCGCGCACCGTGTGCAGCGGGCGCTCGTAGAACAGTCGGTAGGCGGTACCCAACACCCGAGCCCGACGTTCGATGAGCTGTTTCTCTTTCTCTGACAGACGCTCGGCGTCGTCTGCGGTGAAGCCGTTGATCATGCTCATGCGTGAAGCTCCTGGCCGCAGGCGGCAACGATTCGCTGGTGGATGAGTGCATCGGACACCCCGGCCAGCCCCATCAGGCTTTCCCGGGCGCGATGGGAATTGCGCAGGATGTATGCGCGGTTGTCCGGGTGCAGGTCGGCACGCCAGAAGTTGATGCACAACGACAGCGCCAGACGGGTCTGTATCAGCACCGGCAGCAGCGCCAGCTCATCGGCGGTCAGCGGATTGACCCGGTGATAGGCGCTGATCATGTCCAGCGCCGGTTCCAGCACGTCACCCGAGAGCCCCAATTGATAGGAAGCCGCCACCGCCACGTCGTTGACCAACGGTGCCTGGACCATGTCGCCGAAATCCAGAATATTGCGCAGCACGTCAGGCTGCTCCGGGTCGACGACGATGTTGTGCGGGTTCATGTCGTTGTGGATCACCTGGCGGCGCAACGACGCAAGCCTGGGCAACGCCTGTGCCTCGAACCGCGCCAGGCTGACCTGCACCCGATCACGCAGCGCGCCGTGCTCGATATGCCGCAACAGCGGCTGCATGCGCTCGGCGTGCTGCATGTCCCACAACAGCACATGCCCGGCGGCCGGATGATCGAAGCCTTCAAGCGCCCGGTCGAAACGCGCCAGCGCCTGCCCCAGGTTCTGCCGGAACACTTTCGAGGTGTGGCCGACGCGGTACAGCGGCAGGCCGTCGACGAACGACAACAGCCTGACCAGCATCGACTGGCCGTCGATCTCGACCCTTTCCACGAACGCACCGGCGAGCGAGGGATAGACCCGCTGCACCGGCAGCTCCGGGTCGCGCCGGGCAATCAGGCCCATGGCCTGGTTGTGGAAACCCACCACTTCGGCGCTTTCAAGCGGATGGGACATCTTGAGCAGGCGCGACGAGCCGTCCGCCAGCACCACCCGGAAATTCAGGTCGCGCTCACCGCCCAGTTTTTCCAGGCGCCCGCTCAACCCGTAGTGCTGCCTGAGGACCGCCAGCACTTGCGCGTCGGTCACCCGCGCCGGTGCGGCCTGTAGCAGACAGGCCTGATCCAATACATTGTCGAGCGACATCTTCTGGCTCCTCGCCCCGGTGACAGGCCTGCCGCCGTTGCGACAGGCCCGGTGGATCATTTGTTGGCCCAGGCGGTGAAGCGCTCTTCCAGATCTTCGCCGTGGTCGATCCAGAATTCCGCGTCGGTGGCCCGAGCGTTCTGCAGGTTTTCAGGCGCCGTCGGCAGGTTTTTCGCCACGGCGGCTTCTACCAGCGGCATCGCATTTTTGTTGCCCGGCCCGTAAGGGATGGTTTCAACGAAGTTCTTCTGCTGCACCGGTTCGCTGGCAAACGCAATGAAACTCTCGGCCAGGGCCTTTTTCGCCGAGCCTTTCACAATCGCCCAGTGGTCCAGGTCATACAGGCTGCCGTTCCATTGCATGGCGAACGACTGCCCTTCTTTCTGCGCCGAGGTGACCCGCCCGTTGTACGCCGAGGTCATCACCACGTCACCCGCGGCCAGCCATTGCAGCGGCTGCGCGCCGGATTCCCACCACTGGATCTCGGGCTTGATCTGGTCCAGCTTGCGGAACGCCCGCTGAATGCCCTCTTCGGTGCCCAGCACCTTGTACAAATCTTCCTTGGCCACACCATCAGCCAGCAAGGCGAACTCCAGGCTGAACTTGGCGCCACGACGCAGGCCGCGCTTGCCCGGGTATTTCTTCACGTCCCAGAAATCGGCCCAGCTCTGGGGCGCGTTCTTGATCTTTTTTGGATCGTAGGTCAGCACCGTCGACCAGATGAAAATGCCGACACCGCAGTCGCTGACAGCCGCCGGAATGAAGTCTTCCTTCTTGCCGATGCGCGACCAGTCCAGCGGCTCGAACAGCCCTTCGCTGCAACCGCGCAGCAGTTCCGGGGTTTCGACTTCCACCACGTCCCAGCTGGTTTTGCCAGTGTCGGCCATGACCCGGATCTTGGCCATTTCGCCGTTGTAGTCGTCGGCAGTGATCGCCACGCCCTTCTGCGCCGTAAAAGGCGCGTAAAACATTTTCTCCTGAGCCTGGCGGTTGTTGCCGCCGAAGGAAACCACGGTCAGTTTTTCAGCGGCGCTCACTGCACCCGCAAGGGTCGTGAGCAAGAGTACAGCTGCGATTTTCGTGTTCATGCGTCTCTCCACATTGGCTACGTGCGTCAGCGGCAGCGTTCAAGGGATGGCAGGTCGTTTTGTTGTTTTTGGCAGCAGTGGTGCATTCAGCGCCTGACGTCGAGCGTCGGGTCGCTGGCGCCGTCGGGCCGGAACCCGGGCGCGGCTCATTAGTAACACATTCAGAATATGATGCATCATATTTTTTATCCTGTAGTATCGTGGTGTAGGCTGTCCCCAGCCATCCAACTTCAGGGAGCGCGTCATGAGCGAGCAACGAACACTGCTGTTGACAGGTGCAAGCCGTGGTATCGGGCATGCGACGGTGAAACACTTCAGCGCTGCGGGCTGGCGCGTGTTCACTGCCTCCAGGCAAGACTGGACGCAGGACTGCCCCTGGGCCGAAGGATTGCTGAACCACATTCATCTGGATCTGGAGGACATCGACGAAGTCCGCCGCAGCCTGCCGGTCATTCGGGAGAAACTCGGCGGCCGGCTGGATGCGCTGGTCAACAACGCCGGGATCTCGCCCAAGGGTGAAGGCGGTTCGCGCCTGGGTGTGCTGGAATCCGACTACGCGACCTGGCTGAGCGTGTTCAACGTCAACCTGTTCTCTACCGCCCTGCTCGCCCAAGGGCTGTTCGCCGAGCTCAAGGCGGCGCAGGGTTCAGTGATCAATGTCACGTCGATTGCAGGCTCGCGGGTTCATCCGTTTGCCGGGGTTGCCTACGCCTGCTCCAAGGCCGCGCTGGCCGCGCTGACCCGGGAAATGGCCCACGATTTCGGCCCTCACGGCGTGCGGGTCAACGCCATCGCGCCGGGCGAGATCGAAACCTCGATTCTCTCGGCCGGCACCGAACTGATCGTCGAGCGCGACATTCCCATGCATCGCCTGGGCAAGCCCGAGGAAGTCGCCTCGCTGGTGCATTTCCTCTGCACCAACGGCGCGGCCTATATCAACGGCTCGGAAATCCATGTCAACGGCGGCCAGCACGTCTGAGACGCTGGAAATCCCGGCCGGAAACTCCCATCATTCAGGCCGGGCATCTGCCGTTGACGAGCGATTCATGAGCCACTCCTACCCCATCCAACCCCTCAACCACGCGTATCTGGGCAGCGGCATCTACGAGCTGCTGCGCGAGTCGCTGATCACTGGGCGCTTCCAGCCTGACGATCGCCTGCGCATCCGCGACCTGGCCGAGCAACTGGGCACCAGCGTCACCCCGGTGCGCGACGCGATCCTGCAACTGGCCAAGGAACAGGCACTGATCCTCAAGACACCCCGCGACATCCGCGTGCCCAGGCTCACCACCGCGCAATACGCGGAAATCCGCAGCATCCGCCTGGCGCTGGAAGGCCTGGCCGCAGAAACCGCTGCGGCGCTGGTCACCGACGCCGACCTGATCGACCTGGCGGACTGTATCGAACGTAACATCGCCGCGATCAACGCGCAGGACCTGCAGGCGGCGCTCAAGTGCAATCAGGAATTTCACTACGCCCTGACCACCATCGCCCGCATGCCGGTGCTGGCCGGGTTGCTGGACAGTCTGTGGATGCGCACCGGGCCCTTGATCGCCCGCGCCTACGCCAACTTCAACGAGCGCATGGCCATCGATCATCACTGGGAAGTGCTCGACGCCCTCAAGCGTCGAGACGGCGCTGCGGCGCGGGCGGCGATCTGCTGTGACATCCTGGATGGCAACCAGAAGATGGTCGAGTACCTGGAATCGGCCCACGACTGACTCAGGCGTTTTTTGCAGCCTTAACCCAGCAGCTCGGTGATCCACTGGATCTGTCGGGTCAGTTCTCGCACTTTCTCTTCGGGCACGCTTTGCGCGTGGGTGAACTGACTCAAGGTGCGCTGCTTGAGGCGCAACATGCGTTGCCACTTGAGCAAGAAGTCCGGGCTGCGGGCTTGCAGCTGCAAGGGGCCGAAGTACAGCTCCCGCTCGCTGTAGACCACAGGATTCGAGGGCTGGGCGACGATGATCTCGTAGAAGAAACGGTTCTCGTGCAGCAGGTCTTCAGTGACGATGCGATAGCCGTGTTCCATCAGCCACAGGCGCAGCGGTTGTTCGCCACCGTTGGGTTGCAGGATCAACAATTCCTGCCCGTTCAGGCGTGCCTGATCCTGTTCGAGGATGTCGCGGATTGTCTCCCCGCCCATGCCGCAGAAGCTGATCGCGGTGATCCCGTCCTGCGCCTCGATGGCCGCCAGACCGCTGGCCAGGCGCACGCTGATCTGCTGCTCCAGGCCGTTCTCGCGCACCGTGCGCCGGGCAGCGTTGAACGGCGTCAGCGCCACCTCACCGGCCACCGCCGCAGTGATCTGCCCGCGCTTGACCAGCGCCACCGGCAGATAACCGTGATCCGAGCCGATATCGGCCAGCCGCGCGCCCAGGGGCACATGGGCCGCCACCCGTTCGAGCCGCCTGGACAATGTCTGTTCGTTCAACCGCCGACCCTCACCACACCACCCGGCACCCACCGCCGGATCGGGGGCGCGATTCTGCCGGGCCAAGGCCGCGAACACAAATCCCGGTGATCGGGTTGTAGCAGTACGGCTTGCCGGCGGCAGCGATCTTGCGGGCGTCTCGCCGGCAAGCCGGACTGCTACGGTTCGCGGCGTCGGGTCAATGCGCAGCAGACTGCCGCTGCGGCGATTTGATCTGGGCCGACAGCAGGATCGCCAGCACGATCAACGAAGCCCCGGCCAGCATGCGGTACGACGGCTCTTCCTTGAACAACCACCAGGCGCAGGCGATGGCGTAGACCGGTTCCAGCGAGATGATCATCCCGGCACTGCGGGCATTGAGCCCTTCCAGGCTCTTGACGAACAGGTACTGCGACAAGCCAGTGCAGAAGATCCCCAGCAGCGCCAGGTTCACCCAGTCATATTCCCCCAGGCCGTCCAGGCTCTGATAAGCGAATGGCAGCGCCAGCAGCACCACCGTCAGGTTCTGCCAGAACGCCACCTGCGTGGCATTGATGCCTTTGGCTGCGCGGCGGTTGGTCATCGCCAACAGCGCGAACGACAACCCCGAACCCAGCCCCCAAAGCAGCCCGATAGTGCCGCTGTCGCCCAGGCCGAACGACGGCGTGACCAGCACCAGACCGGCGGTGACCAGCACCAGCAAGATGGATTCGGACAGGTGCAGACGCTCGCGAAAAATCAAAATATCCAGCACTGCGATAAACGCCGGGAAGCTGGCAAAGCCCAAGGTCGCGACCGCCACCCCGCCGACCTTGATGGCGATGAAAAACGTCACCCAGTGCGCCGCCAGCAACGCGCCCGAGAGCAGAAGGATTCCGAGTTTGTAGCGATCCAGCCCGCGAAACAGCGGCAAGCGCTGAACCAGGGCAAAAAGGCCCAGAGCGAGCATGGCAAAGCCTGCGCGACCCAGGGTGATGACGCTGGCATCGGCATGAATCAGGGCGCCAAAAATGCCGGTAAGTCCGAAGAGTAAAGCGGTGACATGAGCAGAAGTCAGGGCAGTTCTGTAAGTCGTCATGGGCAGTAACCGAGAATAGGTGGCATCTGTGGCTATCCTCTCGGCCGGGAGCGGTTTTTTACGTGCAGTCCTGGAAAAGCTTCAGGGCTGCCGTTCTCCTCTGTTCCGTGAGTGTGAGCCGTGTGTTTTTCGCACTCGTAACGGTGCTTCGTTCAACAAAATGCATCTGCTCAAGCCCTTTAAGGTGTTGTTCTTGTGTGTTGCAGGAGACAGAGGTAAAGCCTGGTTCGCGGCCCGCTGCGGACTTTGCGGGGAAATCCGCAGCGGGTGCGCCCCTTGTCGCTACCGAGCGAACATCACTCGGAAACGTCAATCCAGATGGTTTTCAGTTCGGTGTACTGGTCATGCGCCCAGATGGACTTGTCGCGACCACCGAAACCGGATTCCTTGTAACCACCGAACGGCGTGGAGGCATCGCCCTCGCCGAAGCAGTTGACCGTCACCACGCCCGCGCGGATTTCCCGCGACAGCTTGATGGCGTTGCGCAGGTTGTCGGTGTACACCGACGCCGCCAGGCCATAGACCGAATCGTTGGCCAGGGTGATGGCCTGCTCGATCGTGCTGAAGGTGCTGACCGCCAGCACCGGGCCGAAGATTTCCTCCTGGAACAGACGGCTGTCCGCGCCCACACCATCGACCACGGTGGGCTCGACGAAGATCTCGCCCGAGGTCTTGCCGCCGAACACCACCGGCAGTTTTTCCACCGCTGCCTGCTCGATGTAGGAGCGCACCTTCTCGAAGTGCGAGCGGCTGATCATGCTGCCCAGACGGTTCTCGGGGTCCAGCGGATCGCCCAGTTTCCATTCGCGCAACTGCACGCCGATGCGTTCGAGCAGGTCATTCTTGATGTCCTCGTGAACGATCAGGCGCGACGACGCCGAGCAGTTCTCGCCCATGTTCCAGAACGCGCCGTTGACCACTTGCGCAGCCACGTGGTCCAGATCGGCGACATCGGGCATGACCACCGCCGGGTTCTTGCCGCCGCACTCGAGCACGATGCGCTTGAGGTTCGAATCCGCCGCGTACTTGAGGAACAGGCGCCCGGTGTCGGTGGAGCCGGTGAAGCTGACCATGGTCACGTCCATGTGCTTGCCCAGCGGCTCGCCCACATCGCGACCGCCGCCAGACAGCACGTTGAACACACCGGCCGGAACGCCCGCTTCATATGCGAGTTCAGCCACACGCAGCGCGGTCAGGGTGGTTTCCTTGGCCGGTTTGACGATGATC
Source organism: Pseudomonas sp. 2 (assembly GCF_056627435.1). NCBI lineage: Bacteria > Pseudomonadati > Pseudomonadota > Gammaproteobacteria > Pseudomonadales > Pseudomonadaceae > Pseudomonas > Pseudomonas sp. 2. The sequence continues at coordinate 169,154 of NZ_JBWXNG010000001.1, forward strand.
GAGCAGCCAGCCGCCAGCGACGGGCCGATTTTCCAGGCCAGCATCAGCAGCGGGAAGTTCCACGGCAGCACCAGGCCGACCACGCCGATGGCTTCGCGCACCACCAGGGTCAGCGCGCCGTTGCCGACGGGCGCTGTGTTGTCGTAGATCTTGTCGATCAGTTCGGCGTGCCAGCGCAGCGTGTGAATGGTTTCCGGAATATCGGTCAACTGGCATTCACGAATCGGCTTGCCGCTGTCCAGGCTTTCCAGCACCGACAGCTCCACCGCGTTCTGCTCCAGCAAATCGGCGAAGCGCAGCAGTACGCGCTTGCGATCACCGGGGCTGAGCTTGTGCCAACGCCCATCGTTGAACGCTTCGTTGGCCTTGGCCACGGCGTAGTCGACGTCTTCGGCGTTGCACGCAGTGATCTGCGCCAGCACCTCGTTGGTCGCCGGGTTGGTGGTGGTAAAGGTCTTGCCGGACACCGAGGTGTAGCGCTCGCCATTGACGAACGACTGGGTCGGCAACGTCAGCCTGGCAGCGATGTCGGCGTACTGCGCCGCGGTCAGCAGCTCGCTCGCACCGCTCATTGCGCACCTGCCTGGATCTGCGCGACGTCGTTTTTCAGGGTCTTGACGATGTCACGCAGCGCTTCTTTCTCGGCCTCGACCAACCCTTGCAGCGGCGCACGCACGCCACCGGTGCGCAGGCCGCCCAGCTCGCAGCCGTACTTGATCGACTGCACGAACTTGCCGCCTTCGAGGAAATCCATCAACGGCATGAAGGCGTTCATGATCTTGCGACCCTTGTCGAAATCCTTCTCCAGCACACAGGCTTCATACAGCGCCACGTGTTCGCGCGGGGTGAAGTTGGAACCGGCGCAGACCCAGCTGCGCGCGCCCCAGGCGAAGAACTCCAGCGCCTGATCGTCCCAGCCGCAGGACAGCGCGATGTTCGGGAAATTGCGCGCCAGGCGATGAACCTGGCCCATGTCGCCGGAGCTTTCCTTGATCGCCACAACGTTTTTCGACTGCACCACTTGCGAGAAGTACGCGTTGCCCATGCTCACGCCCATGCGCGCCGGGTAGTTGTAGAGCATGATCGGCAGGTCGGCGGCGCGGTCCACGGTCAGGGCGTGGATGGCGTTTTCCTGTTCGGTCGGCAGCGCGTAGGGAGGCGAGCCCACCAGGATTGCGTCGGCCTTGATTTCGCGGGCGACCTTCGCGTAGTCCACCGACTCTTCAGTGCGAATGGCACCGGTGCCGATCACCAGCGGCAGGCGCGAACCGATCACGTCCTTGGCCAGCGCTGCCAGCTCTGCACGCTCGGTGGACGAGTGCGCGTAGTACTCGCCGGTCGAGCCGCCGATGATGATGCCGTGCACCTTGGCGTCGATCAGGTACTCCAGCACCTCGGCGAAGGCGCGCTTGTCGATCTCGCCGGTGGCGGTCAGCGGGGTGATGGCTGGGGTGTAGATACCTTCGAATTTCATGGTTGCCTCTCTTTCAGAAGAAGTTTCTGGCGGCGCGCCAACGTTGGCACGCCGCCGTGGTGTCAGGGATTCAGTTATTCAGGGCAGCCGCATCGCGCAGGTTCAGCGAGCGGGTTTCCGGGGCCATGGTCCAGGCCGCGACCAGGCCGACCAGGGTCACGAATGCTGCGACGTACATGGTGTCGGCGATGCCCAGGCTCTGCAGGGACAGCGGTACCAGGTAGGTGCCGATTGCTGCGCCGACGCGGGACAGCGAGGTGCCGATACCCACCGCGAAGGCACGGATTTCCGTAGGGAACAGCTCGTTCGGGTACACCAGTTGCAGCACCTGGGCGCCGCCGATGAACAGCGCGTAGGCACCGAACAGCACCAGCACCACCATCGGGCTGCCTTCGGCGTTGAGCGCCAACGCCAACAGGGCCAAGCCGGACCAGAGGAAACTGTGGATCAGCATGCTGCGACGGCCGATGGTGTTGATCAGCTTGGTGGCGATGATGCAGCCGACCACGAACAACAGCGTGATCGCCATCGAACCGTAGGAAGCCCACTCGCCTTTCAAATTCAGCGCCTGCAGCACCTTCGGCGCGAATGCGTAGACGGCAAACACCGGGATGATCGAGCACGACCAGAACACCGTGACGAACAGCAGGCGCTGGCCGTAGCCGGAGCGCAGCAGGTCGCGGAACGACATCTTCTTCTCGTCCGGTTGCTCGGGCAGATCACGCAGCGACCAGCTCGATCCGTAGACCCGCTTGATCACCTGATCGGCTTCCTGATCGCGGCCCTTGCTCAGCAGCCAGCGCGCCGATTCCGGGGTGCCGATGCGCAGCGCGAACAGCACCAGGCCGATCACGGCGGCACTGGCCAGCACGTAGCGCCAGGCCTCGTCGCCGCCGTTGTTGAGGATCTCGGTGCCGACGATGTAGGCGCAGGCCGCACCGGCAAACCAGAGAATGGTCAGGGCCGCCAGACGCGGACCGCGCTGCTTGCGCGGCAGGAACTCCACCAGCAGCGAAGTCGCCACCGGGTATTCGATGCCCACGGCCAGGCCGATGGCGAAGCGCAGCAGGAACAGCATCTCGGCCGACTGCACCCAGAGTTGCGCCACGGAGCAGAGAATGAACAGCGATGGGCCGATGAAGTAGACGCGCTTGCGCCCCAGCCGGTCGGTCAACCAGCCGCCGAGGAAGCCGCCAAAAAACACGCCCATCAGCGCGGACGCGGCAATCATGCCCTGCCAGAACTCGGTGAGGTTCAGCGCGGCGGTGATCTGCAGCATGGCGATGCCGATGATGCTCAGCACGTAGCCATCGACGAAGGAGCCCCCGCCGGAACGTACGGTCAGCAGGCGGTGAAAGTTATTGAGCGGAACATCTTCAATCGATGATTTTGCAGGACTTGTCATTATTGTCTCCTCTACCGGCCGCGCCATTGAGAGGCGCGGCATCTACGCAAGAATCGGGTGTCGCGAACGCGCTGAATCCTTCCAATGCGTCGATCAGCTCTCCATACCGGCGCGGCGCTGGCCCCACAGAAGGTTCATGTTGACCCCGGCCGACAGCAGCGGCTGCGGGGGGTTGCGGCTCGGCCCCGGCCCTTGGGCGGCGAAGTCGATCAGGTCGTTGCGCTCCCCGGCCAGCCAGTCGGCCAGCAGCGTTCCGGTCACGGTGCCGCGCGTCACACCCAGGCCGTTGCAGCAAAGCGCGCCGTAGACGTTTTTCGCCAACTGGCCGAAATGCGCCATGTGGTTGCGCGACAGGCTGAGCGAACCGCCCCAGGTGTATTCGAAGGCCACGTCGCCGAGCATCGGGAAGCGGCGCATGAACGACTCGCGGTGGCGCTTGACGAAACGCTGCAGGTACTTGGGATTGGCGCGCCCGTCGGTGTTGAAGCTGAAGCTGTTGCGCACCAGCAGGCGGTTGTCCACGGTACGGCGCAGCGTGGTGCCGTAAGGGTCGGCCGGGATCACGCCCCAGAACGGCAGGCCGCCCAGTTTTGCCTGTTCTTCCTCGGTCAACGGGCGGGTCAGGCTGGCGTAGGTGAACACCGGCAGCATGCGACCCTTGAGGAAGCCGAAACTCATGGCGAAGGCGTTGTTGGTCAGCACCAGGTTGTCGGCGACGATGCGGCCGTGTGCATGACTCAAGACTGTCCGCTCGCCGTACTGCACTTCGGTAATCGGGGTATTTTCATACAGCGTGACGTTGGCCGGCAGGCTGTCGGCCAAGCCCTTGACCAGCGCGGCCGGCTGAATCAGCGCAGTGCCCGGGGTGAACAGCGCCTTGCGATAGAACGAGGTGCCGATGTGGCCCGGCAGGTCCTGCTCATCGATGACTTCGTATTCCTGGCCCAGCTTGTCCAGCCCGCCGCGGTAGGCGTCCAGCACCGCAATGCCACGGTCCTCGACCGCCGCCTGGTATTTGCCACAGGCGCGCAGCTGGCAGTCGATGCCGTGCTTGGCCACGAGATCCTTGAGGATGTTCTGCCCGGTCAGGTTGAGCTTCATGCTCATCTTCGCCGTGGCGATATCGCCGATGTAATCGGCCGCACCGATGTCGTGGGGCAAGTCGATGGCAAAACCGGCATTGCGCCCGGACGAGCCGAAACCGACCTGTTGCGCCTCGACCAGCACGATCTCGTCATCGGGGAATTTCAGCGCCAACTGACGCGCGGCCGCAAGGCCGGTAAACCCCGCCCCGACCACCACCCAGCGGGCCCGGCTGATGCCGTAGTGCGAACTGCGCGCCCGGCGTGCAGGGCTCAAATGGAACCATCCACACGTGGCGTCATCGGCCGGAGTATTTACGACTTTCACCATCTCTTGCGACCTGCGTTATTTGTACTTGTGAGTGCAACGATGGCGCGCAGATTCGCATGGCCAAAATGGCCGGTCAATGGATTGTATTTTGTGTGTATACATAGAGTATTCAGGAAAAAATGAGCTATACAACCTATATTTTTCTTTTAAATCAGATACTTACTTAACTATCGATGTCATTGAGCATGTCGCTAACAGACCAAAGAGAGTCGATTTCAGGCTCCCTTAACCCAGGCAGAAGCTCGGTCGCTGGATAAGCATTTGGATGCTGACGCCACAGTCTCCTACCAGCTCAATTCTGGAAATACGACACGTGGACTTCATTCGCGTACTGTCGCTTTCTCGAAACCTGACTGCCCCTTTAGGCATCCGACATCTACGCTGAGCGGAGCACAAGGCTTGATGAGCTGATCTCCTCTACGATGGGTCTGCCCCTACAAAGCACCACCGCTGGAAGGTGAACAACTTAAATCTATTTGTCGCTCCTAAGTGCCCACAAAGTTGAACGTCTCACCCGCTGTCATTTCTTAGCCATGAAATTCGACGAGGCCTATATGCCGCTAACCGGCTTTCCACCTCCGAACTCGAAAAACGGAACAAAAGATCGATTATCTCTTGACGCCCTGTCGATCGTCACCTTGACTCTAGAGGTCGCCGGTTGTTTGTGGTCAGCGCATCCATTTTGACAAGGAGCGTGACATGAGCGAAGAACGCAGCCTCCCCAACCAACAAAACAAACAGGATCTTGATGCACTTGTCGGCGCTGCGCTGAACGCATTCGACGCACGCTTAGAACAACTGGAAAAGCCAAGCGATAATACATGGCTAAAAAAAACCGAGAAGAGGATCAGCTTCATCGCGCTTATCGTGGGAATCGCACTGAGCACGCTATCGTTATTTGATGTATTTTGGAGTAAACCTCGCGAGGAGCGTATCCGAGACTTGGCGGAATTCAACGGTGCTGTAAATGCAGTTGCAAATCTTCGCCAAGGCATGGTGAAAATACAGTTTGACTCAAACAATCCTCAGCTGGTGGCAGCGATGACATCCATGGTCGTGCCTCAGGTGCTGGCCAATATTCAGTATGCGACTGAAGTACTGCCCAGACTCGGTGACGAAGTAGGCATCCCACAGCTGATCGTATTAATCTCTGAGGCAATGAACATCTACGACTGGAAGAGTGCAAAGAAGTTGGTGGATCGGGCCATCGCGACAAAAAATGCACCACCTTCAATGATGTCAGAGGCTTTTCGCTTTCAAGGCAGACTCATGTTCTTTACGGGCAAGGTCGACGAAGGCCGGCGCGCCTATGAGCACTCCATGGAAGCATTGAAGGACGAGAAGGCTTTCGGCATAAATGCGACACGCGCATTTGTTGTGTCTGATTGGATCATCGCTGAACTTTCCATGGGCGATTGTAGCTTGGCCAGTCGCCGTGTAGGAGACTTTACTAATCTGGTGAAATCGTCACAAATTGCCGGCATGGCGCGGATTGCTCTCATCGAAACATTGAAGACTCAAGTAAATCAAATCCTGACAACCACCTCGCGCTGTCCGTCGCCTCCGGAGCTGTCTCAAATAGACGTATCCCTTGGCGCGCCATAGTGCGACTGCAGTCGTTTCATCGCATAGATTGAGCTCTAAATAATTTAAATCCATTGCATGCCAGAATACAGGACAGTCATGAATCGTAGACAGCTGATTAGTGCCTTGGGGCTCGCGACCGTTGGAGCTCCATTTAGAGCACTTTCATATCAACAATGCAATCCGCTGGGTGCCTGCGAAGTCGGCATATCCATGCAAAGGCTTCAGGAAACCTATGCAGCGCAGCGCATGTCTCAGTGGTGTTGGGCAGCATCAATTCAGATGGTTTTCTCCTACTATGGCTTCTATGTAAACCAAGAGGATATTGTTCTACGAGCGTATGGAACAATCGACAACATACCTGCCTTATCAGGTGTCGTTATTTCTCAAGCACTGACACGACGCTGGACAGACACCCGAGGTAAGCGATTTGATGTCCGATTGATCGCAGCGTACGACGCAGACTCAGGCGTGTATGCGATTAACAATCAACTCATATTAGAAAGTCTCGCGCAAGAACGCCCATTGATATTTGGCAACCTCTCTCATGCAATGGTGTTGACCGCCGCTGCTTTCCAAAACACCCCAGCCGGTCCTCATATCATTAACTTAGGTTTTATGGACCCTTGGCCGGGCAACGGGATCCGGGGCTTGAATGATCCAGGAGAGTTGGTTCCTATGCACCTAGGTGGGCATATTCGCTATCTCGCCTTACCGATTGTCACACCGGTATAACGATTCTCTTGCAGCGCGCTGGACTCAAAGACCGCCGACTTGACTGACGGCGGTTTGTTTTTAGAAGTAATAGCAAAGGATTCAACCCACCGAAAATCGCTCGGCCTGCATCCCCTGTGGTGCCACATACATTTCCATGTTCTGCCGTGCCGGTTCCCAGTGTTCGAACACCAATCTGGCCACCGCTTCTTCGTCACGCCGCTCGATGGCTTCGATGAACAGGTCGTGCTGGGCGACGGCCAGTTCAAGGTGCTTTTCCATCTGTTCGTTGTGCGGCCGGTACACGGTGTCACCGATGCGCGCGTGGTCGATCAGCAGGCGATCGAGGCTGGCCTGCAGGTATTTGTTGTCAGCCATCTCGCCCATGATCGCGTGGAAGCGGTTGTTCTCCAGCACCATCGCGTAGGCGTCGCGCTCGGCGGTGGCGGTGCGAAAGCGCAACTGGGTGGCCTTGAGTTCGTTCAGTTGCGCAGGCCGGAAGTTGTGCACGGCCAGGCGGCCGATGGCGGCATAGATCATGGGCGCCACCTGGAAGAAGCTGCGCAGTGTGGTGTGGTCCATGGGCACCACGCGCGTGCCGCGGTTCTCGCGGATCTGCACGTAGCCCTCGCCTTCCAGGCGGCGGAAGATTTCACGGATCGGCGTGCGGGAAATGCCATAGCGCTCGCTCAGCGTCAGCTCGTCCAGGACTTCATCGGGGCAGAGCTCCATCGTCAGGATCTGGCGCTTCAAGTCTTCGTAGATCGTTGTCTTGCTGTCCCTCACACACAACCTCCGGCTTATCAAGGTTTTGGCGACTCGCCTGGTGAGACGTCGTCGCGCGCGTTCGTTGATTGAACGACTCGTTGTACACAGATTGTACATAAATCGGCGAACCACGGGCTGCGCTCAAGACGATCACAGATAATCCCCTACAAAAACCATAGATATACTTTGTGTATACATCGTGTATTCTCCCGCTCGACTGCCAGGTGCGGCGATCCGCCGCGCCTGTTCTGCCCAGGAAAACCAAGCATGGTTTTTTCTGAGCGTCATCCACCACCCTTTGCAAAGAGTTGAGTTTTCATGGGAGTTACAAGAAGGAATCTTCTGATCGGCGCTGGCGTCGGTGCCGGTGTCGTGGCCTCGGGTGGGGCCGCCAACCTGTTGTCGGACGGCCTGCCAAGCGACCCGTCGTCGCTGCAGCGCATCGCCTCGCTGCCCAAGGACGACGCCGATCCGGGCTGGTTCCACACCAGCCGCGTGCGCCAGCCGAAGGCGCCGCTGATCGGTGACGCTCAGGCGCCGTGGGTGGTGATCGGTGGTGGCTTCACCGGGCTTGCCGCCGCGCGCCAGTTGGCGCTGAACTTCCCCAACGACACGGTGATTCTGGTCGAAGCCCAGCAGGTCGGTTTCGGCACCTCGGGTCGCAACGCCGGTTTTCTGATCGACGTTCCCCACGACATCGGCGCGCCGGACTACATCGGCAACCCGGCCACCGCCACGCAGATCCTGCACCTGAACCAATTCGGCCAAGGCAAGCTGCGTGATCTGGTCGACGAGCACAACATCGTCGATGCGCACCTGCGCCACTCCGGCAAATATCAGGCGGCCATCGAAAACAAAGGCATCGCCGTGCTCAATGCCTACAAGGGCGGCCTGGAAAAACTCGGCGAGAAGGTCGAAATCATCGAAGGCTCCGAGCTGCGCGATCACATCGGCACCTCGTTCTACCGCAAGGCGCTGTACACCCCGGGCACCATGCTGGTTCAGCCGTCGGCGCTGGTCAAAGGCCTGGCCGACAGCCTGCCCGAGAACGTCAAGCTGTACGAAGACACGCCGATCACCGCCGTCGACTATGGCCAGAAAACCGTGCTGCACCACCCGACCGGCCGCATCACTGCCGACACCCTGGTGCTGGCCAACAACGCCTTCGGCGGCTACTTCGGTTTTCTGTCCGGGACCATGCTGCCGATCTTCACCTACGGCAGCCTGACCCACCCGCTGACCGCTGCCGAACAGGCAAGCATCGGCGGCAAGGAATTCTGGGGCGTGATCCCGGCCGACCCGTTCGGCACCACCCTGCGTCGTACCCACGACAACCGCATCCTGGTGCGCAACAACTTCAGCTTCAACCCGGACGGCCGCTCCAAGCCCGGCTACACCGACAAGTTCCGCGTCGCCCATCGCCAGTCCTTCGAGCGCCGTTTCCCAGAACTCAAGGAAGTGCCGTTCGAACACACCTGGGGCGGCGGCCTGGCGATGACCCGCAACGGCGCCGGTTTCTTCGGTGAACTGCGCCCCAACGTCTACGGCGCGCTGGGCTGCAACGGTCTGGGCACCGTGCGTGGCACCGCCACCGGCACGCTGCTGGCCGACATGCTGGCAGGCAAGAAACACCCGCTGACCGAGTACCTGCTCTCGGCGCCGAAACCCAACTGGAACCCGCCACAGCCGTTCCTGTCGATGGGCGTGAATTTCACCCTGCGCAAAGGCATGTCTGACGCGGGCCTCGAGGCCTGATCTTCAAGCCTGATTCCCGGGCCTGACGCAAGACCCGGACGCAGCAGCCTGTGCTGGCGCTGCGTCCGCCCGGGTGTCTTCCTTCATTTAAAAGGATGTAACGCCATGATCCGCCCACTGCTGATCAGCTTCACTGCCCTCTCCTTCTGCAGCCTCGCCAACGCAGCGCCTGCGGTCCACCAGATCGACGTCGCCTACGACATCGCCAACCCGCTGCGCCCGGGTGCCAAGGCACCGTACTGCGATGCCCAGGTGGAAACCGTCGATGGCTGCACCTTCCACAGCGTCGCAGGCGACACCTATGACGCACATCTCTCGCGCAAGCCCGGCGAAACCTGGATCGCCAGCCCTTCCGACGCCGCGACGATCAAGATCCAGAACATCCCGGAACAGGACGTCGCAGACGGCACTCAGTATCAACTGATCAAAATCGCCCCATCGCCGAAAAAGAATGCCGACGCCACCGTCACCTTCGACCGGCTTTCCGGTGAGCCGGGTTCGCTCAAGGTCATCGAGCGGCGGCGGATCACGGTCATGGTGCATCCGGGGTAAGTGCCGGTCGCGGGCTCAGCGGTCGGCAGATCGCAGAATTTGCCCGAGCGCTACGCTATGCCCGCAGGGTCGATACGGGCGCCACGACTCAGCGCGCCAACCCGGAAACGCCCAGCCTCTGAAGTGCGTTGTCCAGCGAGGCTTGCTCGGTGCGCGCGTAAATCTCAAGCTCGTCCAGGGTTTCACGCCCCAGCGCGCGCTGGAACGCCTCGCGGTTGGCCATTTCGGCGTAGTGCGCCTGGGCGTTGTCGCCCAGGTTGGACTGGAAGATCCCCGCAGCGCTGACCGGCAGGAAGTCCTCGTACACCAGCGGCTCATACGCCAATGCGCCACTGGCGAGCAGCGCATCGACATCGTTGGAGGGTGTATGCGGCTTGTCGGTGGCGCGGTAGCGGAAGAACGCCAGTTGTTCGCGCCGCAGGGTCTCGTAGTCATCCGGGAAGGCCTTGAAGGCGTCGGACAGCAGTTCGCTGTAGCGCACTGCGTTGGCCTCTGACGGAAAGCCGCCCAGCGCTTCGCGGGCCTGAGCCAGCAATGCGTCGTACAGCGCTCGCCCTTTCGGCGTCAGGGCCACGCCGCGCTGTTCGATCTCGCCGAAACGCGCCGAATGGCTGCCCTGCTCCACGCCGTTATCGCCGACGAAATCGATGGCCTCGTTGAGCGCCTTGAAGCTGGTCTGGCGCAGCAGAATCGGGCATTGCCGGCGTGGCGGGCCTTCGATCACAGCCTTGGGTGTGATGCCGCGAGACGGCATGTCGGCCTGCACCTGGTCGATGTCCAGCGTGCGCGGGGTCAGGTGATTGATGTGCGGGCCCTTGAACGCCACCACGTCGGCGATCAAGCGGTGCGCGCCGTCCAGCCGTTGATAGTCGGCCAGGCTCACAGTGGTCTGGCCGTGCCAGCGGAAGGTCTCCAGCGCCTGACTCACGAACTCATTGGCTGCTGCTTCGCTCAATCCGCCTTCGCGTTCGGCTTGTTCGATCAGTTCCACGGCGCGCGAGGTGAAGATCTGCCGCGCAGCCAGCGTGCGTTCGGCAAAGGCACGCAGTTCGGCGTCCTTGATCAGCTCCATGCGCAGCAGCGAGGTGAACACGCGAAACGGGCTGGCGCGCAGGGCCGCTTCGTCCACTGCGCGAAAGGCCGTGGAGTGCACCGGTACGCCTGCAGGCGTCAGGTCGTAATAGCCGACCGGCTGCATGCCCATGACCGCGAACAGACGGCCCATGGTCGCCAATTCCTGAGCGGTGCCGACGCGGATCGCGCCGTGGCGTTCCAGGTCCAGGCGCTCCAGTTCCCCGGTATGGGTCAAGGCCTGGGCCAGTTCGGGATGTGTGTCGAGGGTGCGGCGGTTGGTGTCGGCGACCAGTTGCATCAGGTCGCCGTACAGCGGAACTTCCTCCTGATACATGGCGCTCATGGCCCGGGAAAAGTCGGCACGAATACGATCAGGCGAAACGAAATTGCTCATCAGACAAGTCTCCGCTCAGGCCAATTGAGCCAGGCATGTTTCCAGAATGGTCAGGCCTTCTTCCAGGATGGCCGGTTCGGTGGTCAGGGGTGGCAGCAGGCGGATGATATGCCGCGCCTTGCCGCTCGGCATCAACAGCAGGCCCGCCTTGCGGGCGCTGGCCAGCACGGCCGCCAGGTGCTGTGGTGCGGGGCTGCCGTCGGCATTGATCAGCTCCAGGCCACGCATCGCGCCTACACCCGTCAGGCGGCCGATGCAGGGGAAGCGTTCCTTCCAGCGGGCATGCTGACGGGCAATCGTCTGGCCCTGGATTTCGCCCCAGCGCGACAGGTTTGCATCGGTCATCTGCGCCAGCGTGGCCAGGCCCGCCGCGCAGGCCAGCGGGTTGCCGGAATACGTGCCGCCCAACCCGCCCTTGGGCAGCGCGTCGAGCAGCTCGCGACGGCCGACCACCGCCCCCAGCGGCACGCCACCGGCCATGCTCTTGCCCACCAGCAGCAGATCGGGCTCGATACCCAGCCGGCTGAAACCGAAGCGTTCGCCGGTGCGGCCGAAACCGGATTGCACTTCGTCGATGACCAGCACGATGCCGTGGCGGTCGCAGAACCCGCGCAGGGCCTTGGCAAAATCGGCGTCCAGCGCCAGGAACCCGCCCTCGCCCTGCACCGGCTCGATGAAGATCGCGCCGATTTCCTCGACATCGATCTCCACGCTGATCAGCCGCTCCAGCGCCTTGAGCGCCTGCTCGGCCGTGACGCCAGTGTCGACGCTCGGGTAAGGCAGGTGAAAGACTGGCCCGGGCAGGCTGCCGACCTTCTGCTTGTAGGGTGCGACCTTGCCATTGAGGTTCAGCGTCGCCAGAGTTCGACCATGAAAGCCGCCGTCAAAGGCAATCACGCCGCCGCGCCCGGTGGCGGCCCGAATGATTTTCAGCGCATTTTCCGCCGCCTCCGCGCCACTGTTGGTGAGCATGCCGGACACCGGATAACTCACTGGCACAAACCCCGCCAGGGCCCGCATGTAGGCGCCGTACTGGTCGTGGGGCACGGCGTTGAACGCGGCGTGGGTCATGCGCCCGGCCTGCTCGCGAATGGCAGCGACGACGCCTTCGTTGCAATGCCCCAGATTGAGCACGCCGATGCCGCCGATGAAATCGATGTAACGCTTGCCGCTGGTGTCCCAGACTTCGGCGTTGCGGCCGTGGGTCAATTCCACGGGGTGCACGATGTTGATCGATTGGCTGATGCAGTCCTGATTCATGGCCCGTTGCAGTCCTGATGAAAGTGGCTCCATTCAAGCGATCAGGCGTGGGCAAGACAAACGATAAATAGTCGCGGGGTCATTCCATCGATTCATGCAGCGCAAGGGTTTTGGCTGTAGCGCAAGACTGGGTTAGGGTGTGGGATCTCACTCATTGGGTTATCTGTTCATGTCCCTCACCAGCGCCCGACTGATCTACCGCCGCCCCTCGATGCACGACGCCGACCGCCTGTTCCAGATCTACAGCGACCCGCAGACCCAGCAGTTCAACCCTGCCGGGCCCTTGCGCGATCCGGCTCAGGCCAGCGCCTTGCTCGACGCCTGGATCGGGCATTGGGCGCAGCATGGCTGGGGCTGGTGGGCGATTGCCGAGCGGGCGACGCCTGAGCACGTGATCGGCTTCGGTGGTGTGGCTTATTACGATTATCTGGGTGAGGCGAGGGTCAATGTCGGCTACCGCTTTGCGACTGAGGCGTGGGGCAAGGGGTTTGCGACCGAATTAGGGCATGCGGCGCTTGAACATGCGTTTTCGACGCTGGGCATCGAGCGGGTCTGGGCGCTGGTGCGACCGGATCATCAGGCGTCGATCAAGGTGCTGGAGAAGATCGGCATGCAGCGCGCAGGGACCCTGGATGATGTGCCGGGGGAGGCTCAGAGCCTGGTTTTTCAGGTTTTTTGCGTGATGACAGGTGAAGGTGAACGTCAAGATCAAGATCAAGATCAAGAGCGTTCTTCCTAACGTCAGACCTGTTTCGACTTCGTCGAGTTACTTGATGACCCCAAGTAACCAAGGGTTTGGCGCTCCCTGTCCGGCCCGGCTTCGCCGGGTTCCCTCCTTCCGGCATTGCTCCGTGGGCCCGGCGCGAATGGGCCATCCATGGCCCCGCGCCTCGCGCGGCATCCTGCCGCTTGGCCCACTACTCAATGCCTCCACTCGGCCTCCCAAAGTCGCAATTTGTGGCGTCTGTGAGATTCGCGTACGAAGATCAAAATCAAAAACGGGTATACACCGCCCCGTAGCAGCACGGCTTGCCGGCGGGGCGATCTTGAGGGCGACCCGCGAGCAAGCTCGACTGCTACGGTTTTGAGAACACCACATCCCCGTAGCAGTCCGGCTTGCCGGCGTTCTGGCGCGCAGCGGCAGTAAAATCAGGCGACTGGAGTGTGTCAGGTAAGCCGCGTGCACAGGATTTGCTGCCGCTTCGCGCCAGGTCGCCGGCAAGCCGGACTGCTACGGGGACGGCGTTAGCCGGTCGAGGGCGTTGGCAAGTCGCTTTTGATTTTGATCTTCATGCACGCATGTCCAGGCGACACATAACGCGACTTGGGTGCAGGCCGAACGCAGGTGATGTGGAGTGGGCCAAGCGGCAGGATGCCGCGCGAGGCGCGGGGCCATGGATGGCCCTTTCGCGCCGGGCCCACGGAACATCGCCGGAGAGAGGGAACCTCGACGAAGTCGAGGCCAAACCAGGAGCAAAAGCCCTTGGTTACTTGGGGCTTTTCCAAGTAACTCGACGAAGTCGAAACAGGTCTGACGTTAGGAAGAACGCTCTTGATCTTGACCTTTAGCGGCCTAAACCGAGCACTCCACAACTTCACCCTGCCACCCACCACCACGACGCCGCGCAATCACCAGACAATCCCCCATCCCAGACGCACTCACGACCAACTCCCCGCCCGCCGCCCAGAACGCACTGCGCCCCGCGCAGGCCCAACCGCCGGAAGGCCCGCCATGATTGGCCATCAACACACCGAGCGAATGCTCCCGCGCATAGCCCTGCAACAGGCCACTGTCCCGCGGATAACCGCCCTCACCGATCAACACGCTGGTGGCGTAAATACCCGCGCCCGCATCGGCCGCCGCCTGCACATGGCTGGCATGGGTGAAATCGGCACACACCGACAACGCAATCCGTTCGCCCCCCAGCATCAAGGCATCACCGCCAGAACCTGCGCTGAATACCACCTCCTCCCCCGGGTGCATATGCTGCTTGCTGTAAACCGCCTGCGAGCCATCATCCGCGAAAACCAGCGCGCCGATCAGGATGTCGTCAGAGTCCGCCTGACGCAGCGGCAAGCCGACGACCGTGGTCATCGCCGTCTGCATGGCGAGATCACGCAGCGGCTGCAACCGCGCACTGTCAGGCGCAAGCGCCAGCTTACGGGCAAGGGTCGGCTCGTAGCCGGTCAGGGACAACTCCGGGAACATCAGCAACTGCACGCCATGCTTGGCGGCATGGCGCATCAGGCGCAAGTGGCCTTCGATGTTGGCGTCGAGGTCACCGGCAGTCGAACAGAATTGGGCAGCGCAGAGAACAAGATCAGTCATGGCAATCGAGGTCAGGAAAAGGTGCGCAGGTTATACCGCATCTGGCCTGCGCTTTCTCGGCAATCCTCAGCAAACCGGGCCGATCACTTGCTGACCCGGCGCAGTACCCTGGATAACTGGTCCACCGAATACGGTTTGTGCAGCAGTTCGAAACCATCGGCACCATGCTCGGCCAGCACGTGACTGTAGCCGGAGGTCAGCACCACCGGCAGTTTCGGGTAGAGCCTGCGCAGTTCGTAGCCCAGATCGATGCCGCCCATGCCGGGCATGACGACATCGGAAAAGACCACATCGAAACGCTCGACGTCCGCTTTCAGTTCGGCCAGTGCATCGTGGGCGTTGCTGGCGAGCACCGTCACATAACCCAGTTCGGTGAGCGCATGGGTGGTGAAAACGCCAACATCGGCATTGTCCTCCACCACCAGCACGCAGAGCCCGTGACCGTCTTCCAGGCCGTCATCGGCGCCGGATTGATCCTGGGTGCGAGGCTCGGCTTCGACCCGTGGCAGAAACAGCGTGAAGGTCGTGCCTTTGCCCAGTTCGCTGGCCACGGTGATTTCGCCGCCCGACTGCTTGGCGAAACCAAACACCTGGCTCAACCCCAGCCCTGTACCCTGGCCCACGCCCTTGGTGGTGTAGAACGGCTCGAAGATGCGCTCAAGGTGCGTCGCCGGAATGCCGGTGCCGGTGTCCGTGATCGACACGGCCACGAACGGTCCGCTGACCACACCGTGCAATCGCCCGGCCGGCATCGACTCGAGCACGCGCACCGCCACCGTCAGCTTGCCTTGGCCGTTCATGGCGTCGCGGGCGTTGGCGACCATGTTGACCAGCGCGGTGTCGAACTGGCTCAGGTCGGCGTTGACGAAACAGGCCTCGTCGGGAAGGTCGGTGGCCACTTCGATCATCGAGCCGGTGAGCGTGCCGATCATGCCGCTGATGGCCCTGACGCTGTCACACACGCCAAACACTTCAGGCTTGAGCGCCTGCCGGCGGGCGAACGCCAAGAGTTGGCCGGTAAGTTTCGCGGCGCGGTCCACCGTCTCGGAGATCGCCGTGACGTAACGCATGCGGCGTTTTTCGTTGAGGTCCGGACGCATGAGCAGATCGGTGGATGAGCGGATGACGGTCAGCAGGTTGTTGAAGTCGTGGGCCACGCCGCCGGTCAACTGCCCCACCGCTTCCATCTTCTGCGACTGGCGCAGCGCCTCGGCCTGTTCACGCTCGGCGGTGACGTGGCGGCCAGCGGCGTAGACCCGGCCTTCCTGGAAAGCGCCGGTCCAGCTGAACCACTTGTAGGTGCCGTCCTTGTGCCGCAGCCGGTATTCATAGGGCACGGTCAGCGGCGCGAAGGCGATGCCGTGGAAGATTTTCACCGCGCTTTCCAGATCGTCCGGATGGGTGTACTCGGTGAACCGCACGCCGACCAGTTCCTGCTCCGACCAGCCCAATTGCTCGGGCCAGCGGGCATTCACCTCCTCCAGCGTGCCGTCAGGCGAGACAATCGCCAGCAGCTCCTGGGACAGCCCCCAGGCACGATCGCGCTCGCGGGTGCGCGCTGCAAGCTTGGCTTCCTGTTCCTTCTCGGCGGTGATGTCCCGCGCGCTGCAATACACCTTGCCGTCTTCGAGCACCGCCACCCAAGACAGCCAGCGGTAGCTGGAATCCCGGTGCTGGCAGCGGTTTTCGAAACGCAGGATGGGCCGGCCCTTCACCGCCTTGGCGAACACCGCGCGGCTGGCCTCCAGATCATCGGGGTGAACGAACGAAAGAAAGGTGGCGTGGGCGTCCTCCGGCGACCAGCCCAGGGTGATGCGCCAAGCCGGGTTGGAGGCCTCGATGACGCCTTGGGCGTCGATCACCGAGAGCAGGTCCGGGCTGAGCATCCAGGTCCGGCTTCGGGCATTGGCGCGCTCGTTGACCTTGCGCTCCAGCTCGGAATTGAGCGCCAGCAGCTCATCGTTGCTGTGGCGCAGGCGCTGGTCGGTGCGATGCCGTTCGATGGCCAGGGCCGCGGTCTGCGCGATGACGGCGATGGCTTCGATGTCGCTCTGGGTCGGCGCCCGGGCTTCGCTGTAGTAAACCGCGAAAGTGCCCAGTACCACGCCATCGGCGGCCTTGATCGGCATCGACCAGCAGGCATGCAGGCCATGGGAGGTCGCAAGATCGGCGTAGCCTTCCCACAAAGGGTCGGTGGCGATGTCGGTGACAAACACCGGCGTGCCTCGGGCCGCCGCCGTGCCGCACGAACCGATGCCCTCGCCAATGGCAATGCCGTGGATCGCCTCGTTGTAGGCCGCAGGCAGACTGGGCGCCGCGCCGTGGAGCATGTACTGGCCGTCGTCGCTGAGGAACAGGATGGAGGCGATCATGTTTTCGCTTTGCGCTTCGACCGCCAGCACCAGATCGCTAAGCACCTCCGACAGCGGCACCCCTGAGGCGATCTGCCCCAGCACGCGCTGCTCCCGCTCGATGACCGCCTTGGGCGAATAACTGCCTCCCAGCGGGGAGACGTCGATGGAGGGCTTGGCAGCGCAGTTGTCAGACACGGAGGTCACTCGCAACAGGAAAATCTTCTGGTTTAGTGAGAGGGCGATCCGGCCCGGGCGAGAAATGCGACCTGCCCTGCGAGCGACGACAACGCTGGCAGGGCCGATTCGTAAATGACTGTAACCCCGGCGCAAGACAGCGGGGCCATGCGACCGGGGGAGCTCTCGCGTGCTCATCAGTAGAGAGCGCTGGCGCCCGCGAAAATTCAGTATTTATTTTCGCGAAGATCCACGTCCGAAGCCGAGGACCGCCCCAGGCGCGCAACCGTTTATCGCGGATTCGTGATTTTTTCAAACTTTTCCGCTGCCCGCGCCAGTCACAACGCTAACGCGATGGGCAAAGACACCATCGCCTTTACGTTCTGTTCCTATCCCAAAAAGAGGCATCGACACATGAACAAGAAACTGACTTGCCTGCTGGCCATGGCCGGACTCACCTGCGTACTGGCCGGCCCGGTGATGGCCGAAACCAGCCCTGCCACCAACAGCAACGGCACGACCATGAAAGGTCCGTCGGCACCTTCCGACGGTAAGGCGACCTCCTCGGGCGACTCTTCGCAGCCCAAGGGCACCAATGGCGCAGCCACCCAGGGCACCGCGCTGCCGGGTTCCGGTGGCGAAGCTGGCAGCGGCGGCAACTCGGGGTTCGGCAACAAGACCTCCTCCGGTGCAGGCTCCACCGACAGCGACAGCACCAACAAGAAGTGACCCCACAACCGCGGGCGTCTGCCGCGCCCGCGGTGTCCATGAACGACTTGGCAAAACCGACTGATCCAGGCCGGCTCGATGCCGACTGCATCACGTGGAACCGGCAAATCACCCGCAAAGCCATCGGTCGATGGCACAATTCCATGACTTGATGGTTATGGAGACCCGTATGTTTCGTGTGTTTGAGCGCTGGCTCGACCCCTTCCCGCCCGATGAAGTGCCGCCGCCACCCGTGGGCCTGGCCCGGTTCCTGTGGGCCTGCACCCGAGGGGCGCGGGGCTATGTGCTGGCGCTTGCGCTGCTCAGCGCCGGTGTTTCGATCTACGAAGCCTGGCTGTTTTCCTTCCTCGGCCAGGTGGTCGACCTGCTGTCCGCCTGGCAGAAAGACGGCACCGTCAGCGCCCAGGAAACCGGCGTGCTGTGGGGCATCGGCGTCGTGCTGTTGACCAGCGTCGTGCTGGTGGCGCTGCGCACCATGGTTCAGCACCAAGTGTTGGCGATCAACCTGCCGCTGCGCCTGCGCTGGGATTTCCACCGGCTGATGCTGCGCCAGAGCCTGTCGTTTTTCTCCGACGAATTCTCCGGCCGCGTCACCACCAAGGTGATGCAGACCGCGTTGGCGGTGCGCGAAGTGCTGTTCACGGTGATCGAAATCGCCCCGGGCATCGGCGTGTACTTCATCGCGATCATCGCTTTGGCCGGTGGCTTTGCCCTGAAACTGATGCTGCCGTTCATTGCCTGGATCGTGCTATTCGGCGTTGCCATGCGCTACTTCGTGCCGCGTCTGGGCAAGGTCGCCCAGGAACAGGCCAACGCGCGCTCGTCGATGACCGGGCGGGTCTCTGACGCCTACACCAACATCACCACGGTCAGCTGTTCTCCCACTCCAAACGCGAGGCGCACTTCGCCCGCGCGGCGATGGAAGACTTCAAGCAGACCGGCTTTCGGCAGATGCGCCTGGTCAGCCAGTTCGAGATCGTCAATCAGGCGCTGGTCGTCGCGCTGATCATGAGCGCGGGCGGCTATGCATTGTGGCTGTGGCATCTGGGCGAAGTCGGCGCCGGTGCAGTGGCGGCGATCACCGCCATGGCGCTGCGCATCAATGGCATGTCGCACTGGATCATGTGGCAGATGACCTCGCTGTTCGAGAACATCGGCACCGTGCAGGACGGCATGGAAACCCTGACCCGCGGCCCCAAGGTGCAGGACGCGCCGAACGCCGGCGAGCTGACCACCCGCGGCGGCGCGGTGACCTTCGAAAAGGTGAGCTTCAACTACAACGGCGAGCGTCAGGTCATCAATGACCTGAGCCTGAGCATCCAGCCCGGCGAAAAAATCGGCCTGGTGGGCCGCTCCGGCGCGGGCAAATCGACCCTGATCAACCTGCTGCTGCGCTTCTACGACGTCGACAGCGGGCGGATCCGCATCGACGGCCAGGACATCGCCCACGTCACCCAGGACAGCCTGCGCGGCGCCATCGGCATGGTCACTCAGGACACCTCGCTGCTGCACCGCTCGATTCGCGACAACATCGCCTACGGCCGCCCGGACGCCACCGACGCGCAGATCCAGCGCGCCGCTGCCAACGCCCAGGCGGATGTGTTCATCAGCCAGTTGAGCGACAAACAGGGCCACACCGGCTATGACACGCTGGTCGGCGAGCGCGGCATCAAGCTCTCCGGCGGCCAGCGTCAGCGGATCGCCATCGCCCGGGTGATGCTCAAGAACGCGCCGATCCTGCTGCTGGACGAAGCCACCAGCGCGCTGGATTCGGAGGTCGAAGTGGCGATTCAGGAAAGCCTGGACGAGATGATGCAGGGCAAGACCGTCATCGCCATCGCCCACCGCCTGTCGACGATCGCAGCGATGGACCGGCTGATCGTCATGGACGAAGGCCGGATCATCGAACAGGGCACCCACGCCCAGTTGCTGGAAAAGAACGGCGTTTATGCACGGCTCTGGCAGCATCAGAGCGGCGGGTTCCTCGGGGAGGATCAGGGCGTGATCGAGGCCGTCGAGTAAACGCAGACACGCGCTGACAGCCCGGGTTATCAGCGCGTGACAGGTTAGAAGTAGCGAATCAGATCACGCCACTTCGGCCGCAGTGAGTGCGGGATAGTCGCTGTAACCCTGGGCGTTGCCGCCGAACAGCGTGGCTGGATCGAGAGCGGCCAATGGCAGGTCGCGCTCCAGACGCAGCGGCAGATCCGGGTTGCCAACGAACGCTCTGCCGAAAGCCACCAGGTCCGCATAGCCCTTGGCAATCACCCACTCGGCGCGGGCGCGGTCGTAGTGGCCGGCGACGATGATCGGGCGGGTGAAACGCTCGCGCAGCTCCTGGCGAAACGCTTCGGTGAACACCGGTGCATCGTCCCAGTCGGCTTCCACCAGATGCAGGTAGCCGATGCCCTTGGCCTGCAGGTATTGCGCCGCTTCCAGAATGGTCGGCAGTATGTCCGGGCAGTCCATGCCGCGTGCGGTCAGGAACGGGGCCAGGCGAATCGCCGTGCGTTCGGCACCGATTTCATCGCTGATCGCGTCGATCACTTCCCGCAGAAAACGCAGACGATTGCTGCGCGAGCCGCCGTATTCGTCGGTGCGGGTGTTGGACGTGGTGCGCAGGAACTGGTCGATCAGATAGCCGTTGGCGCCGTGCACTTCAACCCCATCGAAACCGGCCTCGATCGCCCGGCGCGCGGCCTGGCGGAAATCGTCGACGATCTGCGCGATCTCGCTGCGGCTCAACTCCCGAGGCGTTGGGCAATCGACCATGGCGCCTTGCCCCGTGGCCGGATCGACTTTCCAGATCTGCCCTTCGAACGGCACCGCAGAGGGCGCTACCGGCAGCTCGCCCTGATGAAAATCCGGGTGCGACATGCGCCCGACGTGCCACAGCTGGAGGAAAATCCGCCCGCCTTTTTCGTGCACGGCCTGGGTGATGCCGCGCCAGCCTTCGACCTGCGCCTGGCTGTAGATGCCGGGGGTGAACGAGTAGCCCTTGCCCTGGGGCGAGATCTGGCTCGCTTCGGTGACGATCAGGGCCGCCGAGGCACGCTGGGCGTAGTACTGCGCGTTGAGGGCGTTCGGCACATCGCCTGGCTGGGTGCTGCGGGCGCGGGTCATGGGCGCCATCACCACGCGATGCGGAGCGTCCAGGCCTGCGAAACGGATGGGGCTGAATAACGAAGAAGGCGTTGTCATGGTGAATCTCCTGAGCCAGTGAAGTGGATGGGCTCAGTCTGTGGCCAGACACTGAATTTGATAATTGGGCTAATCTTTGAGGGATTTTCAAAAAAAACGGAACAATAAGGATTTCCCTATATGGACAACCTGGAAGCCATCCGCCTGTTCGTCGAGGCCGCTCAACTGGGTGGCCTTTCTGCGGCCGGTCGCAAACTCGGGCTGTCACCGGCGGCGGCCAGCGCCCGCTTGCTCAAGCTCGAAGCGTCGCTGTCCACTCGCCTGTTCGAGCGCACCACACGGCAATTGCGGCTGACCGACGAAGGCCGGCTCTATTTGCAGCATTGCCGCCAGGCGTTGCAGGCGCTGGACGATGGCCGCGCAGCGCTCTCGGAAGAAAAGAAAGAGATTCGCGGCAAGATCCGCCTGTCCGCCACCTCGGACTTCGGCCGCCACGTGCTCAATCCCTGGCTGGATCAGTTCACCGCCGACTATCCCGACGTGGTCCCCGCGCTGTTGCTGTCCGACACGCTGTCGCATTTGATCGTCGACGAGGTCGACTTGGTGATCCGTTTCGGCGTGCCGCCGGACAGCTCGCTGATCGCCCGCCCCCTGGCCGACAACCACCGCGTACTGTGCGCCGCGCCCGGCTATCTGCAGCGTAAAGGTCGGCCGGAACATCCGGACCAGTTGGCCGATTTCGATCACATCGTCTCCGGGCAGTCGGGCTGGGCCAGCGAATGGCGCCTGCAACGCGGGGCAGAAACCGCGCTGTTCAAGGTGCCGCTGGAAGCTGCCCGGGAAACCAACGACGGTGCGCTGGCCCGGCAGTGGGCCATCGATGGCCATGGCATCGCGCTGAAATCGATCTGGGACGTCAGCGCCGACCTCGCCGCAGGCCGCCTGATCCGGGTGATGCCTGACTGGCAAACTGCGGAGGCGCCGGTTTACGCGCTGTACCCGCGCAGCCGTTACCTGGCGCCGCGGGTGCGCGCCTTGCTGGACTTTCTGCGTGAGCGCTTCGAGCAGGCGGCGAAGGAAATCGTCTTTTGAACCGATCGGTCGTAATCGAATAGCACCGACATTTCCAAAAATTTTGAAAATCCGTCAAACGCCAGGCCCATTTTCAAACTGCTGCCCTGTTCGCACACTGGCGGCATCAAATCAGCAACGCAGGGCATCCCCATGCAACTGGACCACGCCAACATCGTCACCCCGCATCTCGCGCAGGCCGTGACGTTCTTCACCGACATCCTCGGCCTCACCCTCGGCCCGCGCCCGAACTTCGCGGTGCCCGGCGCCTGGCTGTACAGCGAAGGCCGGCCGTTGATTCACTTGAGCCAGGCCACCGGCGGCCTGCCTGCGGCGCGGCTGGCGTCGCGCATCGACCACGTCGCCCTGCGCCTGGCCAGCCTGGATGAATGGAACGCCCTGCTCGAGCGCTTGAATGCGCGGGGCATCGACTACCAACTCAATGCCGGCGCCCACGTACAAGACCTGCAACTGTGGGTCGAGCCAGTTCCCGGCGTGACCGTCGAAATGACCGTTGCCCGCTGAGGCGGGCCATTTGCGCTGTTGATCTGGCACGGGGCCATCGATTATCTTGATAAGGATTCGCATTTGCGAACCTGTCAAACTTTCGCGGCTTCCCATGACTCTACCCATCGCCTGCGCCCACCGCGCCAACGTGGCAACCCTGTACGTCGAGAATCACAGCTGGATCCAGCAATGGATCAACCGCCGTCTGGGCAATGCAAGCGATGCGGCGGAACTGGCCCAGGACGTGTTCGTGCGCCTGCTCGCCAAGCCTCGGGCATTCGACAGCGACGAGCACGCCAGGGCCTACTTGAGCCGCGTGTCGCTGCGCCTGCTGGACAGGACCTACTACCAGACGGTGGGGACCTCGACCTACGGGAATACCTATGGGGATCCAAGGAATTTCATGCTGACGGTGCGGGCGACGTATTGAGGGGGTGGGGCGAGTTCCACAGGGTTTCTCGCCCCGGCCATGCGGTATGCCTGTTACATCGTCGCTTCACGGAGTCGAGTATCCCCCTGACTCGAAGGACTCTGGAGAAACAGCTCATCATCATTCAACCGGTCAGGGAGATGGCTCTTGAGGAACGCTATCCACGTTCGGACTTTGGCGTCGAGGTACTGCCTGGACGGGTACACCACCGACAGCGTGCGCGAATGTGCCCTCAGCGTTGGAAGCACCCTGATCAGTTGCCCGCTTTTCACGTATTCGGCGGCCACATAATCGGGAATCAAACAGATCCCCATATTCTCTTTGGCCGCCTGGACCATTGAATTGGCCACATTCAGCCGGATGCGTTCTTTACCCGGAACAACGCCGGAATCGACCCCGTCGAACTCCCAACCACTTGGAAAGTCCGGGTCATTCAAACCAATGCAATCATGCATTGCCAAGTCTTGAATGCTGTTGGGAACTCCCCGTTGCGCCAGATATCCAGCGCCCGCACAGAGCACACTGTAAGTGACACCCAGCGCCTGGGCGATGAAGCTTGAGTCATGCACTCGACTGCCCGATGAAATCATCAGGTCGAATGCCCCCGCGATAAGATCAGGCGACTTTTGAGAGAGCACAAGTTCGAAATCCACGTCAGGGTAGAGCGTCGAATATTTCGCAATCAAAGGCACAATATGGTATTGGCCGATGCCATTGGGCGCGTGCACCTTCAGCGTGCCAAACGGTTTTGTCAGAGCGCTGGCCGCCTCAAGCTCAGCGTCCTGAACTTCATTAATGATGCGCCTGCATCTTTCCAGGTAGCGCACGCCCGCCTCGGTCAACGACAGCTTTCTCGTTGTCCTGTGAATGAGCTTGGTTTTTAGATGCCTTTCCAGATCAGACACGCATCTGGAGGCGTGGGTCGTGGTGTGTCCGAGGACCTCGGCGGCGGCAGTAAAACTGCCCCGCTCAGCCACACGAATAAAAACTTGCATTGAAGTCAGAATATCCATGACGACCTGCGTGATGTCTCCAATCGCTGAGCGTTCGTCTGCCTGTCATGGCAGAGCGCGAATACGTTACCGCCGAGAAGCGTTAGACCACTCGATGAAAGTCACCCTCCAACGACAGTCCTGTGTACCTCCAGTGCATTGCGCTCGACCCAGTTATGATGCAGCCGGCCATCAGCACCGACTTCCCAGATGGCCGTTCCGAGCATTTCAAACGGGGTGAGGCATTGCCTTCCGGCAAAAAAGCCCTTGTTGCGGCCACTCAACTTCCAGCGTGACGCCACGCGAGTACCTTCCGCATTCTGGAACGTTTCAATGCTCTCGAACTTGAAGTCTTCGATCTTCTGCAGAAAAGCCTCGATCCACTGGATAAACGCATCACGACCTGCAATATCCACACCGCCACTGGTGATGACAAAATCCTCTGCAACGAATCGCTCGGCGGCACGCGCGTCGCGAGCCGACCATACTTCTCTCCAAAACTTTTCGACCACCTGTACTGCGCTGTTATCGCTCATGACATTTCCTCTCGCTTAAAAACAGTAAAGAACCGGCGAACGACGCTTCCATTCGCGGTGTACTAACGCTTGAATCATTGAAACCTTCCCGGTGCCAGTCACTTGAACATCGGCTATGTCATCCAACGGGTAAGTGAGGGTTTCAATATCATTCAACCTTGATAATTCAGTGCTCGAACGGTGAATGCCTCGTAGTCCAATCGCTGCTCGAACTTATCGGCCGACTCCTTATGGGCATCACTGACCTGCGCATCGGGCGTTCGCCGATAATCCTGCAATGCCACATCGAGACTTTTGGCAACCACTTGCAGGCAATAGCCATAATCAATGACCACATCCGCTGCGCCTTGCCAGACTTGCCGATCGCGAATCTGATCCAGATTGATCGTGACGAACTTGCACTCGGGAACCTGTCGCCGAATGGCTTTCAGTTGCTCGGGCGATGCGCCGTTGGCAAATACATATTCGATCCCGATCTCCACGAAGGCGCGTATTCGCCTGATGGCCTCCTGCGGCTGTTTGAGCGCCCAGATGGCGTCAGTCCGCGCCATGATGATGAAGTCGGGGCTCTTGCGTGCGTCCAATGCCGCCCGCAGGCGAGCGAGCATCATTTCAAGTGGAATCAGCGTCTGGGGCAGATTGG
Source organism: Pseudomonas sp. 2 (assembly GCF_056627435.1). Classification (NCBI taxonomy): domain Bacteria; kingdom Pseudomonadati; phylum Pseudomonadota; class Gammaproteobacteria; order Pseudomonadales; family Pseudomonadaceae; genus Pseudomonas; species Pseudomonas sp. 2. The sequence continues at coordinate 194,453 of NZ_JBWXNG010000001.1, forward strand.
TGTGTTTACCGCCCGCATGGTCTTCGATATGAATCGCGGCAACACCGGCTTCTTCGAACGATCTGACCGTGCGCCAGATATTGGCCGGGTCAAAAAAGCCGCCTTCAGCATCAGCGATCACAGGCACATCCACTGCCTGGACGACCTTGCGGGCATGCGCCACCAACTCGTCCAGTGTCAGCGCGCCCACATCCGGCAGCCCGTAAGCGGCCGCAGCGGTCGCATAACTGCCGATATAAACGGCTTCGAAACCTGCGCCCTGAACCATTCGAGCACTGAATGCGTCATAAGCGCCAGGCAGCACCAGGGTTTGGGTGCGCTCAATAAGGGTGGTTAATGTGTTCATGATCAATGCCTCACTGCCTGTATACCCTTGTCAATGAATTGAATACCGCGAGGTATCAATAAGGGGCCTGTTGTAACAGCTGGATCAGTCCGCCCACTTGTAAAGTTCGCATTTGCGTAGGGCTGAACGCCTGAAAGGCGATCTCTTTTTTTTGAGTCAGGTTGGTAATGACGTGGCGCACCCAATCAACTTCCAGTTCATCCCAACGTTCAACGGTGTCCAGAATTCCGCCGCAGGTGATCTGCGGGAACCCTTCTGCCATTTCTCCCAACCAATATCCGGGTGAATAGGATTCGGCGATGACCGCAGAAATACCGACTGCGCGCATGGCCATCATCGGTGGATAATGCGGATGTCCATAACCGAAGTTCTTACCGCCAATGACCAAGTCCCCCGCACGCACCTTGGCGGCAAAATCGTTTTCATACTCGCTCATCATCACGGCAACCATGTCATCAACGTTTTTCATGCGTATGTTCTGCACGCCAATTATCTGGTCCACATCGAAGTTGTCTTCTTCGAAAATGAACGCCACTCGCCCCCTTAGATTTTTCATCGCCACATACTCTTCATAGATAGTTACGAGGGTCCGCGATTCGGCCTTCGATTGCAGAGGCCGCCACTACCGCTGCACTGCACAAATAGATTTCGGCGTCGACGCTGCCCATTCGGCCTTTCACGTTCAAGGTGCCAGTGGAGACTGCGCGTTGCCCGGCGGTCATGAGGCCAATGCGTCCATAGCAGAAGTCGCAACTGGGCGAAGACACGAAGGCTCCAGCCTCGATCAGGGTGGTGATCAACCCCTCGCGCGTCGCCTGCGCCATGATTTCCTGGCTGGTCGGCACCACGTTCAGGGCAAACCCATCGGCGACCTTGCGCCCTTTCAATACTTGAGCGGCGATGCGCAGGTCATCCAGTCGACCCGAGGCGCAGGAGCCCAGATAACCCACTTGAATCTCGCGCCCCAGATGCTCGGAAAGCGGCTGCACATCCGCAGGACTTGGAGGTACGACGACGGCGGGCTCGAGTGTCGACAGGTCTATCCGGTAGCGTGAGACATACTCGGCATCCGGATCGCTCGCCACAGGAGCGAAGCGGATCCGGCCTTTGTCGCGAGCCGCTTGCAGCCGCGCCTGGTCCAGCTCCACGATGGCGGACAGCGCGCCAGTAAACATGGCCATTCCCGTGATCGTTTGCAGGCCATCGGAGCTCAATTGCGCAACCCCGGCGCCCGCAAGTTCAAGGACCTGGAAGCAGCAGGCGCTTGGTCCCATCACCCTCACCATATGGTGAAAGACATCACGAGCCATCACGCCCGGTCTTAATGCACCGTATAGCTCGACTCGAACAACGCCGGGCACCGTCAATGTGATGGTTTCCTTGACGAAAGCTTCGAGCATGTTGCGGTGAATACCCAATGCCAGTGCTCCGAATGTCCCCAGTTGAGCAATATGTGGATCGAAGTGCACGATAAGCGCCCCAGGGGCGGCATATCCGGCTTCTGATGCCACTTGATGACCAATGCCCTTGCGCTCGTGGAGTTCGACCCCCTGCGCGGCGCACCAATGCCGGGTATTGATATGGAAATCTTCTTCGGCAGCACTGATGGTCGGGATCATGTGATCGATAAAGACGCCAAATCGGCTGGGGTCCGAGAGCTTCGAAATGCCAAACTCCTCTTTCATTTGCCGGAAGTAGTTATCGGTGTAGCCAGGGAAGTCATACGCCAGCACGAAATCCGGCTTGACCTTGATTTCCTCGCCAGCGCGTACTGACGGCAAGCCTGCGGCGCGAGCGAATATTTTCTCTACGACGGTATGACCCATTTTTCAATCTCCACCGAGGAACACATATGGCTTGGCAACGCCTGCCCACTGCGTCTTGGCTGCCAAGGACATTCACCCTTTTGCGATCTCGGCAGAACGTTGCGAGAAGAATGGTCGCCCAGCGGCAAGGATTCGACAAACGGATAAAACAACTTTTTGAAATCAGAATTTCGAATAGATTGTTCAGTGACAAACGCAGGATGTACGTTGGGACGCTGTCAGCAGATATTGTCATTCAGTTGCGAGGCTTCTAGGATTCTCACCATTGAGTCGTTTTACGAGATGAACCATGGCGCTTTTGGATGTTGAAATTGACTTGCTTCGAGCGTTTGTCGCCGTCGTGGAGTCAGGGAGTTTCACCTCGGCCGCCGAGGTGATCGGAAGGTCACAGTCTGCGGTCAGCCAGAAAATCCTGCGGCTGGAAGAGATTCTCGATATCCGGGTGTTCGAGCGCACCAGCCGCTCACTCACCCTGACTCGGGAAGGTGAGCATCTGCTGATTTCGACTCGACGGATGCTTGGGCATTACGACGGCTTTCTCAGGGAGGTCCGGTCACCTTCCCGCGTCAAGCTGCTGCGTCTGGGCATATCGGAGAATCTGGTGCCTACTCAACTTCCGCGGTTGCTATCCCAATTCACCAGCCTTCACCCGGAGGTTCAACTGGAACTCTCCACGGGGCTGAGCCATCAGCTGCTGGCTGAACATGAAGCCGGCCAACTGGATATCGTCATCGCCAAGCGCAAGATGAGCAATGCCGGCAAGGGGCGCGTCATCTGGCGCGAACCCTTGGTCTGGATGGCGGCTAGCGACTATGAGATGAACCCGTTGGCGCCGCTTCGCCTGGTCATGATGCGGCCGCCTTGTGCTTATCGCGCAATCATGATCGAAACGCTTGCGGAGGTTAAACGCGAATGGGTTTCGGCATGTCTGGCGAGCAACCTGATGGGTGTCCAGGCAGCGGTTTGCGGTGGGTTGGGGATTACCGCTCTGGGGGCGTCATTTCTTCAGCAAGGCATGAGCATTGTCGACAGCTCGATCGGCCTGCCGTCACTTCCCAGTACTGAAGTCGCCGTCATTGGCGACGATCCGAATTTCGAACCGCTTACTCAACCCTTGGTATCGATTCTCACGCAGGGGTTGATGTCGAATGGGCAACTGACGTAAGCACCATCGACCACTCAGCACGGTGCCCGACCTTCGATCAATTCACGGCGGGCCAGGATGGCCTCTGCGCAATGCGTCATGAACGCAGAAACCCGCGCAGACTTTCTGATATCCGGATGCGTGAGAAGCCATAACTGGCCCTGAATCGATAATTCAGCAGTGTGAAGCCGGACCAGGTCGCATTGCAGATCAGCATGCATGCACGGAAGCATTCCGACACCGATTCCTGCCTTGATCGCCGCCATGACTCCGGCCAGAGAATCGCTGCGATACATGATTCGATCCGGGCAGACGTTCTGGCGGATGAATCTGGCGGCATCGAGCTCCGATAAACGTCCGGCAAACGATATCCACTTGCGGCTGAATAGATCGTGCAACTGATATGAACCTTCCTGGAAATCGCTGCGGCGACCGTACACCGCCCAGGCGATCGTCGCCAATCTCCTGCCCACGAGATTCTCGGGTGGAGAAAGGGTCGCGCGCAACGCGATGTCCGAGTCGCCTCTGGCCAGGTTGAGCGGTCGGTTGTCAGCGATGACATCGATCCGGATTCCCTCGTGCTGCGTCTGGAAATCTGCGACGACAGGTGTCAAAAAGTCCAGCAACAACGCATCGCTCGTCGTGACCCGCAGGTGGCCGACAGAGGTATTTGAGGCGTACACAACCTTGCGCACCGAATTGTGGATTTCACATTCCACTCTATTGCTCAAGGCGATGAACTCCGCACCGGAACTGGTCGGAACGTAGCCGTGGCGACGACGATCGAACAACGCAACGCCTAATCGATTTTCCAGCGCAGAGAGGCGCCGTGAAATGGTTGAATGATTCATGCCCAGGGCATCGGCGGCCATGACAAGACCGCCTTGTTCATTTATCGCTTTGACAATGCGCAAATCATCCCAGTGAAGACTTTTGAGAAGATTGAACATGAGGTTTGTCGAGCCTCAGCCCCGTTCGCCAGGAATATCTACGTAAGCAACTTCGATCGCCGCACCCGGTTTGCCCGCTGCCAGTTCCTCGGCCGTGCCGTCATAGGAACAGCAAAACAGGGTTCGGCCGTCCACGCCCCCCAACTGACACGCAACGGCTCGTTTGGAGCCCAATGAAACCCTGTGGGTGACTTCCCCTCCTTCGAGCACCCTGAGCACCTCACCGGTATTGAAGCAGGCTACCCATACGCCACCCTCGATATCGAGGCAAAGTCCATCCGGTTGGCGAATGCCCAGATCGGCAAATACTTCACGATTGTAAAGATTGCCTTTTGCATCACGCTCATAGCGGGTGAGCCGATTGGCCCATGACTCAGCAACGATGAGTTTGCGCCCCTCTTTTGTGACGACCACACCGTTGGGGAAATCCAGATCGGACGCAACGACTCGCGCCGATCGGTCTGGTTCGACCAGGATCAAATCTGCCGGCTGCTTCGACGCACCGCCGAAATGGTCATAACCAAAATTACCGACATAAAGACGACCCAGATCATCAGCAACCATATCGTTCAGATCCGCCGGGGCCAGGTCCGACAGATCGGCGTATTCGCTAACCCCGTGAGCGTCTATTCGCAGCAACTTGCGGTCCGTCATGGACACGACAATACATGCGCCGTCCGGCAAAAAGGCCAGGCCCGATGGCCTCCCGGGAATATCACATACGTGCTCGACATCGCCCTCTGGAAAGATACGATAGACTTTGTGCCCATAGATATCCGACACCCATAAACTGTCGTTACGCCAGCGCGGGGCCTCGAGAAATTCAAATCCGTCCACCAGCAAAGTACAGGTGTATTCAATCATCATCAGATCCTGGTTTATCAGTGTTTACTGGTCAGTGAGTCGGACAACTTTCTGATCAAGGGCATCGCAATGAAGACCAAGGGAAGCAAGGTTATCCATGAAATCAGATACATCGGTAGCCAATGGCAGAGAAACCCTGCTAGGTCATGCCGATAAGCGTGTGCAGTTGCGATGGCAGAGGTGACTGCGCACGTGAACCCCGACTGAAGGGCTCCCGCTACAAAGTGAGAATATCGTTTCGGAATTTTTGGCATGGATAACTATTTACCCAACGTTTCCCTGAGTAGAACTTCACGACTCATTCGTCGCATCAGAATATTTATTCTGACGCCTGAGTAACCGAAACAAAGAATGAAGATAAACGACCGGTGACGCAAACGACTATTTCAAATGTGAAGCATTTGAAATTCAAATACATTCATTGCGGCTTGATCATTCCAAACACGTAGACTTAGAGCAGAACTTTCAGAGGCTACAACGCGACACACTGTCACCCACCACACACCGCATCCGGATAACTGCGTCACAAACTCTCACTCAACCACTCGATAAACCACAACGCATCCTCCCCCAGCGCCGGGGGAAGGCGTGAGCACCTGATAGCTCTCAAGCGCCACGCGGTGATCCACGCACCTGACCAGGCTGCCCTCTTGCAGCTCCTTGCACGCCAGTGCCATCGCCGACAGCGATCAGACCTTCTGGGCCCTGGGCATCTACGGCCAGACCATCGCCATCAACCCGGCGCGAAAGCTGGTGGTCGTGCAATGGTTGACCTGGAAGAACGCCGAGACACCGAGCTCGCTTTACGACGAACAGGCCGTGTTCATGAACGCTGTGGCGCAATCGCTGGACGGTAAGTAACCGACTGGATGCAACGGGGCGGTGGGTCTTCTGTCAGCTCTCTGCCGCCTTGGCTGCCAGATGACTCTGCACCATCGCCCTGACCCGCTCGGCATCGGCGCTGCTGGCCGGGTTGTAAACGATCATCGACAGGTCCGGGCGCCCGTCCACCGCGAAGCCCGAGTATTCCAGTTCGATGACACCATGGGCAGGATGACGCAGGCGCTTGGTGCCCTCGCTGTGCAAGCGCACGTCGTTGTCGCGCCACAGCACCGCAAATTCATGACTGAGGCTGCACAGCTCATCGGCCAGCCGGGCGACTTCCGATGCCGCTCCCGCGCGGGTGGCATCGGCCCGGAAGGCCGCGACAATAAAACGCGCCACCGCCTGCCAGTCGTCTTGCCTGGACCTCGCACCGGGGTTGCAGAACATCAGCCGCAGGATGTTGCGCTGGGCTACCGGTAACAGGCTGTAGTCGGTGAACACCGCCGCGGCCGCGGTGTTCCATGCCAGCACATCCCAGGTCGCGGTCTTGATGAACGCCGGGCTGTACTCGAGCGTATCCAGCACCCGTTGCAGGCGCGGCGTCACCGCATCCGGCGCGCTGTAGACCACTTCAGGCGGATGACCAAAGGCAAGCATGAACAAGTGCTCGCGCTCAGGTTCGGTCATCAACAAGCTCTGGGCAATACGGTTCAACACCTGTGCCGAAGGCGCACCGCCGCGCCCCTGCTCGAGCCAGGTGTACCAGGTTGCGCTGATGTTGGCCCGCTGCGCGACTTCCTCGCGGCGCAGGCCAGGGGTGCGCCGGCGCGCAGCCGGGTAGCCGAAACTCGCCGGATCCAGCCGCGCCCGGCAGTCCTTCAGATAGGTTCCCAAGAGATGAGCAGACTGGCTCGCCATAATGATCCTGTTAGTTTCTATACCCTGATAATGTCACGCCTTTAACCGGATAAACGTTACGCGCACTCTGCAACCTTTAGCAAAGGGAGCATTCAGCTATGCGCGTATTCGTTACCGGCTCGACAGGTTTCATTGGCTCACAAGTCACCCGCGAGTTGCTCGACGCAGGCCATCAGGTGCTGGGCCTGACACGTTCGGATGCCGGTGCCCGTGCGCTGCTGGCAATGGGCGCTGAACCGCACCAGGGCAACATCGAAGACCTCGCCAGCCTGCAAAGCGGTGCCGAGGTGTGCGACGCCGTCATCCACACCGCGTTCGATCATGACTTCAGCCATTTCCTCGCCAACTGCCAGAAGGACGCCCGCGTGATTGCCGCGTTGGGGGCGGCGCTGGAAGGTTCCCAGCGCCCGCTGATCATCACCTCCGGAACGCCCATGGGCTCGGCGGCAGAGGGCCAGCCGGCAGACGAAGACTACTTCGACCCTGAGCACCCTCACCCACGAGCCGCGTCGGAGCGAGCCGGAAACGAACTGCTGCAGCGCGGCATCAACCTGGTGGTCATGCGCCTTTCGCAGATCCACAACCCGGTCAAACAGGGCTTGGTCAGCGAAGTGATCAAGCAGGCGCAGGCTCAAGGGTTTTGCGCCTACGTCGATGACGGCCTCAATCACTGGTCAGCCGCGCACCTTGTCGATACCGCCCGCTTGTATCGCCTGGCGCTGGAAAAGCACCAACCGGGTGCGCGCTACCACGCCACCGCGGAATCCCGCATTCCCTTCCGCCTGATCGCCGAGACCATTGGCGAAGGCCTGCAGATGCCCACGGTGTCAGTACCGGCAGATGAAGTGACGGCGAATTTCGGCTGGCTGTCGACCTTCGTGGGCAAGGACATGACCGCCCTGAGCAGCAAAACGCAAGCGCGGCTGGGCTGGACGCCAACGGGGCCGGATCTGCTCAGCGACCTCAGAAGTCTCTTTGGCCGCTAGCCCTCATCCGGGTGCCGGATCGATCACTCCAAGACCGGCCGAAGGAAGCTTCGCTCGTAGCTGACAATGAACTTCAACTCACTCGCCTCCTCCACCAGCCGCACAGACTCCGGATCCTGTGCGGCCTGCTGGCGGTAACGCTCGTAGTCGGCAAGGCTGGCGAAACTGAACATGCAGTACGCCACGTTGTTGGCGCCTTCGGCCGGCAGGAAATAACCGTGGTGATAGCCGCCCAGACGCGTCACCACCGCGATCCACTGCCGTGAATAACGCTCGAAAGCCGCGATCTGGTAGGGGTCGATGACGTATTTGACGTGGCAAGTAATCATGGGATCAGTCCTTTGATTTTTTAGAGGGGCGATATTCTACACATCGTCGGTCTTCTGTTTTGGCGACCAATGTCGAATTGCCGGTAGGCGATCTACAAAAAAGTCACCCAGGAATGCACGTCAGCAATTGATCTGAACCTCTCCGGGCACGTATTTTCAGATCCTCGCGCGGACGGCTCAATCGGCCCGTCACGATCACAGGAGTGACCCGATGTTTCACCTGATGTTTACCACCCCTTGCCTGTACGTGATCGTGCGCTTCATCTGGCCCATGCCCTGGCCGCTGGCTGCCAGGCTGGCCGGCGCGCTGTTGCTGCTGCTCGCTTCGCAATATCACTTTTACTCCCGGCTCTCTTCCGGCAGCGTGTTCGACCCGGAATTTCCGCGGGCGGTGGTGGTGCTGTTCAACTGGGCATTCGGGGCGATCCTGCTGATCGCGGTGCTGCAACTGGTCGTCGATCTGTGCACGCTGCTGGCCATGCTGGTTCGCCAGCGCTGGCTGATCATTCCGGCGAACCTGCGATATGCCCTGGGCAGTGTGGCGCTGGTGCTGGCAGCCGTTGGCGTGCATCAGGCCATGCGCGTGCCGCCGGTCAAAGACATTGAAGTCGCCATCAAGAACCTGCCCCCGCAATTCGACGGCTACACGCTGCTGCACCTGACCGACATGCACATCAGCCGCCTGTTCGACGAGCCATGGGCACGAGCCGTGGTCGACCGCTCGAACGCACTGGGGGTGAACCTGATCGTCATCACCGGCGACCTGATCGACGGCCCGCTCAGCGCCCGCACCCGAGACGTCGGACCCCTGCGCGACCTGCGCGCGCCCGATGGCGTGTATGTCATCCCCGGCAACCACGAATACTTCTTCGACAACGAAACCTGGATGCAGTATTTCAGCTCACAGGGCATGCGCCGCCTGAACAACAGCCACGCAGTGATCGAGCGCAACGGCGCACAACTGACCCTGGCCGGGGTCACGGACCTCAGCGCCCCCCGCGCCGGCCTGCCCGGCCCGGACCTTAAAAAGGCATTGGCCGGAGCGCCTGCGAATGCACCGGTCATCCTGCTCGACCACCAGCCGCGCAACGCCCGCCGCGCCGCCGAAGCCGGTGTGGCCTTGCAGCTCTCCGGCCATACCCACGGCGGCATGATCCGTCCCCTCGCGCCGTTCATTGCGCGGGCCAACGAGGGCTTCGTCTCCGGGTTCTACGATGTGGACGGTCTCAAGCTTTACGTGAACAACGGCACCGCGCTGTGGCCGGGCTTTGCCCTGCGCCTGGGCGTGCCGTCGGAGTTGACGCGCATTACATTGAGGCGTGGTTGAGATGGCCAACGTGAAGATCTACCGGGTTCGTGAACTCACCCACACCGACCTTCAGGGCTTGCTGGCCTTCGAAACACTGAATCGCGCCTGGTTCGAAGCGAACATCGATGCACGAGAGGCATCTTTTTACTCCGAGCCCGGCGTCAGCCAGCACATCGATGACCTGCTGGCCCGATTGGCCGCCCGGACATGGCACCCTTTCGTCATCGTCGATAACCAAGGCTCGATCACAGGCCGGGCCAATCTGAAAGATATCGATCAGCATCGTGGCTGCGCCGAAGTGGGCTACCGCGTGGCGCACGCCTGCACAGGCCAGGGGATCGCCACGCAGGCAGTCATGCACCTGATCCAGGTGGCACGGCAACACTGGCAGCTTGAGCGTCTGGATGCGTATGTGTTTCCGGAGAACATCGGCTCACAAAAGGTGCTTGCCCGTTGTGGCTTTAGCCAGCATCCGCAAACAGAAGACGGCGCTGGCCGTGAGTGCCGGTTCAGTTTGATGCTTTAGCACGGCAGCTTAGGTCGACACGAACTTGCCGAATTGAAAGGCTCGTCAGCCTTGGCTCATGAACACACAAGGACTAGTGGAGCTTGTTGCATGGGGAATCGACCTTCAGACAGGGATTTTAAGCACCACTGCATATAGCGTCCTGTTATTGCTGGTTTTGCTATCAACTGCTCTCACCGCCCCTTATTCATTTGATAAACAGATAATCCGATAAGCAGGCGACCCCGACAAACGGATAGTCCGAAAGAGAGTTTGATTTGTGAATGGAACCCGATTACTGTCCGTTATCACAGGGATCTAACAATATAAGGACATGCAGTGGACGTAGTCATGGGGCTTTTGGCAGCGTTGTGCTGGGGCGCGACCGACTTTCTGGTAGGCGTAAATGCTCGCAATGTCGGAGTTCAGAGAGCTGTTTTCTTTGGTCAGCTCATAGGTTTGATTTTAATGAGCGCTATTCTTTTCGGGTCTTCCGCCTACCAAAAACTTTTTATGGCATCCAGTCACGCACTCATGATTGGAGTAGTCGCCTCATTTTTCACCCTGGGAGGATCACTGGCCATTTCCAAGGCATTTGCATTAGGCAAGACTGCAGTCGTTGCCCCATTAGTCACATTGTATGGTGTGGTCACTGCTCTATTTTCCTGGATCGGTGGAGATAACATCTCTCCCACGCAACTCCTGGGCATGATCGTTTGCGTGACAGGTGTGGTCTTCGCAAGTATCAAGGAGAGAGCGCTGGACACTAGGGCAACGCAGAGCAATGGGGCATCCATTTTCTTCGCTTTGCTGGCGGCTTTGTTGTATGGAAGTAGTTTTTGGCTGCAAGGGAAATTTGCGCTGCCCTATATCGGGGCCGCTGCAATGCTATGGTTGGGATACGCAGTTGGAATAATTGCGATGCTGCCTACATTCTTGATTAGCGTTGCCAAAGCCACGCTAAAGCTTCCGCCAAACGCCGCCTTACTTCCTCTCTGCGCTGCAAGCTTATTCAATCTCGGAGGTTTTTCTGCATTTGCCTGGGGAGCGCTAAATGGGTCGATTGCAGTTGTCACTGTCATCAGCACGCTCTCAGGAGGTATCGCTGCGATCATGGGGTACTTCTTTTATAAGGAGAGGCTCGCTGTGTTACAGCTAGCAGGCATTCTTTTGGTGCTTGCTGGTGCAGCCGTACTGCACGCCAATAGCTGAACATATAGCGCACCACCCAAGCCATCTGAAAAGCAAGCCAAGCTGGCAATCGTCCGGCGGTCGCAGAGTATGAAGGACTGGCGCTATGCCTTGGCCACCCCAGCCACCCCCGCCACCTCCACCAACCGCCGCACAGCCTCACGAATCTCCTCCGCATCCAGCGAAGCAAACCCCAGCCGCAATGCATTCACCGGCTCGCCAAACGGCGAAAACTGGCGGCCGCTGCGTACCACCAGGTCCAGTTCCAGCGCCCGTTCGGCCAGTTGTTCGACGTCGATCGCCTCGCTGAACCTGACCCACAGCGCCAGCCCGCCTTCCGGTTCCTGCACGGTGATGTGATCGCCGAATGCTTCGCGCAGGCACTCCAGCAGTACCTGTCGGCGTCGTCGGTATTCACGGGAGACGCGGCGCAGGTGTTTTTTCAGTTCGCCGTCGTTGATCAGGTCTCCGAGCATGCGTTGCATCACCGCATCGCCCTGGCCCAGGGTCAGGGCCGCTGTGCGTTCGAGCAGGCGGATGACGTTGGCGGGGGCGACGATGTAGCTGCAGCGGAAGGTGCTGCCCAGGGATTTGGACAGGGAGCCGATGTAGATCACATGGCGCTGGGCGCGGTCGCTGGCCAGTGGCAGGTAGGGTCGGCCGGCGAAATGGTATTCGTGGTCGTAGTCTTCCTCGATCACGCAGAAGTCGTGGAGCCGGGCCAGTTCCAGCAACTGTTGGCGGCGGCCGGCGTGCAGGCTGACGGTGGTGGGAAACTGGTGATGGGGCGTGAGGTAGATCATGCGCACCTTGTGCTGGCGGCACAGGGCGTCGATCTGATCGACGCGGCAGCCTTCGTCATCTTGGTCGACCGGCACCAGCCGGGCGCCCAGCTGGCGGAAGATTTCCCACGCTGGCGGATAGCTCAGGCGCTCGATGAGCACCACGTCCCCGGGCTCGAGCAAGGCGCTGGCCACCAGTTGCAAGGACATCTGCACGCCTTGGGTCAGGCAGATGTGCTCGGCCTGCACCGCCAGGTCGCGCTGCTGGCGCAGCATGTCGGCCAGGGCGCTGCGCAGGTACTGGCTGCTGCTTTCAGTGCCGTGGCGCACGGTGTTGGTGGTGAAGCTGTAGCGCAGGGCATTGCGGTAGTAACGATGCAGCACGGCTTGCGGCAGCAGGCGGTGATCACAGGCGCCGTTGTCAAAAAACAGTGCGCCGGGCCGGTGCTGAAGGGCCGTCACCTGCTCGCCAGGAGTGAAATACGCCACTGCGGGCGAATCACGCAAAGGCAGCGCGAACGAAGGCGGCGCGGAGTGTGGATCAGGATTTGGTGTTGCCAGTTGCGTGCTGACGAAGGTGCCGCGCCGCTGCAGGCTGACCAGCCAGCCTTTGGTGGCGGCCTCTTCGTAGGCCAGGATCACGGTCTTGCGGTTGACGTCGAGCAACTTGGCCATTTCCCGCGTGCCCGGCAGTGGCGCGCCGGGCGGCACGCGGCCTTCGACGATCGCCGCCACCAGGCCCTCGACGATCTGACGGTAGGACGCTTGCCCACTGCCCTTGTCGAGGTTGAGCAACAGACGCCATTTGCGCAGCTGGACCATATGAACTATCCGAAACTGGAGGTTTTCTAGGTTCCAGTGTAACGCAACAATCGAGGCTCACTTGCCCCGAGGTGTTTATGCAAAACCGCCACGTCGTTGAACTGTCGCCTTCGGGCAAAACCTTCGAAGCCGCTGACCAGTTGCTGCTCGACGCCATGCTCGCCAGCGGCCTGGCCGTGCCGTTTTCGTGCCGCCGGGGCGCGTGCGGGTCGTGCAAGGTCAAGGTGGTGTCGGGCAGTTGGCGGGACAAGCTGCGCACCGAGGACATGCCAGCGCCCTCCTACCCGCTGGCCGCCGACGAGATGCTGCTGTGCCAGAGCCACGCCTGCAGCGACCTGCGCCTGGAGATTCCCGGTTGGTCGCTGGACACCCCCACCCTGCACATCAGCGCCCAGGTTGTCAGCCAGCGCCCGCTGAGTGAAGACATCATCGAACTGGTGCTGCAGCCCGCTCAGGCGCTGGAGGTCAAACCCGGCCAGTACCTGCGCTTTCGTCTGGCCGACGGCGACAGCCGCTGTTTCTCCATCGCCAACCTGCCCGCCGAGGATCAGGGACGGCTGGTGTTTCACATTCGTCAGGTCAGTGGCGGGCGGTTTTCCCAGGGCATTTTGCCGATGCTGAAGCGGGGCGATGCTGTCGAACTCGAAGGCCCGGTGGGCGCCTGCACCTGGCAGCACGAAGATCAGCGGCCCGTGGTGCTGTTTGCCACCGGCACTGGCTACGCGGGAGTCAAACCCTTGCTGCTGACGGCATTGGGGCGCAGGGCAAAGGTCACGCTGTACTGGGTTGGATCGTCGACCGCAGACTTCTATGATCAGGACTTTCTCGATCAGGCCGATCAGGCGCATTCAAACTTCAACTGGCACCCCGTACGCTCGCCCGTTGCACGGGTGCAGCAGGTTGCCCTGAGCCAGTCTCACCAATGGACCGAGACCCAGGTGTATGCCTGCGGCAACGGCAACATGATCAGCCAGGTGCGCGAAGCCTGCCTGGCGGCCGGCGTGCAGGCGCACCGCTTCGTGGCAGAGGCCTTCGTGCCCAGCGGTTCGTCGGTGCCTGCTGCTACCTCGCGGCCGCTGGACCCGTTGCTGGAAAAGGTCGGGCCGCGCTACTCGCTGGATGGCATGCTCGCAGCCCGGGAGCAGTCGGCTCGAGCGCTGGCGGCCATCGCCAGCCAACTGAGGGTCGGCATGACCACGGCGCAGGCGCAGGCCATGGCCCGCCAGACCTTACAGGCGATGGGCGCGTCCCACACCTGGCACCCCACCTACATCCGCTTCGGCGACGACACGGTGCGCACGCCTCGTCAGGGCGTCGACCCTCAGCGCACGCTGCGCGCCAGCGACATCGCGGTGGTCGACCTCGGCCCGGTGTGGGACGGCTACGAAGGCGATTACGGCGACACCTTCGTGTTCGGCGGCAACCCGCTGCACCACGCCTGCACCCAGGCGCTGCACGAGGTGTTCAACGAAACTCGTGAGGCCTGGCACCGCGGCCTGACCGGGCGCGAGCTGTACGACTTTGCCGAATCCAGCGCCCAAGCCAAGGGCTGGCAGCTGGAGCGCAATCTGGCGGGCCATCGCATCGCCGATTTCCCCCACGCGCTGTTCGGCCAAGACAAGCTGGCTGACGTGGATATCGTGCCGAGCGAGATGGTCTGGGTCCTGGAAATCCAGTTGTGCCACCCCACCGAGCCGGTCGGTGGGTTTTTCGAGGACATTCTGATCAGCCGTCAGGGGTGACCGCCGGGGCGATCCTGACCCGGTGGCAGTCTGCCGGCCCAAGCACCTCGCCGCTCGCAGAGCGCACCGCCAACGTCGCCAGCGGCTGGCCGCTGGCGTTGTCCAGCAGCACCGAGCGCGTCTCATGGGGTTCGAACTCGAAGCGCTCGCCCCACTGGCGCAGGCTGACCACAATCGGAAAGATCTCGCGCCCTTTTTCCGTCAGCACGTACTCCTTGTAGGCGCTGCCGTCCGATGCCGGGCAGATCTCGAACACCCCAACCTCCACCAGCGCCTTGAGCCGCGAGGTCAGGATATTCCTGGCCACGCCCAAGCTCTTCTGGAATTCGCTGAAGCGGCGGATATCGTCGAACGCGTCGCGAATGATCATCAGCGACCAGCGATCGCCGATCACCTCAAGCGATCGAGCGACCGGGCATTCACGGCTGTCCTGAGAAAACGTTTCGGGCATTTTTACCTTCCGCTGAGAAATCCGCGTGAGGGGCTGTGGGGCAGCCCGGACAAATCTGGTTGCATTTTGAAACAGGATCAAGCAAAAATCCATCAAGTTTCATTTTGCAACCAGATTACCTGCACGGATGACCTTATGACAGCCAAGCCTGAGTCTCCACCCTTCGGCCTTTCCAGCCTCCCTGCCTCGCTCATTCTGCTGTTCTCGATCACTTGCGGCTTGGCAGTCGCCAACGTGTATTTCGCCCAGCCGCTGCTCGATTCGATGGCTGAGAGTCTTAACGTAGCACCCGGGTCGATCGGCATTGTGGTGACCATGACCCAAGTCGGCTACGCGCTGGGGTTGCTGCTTCTGGTGCCGCTGGGCGATCTGGTCAATCGCAAGCGGCTGGTGCTGAGCCAGACCGTGCTGTCTGCCATTGCCCTTGCAGCGGTTGGCGCGTCGCAGACATGGCTGGCGTTGCTGGCCGCAATGGTCGTCGTGGGGTTGATGGCGGTGGTCGTTCAAGTGTTGGTCGCTTACACGGCGGTGCTGGCAGCGCCTTCACAACGCGGCCAGGCGGTCGGGACGGTGACCAGCGGCATTGTGCTGGGCATTCTTCTGGCGCGTTTCGCATCGGGGTTGATCGCGGATCTGGCCGGCTGGCGAGCGGTTTATCTGGTTTCATCAGGGCTGATGCTTGCCCTCACTGCAGTGCTGTTCAAATGCGTGCCTGACACGCCCTCCCGGCAGTCCGCCGGCAGCTATGGGCAGTTGATCCGCTCGCTGTTCACGCTGTTGATGACCGAACCTGTGCTGCGGATTCGCGGGCTGCTGGCGTTGCTGATCTTCGCCGCGTTTTCGGTGTTGTGGACGGCGATGGTGCTGCCCTTGAGCGCGCCACCGCTGTCGTTATCCCACACCACCATCGGCCTGTTCGGCCTGGCAGGCGTGGCCGGTGCATTGGCCGCCAGACGCGCGGGTCGCTGGGCGGATCAGGGCTTGGGGCAACGGATCAGCGGCCTCGCACTGGGCCTGTTGACGCTTTCATGGTTGCTGATCGGCTTGGCCCAATCCTCACTGTTCGCCCTCGTCTGCGGAGTGATCCTGCTCGACTTCGCCGTCCAGGCCGTTCACGTCACCAATCAGAGCCTGATCTTCGCCGCCCGGCCGGATGCGCAAAGCCGCCTGGTCGGCGCCTACATGGTTTTCTACTCCACCGGCAGCGCCCTGGGCGCAGCAGCCGCGACTCAAGTCTACGAGCACTGGGGATGGCCCGCCGTGAGCCTGCTGGGCGCATCGGTCAGCGCCAGTGCCCTGATCCTGTGGTTGCTGACGTCCCGCAGCCCAGCGTGCGCCGCTACTGCCGCAAATCCACCGTGACCGCGCTGGTGGGGCGCGTGCAACCGAGGAGAGCTTGGGGAGTTCTGGCTGCTGGGTGACAGATCAGCCCTTGGATATTTCCAAATAATTTGAAAATCCATCAAATGCCGAGCCAATTTTCAATATCACAGCTGTTTCGCAGAATGGGGCCACTCAACCGGAGGAACCCCCATGAAAGACTTCTCAGCTAGCAACGTATTGATCGTAGGCGGCAGTTCGGGCATCGGTGCCGCCACTGCACAGGCATTCGCAAAACTCGGCGCCCAGGTCACCATTGCCTCGCGCAACCAGGCAAAACTCGACGCCGTCGCCAACGGCATCGGCGCCAACATCAAGACCGCCGTGCTCGATACCACCAATGAAGCGGCCGTCAGCGCATTTTTTTCCTCGGCCGGCGAGTTCGATCACGTGGTCATTTCCGCCGCGCAAACCCCGGGCGGCCCGATCCGGCAACTCGCCCTGGAGGATGCCCACGCCGCGATGAACAGCAAGTTCTGGGGCGCCTACCACGTCGCACGCGTGGCCAGGATCAAGGCCGGCGGCTCGCTGACGTTCGTCTCCGGCTTCCTCAGCGTACGCCCCAGCAAAACATCAGTCCTGCAAGGCGCCATCAATGCGGCGCTGGAAGCCTTGTCCCGCGGCCTGGCCCTGGAACTGTCGCCGGTGCGGGTCAACACCGTCTCGCCAGGACTGATCGCCACCCCGCTGTGGTCGAAACTCTCCGACGACGCCCGCCAGTCCATGTTCGACGGCGCCGCAGCACGCTTGCCTGCACAGGTAATGGGCCAAGCCGAGGACATCGCCAACGCGATCGTCTATCTGGCGAGCACGCCTTACGCCACCGGCTCAACGGTGCTGGTGGATGGCGGGGCGAGCATTGCTTGAGTGGAGGTCACTCTCGTCTGCACGACGGGAGTGATGAGACCTTCAGTGACCAGGTACGAGAAGCTCGGAAATTTCGATCAGGTTCAGGTCGGGGTCGCGGACATACACGGAACGAATCGGCCCGGTGGCGCCGGTTCTTTGTACGGGCCCCTCGACAATTGGCCAGCCCTCGGACTGCAGCCGGGCAACCGCAGCATCCAACCCGACACTGGCAATGAAACACAGATCCAGCGCACCGGGCACCGGCAAATGGGCCTTGGGTTCGAACTCCCGTCCGCGCTCGTGGATGTTGATTTTCTGATTGCCGAAACAGAACGCCAGCCGGCCGTTGCCGAAGGTCTCGGCGCGCATTCCCAGCACGCGCACGTAGAAGTCCTTGCACGCCTGGAGGTCGGTTGTGGTGAGTACCAGATGGTCCAGATGATCGATCAATGCGTATGCTCCGGTTCGGTGTGGGTCAAGGTTTCTGTCCGGATCATCGCCTAAAAGACACAGCCTGAGAATTTCAAAGTTTTCCCCCACCCTTCCCAGAACGGAAGCGGTAATGGTGCGAGTTCACGCCGCGCGCGCTCGCGTCACTCACGCTCGGCACCCGCAGCCATTGCCGCAAACGCAGCCATCAACCCAGGGTAATCCTGCGGCTCGGGAAAGGTCGGGTAACTGCCCCCTGCCCCGGTGCCAGCCCAAGGCAGTTTTTCGCGAGTCCAGGTTTCCATGAAGGGGGCGTAGCGCCAGGGCTGGTCGAGCAGGCTGCTGCGCACTCCGACGAATGCGTCGGTTTCGCTGGGGCGTGTGAACAGCCAGGACAAACAGTGCGGGCAGAAAAAATGCCGGCTCGCGCCATGCAGCCCGCCGATTACCGGTGCGCCCTGAGTGATGAAAAAGCCTTCGGCGGGAAACAGCGCGGTCAGGGAAAACGCGCTGGCCGACATTTTCTGACAGCCGACACAGTGGCACGCGCTGGTCATCACCGGCTGGGCGCGCACTTCAAATGTCACCTGACCACACCGACAGCTGCCGGTTGCACAGTACGGGTCATCGCTCATGATTGCCTCGCTTGACTCAGGATCGGCCAGCGTTCAACGCAGCAGCAAATGCCTGGGGTGTCGGGCTTTGCGGCCAGGTGGCAACATCAGCGGGAAGGCTCAGCCAGGGTTGTTTGTGCTTGACCCAGATGTGCGCCATCGGCGTCAGCGAGGAACGCTCCTCAAGGGTCCCTGCGCGCAGCACCCACGCCCCCGGTGCCGCCGTCGTGGTGTTGTAGATACGGGTGTGGCAGGTCGCGCACAAGTAGTGATGCGCGATCTGACCCTGATCTTCGTGAATGTATTCCACAGTCGGGCCGTGCAGGACAAACGCATCACCAGGCAGCAGGGCGTGCAGCGCAAAACTGCTGCCGCTCCAGATCTGGCAGAACTGACAATGGCAAGCGTAAACAGCCACCTGCATGTCGCTGTCTGAACGATAGGTGACAGCGCCGCAACGGCAACCACCGGCAAGTTTCATGGGCAATTTCTCTATTTTTCCGAAGGTAAGACTTGATGCCATGCATCGACCGGGTTAAGCATGCCCAACATTGCACCTGATGAAAATTGATCAAACCGTACCACCCGCTCATAGGAAATGTATGAACATCGCGCCACTTCAGTGGGAAACCCAACGGGTTTTTCTTGCCGTCCTGCGCACGGGCAGCCTGTCCGCCGCCGCCCGGGCGCTTGGCATCGCCCAGGCCACTGCGCGACGACGCATCGACTCGCTTGAACACAGCGTGGGCACCAGCCTGTTCGTCCGCTCGCCAGCAGGTTTGATGCCCACGGACACCGCGCGGGAGCTGATCGAACACGCGCAATCGATGGCCTTGGCGGCCGAGGCATTTGCCCGCGCCGCCTCGGCCCAGGCCAATGGAGCAGGCGGCACAGTGCGGGTGACCAGCAGCCAGTTGCTGGGCGTGGAGGTGCTGCCGGCGATGCTGGGTGAGATCCGCACTGCGCAACCGCATCTGGCGATCGAACTGAGTGTGTCGAACCGGCTGGAAGACCTGGCACTGCAAGAAGCCGACGTTGCCGTTCGTATTCGTCGCCCCTCAGAGGCTGCAGTCGTCACCCGCCACGTCGGCGACTTGCGCGTGGGCCTCTACGCATCGGCGCAACTGCTCGAACATCGAGGCCTGCCCCGCAATGCAGATGAACTGAACGACTACCCGGTGATCGGCCCGGACCGCAACCTGACGGAACAGACGTTGCTCAAGCAGCAGGGATTTTTCTGTACCGGCGAGAATGCCGTCATCCGCAGCGACAACCATCTGGCCCAGTTCGCCTCTCTGCGGGCGGGCTTGGGCATCGGCGTGTGTTCAAGCCAACTGGCGCGACGTCACGGCCTTGTGCGCGTACTGCCCGAGCAAGTGGATTTTACGGTCGACGTCTGGATCGCGATGCACCACGACCTCAAGCGGGTACGGCGTGTCGCGCTGGTATTCGATGCGCTTTCGCAATCCCTTTCACGCTTTCTGGCCGACGCTTGATGACAGATGCAGGCGTATCCTTGCGACCGGCCAGAACGTTGTCAAAGGCAACGCTCGTAGTTCAGATAGCCATTCTCGCCAGTTCCCAGGCATGCAAAACCCGCGTTCTGATACATGAATCTTGCCGGATTGTCAGGCCGCACACTCAAGCGCCATCGGTTGAATCCCTGCGATCCGGCATCGGCCATGTAAGCCTGCAGCAGCTTCGATCCTATGCCGCTGCGACGCAAACCCGGGGCGACATGAAGGGTGCAAAGCTCCGCGCAGTCACCCTCCGGCATCCACAACGAATAACCGGCGAACGCCTCATCGACGACAGCGACGGTCAGACGCTCGAAGTGCTCGACCCACCGCGTCAGATGCCGCGCAAGGTCAGCGCGCCATGCCGCTTCGTGTGCAGGCTCAAAGGCGCGGATGTAACTTTCCTCGCCTCGGTAAATGGCCGGTAGATCGGTCACGCGGGCTTTCCTTAGTTGTAGCGCCACTGCATCGCTCCCTGATTGATTTTTTCCAGTTTACATCTGGTAATGGGTGGGTAGCCGAACCTCAGCTGCCACACAGTATCTGTCCCTCAAAAGCTGTCCGGAGAACGGATTCGAACAAAGCAAACCCGGCTAGGCCCGCGTAGGATAAAACCCGGATGATCCTCCTCACCGCATTCCCAGGAGACCTCACCCGGTGACCGAAACCTCCACTGCCCACGCCTATCAGCAGCGCTTCGAAGCCGTGCTCGCCTACATCGACGCCCATCTGGATGGCGACCTGTCGGTGAGCACCTTGAGCCGTGTCGCGAACTTTTCGGTGTTTCATTTCCATCGGCAGTTCACGATCTACGTCGGCGTTCCGGTTTCGCAGTATGTACAGCTGATGAGGCTCAGACGCGCGGCCCATGGCTTGGTCGGCGAGCCTCGGCAATCGGTGTTGCAGGCGGCGCTGGAGGTGGGTTTCGAGAGCCCGGAGGCGTTTTCAAGAGCCTTCAAGCGGGCCTTCGGGATAGCGCCGAGCGCATTCGGCAAGGCGCCGAACTGGCAGGTCTGGAGTGCGGTGTTTGTCGTTCCTCATTTTTCCAGGAGTATCACTGTGCAAATCCGTATCGTGGAATTCGCCGAAACCCGTGTCGCGGCGCTCGAACATCGCGGCGCACCCGCCCTGCTGGACCAGAGCGTGGCGCGTTTTCGGCAATGGCGCATGCAAAGCGGCCAGTCGCCGGTGGCGCGCAGCCGCACCTTCGGCATTCCTTATGACAACCCCGACACCACACCGGCGGACGACTTTCGCTTTGCGATCTGCGGCGAAATCGACGAGTCCGTCCTGCCCAATGACTTCGGCGTCCGCGATCTGGTCATCCCCGCCGGGCGTTGCGCGGTGATCCGGCATCTGGGCTCGCCCGATCACATCAGCGAAAGCATCTACCCGCTGTTCCGCGACTGGCTGCCCGCCAGCGCCGAGGAGCTGCGGGATCATCCGCTGTTTTTCCATTACCTGAGCGTCTACCCCGAGACGCCGCTGGATCAATGGCAGACGGATGTGTACGTGCCGTTGAAGTGACCGGATTCCGGCGATGGAAACGTCATTTGACATATTTGTCTTAGGCAAACATATAATTGCCAAAAGCAAATATATGGGTATTTACATGGCCTCTCCCATCGTTGACCGCGCCGAAGCCGTCCGCCGCTTCAACCGCTCCTACACCCGCCAGATCGGCGTGCTGGATGAGCACCTGCTGCATTCGCAGTTTTCACTCACGCAAAGCCGGATTCTCTATGAGCTGGGCACCGGCGCCGGGATCACCAGCGCCGACCTGCGCCAGACCCTGGGGCTGGATCCCGGCTACCTCAGCCGCACCATCGCAGGCCTCGAGAAGGACGGCCTGATCGCCAAGACCCGTTCGGCCAGCGACGCCCGGGCTTCGGACCTGAGCCTCACCGAACACGGCTCGACGGTGCTGGCCGCGCTGGAGCAGGCCGCGCGTGACGAGGTGGTGGTGATGCTGGAGAAAATGCCCGAGGCGCAGCAGAAACAGCTGGTTCAGGCCATGCAACAGATGCAGGCGCTGCTGGGCGATGGCGACAACTCATGGCTGTTGCGCGCCCCGGGGCCCGGTGACATGGGCGCCGTGGTCCAGCAGCAGGCCGAGCTCTACGCCCGCGAATACGGCTTCAATGCAGAGTTCGAAGCGCTGTTGGCCGAGATCGTCGCGCACTACATTCGCCAGTTCGACCCCGCGTCGGAGCGCTGCTGGATTGCCGAGAAGAATGGCAAGGTCGTAGGTTCCGTGTTCGTCGTCAGGGAGAACCCCACCACCGCCAGGTTGCGCATGCTCTATGTCGACGCCAGCACCCGGGGGATGGGCATCGGCAAGCGGCTGGTCGAGGAAACGATCCAGTTCGCCCGCCGTGTCGGCTACCAACGCATGGAGCTGTGGACCACCAGCGTATTGGTCGACGCAGCAAGGCTGTACCGGAAAGCCGGCTTCGAATTGATCGAGCAGGAAAATGTTCAGCAGTTCGGTAGGGAGCTGGTGAGCCAGACCTGGTCGCTGGATTTGTAACATCGCCGCGAGGGACTTATCGCGACGATGGTTCAGCAAGCGACTCAGTGATCAGGACCGCCCTCGCCCAACCTGCCGACGCGACACGCTCCCCTGCTCACTGACCACCCAAGGCGAGTCATCCGCCACGATGCGCACGCCGCCGACCCAGCGCTCGGCGGGCGCGCAATCGAGCCAGTTCACTTGCCCGCGCAACACTTGCTCGCCCAGCGGGGTCAACCGCAGCAGGCGCCTTTCCCACGCGTCTCCCTGCTGCTCGTCGATCAGCGGCTGCGGGGTATCGATCAAGGGGCGCAGCAGCGCATGAAACATCTGATCGCCCAGATACGGCAGCGGCTCGTAGCGCATCATCAGGTGGCCAAAGACCTTGCCAGCGGGCAGTTCGCCCTGCTCGGCGAGGATGCGCAGCGTCAGGCGCTGGGTCAGGCTCAGGCCATCTTCTGCGCCAGGCAGTTCTTGCAGTTGCCTCGCCAGCGCGGGCCCCAGCAGCGGCAAGACCGGATGCGGGTCAGCTGCCAGTTGCGCCCAGTCGCTCGGGTCGGGGGCGGTGTAGGCTTTCCAGGTTTCGCGGGCAAGTGCCAGCGCATCCTCGCCCAGCGGACGACGTTGCGGCCACAGCCAGGCCAGCAGGTCCGGCGCCAGCTGGCCGATGCCAATAAAGCGCTCAACGCCAGGCACACGGTGGGTCTCGATCAGTTCGAGCCTGCGCGGCAAGGCTGGCAGGCTGGCCAGCAAACGGATGAGAAACAGCTGATCGTACGCGTCGCCTTCACACCAGAGCACCAGCTCGCTGTGCGCATTCAGCTGCGCCAGTGCCTTGCGCTGGCTGGCCTGACGCTGCTGGATATCGGCGGCGCTCAGCCCGAACGCCTGCTGCGCAAAAGCCGCGCGCACTGCCCAGTACTGCTCGTCGGGGAGCGCCGGAACCGGGCCCATGACCATCGGATCGTCGAACATGTGAAACGCGCCCGAGAAGCCGGCGATTCGCAGGCTGTGCTCGATGTCATTGCCGCAGCGCCAATGCTGGACGGTCGCCTCAAAAGTCGTGCTGAAATCCGGATGGCGCGCCGCGAAAGCGACGCTGTCGGCGTGGGCGATCATTTTTGGCCAACTGGCGAAACCTGCCTCACGGGCCACCAGCCACTGGGTATCGGCCAGTCGATAATCCGGGCCGGATAAGCCCAGAGCACGCAGCTGCAGGCGCACCTCATCCGCCTCGTTTTCTTTGAGGGCCTTGAGAAGGCGCTTTGCGCGTTTGCGCAGGGAAGGTAAATCGAGAAGACCGTGTTGACGGGAAACAATAC
This sequence comes from Pseudomonas sp. 2, assembly GCF_056627435.1. Taxonomy (NCBI): domain Bacteria; kingdom Pseudomonadati; phylum Pseudomonadota; class Gammaproteobacteria; order Pseudomonadales; family Pseudomonadaceae; genus Pseudomonas; species Pseudomonas sp. 2. Next base: position 218,066 of record NZ_JBWXNG010000001.1, read on the forward strand.
TGGCGGGCATGCCAACTCCTTATTGGGCTCGGTCCGCCGACAAGCCGGGAGCTGGAATGAAAAATGTGGCAAGCATGCCTTGGGTGACCCCTTCGCGCGGACCGCAGGCGCAGCAAACGCCCAGCTGCGGAATCTAGCGGGAAGGTGGGGCAGATGCAACCGGGGCAGCCACGCAGCGACAGCGCCACTGCGTGGCAAGCGAATCAAGCCAAGCCGTGGGCCAGGTTGCGATACTGCCCTTTGAAGTACAGCAAGGGCTGGGCGGCATCGGCTTTTTGCACATCCAGGGCTTTCACTTCGCCAATCACGATCAGGTGATCGCCTGCCACATGCTCGGCGTGGATTTCGCAATCGAGCCAATGCAGGCAGCCCTCGATGAGCGGGTTGCCCAGCGGTGATGCCTGCCACTGGATGCCTTGCCATTTATCCGCGCCGCGGCGAGCGAACTGGTTGGAAACTCCAGCCTGCTCGCCTGCCAGGATGTTGACGGCGAACCGACCCGCCTGGCGAATCTTCGGATAGCTGGCCGAACTGCACATGACGCTGAACGACACCAGCGGCGGATCCATCGACACGCTGTAGAACGACTGGCAAGTAAAGCCGATCGGCTCGTCACCGCTGTGCGATGTGATCACCGTGATCCCGGAAGCGTAGTGCCCCAGCGCTTCACGAAAGCTCAGCGGCTCGATGACAGTAGCAGAGAGTGACATCACAGCTCCCGGTTCAAGAGCTCTTTGCGAATGATCTCGGCGCCGGCACTCAACGCATTCAACTTGCCCCTTGCCACCTGGCGAGGCAACGGCGCCATGCCGCAGTTGGTGCACGGATAGAGTTTATCGGCGTCGACGAACTGCAGGGCCTCGCGCAGGGTATTGGCCACTTCCTCGGGCGTTTCGATGGCATGGTTCGCCACATCGATAGCGCCCACCATCACTTTCTTGCCGCGAATCAGTTCGATCAAGTCCATCGGCACGTGAGAGTTGTGGCACTCCAGCGAGACGATATCGATGCTGGATTTCTGCAACTTGGGAAACGCCTCTTCATATTGGCGCCATTCCGAGCCCAGGGTCTTTTTCCAGTCGGTGTTGGCCTTAATGCCGTAGCCATAACAGATATGCACGGCCGTTTCGCACTTGAGCCCTTCGATGGCCCGCTCCAGCGTGGCAACACCCCACTCGTTCACTTCATCGAAGAACACGTTGAAGGCCGGTTCATCGAACTGAATGATATCGACGCCCGCCGCTTCCAGCTCTTTGGCTTCCTGGTTGAGGATCTTGGCGAATTCCCAGGCGAGCTTTTCACGGCTCTTGTAGTGAGCATCAAAGAGTGTGTCGATCATGGTCATCGGGCCAGGCAACGCCCATTTGATCGGCTGCCCGGTTTGCTGACGCAGGAACTTGGCATCTTCAACGAACACCGGCTTCTTGCGCGCAACAGCGCCCACCACTGTCGGCACGCTGGCGTCATAACGATCCCGAATCCGTACCGTTTCGCGCTTTTCGAAATCGACGCCTTCGAGGTGTTCGATAAACGTGGTCACGAAGTGCTGGCGGGTCTGTTCACCGTCGCTGACGATATCGATACCGGCATGCTGTTGTTCTTGCAATGCCAGGCGCAGCGCATCCTGTTTGCCCTCGACCAGGCCTTCATCCTGCAACTTCCAGGGCGACCAGAGGGTTTCCGGCTGCGCGAGCCAGGAGGGTTTTGGCAAGCTGCCGGCAGTTGAAGTGGGTAGCAGTTTTTTCATGGCTGATTCAAACCTTGTTTGTTCAATGACTCAAAGCGCGTATTGGGCAGACCACTGTGCAAGCACGGTCTGATAAGGCTTGATGAAGTGCTCTGCGGCGAACTTGCCTTGCTCGACCGCCAGGCGGCTGCGCTCTTCGCGGTCGTAGACGATGCGCGTCAACGAGTAATCCTGGTGCTTGAGGCTGGGCTGATAGACTTTCCCGGCGGCGGAATTGGCGTTGTAAATCTCCGGGCGATAGATCTTCTGGAACGTGTCCATGGTGCTGATGGTGCCGATCAGCTCAAGATTGCTGTAATCCTCGAGCAAGTCGCCACAGAAATAGAACGCCAGCGGCGCTGCGCTGTTGGGCGGCATGAAATAGCGAACCTTCAAGCCCATTTTCTTGAAGTATTCATCCGTCAGGGAATATTCATCCTGCAGGTATTCAACACCCAGTACCGGGTGCCAGTTCTCGGTGCGCTGGTAGGTTCGGCTGCTTGAAACGCTCAGGCAGATGACCGGCTGCTTGTCGAAGTGCGCCTTGTAGGCATCCGAATTGACAAAGCACTTGAACAACTTGCCGTGCAGATCGCCGAAATCCTCGGGCGTACTGAACCCGGCCTGATCCTTGTTGTGTTCCTGCAAGACCACGCTGAAATCGTAGTCGCGCACATAAGATGAAAAGTTGTTGCCGACGATGCCCTTGATGCGCTCGTTGGTTTGCATGTCGAGGATGGTGGTTTTCAACACCTCGATCAACGGGATGGCGCGACCGTCGCCGCTCGCCTCGATATTCATTTCAGCCGAGATGATTTCCAGCTCCACCCGGTAACGATCGCCCTTGGGATTATCCCAATGCGCCAGGGTATTGAAACGGTTATCGATCATCTTCAAGGTGTTGCGCAAGTTCTGCTGGCGGCTCTCGCCTCGGGCCAGGTTGGCAAAGTTGGTGGTGATGCGCGTGCTGTCCGATGGGTAATAGTTCTCATCGAAACGAATGCGCTTGATCGCAAAGGTGAAGGCTGTGTTCATCGTGATGTGCACCCTGATCTTTCGGGAGCAGTGCTCAATCCATTGATGAATCAGTTCGCACTGCCCGCCGCTGTTCTGTCTTTCTGCCCGGTACTCGTGGCGCTGTACCGTGAAGAGCTGGGCGCATGTTAAGAAGATGGCTGCATGAATGAAAACGAATTGATTTCAAAGCAACATTAGCCATATTCATGAGCCAAAAAAGAACTCAGGGCTGCACTTTCAGGATTGCGCCGGCACTGCAGGCCGCAGCCCCAGCTCATCGAGCAGCCACTTCTTGAACACCTCGGCCGCCTCGTGCCGGGTGCGCCGTTTCGGGTAGACGAGGTAGTGGCCGATGTACTGGATGTCGTGGGTCACCGCGCGCAACGGCGCGACCAGGCTGCCGTTTTCCAGCTCGGTCTGGGCCAGCAGGGTCGATTCCAGCACCACGCCCATGCCACTGGTGGCCGCGGCGATGGCCATGATGCTGCGGTCGAAACGCAGGGCGTAATGGTGCGGGGACATCAGGTGGTTGGCCTCGAACCAGCCTTTCCATTGCAGCATCTGCACGTCGCACTGGATCAGCCGGTGCTCGTACAAGTCCTGGGGCGTGTGAATGCTCTTTGCCAGTTCCGGGCTGCACAGTGGTGTCAGGTGCTCCACCGCCAGCGGCACTTTTTCGATCAGGCTGGAACGCGGCTCGCCGTAAACAATGTCGAGGTCGAAGTCGTCGTTTTCGAACTGGGCGTAATCGGTGCTGGCCGAGAAGCGCAGGTCGATGTTCGGGTAGGCCTGGACGAAACGCGACAGGCGCGGCATCAGCCATTGCATGCCGAAACTCGGTGCGGTGTGCAGGCGCAGCGGCGGCGGTTCTTCGGTCTTGGCCAGCACGAAACCGCGCTGCATTTCCTCGAGCCCGCGCTTCACGTGCTCCATCAGCAACCGCCCCTTGGCCGTGAGATTGACCTCGCGGGTGGTGCGTTCGAACAGCTGAATGTCGATGGATTCTTCGAGTTTGCGGATCGAATGGCTGACCGCACTGGAAGAAATCCCCAGCTCCTGCGCGGCCTGAATGAACGAGCCAGAGCGGCCCGCCGACTCGAACACCCGCAGTGATGAGAGCGGCACACGGCGAAGCTGCTGGATTAGTGAATTCTGCTCAGTCATTGCTGCAAAAATGTCTTTTGTAAGGGTTTATTTGCCGATGGTAGCTTGATTACAGGTTGGATGCAGGCGCTTTGATGAATTCGAAACATCAGTTGCCAGCCTGCTTTCAATGATTGATGCCTTTATAAAAATAAGCAGGAATCAAGCATGACAATCAATCCCCAAGCGGCGCTCGAGCCGCTTCAGCGAGTGGCCCATCACGCCTGGCGCATTCGCCGTTTCGCCCTGCGCATGGGCGAGGTTCAGGGTCAGGGTTACGTCGGGCAAGCGCTGGGCTGGGCCGATGTACTGGCCACCGCCTACTGCCACGCCATGAACGTGCGCCCCAACGATCCACAGTGGGAAGGCCGCGACCGCTTCCTGTTGTCCCACGGCCACTACGCCATCGCCCTGTACGCCGCGCTGATCGAGGCGCAGATCATTCCCGAAAGCGAACTGGACACCTATGGCTCGGACGACAGCCGCCTGCCGATGTCCGGCATGGCCAGCTATACGCCGGGCATGGAAATCTCCGGCGGCTCGCTGGGCCAGGGCCTGCCGATTGGCGTCGGCATGGCGCTGGGCCTGCGCATGAAGGGCAATCCGGCGTGGGTGTTCAACTCCATGTCCGATGGCGAGCTGGACGAAGGCTCGACCTGGGAAGCCGCGATGTCGGCGGCCCACCACAAGCTCGGCAACCTGATCGCGCTGGTCGACCTCAACAAACAGCAGGCCGACGGCAACTCCCACGAGATTCTCGATTTCGAACCGCTGGCGGACAAGTGGCAGGCGTTCGGCTGGCACGTGCAACGTGTCGATGGCAACGATCTGGCGGCGGTCATCAACGCGTTCGATCAGGCCATGGCGCTCAAAGAGGCCAAACCCCGCGTGATCCTGTTCGACACCCTGATGGGCAAAGGCGTGGATTTCCTGGAAACCCGCGAGAAGAACCACTTCATCCGCGTCGAGCCTGACGAATGGCAGGCCGCGATCAAGGTGCTGGATGCTCATTACCAATCGCGTCTGGAACAGGAGCCACGCTGAGATGGATACGCCAATCGCAAACAAACCGCGCCTGACCACCTCGGCGATGATCGCCTCGATTGCCAGCGAAGGGCAGCGCACCGAGACCGCCCCGTTCGGCCACGCGCTGGTCGCCGCCGCGCAGAAGGATCAGCGCATCGTCGGCATGACTGCTGACCTGTCCAAATACACCGACCTGCACATCTTCGGTCGCGAATTTCCAGAGCGCCACCTGCAGATGGGCATGGCCGAGCAATTGCTGATGGCCGCCGCCGGCGGCATGGCCAAAGAGGGCCTGATCCCGTTCGCTACTACTTATGCCGTGTTCGCCACTCGCCGCGCCTATGACTTCATTCATCAGGTGATCGCCGAAGAAAACCTCAACGTAAAAATCTGCGCCGCCCTCCCCGGCCTGACCACCGGCTACGGCCCCAGCCACCAGGCCACCGACGATCTGGCGCTGATGCGCGCGGTGCCGGGCCTGACCGTGATCGACCCGTGCGATGCGCTGGACACCACGCAAGCCGTGGCCGCCATGGCCGAGCACAACGGCCCTGTGTACATGCGCCTGCTGCGCGGCAAGGTGCCGATGGTGCTGGACCAGTACGACTACACGTTCGAGCTGGGCAAGGCCAAGCTGCTGCGCGACGGCAAGGACGTGCTGATCATCTCCAGCGGCATCATGACCATGCGCGCCCTGGAAGTGGCCGAGTTGCTGGGCGATGGCAGCGCCGATGTGGCGGTGCTGCACGTGCCGACCATCAAGCCGCTGGACGAAGCGACCATCATCGAGCAATGCCGTCGCAGCGGGCGTCTGGTGGTGGTCGCCGAGAACCACAGTACCGTGGGTGGCCTTTCTGAAGCGGTGGCGCTGACGCTGTTGAAAGCGCGGGTCAGCCCGGCGTTCCAGCAGATCGCCCTGCCCGATGCCTACCTCGACGCCGGCGCGCTGCCGACGCTGCACGACCGCTACGGCATTTCCACTCAGGTCATGGCCGCCAACATTCTCAAGTGGCTGGCATAAGGAGCGCGCACATGAACGTTGCATTTATCGGTCTGGGCGCCATCGGCCTGCCCATGGCCCGGCAGATTCTCAAGGCGGGCCACAATGTGGTCGGCGTCGAACTCAGTGACAACAACCGCGCGCTGGCGCAGGGCTTCGGTATCGAATCCAGCGCCGACTGGCGCGCGGCCAGTGACGCCGACGTGGTGGTGGTGATGGTTGCCACCCCGGCCCAGCTCGACGCGCTGGTCAGCCAGTGCATAGCACTCAAACCTGGCCAGCACTGGGTGGTGATGAGCACCGTGGGCCCTGCCTCGGTGCGTGAACAGGCCACTCGCCTGGCGGAAAAAGGCGTGCAGGTGGTCGATGCGCCGGTGACCGGCGGTGTGGCCCGCGCGCAGACCGGTAGCCTGCTGATTTTCGCCTCCGGCCCCAAGGCTGCCGTTGCGTACGTCGAACCGGTGCTGCGTTGCATGGGCGAGGTTCGCGATGCCGGTGCCGAGGTCGGCGATGGCCAGGCGATCAAAGTGGTCAACCAGCACCTGTGCTCGGTGCACCTGGTAGCAGCGGCCGAAGCGCTGAGCCTGTCCCGCTCGCTGGGGCTGGACCCGGCGCGGGTGCTGGATCTGGTGCAGAAAGGCGCAGGCGGTTCGTGGATGCTGTCCGACCGCGGGCCGCGAATGCTCGAAGGCACCGACACCCAGGTCACCAGCATGGTCGACATTTTCGTCAAGGACAGCGGCCTGGTGGCTCACGCCGCCCGCGAATGCAACGCCGCAGTGCCGTTGCTCGACATCGCCCACGCCCGTTTCAGCCAGGCCTCTGAGGCCGGGTTGGGCAGGCGCGACGACAGCCGGGTCATCGAGACCTGGGAGTAACGCCCGATACACTGACAAGGATCCGTTCCAACACTCTGGGCAGGCCCCTGCACACACAGGCCCTGCCCGCTACAACAACAATAAAAGTTCGGAGTTTGCCATGAGCACATCCTCTACGGCGTCAACCCACACAGACAGCAAGGCCGGTAAAGTCTCTTTCGCCTCCATGGTCGGCTCGGCCGTGGAAAGCTACGATTTCTTCATCTATGGCACCGCCGCCGCGGGCTGGTTCGGCCAGGTGTTTTTCCACACCACCGAGCCCATCGTCGGCATCCTCGCCGCCTTCGCGACCATGGCCGTGGGCTTCTTCATGCGCCCGCTGGGCGGTTATCTGGCCGGGCATTACGGCGACCGCCTCGGGCGCAAGACCGTGCTGCTCTGGTCGCTGCTGGCCATGGGCGGCGCGACGGTATTGATCGGCGCCTTGCCCACCTATGCGCAGGCCGGGGTCATCGCACCCATCCTGCTGATTCTGCTGCGCATGATCCAGGGCATCGGTTTCGGCGCCGAATGGGGCGGCGCGGTGCTGATGGCCTGCGAACATGCGCCCGCTCATCGCCGTGGATTCTTCGGCGCGGTGCCGCAGATCGGCATTCCATTGGGCCTGCTGATGGCCAACGGCGCGTTCCTGCTTTCGGCGGCGTTGTTCGAGGGCGACTGGGTATGGCGTGCGCCGTTCCTCGCCTCGGTGGTGATGGTCGCGGTCGGCATGTGGATTCGCCTGAGCGTCAGTGAATCCCCCGAGTTCGAAAAGGCCAAGGCCGAAAACACCCTGGTCAAACAGCCTGCGCTGGAAGTGATCCGCAAGGACTGGCGCAAAGTGCTGCAGATCGCCGGCCTACGCCTGGCGGAAACCGGCGGCTACTACCTGGCGACCAGTTTCATGCTGTCTTACGTATTGCTGGCGGGTATTGCCACCAAGCAGAACGTGCTGTGGGGCACCATGATCGGCTCGGCCATTGGCCTGGGCAGCCACCTGTTCTACGGCGCCTTGAGCGACCGCATCGGCCGCAAACCGGTGTTCCTCATCGGCTCGCTGTTCACCATCGTGTTCGGCATCCCGATGTTCATGATGATCAACACCGGCATCGTGCCGCTGATCGTGGTTGCCGTGGCCCTGGCGCTGATCCTCAGCCACGACCCGATCTTCGCCGTCGAAGCCAGCTGGTTCACCGAACAGTTCCCGGCCAACGTGCGCTCCTCGGGGATTTCCCTGGGCTACAACTGTGCCTCGCTGATCGCCGGCACCCTGCCCTTCATCGCCACCGCGCTGTACTCCCAGGTGGGCTGGATGGGCCCGGCGATACTGTTCAGCCTGCTGGGCGTGGTCTCGACCCTGTGCGCGGTGAAAATGCGCGAAACCGCACCGGCCGTGGCGCGGGGTGTGGCGGTGGTCGAGCGTACGGCGCCGGTGGGCAAGCAAGCGTTGCAATAACCGAAAGAAGTCTTAAACGTCGCAAGCCGGACCGTAGCACTCCGGCTTGCCGGCGATCGCCCGGAGCAAGCTGCGCTCCTGGCCCTCTGGGCAGAAGCCGAGGACTTTTCCTGCTCATTGGCATCAAACCCTTTGAACAGTAATCGCTCCTGCCACCCCAAAGGACTTCAGATGACCTTTTACATCTTCCTCATCGCCTGCGCCGCCGCGGCCAGCACCGGCTTCTTTTTCAAACCCGGAAGCTGGTACGAATCGCTGCAAAAACCTGGCTTCACCCCGCCCAACTGGATGTTCCCGCTGGCCTGGACCACGATCTACCTGCTCCTGGCCTGGGCGGGATATCGGCTGGCCCAGCTACCCGGCAGCCAGACGGTGCTTGCGCTGTGGGCCACGCAAATCGCCCTGAATACCCTGTGGACGCCCGTATTCTTCGGCGCCCATCGCATCGCTGCGGGCATGGTGATCCTGGCGCTGCTCTGGCTGGTGGTCGCCGTGATGGTGATCATGGCGGTGCAGCTGGATGTAGTCACCGGGCTCATTCTTTTCCCTTATCTGGCCTGGCTGAGCGTTGCAGCGGCGCTGAATTTCTCTATCCTGCGACACAACAGATGAGCATGTAATTGTTGGCGAGAAACGCAGAGGGGCTGGACGACGTGGACTCACAAGCATGGGATGACGAGGGTTCAGCCCCTCAGGAAGGCTGGTTTTCGCCAGAAGACCGCAGCCGCATCGACGATCTGATCGGCAAGCTGCTGACCAGCAACACCAAGGAAGGTATTTCTCGCTACCACGCGATGGCCGAGGGTTACTTGCTCGGTCTTCTGGACTGCTATCACGTCAGTGAAGAGCACCACGATGCGGTGACCCGCTACCTGCACAATCTCGCCCTCAAACGGCTGAAGCTGCTGGCGCAGAAAACTCGCAGATAAATCCTGACGACAATCCTAAAGCACAAACCTCACCCTCCTGCTCACCCCAATCAGCAATGGCGCAGCGGCGAACGCCAGGATCAGCACCACCAGCGCCAGCAGGTTCCCGTAGGCCATGCCCAGCGACATCGCCCCCAGAATAAACAATGGATGCACGTAGTACACCGCCGAGGAAACCTTGGCCGGCACGCTGCTGGTGGATGCTCGATAGTGCACGAAGGGCAGCAGGAACAGCGCTGGCCCCATCACCACCAGCGATGCCAGGAAGTCGAAGTTCAGTCGGGTATCGGCGCGCAGCGCAAGGTTCAGGAAGGCCTCCGCCAGAATCAGCAACAACCCCAGCATCAGCGCGGTCCAGACGCCTGCGCGGGTGATCTTTTCGGTGACCTGATGGCGGGCGAACAGGTAGCCGATGGTCATGAACGGGAAGCCCATGAACACGAAGTTGCGCGCCGTGTAGTCGTTCTGGTTGAAGTGCTGCAGGAAGGCATTGGGCAACTCGTAGTACACCCGGGCGTACTGCAGAAACAGACCGGTCACGAACGCCGCCAGCGCCAGCGTCACCAGCAGCGTCGTGCTGCGTCTGTGCATCAGGTACAGCATCAGGCCGCCACCGAGCATGCCGGTCAGGTACCAGAGGTGGAAGTAGCCGATCAGCAGTTTTTTCAGCACCGCCACTACGCCGCCGAGGCTGCCCAGGGTCGCCGGCTCCACGTACATCGGGCTGTAGATCAGCATCCAGAACAGATACAGCCACAGACCCCGTTTGAACCAGATCGCGAAAGAGTGCCCCTCGGTCAGGACCCGATGCAGATAGAAGCCGTTGATGATGAAGAACGTCGGCACCGCGACCCGGAACAGGCCGTTGCACAAGAGATAACCCAGGGTGGTGTCGTTGCCGCCGAAGACGTGGCAGTGCAGCGCGACCACGAACACGGCCAGCAGCACCTTCAGCGCATCCAGATTTCCATTCAGGGCTTTGGGCATTGGATCGGGGCTTCCCTAACGACTGCGATCGGCCACGCGTTGCACTTTTTCTGCCCCGATTAGCATAGCCAAATGTAACAAATGCGAGACAGCGGTCGGAAAAGAGCCTCAGACAACGACAGCATCGCTCTCCAACTTCCTGCACAAATCTCTCCTGATCACTGTATTTCGACGCATTTTTAAGCACCTTGGTAATGTATCAAAAAGCCATGAAAGAAAATGGCATGTGCGCAAATGTGAAAAAAATGTCGAAAGACGTGAGCTTTATGAGTTAGATTCGCATTCAGATTTTGAAACACATCCTGTTACTTTCTTCTTCTGTAGGATTTTTCCTTGAAACGTCACCTCCCTGCCGGTCTTCTCCTGGTCGGCGCGTGCAGCGCCATGCCCATCGTTCACGCAGCCGACGACCTCACGCTGCCCGCGACCCAGATTGAAAGCAGCACTGAAAGCGTCGATGGCGTCAGCCAGGGGTATGAAGGCAAGGCGTCGTCGACCACGACCAAACTGGGCCTGACCGACAAGCAGACACCGCAGGCAGTGACCACCATCACCCGCCAGGAGCTGGACGATTTCAAGATCAACGGCATCAAGGACGCCCTGCGCTCGGCGCCTTCGGTGACCGTCGAGCAGACCGAAACCGACCGGACTGAGTTCACCTCGCGCGGCTTCGACATCAACACCTTCGAATATGACGGCATGGGCATGCCCTTCGTCGGCACCGTGCTGACGGGCGAACAGGACCTGGCCGAGTACGAGCAGATCGACGTGCTGCACGGCGCCAATGGCTTGATGAGCGGCGCCGGCAACCCCTCGGCCACCGTCAACTTCGTGCGCAAGCGCCCCACCAAAGACTTCCAGGCGCAGATCCAGACCAGCGTCGGCTCCTGGGACAGCCGCCGGATCGACGTCGACGTGGCCGGCCCGCTGACCGACGACGGCAAGGTCCGCGGCCGCTTCATCTATGCCCACGACAAGGGCAACTCGTGGATGGACCGCTACAGCCACGAGCGCAACATTGCCGCCGGCCTGCTGGCGTTCGACGTCAGCGATGCCGACACCGTGACCGTGGGTTTCTCCCAGCACAACAGTGACGCCAACGGCAGCAGCTGGGGCAACCTGCCGCTGGTCGACAGCGACGGCAACGCCATTCATTACAGCGGCCGCAGCAACAGCATCGGCCAGCCGTGGACCTACTGGAACCTGCACACCACGCGCACCTTCGTCGAACTCAAGCATGACTTCGGCAATGACTGGAACGCGACGGTCACCGCCACTGGCATTCAGGAAAAGCAGAACACCAACATGCTGTACGTCGGCTCCGTCACCGACGACGTCGCTGGGGCCTATGGCAACCACACCCGCAGCGAGGCCCACCAGCTTCTGGGCGAGGCCAAGGTGCAGGGGCCGTTCAGCCTGTTCGGTCGCGAGCACCAACTGACCTTCGGCGCCGCGTATGGCCGTACCCATCAGAAAGCCCAGGAGTACGACGAGAACCTGACCGATGGCAGCTTCTTCGAGACCTCGTTCTCGGGCATCCTGGCGGGCGTCACGCCCATGCCAGTGTTTGGCGCCACCAGCGAAGGCCTGGGGCAGAATTTCCAGGACACCCAGAAGAGTGTGTTCGGCGGCGCGCGCTTCAGCCTGACCGATGACCTGCACTGGATCGCCGGTGCACGCATGCTCAGCGCCGACAGCAAGGGCGACAGCTACGGTTCCGAGCGCTACACCCGCGCCCATGGCAAGGTCGCGCCCTACACCGGCCTGGTCTACGACCTGAGCAAGGAGTGGAGCGTCTACGGCAGCTGGACCAAGATCTACAACCCGCAATACAACGTCGGCGTCGACGGCTCGCTGCTCGCCCCGCTGGAAGGCAAGAGCATGGAAGTCGGGGTCAAGGGCAGCGTGATGGACGATCGTCTGCACCTGACTGCAGCCGCGTTCAAGACCGAACAGCGCAACGTGGCCGTGTACGCAGGCTACAACGGTGTGCAGAACGTCTACACGCCAAACGACTTCAAGAGCCACGGTATCGAGCTGCAGGCCACCGGCCAAGTCATCGATGGCCTTGACTTGCTGGCCGGCTACACCTATGTGCGCATCGACGATGACAACGGCGAGAAGGCCCGCAAATACGTGCCGACCCACAGCTTCCGCGGCATGGCCACCTACCGCCTGCCAGGCATCCCGCAGATGAAAGTCGGTGCCCGCGTCAGCTGGCAGACCGCCGTGGAAAACGACGACAACAGCGCCATCAAGCAGAACGCCTATGGCCTGGTTGACCTGATGAGCAGCTATGACATCGACAGCAACTGGAGCACGTCGCTGAACCTGAACAACGTCACCGACCGCAAATACCTGCTGTCGCTGTACAACAACGCCACCACGGCCAGCTACGGCGCGCCGCGCAACCTGACCGCTTCGGTGACCTGGAAGTACTGATCCTGCCCACCCGTTCGTGGCGCGCCCTTGCGGCGCGCCGCGCACAGGCTCCCCTTCGTGCGGATCAAGTGCGATTCGTCACACCCTCTCCCGAAACCCAGCGCCGATAGCGCCGCGTCCGACACGCCATCGCCGCCTGCTGCATGATCAGCGCGCGCAACGGCGACACCCCCGGATCAGGCGATTTGTTGCGGCTGAGCCTGCTCAACTGAAACTTCACCACGGCCATGTTGGCCAGCGACGCCATGGCCTTGTTTTTCCAGGTGATGGGCGGCAGCTGTGGCGCGTTGTCCGGGCCTTGTTGCCAACTGCGCGGCAACTGTGGGTCGAGGGCCAGCGCCGTGCCGATCCCGACCATGTCGACGCCGCTTTCGATCACGCTTTGCGCCACAGGGCGGCGACGCACGCCACCGGTGACCATCACCGGCATGCGGGCGACCGTCCGGATGTCGCGGGCGAACTCGACGAAGTACGCCTCGCGGGCCAGTGTCCGACCGTCGCGGGCCTCGCCTTGCATGGCCGGCGCTTCGTAGCTGCCGCCGGACAGCTCCACCAGATCCACGTCCAGCGCGTTGAGCCACTGCACCACGGTCTTGGCGTCGTCGGCCGTGAAGCCGCCGCGCTGGAAGTCGGCCGAATTGAGCTTGACCGCAACCGTGAACCCGGGCGACACCACCGCCCTCACCGCCTTGACGATGTCGAGCAACAGGCGCGCGCGGTTTTCCAGCGGCCCGCCCCATTGATCGGTCCGCTGGTTGGTCAGGGGCGAGAGAAACTGGCTGAGCAAATAGCCGTGGGCCGCATGGATCTGCACGCCGCTGAAACCGGCCTGTTCGCCCAGTTGCGCGGTGCGGGCAAAGCGCGCGATGACCTCGGCGATCACTTCGGCCGTCATCGCGCGGGGCGGGGCGAAACGCTTGGACAGATTGCCCAGCTCCAGCGGCACGGCCGAGGGCGCCCAGGTCGGCTGCCCCAGATTGGCCTGCATCTGCCGCCCCGGGTGATTGATCTGCAGCCAGACCTGCGCCCCGCCGGAGCGGCCGATGCTGGCCCAGCGCCGGAACCTCTCCAGTTGCCGGTCATCCTGCAGCACCACGCCGCCGGGGCCGGTCATGGCCCGGCCGTCGACCATCACATTGCCGGTGATGATCAGGCCGGCGCCGCCATCGGCCCAGCTCTGGTAAAGACGCATCAGGGCGTCGGACGGCGCGTGCTGATCGTCCGCCATGTTTTCTTCCATGGCGGCCTTGGCGATCCGGTTCGGCAGGGTCGAACCGTTGGGAAGCGTGAGGGAATCGAACAGTTTCATGGGCAGTCCTCGATTGACAGGGGACCACCATAAGATTGAAGTGAACTTTAAGGTCAATGGCTTTTTTTGGACGGCAATCCTGCGTCGTCGCTGTCGCCCGAGAAGGCGTCGCGCTCTTCGCGCAGTTTGCGCAGAAGCCGTTGAGTGTTGTCGCCGCAAGTCACGTCCTCAGGCTTGCTCTGCACGCCTTCGATGACCAGCAGCAGGTGCGCCTTGTTGCGGGCCAGGCGCTCCTGCAGCCGTTCGATCTCTTCGACCTTGCGCTTGAGGCCACTGACCAGTTCGTCCTGATGCCAGCCGTTTTCGCTCATCGGCAGCAACTGGCGGATTTCCTCCAGCGAGAAACCCGCGGCCTGGGCACCGGTGATCAGCTCCAGCAGCCATTGGGTGTCGGGCGCGTAGTCGCGATAGCCGTTGGCCTTGCGCGCCACCGAGGTGATCAGGCCGCTGGCCTCGTAGAAGCGGATGCGCGAGGCGGCCAGCCCGCTGATTTTTGCCAGTTCGCCGATTCTCATGCCGCCTCCGCAGGTTGCCGGTTCAAGTGATTACACAGGCGCGATGCCGTGGCTGCTCAGGTCGATGTGGACGATGCGCTCGGCTTCTTCGTGGGGCACGCCCAGGCCACCGAGGATGAACTGCACCATGCTTTCCACAGCCGACACCGGGCGCGCGCCTTCGAGGATCTTGCGCAGCAGGTAGAGCATGCCGCCGACGATGCAGTCGACGGTGGCGACGATATCGATGACGTGGAAGGCGTTTTCTTCGTTGCCGATGCGGATGTCCCGCGCCAGCGGGTTGCCCATGGTTTCGATCATGTCGTTGATGCTGTAGACCGAGTGCACCAGGAACCAGCCCCAGACCGGGTCGGTCAGGCCGCGATGGATGGTGCGGCGGATGTTGACGCCGACCCGCTCAGCGACGCAGGACGTCGGGCAGGTTGTGGCGTCGAGTTCTTCGATCATCGCCAGCGCGTCGTCGATGAACACGGCCCGGGCCACTTCTTCCTTGCTGGAAAAATAGTTGTAGAAGGAGCCGAACGACAGCTCGGCTTCTTCGGTGATGTCGTTGATTGCCGTGGCTTCGATGCCCTTGCGGCCCATGACGGTGCGCGCGGCGCGCAGCAGTTTGTTGCGGGTGCGCTGGCGGGCCTTTTCGTTGATCCGCGGTTTGCGCGGTTCGGCGGGCTGCTCGCCGGTTTCATCGACGGCAGGCGCGGGGCTGGCTTTTTTGCGCGTCGTTTTTTTGGTCTCGGCTGGGGGAACCGGTCCTTGTTTCTTGGTCATGGTGTTGATCGGCTTGCGCTATTGAGCGGTCGGGCAAGGATACCCGAGTCGATCGGGGGGTGACAGGGAGTGTGTGGGGGGGCTTCAGGATCAAGATCAAGATCAAGATCAAGATCAAGATCAAGATCAAGATCGAGAGCGCTCTTCCTAACGTCAGATCTGTTTCGACTTCGTCGAGTTACTTTGTTTCGGCAAAGTAACCAAACCATTGCTCCTGGTTTGGGTCCTCCTTCGTCGGACTTCCTTCATTCCAGTCTCGCTCCGTGGGCCCGGCGCGAATGGGCCATCCATGGCCCCGCGCCTCGCGCGGCATCCTGCCGCTTGGCCCACTCCACGAGACTTCCATTCAGCCTGCACCCAAGTCGCGATTTGTGTCGTCTGATCTATCGCGCACGAAGATCAAAATCAAAATCGACCGGCTAGCGCTGCCCCCGTAGCAGCACGGCTTGCCGGCGGGCTGGCGCGCAGCGGCAGTAAATCCTATGCACGCGGTGGATCTGACACGCCGAGGTCGCCTGATTTTACTGCCGCTGCGCGCCAGGCCGCCGGCAAGCCGGACTGCTACGGGGTTTGTGTTGGGTTCATCCAGTCAGAACCGCATCCCCACCCCCATCAGCACCGAGGAATAATGCGCGCCGATGTTGGTGCCGGTGCTGGTTCCGCGGCCGCGAATGGTTTCGGGGATTTCGTATTCGTAACCCAGCGACAGGTCGGTCTGCGGCGAGAGGTGGTAGGTGAATCCGGCTGATACCGAGTTGTTCAGGATGCCCGGCGAGAAGTAGTTGGCGTTGGTGTGGTCGGCGTCCACCGCGGCGCTGGCGCGCTTGAAGCCGGCGCGCAGGGTCAGGGACTGGGCGGCGTTCCACGACACGCCGAAGCGGTAAACGTTCTGGCTGTTCATCCCGGCGCCATCGGGGTTGTTGAAAAAGCCGACCTTGTCCCATTCGATGCGCAGGTAATCAGCGGCAACGGTCAAATCCGGGGTCAGGTGCAGCGCCAGGCCGATGCCCGCCTGTTCCGGCAAATCCAGGTGCCCGCCGGAGATCGCCAGCAGATCATCCTTGTAGCCGGACGCATCGCTGAAGCGCATCTTCGGCGAGTACGAGGCGCCGACACTGAGCAGCGGATTGATGTTCCACAAGCCCCCTACCCGCCAGCCAAGCCCGGTGGTGGTGACGATGCCGTGGGTCGGCGATACGCCCAGGCTGCCATCGGGCTGCGGCGCGACAAGGCCGCGAGCCTGCAATTGCTGGATGCCCAGCAGCACGGAGAAGCCCAGCGAGAAATCGTCGGTGAGTTTGTAGGCGATGGTCGGCGCGAAGTTGATGTGGGTGATCTTGGTTTTCACCGCCGGAAAACCCGAGCCCGGAATGGCGGCGTGGCTGTAGTCGGAGCCTGAGCCGATCGAGTACAGCGACATGCCCACCGAGGTGCGCTCATCGAGCATGTAGTTGAAGCCGCCAGAGGGCACCGGCACCCGCACTTTGAAGTCGTCACGGTTGTTCTCGTTGCCAAAGCTTGAACGGAAACTACCGAAGAACAGTTGCACGTCACCGTCGATGCGATTGCCCAACTCGACCATGCCGGCCGGGTTGTCGCTGGCAATCGCGGTGGATTGTGGAAAGGCCATGGACGCGCCGCCCATTTGTGCCGACTCGACACTGGCCGAGGTGGGAATGTTGAAGTTCATCGCCGATGCACAGTCAATCGAAGACGCGCACAGCAGCCCCGTCGCCAATGCACCCAGCATGGTTTTCTTGTTATTCATCGTTACGCCTGCACAGTTTATTTATTGTCGTTGGAACTGATCGGTCACAGCGTTTACAGCGCACGTGTTGAGCTTGAAAACAACGTCGATACCGCGCCCGGACGCGCAGCCGGGGGCCTCGCCGATAAAGGCGACATGCATTCGCGGTATCGGTTAAACGACTTAGAAAGCGACCTTGTCGCGCCCTTTCAACTGCATGATTTCCCGCGCTTCATCCGGGGTCGCGACCGAGAAGCCCAGCGACTCGATCACCGCCTTGATGGCGCTGACCTGCTCGGCGTTGCTCTGCGCCAGCCTGCCCTTGCGCAGCCACAGGTTGTCTTCCAGGCCCACCCGCACATGGCCGCCCATCAACAACGACTGGGTCGCGATGCGCGGCTGTTGCGCGCCGACGCCCAGCACCGACCAGTGATAGCTGTCGCCAAACAGCCGGTCAGCGGTGCGCTTCATGTGCGCGACATCTTCGGGGTGGGTGCCGATGCCGCCACGAATGCCGAACACCGACTGAATGAACAACGGATCCTTCAGCAACAGACGCTCGCGAAAGTGCGCGGCGGTGTACAGGTGGCCGATGTCGTAGCACTCGATCTCGAAGCGCGTGTCGTTCTCGGCGCAGGCGGCCAGGATCTGGCCGATGTCCTTGAAGGTGTTGCGAAAGATCCGCTCTTCACTGGCCGCCAGATACGGCTGCTCCCAGTCGTGCTGGAACTCGGTGTAGCGCTGCAGCAGTTCATACATGCCGAAGTTCATCGAGCCCATGTTCAGCGAGGCGATTTCCGGGCTGAACTGCAAGGCCGGGGCGATGCGTTCTTCCACCGACATGGTCGGCGCACCGCCGGTGGTGAGGTTCAGCACCACATCGGATTCACGCTTGATCTGCGGCAGAAAGCGCTCGAACAGACGCGGGTCCTGGCTCGGCATGCCGCTCTGCGGATCTCGGGCGTGCAGGTGCACCACCGCAGCCCCCGCCTCGGCCGCTTCGATGGCCGAGCGGGCGATCTGCTCGGGGGTGATGGGCAAATACGGCGACATCGACGGCGTGTGAATGGAACCGGTGATGGCGCAAGTGATGATGACTTTCGGCGCTTTGGCAGCCATGGCTGTTTTCCCCTGGGGCAAATGGATGCATGGGGCGGCATCGCGCTGCGACGCCGCCGCTTGGCGGTTATTGCGGCTCGTCGACGATGGTGTTTTCGATATGGCCAAGGCCGGTGATCTCGACCCGCACCACATCGCCGACCTGCAGGAACACCTGAGGCTGCATGGCGATGCCGACGCCTGCCGGGGTGCCGGTGATCAGGATGTCGCCGGGTTCCAGGGTCATGACCTCGCTCAAATAGGCGATCTGCCGGGCGATGCTGTAGGTCATCAGTTCGGTCGAGGAATGCTGACGGCGCTCACCGTTGACCCAGAGGGTCACGGTCAACTGCTGCGGGTCGGCGATTTCATCGGCGGTGGTGATCCACGGGCCGATGGGGCCGTGGGTGTCGAAGGACTTGCCCAGCGTCCAGGTCGGGCTCTTGGCCTGCCAGTCACGGGCGCTGACGTCGTTGGCCACGAAGTACCCGGCCACGTGCTGCAACGCCTCCTGTTCGCTGATGCGTCGGCCGCCCTTGCCGATCACCACGCCCAGCTCCGCCTCGTAATCCAGGCGTTCGCACACGGCCGGGTGATGCACGTCGTCGAATGGGCCGTTGAGGCAGGTGATCTGTTTGCTGAACCAGACCTGCGAAGTCGGAATCGCCACGCCCAGGCGCCGCGCCTCGGCTTCGTGGTCCTTGTAGTTCATGCCCAGGGCCATGAATTTGCCGGGGCGCAGGATCGGCGTTAGCAGTTTCACCTGGTCCAGAGCCACGCTGTTTTGCGCGTTGGCCGGAAGGTCGCGTGCCGCGGCCATCGCATCGGGGTTGGCGAGCAAGGTGCTGACGTCGACCAGCCCGGAGGTGGGCAACAGCTGATCCAGATTGATGATGCGGTCGTCCTGCACCCGGCCGATCGAAGTCTTACCGGCATGGGAATAGCGAGCGAGTTTCATGCTGTGTTCCTTTCAAAAGATGAGAGTGCGAGGCCAGTCAGTCGAGGAAGTCCGGCGAAAGTGGCGGCGCCCATTGCGCCAGGGCGTCGGGAGACAACGGTTCGCTGCCCACTGGCATCGCGTCGTTGACCAGGTCGCCGTCGGTCCAGTGCTCGACCTTGTTGCCGAACGGGTCGAGCCAGTAGTCGAAGATCTGGCTGCCCTGCACGTGGCGGCCGATGCCCCAGGAATGGCGACGGTTCTGCTGGCGCAGGTACTGGTTGCCGCAGGCCAGGTCGTCCCAGTCGAGCACCTCGAAGGCGCAGTGATCGAAACCCGGCTCCGTGGCGCCCAGATTCAACAGCGCCACGGTGTGGTGGTCGGTGTATTCTTCGCCCAGCCCGCAGTGCATGAAGGCCGCCACGGTGTTGTCCGGGCTCGGGGCGTAGTAGCTGTCCGAGACCCGCAGCCCGAGCACGTCGTGGTAGAAGTCGAACATGGCCTTGAAGTTGACCGTTTTGAGCACCACGTGGCCCAGGCGCATCACGCAGGACGGCTGCACGCGGACCCGGTTGGTGCTGCCCAGGCGTCGACGGCCATCGACCGTGTTCAGTTGCAGGGCGGGACGCACGTCCTGCACCTCGACCACCTGGCCGCCATACAGCAGGTCGACCCGCAGGCCGTCCGGATCGCGCAGCGTGACGATCCAGCCGGCGCCCAGTTCGTCGTTCGGCCGCACCGGGCTGTCGAAGCGCTCGCCGATGGCCTGCAAGGCTTGCAGGCTGTCCATGCGGTAGCCGACGCCCAGTGCCTTGGCCGGACCCAGCTCGGCGATGTAGGCCGGATAGCCGCCGTGGCAGGCGGACATGTGCAAAGCGGTCGCCGTGCGGGCGTGGTGCCGCAGGCCGAAGTCGCGCAGGAAGTCGGCCTGGACGTCCAGATCCGGCACCTGATAACGGACATAGGCGATATCGCGTACAGCAATCATGCTGTGCTCCTTATTGTCATTGTTGGAGGGCATCGTGCAGATCGCCGGGCCCCGACGCCCGGCGATGGCTCAGCCCAGGTCGAACCAGCAGGTCGCCGGGTCCAGCGCGTGAAGCTGCTTGTAGGAGCCCGAATAGAACAGCAGCGGCCTGCCGTCCGACTCCTCGATGGCCTGCACATCGGCGGTGTAGATCAGGTGATCGCCACCGGCGTGCACGGCGTTGGCCCGCACCGCCAGTTGCACCAGCGCACCGGCCAGCACCGGCGCCTCGCCCAGCAGGCGATAGTCCGGCACCAGATCCGCCTGCGGTCGGCCACCGAAATGGCTGCTCAAGGCCTCGTTGTCTTCACGCAGAAAGCTGATGCCGAAGGCATCGCCCGGCTTCACACTGGCGGCGAAGCGCGCCTGATTGCGCACCGCGACCAGCACCATGGGCGGGTCCATCGACAGCGACATGAAGGCGTTGGCGGTCATCCCGCTGAACTGCCCTTCGTGGCTGAAGGTGATGACAGTGACGCCCGTGGCGAACTTGCCCATCACGCGGCGAAAGATTCGCGGTTCCACTTCTTTGATTTGCATGCGGCACACTCCCGGTCGATACGCGTTGCGGGTTCGGCATTCAAATGAACGGTGTGCCCGGCGTATTGCCGCAGAGAATCCGGCCGTAGGTCTCGAAGTTGGTGTTGGGGCTGACGATGCCGTGCAGCGAGGCGATGCGCGCGTCCTGCCAGATGCGGGTCATGGGGTTGTTGACCGAAGCCAGCGAGCCACCGGAGGCCGAGGCCAGCAGGTCGACGGCTTCCCAGACCAGTTTTTCCGCATAGCCGACATCTCGGCGCACCCTGGCGCGCGCGTCGAAGGCCATGTAACTGCCCGACGCCGCGCTGGCGTCGATGGCGTCGGCGTGACGCTCGAGAATAGCGCGGGCCGCATCGATCTTCGCCGAGGCCTCGCCCACTTGCAGGTGAGTGATCGGCGCTTCCGACTGCTTGGCGTACCAGGAGTACTGGATGCCACGGCGTGGCAGGGTCTCCAGGAAGGTTTCCAGTGCCGCCACGCCCAGGCCCAGGGCCGGGAACGCCAGGATGATCGCCAGCATCGGCATGCACGCGCTCTGGTACAGCGACTCTCCAGCCAGGTGCGTGGCCAGATAATCGCCCTCGATCGCCCGGGTCACCGAGGCGATGCGCGACTGCGGCACGAACACATTGCTGACGGTGACGGTTGAGCTGCCACTGCCGCTGATGCCGATGACGTTCCAGTCATCGAGAATCTGCAACTGCTCGACCGGAATCAGCGCCACGCCTTGATCGACCACCTTGCCGTGCTCATCGACCAGCGGAATACCGAGCATGTCCCAGGTCGCGTGGTTGACCCCGGAGTTGAAGCCCCACATGCCCTCCTCGATCAGATACCCGCCCTCGACCTTGCGCACCAGCGCCTTGCGCGGCGACAGCACGCCCGTGACGCGAGCGGGTTTGGCGCCGCAGAACACCTCTTCGGCGGCCTCTTCACCGAAGAACGCCGCCGCGCACCAGGTGGTGACGTTGGTCAGCGCCGCGACCCAGGCCACCGAGGCATCGCCACGGCCCAGCTCGGCCACCACTTCCAGAAAGGTGCGCACCGACACCTGACTGCCGCCATAGCGGCGCGGTGTGGTCAGGGTCAGCAGGCCGCCCGCTTCAAGGTC
The DNA here is from genome assembly GCF_056627435.1 of Pseudomonas sp. 2. NCBI lineage: Bacteria > Pseudomonadati > Pseudomonadota > Gammaproteobacteria > Pseudomonadales > Pseudomonadaceae > Pseudomonas > Pseudomonas sp. 2. The sequence goes on from NZ_JBWXNG010000001.1 coordinate 239,701, forward strand.
GACCAGGGTGTCTTGCGGCAGGCGCCCGAGTTGCGCGGTGTCTTTGCTGCGGGCCTTCAAGCGCGGCACCAGGGTGCGGGCGTAATCGAGCAGTGCAGCGGCGGTCTGCGCCTGATCGGCGGCAGCGTGGGCGGGTTCGGAATGGAGAATTGCAGTCATTGCGTCACCTGTTTTTCGTGTTGTTGTTATCGGTCTCCTGGCCGGGGGTGTCACCGTGCCGGAGCGTTATTGATATATTCATCATTTTTGATAGAGTCATCAATAGTTATTTTTCAGGGGCTCGCAAAGCACCGAAAAACACCCTCCGACAACAACAAGAGAAACACCCATGTCTGAATTCAATGCCCCGCTGCGCGACATGCGTTTTGTGCTCAACGAGCTGTTCGAAGCGCCCGCGCTCTGGGCCCGCCTGCCAGGCATCGCCCGGCACATCGATGCCGACACCTGCGAAGCGATTCTTGAAGAAGCCGCCAGCATCACCCGCGGCCTGCTGGCGCCGCTCAACCGCAGCGGCGATGAAGAAGGTGTGCAGTTCCACGACGGCCAGGTACGCACACCCGACGGCTTTGCCCAGGCCTACGCCACCTACAGCCAGGGCGGCTGGGTGGGACTGACCGGCAATCCGGCCTACGGCGGGCTCGGTGCGCCGAAGATGCTGTCGGTGCTGTTCGAGGAAATGCTCTACGCGGCCAACAGCAGTTTTGCCCTGTACTCGGTGCTCAGCTCCGGCGCCTGCCTGGCCATCGACGACCACGCCGATGAAACCCTGAAAACCCGCTACCTGCCGGCAATGTACGAAGGCCGCTGGGCCGGTTCCATGTGCCTGACCGAAGCCCACGCCGGCACCGACCTGGGCCTGATCCGCACCCGCGCCGAACCCTGCGCCGACGGCAGTTACCGGATCAGCGGCAGCAAGATTTTCATCACCGGCGGCGATCAGGACCTCACCGAAAACATCGTCCACCTGGTGCTGGCCAGGCTCCCAGACGCCCCACCCGGCGCCAAGGGCATCTCGCTGTTTCTGGTACCGAAAGTGCTGGTCAAGGACGACGGTTCGCTGGGCGCACGCAACGCCGTCAACTGCGGTTCCATCGAACACAAGATGGGCATCAAGGCCTCGGCGACCTGCGTGATCAACTTCGACGGCGCCAGCGGCTGGCTGGTCGGCGAGGCCAACCGGGGCCTGTCTGCGATGTTCACGATGATGAACTACGAGCGGTTGTCCATTGGCATTCAGGGCCTGGGCTGCGCCGAAGCCTCCTATCAGCAGGCCCGCACCTACGCCCGCGAGCGCCTGCAGAGCCGCTCGGCCAATGGCGCCGCGCAGCCTGCGAGCATCGCCGACCCGATCATCGTCCACGGCGATGTGCGCCGCATGCTGCTGTCCATGAAAGCCATGACCGAAGGCGGCCGCGCCTTTGCGGTGTACGTTGCTCGGCATCTTGACCTCGCCCGGTATTCACCCGATGCCGAGGAACGCGTGCGCTCGGCCTCGCTGGTGGCGCTGCTGACGCCGGTGGCCAAGGCGTTCTTCACCGACTCAGGCCTTGAGAGCTGCATCCACGGCCAGCAAGTGTTCGGCGGCCACGGCTACATTCGCGAATGGGGTCAGGAGCAGTTGGTCAGGGACGTGCGCATCGCACAGATCTACGAAGGCACCAACGGCATTCAGGCGCTGGACCTCTTGGGGCGCAAGGTCCTCAGTGATTCAGGCGCGGCACTGGAAATCTACACCCGGGCAATGCTGGACTGCGCCGAAACAACCACATCCGGATTCGGCCCTGCCCTGCACTCGGCCGTCACCCGCCTGATCGACGTCAGCCAATGGCTGGCGACACAGGCGCGCTCAACGCCGGATATCGTCAGCAGCAGTTGCGTGGAGTACCTGCACCTGTTCGGCTACGTCAGCTACGCCTGGCTCTGGGCACGGATGGCCGATGTCGCGCAGCGCAATCTGGCCTCGGACGAACCCTTCTACAGCGCAAAACTGGCGACGGCGCGGTTCTTCTTCGACCGGCTGCTGCCACGGATTGCCGGCCTGGAAGCCTGCATACGCAATGGCAGCGAGTCGCTGTACGGGATGACGGCCGAGCAGTTTTGACGCCAGGGGTGCGGTCTAGCCGGGCAAACGAATCACAAACCGCGCCCCGCCCGCGGGCGACTCGCCGATCGAGACACTGCCACCCAGCACGCTATCCAGATCGGCCGGCAGCGCAACCAGCCAAGCAGGCAATCGGCACCGGGGTCATCGGCGGCATGCTCACAGCCACTCTGGCGGTGGTGTTCGTGCCGGTGTTCTTCGTGTTGGTGATGGGGTGGGTCGCGCGTTTCAAACGCCCCAAACCGCTCGCCGATGCGGCCATTGAATGAGCCAGGTTAGGGCTTTGCCGCCTGCTTTTGCTGGGCATTCCACAGTTCCAGATTGGCTTTGACCAGCGCTTGAGGCAGCGGCCCGGCGACGATCTCCTGCATCTGCGCGGCCATGCGCTCGCGCAGTGCCGGGGTGATGCAGGGCGAGCTGCGCGACAACGCCAGGTACAGCCCTTCGCTGCTGACGGGCGGCTCCAGCGCCTGGACGCTGTCTTCGATGCCCAGGGTCCTGGCCAGGGCGACGCCGGGGTAGTGCTCGAAGATGACGTAGTCGTTGCGTTTGAGGATCAGCTTCTGGAACGCCTGGCTGGCGGTGGGCACCGCTTCCAGCGCGAGGTGAGCGTTGGCGAAATCGTCGAAGGCCTGGCCGTTGCTGTTGTTGACCAGGGTGCCGCCGGTGCGGCCGATCAGGTCTGACCATTGGTGATAGGGAAAACCGGCATCGCGCCGCACCCAGACCATGGTCGGCGTGGCGAGAAACGGCGGCGTGATGAAGTCGACCAGCTGCTGGCGCTCCTGGGTCAGGAAATACCCGGCCAGCATGTCAATGCGCCCGGCCCTGACTTCTTCCTGGGACCGCGACCAGGGCCCCACATACAGCACATCGATCGACAGCCCCAGGCGCTCGCCCAGTTTCTTGACCAGATCGGCATTGGCGCCGATCAGGCGCTGCGGGTTCTGCGGATCGCGCCACAGGTAGGGAGGGTATTCGGCGTTGCCGGTCGCGGTCAGATGGCTGCAGTCAGGTGCGCCCAGCGCCATGCCTGGGATCAGACAGAGCACTGCCCGCAGCGATACGAGCCAGCCTGGGTAACGCTTGATCATGGGCAACCTCTGACTTCCCTGGTCCAGACCCGCTTGCAAATGGCCGTGAATGATCACCAGCCGGTGGCCGAACGCAGCCCGATGACGCAGGAGCTTAGTTCACGGATGCCATCGGTGCGTCAATTCCGTTCGAGCGGTTCTATACTCAAGCACTGACATTCAGAGGCGCGAAATATCAGGAACCCGCAGCGCCTGCGCGCGCCTAAAAAAGAAAAGCACTCACCCGATGTTCAATGTAGCCTCGCCTCCCCTGCAGGAGACGGCGCAATGAGAGGTGCAGCATGACAGCCCGATTCAGACACTGGTGCGTGGCCCTCTTGATGTGCGTCGCGGTCGATGCTGTTTTGGCTTCTGATGCCGGGCCCGCCGCTGCAGCCGACACTTTGCGCGTCGTCACCGAAGAACTGCCGCCCTACAACATGACCGAGAACGGCCAGGTGACCGGCCTGAGCACCGAGATCGTACAGACCGTGATGCAGCGTGCCGGGGTCAAAGCGCGCATCGAAGTGCTGCCCTGGGCCCGCGCCTATGACCTGGCGATGCACAACGACAACGTGCTGATCTACTCCATCGCCAGAACCGCAGAGCGCGAGCATCTGTTCAAGTGGATTGGCGCCATCGCGCCCACCCGCTGGTACATGTTCAGCCTTGCCGACCGCCCCATCCAGCTGAGCTCGCTGGACGATGCCCGGCGTTACCACATCGCCACGGTCAATCAGGACGTCGGTGAGCAGTACCTGATCGCTCACGGCTTTCAGGTGGGCAAGGAACTGCAATCGAGCAGCACCTATGAGAACAACTACCGCAAGCTCAAGGTCGACCACGTCGAGCTGTGGATCTCCAACGAGCTCAACGCCATCAACCTGATGCGCAAGAACGGCGATGACCCGGCGACCATGATGGTCCGCTCGTTGCCGCTGCCGGAGCTGTCGAGCGAGAACGGCCTGTACATGGCCGCAAGCCCGGGCACGGCCGATGCGCTGGTGGAGCGTCTGCGCGCGGAACTGGCGCGCATCCGCCAGGACGGCACCTACGCGGCGATCCAGAACAAATGGCTGCAATGAGTCACGCCTGAAGCCTTGGCAGAAGCGTCTGGAACGCGCCATCCAGCGTCTTTTATCATTCCTGCTGATAATTACTATCGAACGCCTCGCCTGTCGGCCCTCTGAGACCGGCTCCTACAATCGCCCCGAATTCTCCCTCGCTCTCGCGCCTCGAACACACCTGTGTACAGGCGACGCCCTTACTTGGAACCCAAGCTTATGCCAAGCGCCAATCAGGCCTCTCATGGCCGTCCCGAGCATGATCAGCAGAACGTCAAACAGCAATGGCTGGCGATTCTTTCCGTTGCCGTCGGCGCCTTCGCCCTAGTGACCAGCGAATTTCTCCCGGTGGGCGTGCTCAACGACGTCGCCCGCGACCTGGGCATCAGCGCCGGCCATGCCGGCCTGATGGTGACCCTGCCCGGCATCATGGCCGCCCTCGCCGCGCCCTTGCTGTCGGTGGGCATCGGCGCCATGGACCGTCGCTACCTGCTGACCGGCCTGACGCTGATCATGATAGTCGCCAACCTGGTGGTGTCCTTCGCCACTGACTTCAGCCTGTTGCTGTTGGGGCGCGTGCTGCTGGGCATCAGCATCGGCGGCTTCTGGGCCACGGCCATTGCCCTGAGCGGCCGGCTGGCGCCGCGAGGGGTGAGCGTTGCCCAGGCGACGTCGATCATCATGGCGGGCGTGACCTTGGCCACGGTACTCGGGGTGCCCGTCGGCACCTGGCTGAGCGAACTGATGGGCTGGCGCATGACCTTCATGGTGACCGCGCTGGTCGGCGTGCCGGTGCTGCTGGCGCAGCTCTTCCTGCTGCCACGGCTGAACCCGGACAAAGCCATTCAAGTCCGCGACCTGCCCGCCCTGTTCATCAACCCGCAAGCCCGGGTCGGCCTGATCGCCGTCTTGCTGATCGGTCTGGCGCACTTCGCCGCGTACACCTACGTCGCACCGTTCTTCAAGCACAGCGCCGGTTTCGACGGCCCGACCATTGGCTCGCTGCTGTTGCTCTACGGCATCGCTGGCGTGTTCGGCAATATGTTCGCCGGCTTTGCCGCCAACCGCAGCGTGCGCCACACCCTGATGCTGGTGGCGTTGATGATCGGCGTCAGCACCGTGCTGTTCCCCTACTACGCCACCGGCCTGACCGGCGCCGCGATGCTGATCGCCCTCTGGGGCTTCGCCTTCGGCGCATTCCCGGCCTGTGCCAGCATCTGGATGTTCGTGGTCGCACCCAAGGACGTCGAACGCGGCATGCCGCTGTTCGTGGCGATGTTCCAGGTCATCATCGCCCTGGGCTCGTTCTTCGGCGGGCAGATCGTCGACCAGATGGGCAGCGCCGTGCTGATGAGCCTGGCCACTGCGCTGGTCGGTTGCGGCCTGGTCACCGTGCTGGTGCTGGGGCGCAACGTCAGTAACGACCTGGCGGGCGATGCTGGCGAGTCGGGCGCTGTGATCAGCCATCACTGACCGACGCCCCGGGCTGATACCGCTTGGGGTGCGACGGAGCACACCAAGGTATAGGTCGGCTGTCTTCAGGTAGGAGTGAGCGGCGCGGCGATCTGGATTAACGTTTGCCTCAACGCGATTCAGATCAATGCTCACTCCGATCACGAGGGCAGCTCGTCATGAACAGCCAGGAAAACCGCCGCCCCACCCCTGCATTTCTCCAGCCTGACGCCCCGGCCGCGGCCTCGGATTCGACGCTGTTTCAGGGCCGGCCCGCGCTGATCGCCCTGCTGCGTCAGCACCTGATGGTCGCCCTGCGGCTGAATCAGGAAGTCTGTCGCCTGCAGCTCAAGCTGCGCAATGTCAGCTTCGTCGACCTGCGCGAACTGTTCCACCGGATCGGCAATGCCACTGCTCACTGTTCGGATTTTCTCGATGAGCGAATCCGCGACATGGGCGGCGTCGCGTCATTTCAGCGGCGGCTGATCCAGGCCTTGCGCCCGGGTCAGGATGCGCCCGACCATGACCCGGACTTCGCCAGCGCCATCGAGCGCGTCAGCCACTACACCCACGAACTGATGAAGTTCGCCGTGCAGTCCAAGCCGCTGATGGATCAGGCGGTGATCCACGGCGACTACAACGGCCTGCACGTGATGACCGACTGCGTTTATCAGATCACCCAGTTGGTGGCCTTGATCCAGATTCACCTGCCCGTCGACTCACCCTACCCGGCGCGCCCGGCAATGGCCCTGCACACCAGCGCGGGTTAATTCAGGCGGTTTTTTCCAGGGCATGTTTGGCCGGACCGACGCGAATCTCGCTGGCCAAAGCGATGCCATTTTTCGCCGCAAGAATTTCCGCCATCACGCTGACCGCGATCTCGGCCGGGGTCTTGCTGCCGATGTAGATGCCGATCGGGCCGCGCAGCCGGGCCAGGGAGGTTCTGGTCTCGCCGAAATGTTCGATCAGGCGCTCGCGGCGTGACTCACTGTTGCGCCGCGAGCCGATGGCGCCGATGTAGAACGCCGGGCTGTGCAGCGCTTCGAGCAGGGCGAGGTCGTCCAGTTTGGGGTCGTGGCTCAAGGCAACGATGCAGGTGCGCAGGTCCACGGCAAAATCCCGCACCACGTCATCGGGCATGCCGCTGATCCGCTCCACGCCGGGGACCGACCAGGTCTGCAGGTATTCGGGACGCGGATCGCACACCGCGACCTTGAAGCCGTTGAACAGCGCCATGGTCGCCAGGTACTCGGCCAATGCCCCGGCTCCGATCATCAGCAAGCGAAAGCCCGGCCCCAACGTGCTGAGCATCTGCTCGCCATCGAAGGCGAACTGCTCGGGGGTTGCCGTGGGTTCGAGGCTGACCCGGTTGCTCGGCAGGTGCAGGCGACGACGTACCAGCCGACCGCTGTCGAGCAATGCCAGCAGCTCGTCGATGACACGCCAGTCCGGGCTGAATTCGAGGATCAACTCCAGGGTGCCGCCACAGGGCAAACCGAAGCGATGGGCCTCGTCGGCGCTGACGCCATAGCGCACCACCTGCGGGAGGCCGTCTTGCAGGCCGCTGCCGCCGTAGGCGGTGGTGTAGCGATGGATCAGGTCGTCCTCGATGCAGCCGCCAGAAACGCTGCCGACCACCCGCCCGTCGCTGCGCAGCGCCATCATCGAACCCACCGGGCGTGGCGATGATCCCCAGGTGCGGGCCACGGTGGCGAGCAACACGCGCTCACCCGCCGCCAGCCAGTCCCGGGCGCTGCGCAACACCAACAGATCGATGCTTTCCATCAGTCGTCCCCTTAGCGCATGTGCAGGATGATCGGTGTCGGGCTGGCCGGGTCGGTGTGCTCACGCAACTTGCCCACCGCCTGCGCGTCCACCGCTGAACTGCGATTGCCCCAGGTGCTGCGCACGAAACTCAGTACCTCGGCGATCTGCTGGTCCGACAGCTGCTCGCGAAACGCCGGCATGCGGTAGGCATCCGGCACCCCGGCCGTGACCACCCGCTGCGAGCCATTGAGGGTGATGTTGATCGCCGAAGCATTTTCAGCGGCCAGCGCAGAGGTCGCGCCTGCCAGCGGCGGCATCCACTCGGCCTGGCCCTTGCCGTCCAGCCCGTGGCAGGACGCGCAACGGGTCACGTAGGTGTGGGCACCGGGTGTGTCCAGTCGGTCAGCCGCCGACACCGCCTGGTACTGCCAGGCCGCGCCATCGCGTGCGGGATCGCCGGGCAGTGACTTCAGGTAGCGGGCGATGGCGGTCAGGTCTTCATCGCTCATGAACTGCGTGGAGTTGTTGAACGCCTCGGTCATCGAGCCGAACACCACCGCGTGGCGGTTGCGCCCGGTCTTGAGGAACTGCACGATCTCCGGCTCGCTCCAGCGCCCAAGGCCGGTGTTGTGGTCGTTGCGCAGGCTCGGCGCGTACCAGCCGTCGAGCAAGGCGCCGGCGAGGAACGGCGTGCCCTTTTCATCCAGCGCCTTCTCGTTGAACGCCAGCCCGCGCGGCGTGTGGCAACTGCCGCAATGCCCCGGCCCCTGGACGATATAGGCGCCACGATTCCACAACGGATCCTGCCCGGCCTTGGCAGCGTACGGCCCATTGTCGACAAACACGCCGTTCCACAGCGCGATGGGCCAGCGCAGGTTCAGCGGCCAGGGGATCGCGCTGGCGATGTTGGCCTGTTTCACCGGCGCCACGCCTTTCATGAAGAAGGCATACAGCGCCTTCACGTCGTCGTCGCTGAGTTTCACGTAGGACGGATATGGCATCGCCGGATACAGCCGCCGCCCGCCCGGCGCCACGCCATGGCGTACGGCGCGGTCGAAGTCGGCCAGGCTGTAGCCGCCAATCCCGGTGTCGCGATCCGGGGTGATGTTGGTGGCGTGAATCGCCCCCAAGGGCGTGGCCATTTCCAGGCCGCCGGCGAACGGCGCGCCGCCCGGCACGCTGTGGCAGGCAACGCAATCGCTGAGCCGGGCGACGTATTCGCCACGGCTGACCAGCGCCTGGTCGGTATCGGCGCTTTGTTGTTCGGCAAACGGCGAGGCAGGCTCGCGGGTGACATACCAGGCCAGCAGGCCGGCCACGATCAGGCACGGCACGGCCAACCAGCCGGCGGTTCTTGCAAATCGGCTGTTGCTCATAAAAAACGGTTCCCGTGCAGGTCAGGTGAAAGAGTGTCGGCTCAATGGCAGGCTGCGCACCCGCTGCCCGGTCAACGCCGCTACGGCATTGGCCACCGCAGGCGCCACGGCAGGCAGCGGCGGTTCACCCACCCCACCCATTTTTTCGCCACTCTCGACCACCTTTACATGCACCCGCGCCATGCGCGCAGGTGGCAGGATCGGGTACAGATCGTAATTGCGCGCACGGGGCTTGCCGTCAATCCACACCGCTTCTTCCACCAGCGTCTGCGACAAGCCCAGCGCCACGGCACCGTTGACCTGCGCCTCGACGATCGCCGGGTTGACGATGCTGCCCGGGTCGATCGCCTGCCAGATGTCGTGCACCCTCACCTCACCGTTCTCGATGGATACCTCGGCGATCACCGCCGTCTGCGTGCCGAAGGGCGAAGCCATGGCCACGCCACGGGCACGCTTGCTGCCGTCTTCAGCGGTGAACGGCCCGCGCTTCCAGCCGCCGGACAACTCGCCCACGGCATTGAGCAGCGTGGTCAGCCGCTTGTTGTCGCGCAGCAGATGCAGGCGCAGCTCGAACGGGTCCTTGCCGCCCTTGTCGGCCAACTCATCGAGGAAGGACTCGTAGAAGAAGTCGTTCAGCGAATTGCCCACCGAACGCCAGTAGCCGAGCATGGCCGGGCCTTTGACGTAGATCTGCGCGATGCGCTTGTTGGGGATGGCGTAAGACTTGCCCGCCAATCCTTCCAGCGCGGTCGGGTCGAGCTTGTCGCTTTGCTTGCCCGCCAGCGCCTCGGTCGGGCCTTCAGTGGCACTGACCGCTTCGATTGCAACCGGCCAGCCATCGTTGTCCAGCGCCCCGCGGAAATTCACTGCCGCGACGGGCCGCAACACATCGCGGACGAACTCTTCTTCGCGGGTCCAGATCACCTTGACCGGTTGCCCCACCGCCTTGGCCAGTTCGATGGCCTGGGGATAGGGGTTGGCCGATTCGTACAGGAAGTGCCGGCCGAAAAACCCGCCCAGCAAGGGCGAATGCAGGGTGATGCGCTCGGGGTCCAGGCCGGTGCGTTTGGCGATATCGGCGCGGAACATGTCCGGCGCCTGATTGGGCAGCCAGATCTCCAGTGAGCCGTCTTCGCTGAAGCGCGCCAGCGCCGATGGCGGTTCCAGCTGGGCGTGATTCAGGTACTGGTTGTGGTAGGTCGCGTCGATCCGGGTCTTGGCACTGGCCAGGCTCTTGGCGATGTCGCCTTCGTTTTCGTCGTCCCGTGCCGGGCCCTTCTCTGCGGCCAGGCGCTTGAGCCAGGCGTCGCTGGAAAAGTCCGCCGGCATGATGCGCAGCTTGCTGTCCGGCGCCGCTTCCAGCCAGTCGACTTGAACCGCTTCCACCGCGCGCTTGGCGTGCCACCAGCGCTCGGCGACCACCGCCACTGCGCCGGGCAAACGATGCACCGAGTGCACGCCCTTCATGGCCTTGACCTGATCCTCGTTGCGCAGATTGCCCACCGTCATGCCCAGACGCGGCGCATGCTGAACAGCCGCATGCAGCATGCCGTCGACCTTCAGATCGATGCTGTACAGCGCCTTGCCGGTGGATTTGTCGTAGGCGTCGAGGCGTTTGACCGGCTTGCCGATCCAGCGGAATTGAGCCGGATCGCGCAACTGCACGCTGGCCGGGTCCGGCACCGGCAGGTCCATGGCCCGCTCGGCCAGTTCGCCGTAGGCGACGGAGCGTCCGGAAGCCGCGTGCACCACCTTGCCGGGCTCGGTGGTCAGTTCGCTCACCGGCACGCCGAGTTGTTCGCTGCCTGCCTGTAGCATCATGGCCCGGGCCAGCGCACCCAGCCGGCGCATGGTCGGATAGCTCATGCGCACCGACATGCTGCCGCCGGTGATGCGCAGGCCGTTTTCCATGACCACGTAGGCCTCGCCCGGTGGCGCGGCTTCGACAGTAAAGCTGGCAGGATCGATATCCAGTTCTTCGCCGATGATCTGCGCCATGGCGGTAAAAGTGCCCTGCCCGCCTTCCATGAACGGGCAGCGCAGGTGCACGGTGTTGTCCGGATGGATTTCCAGAAACGCCGGGATCTGCGTGCCCCGCTCAGCGGTCGCGCCGGCAGCGGCCTGTACCCGGGTCGAGCCCAACGGCAGGCCAAAGCCCAGCACCAGGGCGCCGATGGCGGTGCCGGTCAGAAAGCGACGGCGCGAGAGGTTGATGGGGAAGGCCTGCGGCCGCGCGAACAGCGCTTCGAGGGATTCAAATGGCGCGTTCATCAGGCTTCCCCCTGCGCCAGCTCATGCACGGCGGCATGAATCGCGTTGTAGGTCCCGCAGCGGCACAGGTTGACCATCGCGGCCTGGATCTGCGCGTCGCTGGGTTTGGGATTGTGCTTGAGCAGCGCGGTGGCGGCCATCACCTGCCCGGACTGGCAATAACCGCATTGGGCGACCTGCAGATCGACCCAGGTGCGTACCACCCGTTTGCCGACCTCGTCCGCCTCGATCGCTTCGATGGTGGTGACGTCGCGCCCCACCACACCGGCCACCGGCGTGACGCAGGAGCGCACGACGTTGCCGTCCACCAGCACCGAGCAGGCGCCACATTGCGCCAGGCCGCAGCCGTATTTGGTGCCGGTCATGCCCAGATCATCGCGGATGACCCACAACAACGGGGTATCAGCGTCGGCATCGACCTGATAGGTCTTCTGGTTGATTCGCAGTTCCATGGTTCACCCGCCCATCATCGGTTAGTCGATATTTTTTATGAACAGCTGTGGCAGTACATTGCTGCCTTGAGCGCAAGCCCTGACATCGGACACGCCCGGTGCGCCGATGTTGTTTTTTCAGGGGCAACTTTTCAGGGTCAACGACGACGCCCGGCACAGGGGGCCAGGGTCGTGGTCAAGCGCTTCTGTTCAACGACTTTAGTCTGCCGCCGAAAGGTTTCCCATCGGCCACGCCGATTCCCGGAGGATTAGGCAAACAATCAAGCGGATTGGGTTAGCCAGCTGGCATGGCGATCACGCCGGGTCGCGCGGCGCGAAGGCGGTTGCCGCCGCCAGAGTGTTCATCGACTCGCGCAGCAGCTGGATCTTGCCGTCCCGGGCCACCAGGCGCCCGGCATAGGATTGCTGGTAGATCCGCCCGGTCGCCGGCACCAGCGCCTCGACGTCGTACTCGGCGAAAGCCTGGTCAGGGGTGTCGATGAGGAAGCGGATACAGCGGAACTTGAAGTCCGGCACCTTTTTCAGCAGCGATGAGATAAAGACCTCGATCTGCTCCGGCCCTTGAGCGCGGTCGGGAATGCCCAGGGATTTGAGGTAAGGAATCTCCAGCGCACCGTCGTCGGCGAAGAGTCGAGCGGCGGCGCGGGGATCCTGAATGGCGTCCAGGTAGTCCTGGAACAGTTGTACGGCGTTTTTCATGGCGAAGGTCCTGTGGGATGGGTACGCGGCATGGATTGCCGGTCACGGATGCCCACGTTAACCAACGCCTTTGTTCTTCAAAATGGCAAAGGCTGAAAACCATCGTTTCATTTTTGTAAGCAGGCACGGAACTCGTCTATCCATTCCAGCGCCAGGCAGGATCGGACAAGTGTTCATGGAAGAAATCCGACAACGCCTTGATCTTCACTGGCCGGGTTCTCGCTGACGGCGTCACGAAGTACAGCCCGCCGCGGGTCATGCTCCACTCGGGCAGGATCCGCTCCAGTCGGCCATCGGCCAGGTACTCGCTGGCGATGAACTCAGGCAGTTCGGAGATCGCCAGCCCTTCGAGCAGCACCGGGATCATCGCGTCGGAATTGGTCACGCGCATCGGCCCGCTCGGCACCACATCCTCCTCAACGCCGGTTTCATGGGTGAAGCGCCACACCTGGGTGCGGGCGCGGTAGGCGTAACTCAGGCACGGCACATTGGCCAGATCCCGGGGGTGCTGCGGGCGGCCGAACTGCGCGATATAGGCCGGCGACGCCACCAGAAACTGAGTGACCGCACACAGCCTTCGGGCCACCAGTGACGAATCAGGCAGCGCGGCGATGCGCAAGGCTGCGTCAAAACCGTCGGCGATCAGGTCCACCGAGGCATCGGACAGATGCAGGTCCACAGACAACTCGGGATACCGGCGAATCAGCTTCGGCATCAATGGCGCCACCCAGCGCAGCCCGAAAGACATCGGAATCGCCAGCCTTACCTGGCCACGGGGCTGCACCGACAACTCCATGGCCTCGCCCTCGACTTCCTCGGCCTGACGATAGATGTCACCGGCCTTGCCCGCCATGCTCTGGCCGAACTCGGTCAGCGACAGTTGCCGCGAGGTGCGATTGAACAGCCGCCCGCCCAAGCGTTCCTCGAGCCTGGCCACCGCCCGCGACACCGTCGGCACCGATACGCCCATCACCCGCGCTGCTGCCGCGAACGATCCCTCTTCTGCCACCTTGGCGAACATCGCCAGCCCTTCGAAATCCGGAAGTTTGTTCATTTCATTTCTGCAACGATGAGTTTCGGACAATTCTATTTTGAATTTTGCCGACCGTCGATACGATTCTCCCATCGCAGCAAACAACCCACTGAACGCACTACCCCACACTTGGAGAAACACTATGAACGGTAAACTCGAAGGCAAAATCGCAATCGTCACCGGCGGCACCAGCGGCATCGGCCTGGCCACCGCCAAACTCTTCGCCAGCGAAGGCGCCACCGTCTACATCACCGGCCGCCGTCAGGCTGAACTGGACGCCGCCGTGGCACAGATCGGCAACGCCACCGGCGTGCAGGTCGACTCCTCGAAACTGGAGCAACTCAACGCCTTTTATGAGCGCGTCAAAGCCGAACAGGGCCGCATCGACGTCCTGTTCGCCAACGCCGGCGGTGGCTCGATGCTGCCCCTGGGCCAGATCACCGAAGCGCACTACTACGACACCTTCGACCGCAACGTCAAAGGCACGCTGTTCACCGTGCAACAGGCCCTGCCCCTGCTGGCGCAAAACGCTTCGGTGATCCTCACCGGCTCCACCGCAGGCAGCTCCGGTACGCCAGCGTTCAGCGTCTACGCCGCTTCCAAGGCCGCCGTACGTGCCTTCGCCCGCAACTGGATTCTGGACCTGAAAGACCGCAACGTCCGGGTCAACACCATCAGCCCCGGCGCCACCCGCACCCCGGGCCTGGTCGACCTCGCCGGCCCTGACGCTGCGCAACAGCAAGGCCTGCTCGATTACCTGGCCTCGCAAGTGCCGCTGGGCCGCGTCGGTGAACCGGAAGAAATTGCCAAGGCTGCGCTGTTCCTGGCCTCCAGCGATGCCAGCTTCGTCAACGGCGCCGAACTGTTCGTCGATGGCGGCCAGGCGCAGATCTGACTGGCAGGCAAGCAGCCGCTCAGGCTGCTTGCCATCCCCACCTGTATTGGAAAGTACCCCATGAAAATCGTGAAAATGACCCTGATGGCACTGTCTGTCACCCTGGCCTCACTGGCCCAGGCCGCAACCCCCAACACCCCGGTCGCGCCCGCTGCCGCCGATGCGCTGCAGGTTTCGCTGATCGACCACGTCGGCATGAACGTGCCGGACATCGACGCCGCGATCCACTTCTTCTCCGACCTGACCGGCGCCAAAATCATCTCCGACATTCAGCCGGGCAAGATCCCCGCCGAATGGAAAACCCAGTTCAACTGGCATCAAAGCAGCGAGCTGCAGCGCTTCGTCATGCTGCAACTCAATGGCGGCGCCAAGGTCGAGCTGTTCCAGTATCGCGGGGCCGACCTCAACGGGCAGTCGCCTCATGGCGACGACATCGGCGTCAGCCACTTCGCACTGAAAACCGCCGACATGGCCCACAGCCTGGCAGTGATCAAGGCCCGTGGCCTGAAGATTCTGAACGAGCCGATCACCAACCCGGACGGCGTGCAGTGGATGTACATTCAGGCGCCGTGGGGCGCGCAGATCGAGCTGGTGTCGCTGCCCGGTTGAGCCGCTGGAGCCCGGCGCATGCGACACCCGGCGCCGGGGTCTGCAGAAATGTCCTCAAGAGATCCACTCCTTGGGCCGATAGCAGCGACAGGTTAAACACGCTCTCGACACCCAAGGAAGACTCATGCCCAAGACCCGCCTCATCACCGCCCTGGCTTTTCTCACCCTGGGCGGATGCGCCTCGGCACCGTCCAACTCCAGCACCAGTTCCAGCAGCACCAACCCCACCGCCAACATCGACTACGCCCGCCAAAGCTACGAAGGCACGCGCTTCGAGAAAGCGGGCGTTGCCGGCGCCCTGCAGCAGGCGACATTCAAGAGCGACATCGACAGCTGCGAAGCCATCGCCAACCGCAACTATCAGGAATCCATCGCCCGCGGCGCACAACTCTCGCAGCTGTACGGCCAGGCGCTGAGCCCCCAGGTGCTGGCAAAAATGAAACGCCTGCAAGTCGGCGTGTGCATGGCGGGTGACAAGGCGTCGTCGAGCCAGGGCAAGGGCTGGACGGTGGTTGGGGCGGGGTGATTTGGGGGGTGCCTGACGACTGGGGGGGGTCTGGCCTGATAACCAGGCCGGGCGCGCTTGTCTGTTCTTCGTCTGCCGCCGAGCTGATGGTGACGTTCTCGGTTGCGGCGATGGCGACCGTATCGTTGCCAGCCTGCAGCTCACTCCCTACCTGAGTCTCCGTGGTCTGCAGCTGGCTCTTGCCGCTTTTACTCAACACCCAGGCACTGACCGGTGTAAGGCTGCATCGAACGTTAGCGCTCGGCATCGGAAAGCGAGTTGGCGTGATCGGATTCATAGGCGAACGCCAGAAGATAAAAGACCCATGCAAAAGTCCGGGAATATCGGCATCCCTCCCCATCCCCCCCTCCTCTCAGGCCTGCGCAGTGTTCCTGGCTTTGCTTTCGAACATGGCGGTATCGGCCTTGAACATCAGTTCGTCGAGCAGTTCACCATCTTCCGGATACCAGGCCACACCCAGGCTGGCGCTGACCTTGATCTGGGTGTCCTTCCACTGCATGGGCTGCTCGACAGCCTTGCAGATGTCCTGGGTGATGCGCTGGATATCGTGTTTGTGATGCGCGCCGTCGAGCAGCAAGACAAACTCGTCACCCCCCATGCGCGCGGCGATTTCGAATTCGCGAATATGGGATTTGATGGCCGAGGCCACATGGACCAGAACAGCATCGCCCGCCTGGTGGCCATGACAATCGTTGATCTGCTTGAAGTTGTTCAGGTCGATATAGCACAGGGCCAAATGCTCTCCACGACTCTTGGCGCCGAGCAGCTTCTGGCTGACGAAGGGAATGAAACTATTGCGATTGGGCAAGCCGCTCAGGCTGTCATAAAAGGCCAGCTTGCGGACTTCCTCTTCAGCGAGTTTGCGTAACTTGATCTCGTTACGCAGATGGCGCTGGGCGTTCAACAGCACCAGCGTGAACATCAGGACAAGCACGCCGCCAATACTGATCAGGACAATCGTCTTGCGCAGCCGCTCGACGAGCTGTGGCGGGTTGGGATCGTAGATGAAGTTTTCCAGACCGTCGAGGCTGTTGACCATGCCCAGTTCGAGGAAAGTCTCCGCCATGCGTTGCCAGCGCCCCGGATTCATGTGACCGATCTCGATCAAGTCGGATTGCACCAGTGGCCGCATGGCTTGAGCTTCAAACTCCAGATGCGCGCGGCTTTTTTCTACCGAATACTGGTTGAGCAGCAGGTCGATGATTTTCTCGGGGTTGTCCATCGCGTAGCGCCAGCCACGCAGCGTGGCGCGGCGGAAGGCCTCGACCCTTTGGGGATGCTCATCAATCTCGGCTTGGGTGGTGAACAGGATGTCGCTGTAGAAGTCGATCCCGTAGGTGACGGGCGAGATCACGTTGTAGTCCACACCGCGCTCTTGCAAATAGAAGGGCTCGTTGGTCAGGTAGGAGTTGAAGGCCGTCACCTTGCCGTCAGCCAGATCCCCGATCTGATAACTGCTGGGCAGCAGTTGCAGTTTTTCGAGGGGTATCCCCTCGCTGCGGAACATCGCCAGAAAGTCCGCATCGGTCTGTGCATCCATCAGCATCACCGGCTTGTCGATCAGGTCATGCACGGTGCGCACCCCTTTGTCGGTGCGAGCCAGCAGCACA
This sequence comes from Pseudomonas sp. 2, assembly GCF_056627435.1. Classification (NCBI taxonomy): domain Bacteria; kingdom Pseudomonadati; phylum Pseudomonadota; class Gammaproteobacteria; order Pseudomonadales; family Pseudomonadaceae; genus Pseudomonas; species Pseudomonas sp. 2. The sequence goes on from NZ_JBWXNG010000001.1 coordinate 256,629, forward strand.
GAGGGGGAATGCTGAAAAATCACCGCAAGCGCGACCAGGGGCTTTCCATGCAAGCGTGAGTACAGCAATTCGCTGTTGGCTTCGGCATATTGGGCGCGCCCGGACAGCACCTCTTCAACCGGGGTGATATTGGGACCGCCCTCGTGCAGGCGCACCTCCAACCCTTCATCGCGGTAATAGCCTTGCGCGATGGCGGCGTAATAGCCCGCGAACTGAAACTGATGTTTCCAGCGCAGCTGTACATCAACCACCTGTACGACGCCATTCTGTTGGGTGGCCGGGCTCGCCCACGCCGCCTGGGCCGAAAGCAGCACGAAACACAGCAGTCGACGCAGCCGCCCCGGCAAACCTGGCGCGTTGGAGCAGCTACGGAGGCTGGGCATAGTGGAGGGTCCGTGAATCGAGCTTATCGTTTAGCGCAAGGCTTGGCGCGGCATTGTGGCATCACTGACGCGATGCCAGCAATCGCGTGCAATGGGGGTGATATCTGGCGGAAGGTCCGGCACCGCCACCCACGCCAATCTGATGAACTCGATGTTCACCCAGATCGTTGCGGTGTGCGCCACCATTACCCGCAGCGATCTGGGCCTTTACTGGACGATGGTGTTCGGTGCGGCTTGAACGGTATTGAACACAGTTGGACGACCATCGTGCACAATCATATTTAACATTAAAGTGCCACCAACCGTTTCAAATTTGAGAACGGGATCACGCTTATTGGATCCATTCAGTGTTGCGATGCCCGCCCAATGCCCCTATCGTCTCTGCCTCGACGCCTGTCGGGACATCACTTCCTGTCGATTCTTATCAAAAAATCAATAACAACACGTCGATATTTCCCGTGCGCCCGCACGTGATTTTACTTTGGGATGGAGATTGAACATGACTACATGGAAATTGCGCGCTCTGGCCATTGCAGGGGCGAGCGTATTACTGTCCGCTTGCGGCTCGGCACAGGTCAACATGACCGAAATGCAGACCGCCACCGCCAAGACCCTGGGCCTGGCATCCTCCGATGAAATCACAGTCACCAACGTTCAGTACGCCGAAAAGAACGCGCTGGGTGGTCAGAAGCTGAGCTACGACGCCACCACCGCCCGCGGCCGCAAGTTTGCCTGCACGGCCTTTGTGATTCCAGGGCTGACGCCACTGGACAAGGCCGCCTGGAGCGATGGCGAGTGTCACCCTCGGTAAACCGCTCTCACTGTAAGGTCGCGGGAGCCAACTGCTGCGCTCCCCCGGCTGCCGGAGCACTGCATTCCACTTGCCCCTCCTCGTTTACATTGCCACTGACCCTTCATCTGTATTCGGCTTGATCGGTGCACGGATTACGTCTTGGCAGGTCGACCCAAAGCAGACATTCGCGAAGGGCAGGAATCGACCGATACCTACCCTTCGTCATTTGAGCGCGCCCCTTTACCAACCGACCATGTCTGGAAGCCTCTGGAACACCCGAGCCAGCCACGCATGCGCGGCCTGCTTACAAGCCTTCCACCTGACGGCAACAAACCCACCTCCTCTCCCCAGGCGCTGACTCAACGCCACCCTCCACTTTCACCGGCAGAAACATTCAGCTTTTCAAGACATTGCCGATAAGCGTCTGATCGCTGAATCCAGGAGTTTCAATTGAAGAAAGGTTCATTCCCCCTCCTCGCTGCCCTGATGTTGAGTGCCTGTGGCACCACTCACCACGAGCAGCCTTTGCAAGATCAGCCATACGATCAAACCACCTCCGCTCGTATCCGGCTTTTCGGCAACAACGGTTTGCCCGTCGCAATCAATCCGGGACAAGACTGTACGTCGAGCAAGGAGCCACTCTTTGCCTATGGTTACTCCGTCGCCGACAAGCTCAATTCGACCTTGGGGCAGCACACCAGGCGCAGCATAGGCATGCCGACGTCATGGAAAAGCGAGCATCTGAGCTACGGCGAGTCCTATTCAGAGGTCGTCATACCCGCAGGCGCGCCCTCCGTGGTCACATTGAAAATGGTCACCGAGCAAGTCGTCTGCGTGCCTTCCAATCGCGTCTTTACGCCCGAAGCAGGCAAGGATTACGAGGCGTTCCTGGATCGTCATGACGGGAGGTGCCGCGCGGTGATTCGACTGCTGTCCAATGCAGAAGCGCCCGGCCAGGATGCAGATGTCGCCTCTAACAGTTGCACCAGAAAATAGTGGGTTGCCTGCATTCCGAAAGGACCAACACCCGTTACGGGCGGTGAATTCTGATCTGCAGCCCCTCAGCCTCATCGGGGGCGCGGAAGTAGCGGGTGATCAGATCGAACGCTGCATCCGTCGCAGCAAATTCATGTTCAGCGCGATGGTTGCGAAGGTGCAATCTGCGTCGGCAGACATCATCGTCCGCCTCGAGGTAGTGGGCACAATGGGAGGCCTCGGCATCACGGCAACTGCGCGTCATCCACCGCCTGCTTTGGATCAAGAGCGGGCCCCACCTCGAAAAACCACTCATACAACGCCTTCGCCCCCGCATTCAGCGCCTTGTCCTGCCCATACACAACGTAATAGCCCTTGCCCACCGGCAGCGCGCAGTCGAACGGCTCGACCAGCCGCCCCTGCTGCAGATCGTCCTCGATCAGCCAGGGGCTGGTCAGCACCAGCCCCTGCCCTCGCCTGGCGGCGTCGATGGCAAGTTCGGACTGGTCGAAGCGCAAGCCGCCGGTCTTGCTGCTGACCGAGGCACCGGATTGTGCCAACCAGCGGGACCAGTTGGCGTGGGCGGTGGTGTGGATGAAGGTTGCGCGCTGCAGGTCCTGCAGCGCGAAGAGCTGCAGGCGATCCCGATACTGCGGGCTGCAGAAGACCCTGGCTTCATCGCGCAGCAACAGCCGGCTGTGCAGGGTTTTGTCCTTGCCATCGAAGTGGCGGACGGCGAGGTCATAGGCGTCGGTCCGAAAATCGACGGCGTCTGCGTTGGCGTTCAGGTGCAGCTGCAAGTCCGGCAGACATTGCATCAGGTCGGGCATGCGCCGGGCGAACCAGGTGCTGGCGAACGCCGGGGGCAGGCTCAGTGAGACGTCGAAGGCGAACCTGCCCAGCAGGCTGGCGTGGGTGTCGTCGATCTGTGCCAGTGCGGGCTTGATCTGCTGCCAGTAGCGCAGCGCCTCCTCGGTGGGTTGCAACTTGCGCACGCTGCGCACGAACAGCGGCACGCCCAGCCAGTCTTCCAGCTTGCGAATTTGCTGCCCCACCGCACCGGGGGTGACGAACATCGATTGGGCGGCGAGCTTGGCGCTGCCGGTGCGCATGACGGCATCGAAGCAGGCGATGGCCTTGAGCGGGGTGTCGGGTCGCATGGCGCAGTTTTTCTCTTCCATAGAGGCAGAAGAGATGATTTGTAACGCGCCGGTCGCGCCGAGACAATCGCTAAATCACATCAGCCAGGACAACGTGCAGTGTCAGCGAGAAAACCCGTGGATGCGGCGGCAACCGCGATGATGATCACCCTGTGCCTGATCTGGGGCGCGCAGCAGGTGGCGATCAAGGCGATCGTACACAGCGTCGACCCGATGTTGCAGGTGGCGCTGCGCTCGGCAATCGCTGCCGCGCTGGTGTGGCTTTTTGCGCGATTCATCGCCCGCGACACCTGGCTCCCGGGGCTCTGGTGTCGCGCCGGTGTGGTGGTCGGCTCGCTGTTCGCGGCGGAGTTTGTGTTCATTGCCCAAGGGCTGCGCTGGACCACGGCCTCCCACATGGCAGTGTTCCTCTATACGGCGCCGCTGTTTGCAGCGGTGGGTTTGCATGTCCGACTGCCGGAAGAGCGGCTTGGCGCCCGACAATGGGCTGGCGTCGGGCTGGCCTTCGCCGGGATCGCTGTCACCTTCCTGGCCGGGAGCAAAGCCGGCCAGCCCGCATTGACTCAACAGTTGCTGGGCGATGCCCTGGGACTGTGCGCGGGCGCGGCCTGGGGCCTCACCACGGTGGCGGTACGTTCCAGCAAACTCAGCGATGCGCCGGCTACCCAGACCCTGTACTACCAGCTCATGGGCGCGACCCTGGTGCTATCGCCTGTTGCCCTGTTGAATGGACAAGCCGATACGGCCACGTTCGACGGCATCGTCTGGGCCAGCCTGATCTTCCAGACCCTGGCGGTATCGTTTGCCAGTTACCTGATCTGGTTCTGGATGCTCCGGCGCTACCTGGCGGCGCGGCTGGGCGTCATGGCGTTCATGACGCCGCTGTTTGGCGTGCTGATGGGCGTGTGGCTGCTGGACGAATCGGTCACCGACGGTTTCATCGGCGGGTCTATCCTGTCGCTGGCGGGCCTGTTGATGGTCAACATCGCGCCACGGGGCAGGCAGCCGCAGCTTGTATCGGAAAAATAAACCACTGCGCTCGACTGCACAGCGAAGTGTTTATGCGGCGCCTGCTCTACCGTATTCGCGAATGAATTCGCTCCTACAGGACCGCGCAACACCGTTGGATCGCGACAAACGCCAATCCTCTGTAGGAGCGAATTCATTCGCGAACGAGCTTTCAGGCAACACAAACCTCATCAGCCAAGGGAAATCAGCATGAAAGGTTACTGGATCGTTTTCGGCTACGACGTCATTGACGCCGACGCCCAGCAGGAATACGGCCGACTGTGGGCCCCGATCGCCGAAAAGTATCAGGCGAAACTCAAGGTCCTGGCCGCCGACGCGCTGCTGGAAAGCAACGGCACGAGCCGCGTACTGGCTGTCGAGTTTCCCAGCTACGCCCAGGCGAAAGCGTGCTATGACGACCCGGCCTATGCCGAAGCCAAAGTGTTCGCGCTGCGCGCCTATCGGCGGGAAATGATCATCATCGAGGGCGAGTTGAGTTAAACGGATCAAGTCGTGACTGCGGACCGGCCCTCCATCGCAAGCTCTGTGAACACCGGCTCACGCCCCAGCACCCGAATGCCGGCAGCACTGGCCTCGATCAAGCGTCGCTCATCACTGGCCACCAGTAGCTGAAGCTCAAAGCCTTCACTGGCCGGCAGGCGGGCGACGAGTTCATCGATGGCCTCGCTGGCCCAAGGGGTACTGGACTCGAAATGGCCAAGCAATTTCTGGTGGTGTTGCACGATCAGGCGGTAGGTCGACATCTATCATCTCTCGATCAGTCTTGCCGGGATTCAGCCGGCCAGTAAAAGGAATCCGGCGTTGCGCGGGCGCCAAAAATCGCCTGGCCGACCCGGACCACCGTGGCGCCTTCCTCCACCGCGATCTCGAAGTCACCTGACATGCCCATGGACAATTGCGTCAGGCTGACAGCGGCCGGGGCGTCTTGCTGCAGTTGGTCGCGCAGGGTACGCAGCAGCGCAAAACACTGACGCACGCGCCGGGGTTCGGCCGAGAGCACGGCCAGGGTCATCAGGCCGCGCACACGCAGCGACGAGAACTGCGGCAGGAGCTTGAGAAATGCCGCCACTTCCTGCGGTGGGAGGCCGTACTTGCTCGGCTCACCGGAGGTATTGACCTGCACGAAGACCTCCAGCGAACGCCCTTCGATCTGCAGCCGCCGATCGAGGGCCTGTGCCAGGCGCACGCTGTCCAGTGCCTGAAACTCTGAGGCGAACCGTGCCACGAGTTTGGCCTTGTTGGTTTGCAGATGCCCGATCACCGACCATTGAAGGTCTGCTAGATCGGACAGGGCTTCCCATTTGCCACAAGCCTCCTGGACCTTGTTCTCGCCCAGCGTCCTGCACCCGGCCGCGTAGGCCAGGCGCAGGTGCGCTTCATCCACGGTCTTGCTGACGGGCAACAGGCGGACCTCACCCGAATCACGGCCGACACGCTGGCAGCTCGCAGCGATGCGGGCGCGCACAGCAGCCAGATTGCGCTGAAAATCCTCCACCGTTTCAGCCGTTGCCCACTGGCCGTGGCGATCATGCAGGGTCTGGGTAGCGCTGGGAGCATTTGTCGTCATCTCACACCTCATCCCGGCAAAAGCCTGCGGCTCAGCCGTTGGCCGAGCGAAACTCGGCGACCAGCTTGTCGAGAAACACGAACAGCTTCTGGTTCATCTCCTCCCAGTCGTTCGCCCGCAGCGCGGCCGGTTGCTGTACGAAGCGGCGATCGGTCAGCGTGGCGAGTTCTGCCTCTGACGCAGCGATCAGCAGCTCGACGACCTCGCGGGTGAATTCCATGTGGCACTGGAATCCGTAGACCAGCGGGCTGTATTCGACGATCTGCCGGGGGCAGCCCTCACTGACCGCCAGCACCTTGGCTTCAGGGGTCAGGCCCGGCATGTCGTTGTGCCAATGGCCGACCTCAAGCACCTCACCAAAATGCGCGACCTTGCTGTTGGCCTTGCCGTCTGCCGTCAGGCGGATGGGGAATTTGCCGATTTCCTTTTCCGGGCTGTGGCCGAATTTCGCGCCCAGCGCCTGGCCGATCAGTTGCGAGCCCAGGCACACACCCACGACAGCCTTGCCGGCGTTGACGGCCTGAGCAATCAGCCGGCACTCGGCGGCCGCGTCGAAATGCGCGCACTGCTCCACGGTAGTGCCCGGATCCTGCGGGCCGCCCAGTACAACCAACACGTCGATATTGTCCGCATTCGCTGGCAGAGCCTCGTTGGCGTAGACGCGGGAATAGCATGCCTTGAAGCCTCGATCTCGAACCCAGGTTTCATAAGCGCCGGGAGCTTCGAAGGATTCGTGGACAATGAAATGGACGTTCATGGCAGGTCTCTGGATGACATGGCTGCGGGAATGGGGCAACAAGCTGCGTCCTGAATGCCAAACCAGCACATCAAGGACACAAAAAATAATAATGACACTTTGTGTCATTTGCAATATGTGCATCTTCCCTTTCCGTACGCGCCCACGGGTATCCAGGCGGCAAACCCAGTGCGTGCACGCGCACATCAAGCCCGCCCTTACCTCCCAAATCATTCTAAAAATATGCATAAAGGTGCTTGGACGACCTGACTTTATTGCATATAGGATCCTTTCAATATTCATTAATTGAATAATCATCGACCTTCGTCATGTCCTATGGCGAGTTCAAGAGAAGGATCTGTCATGTGGTCAAACGTGCTCATTCGCTTGAGCAGCAGCCTGTTGGTGCTCTGGCTGAGCGTCACCGCAGCGTTCGTCGCGCTGCATTCTCTGCCGGGAAAAATCGAAGACATCCTCGCCGGCGACAATGAATACCCGGGCCTGCGCGAAGCCATCGCTGCCGAGTGGGGCCTGGACAAATCTCTGCCCGAGCAATATCTGGATTTCATCGTGCGCCTGCTGCATGGCGACTTGGGCACGTCCTATGTGATGCGTCAGTCCGTGGCCGGCGTGCTGCATTCACAACTGTGGCCGACAGTGCAGTTGGCAGTGACTGCCGGGGTGCTGGCGGCGCTGTTCGCCATCGGTGTGGCGCTGCTCACTGCCGGGCGAGGCGCGCTGGGCAAGCGGCTGGCGTCGACCCTTGAATTGATACTCACCTCAACGCCGGTGTTCTGGATCGGCATTCTGTTGCTGATGGCCTTTTCCTTTCACTGGCGCCTGTTTCCGGTCTCCGGCGCAGGGGGCGTCAACGCGCTGGTATTGCCCGCCATCACCCTTGCACTGCCCACCGCAGGCATCCTGGCCCAAGTGCTGCGCGAGGCCATGGAAAAGGCTCTGGAGCAGCCCTTCATCACGACCGTGCGCGCACGCGGCTTAAGCGAAACCCGCGTACGCACCGGCCACGTGCTGCGCCACGCCTTGCTGCCCATCGTCACCCTGGGCGGCTGGCTGATCGGCGGATTGCTCGGAGGGGCCGTGATCACCGAGAAAGTCTTCGGCCGTCCGGGCCTGGGCACCGTCACCCTCAACGCGATCACCAGCCAGGACGTGCCAGTGGTGTTGGCGGTGGTGCTGCTGGCGGCCTTTATCTACGTGGTGATTTCCACGCTGCTCGACATCGCCTACCTGTTCATCGACCCGAGGCTGAGAACCCAATGACATTGCCTTCGAGCAGCCTGACTGCTCCCACTCAAGCCGCCCTGGATGCGGTAGCGCCACGCCGCCAGGTGACCCGACCACCACTGGCCGTCGTACTGAGCGGCCTGTTTCTGCTGCTGGTGGCGATCATTCTGGCCGTGCCGTTCTGGATCACTCATTACGACCCGCTGGCGGGCGACGTCAGCGTCGGGCTTCAGGCACCGGGCGCCGCCCACTGGTTCGGCACCGACCGGCTGGGCCGGGATGTGTTCGCACGGGTGCTTTACGGCGCCCGGTATTCTTTGCTGATCGGCCTGTCGGGGATGCTCATCAGCCTGGTCGCAGGCACGCTGCTCGGCTTGATTGCGGGCATGAAAAACCGTTGGCTGGATGAAATCGCTTCGCGCCTGTTCGATGTGCTTTCAGCGTTTCCCAACGTATTGCTGGCGTTGCTGGTCATCGCCCTGATCGGGCCGGGCCTGATGAACGTCGCCGTGGCGATCGGCATCGCCGGCATTCCCAAGTTCGGACGTCTGGTGCGCAGCCAGACGCTACTGGTACGCGAGGCCGATTACGTGCGCCACGCCGTTCTTTACGGCCGCTCGCGCGTACAAACGTTCATCGCGCATTTGCTGCCCAACGTGCTGATGGCGATTCCGATCGTGGCAACCATCGACATCGGCAGCTCGATCATGGCGGTGTCAGGGCTGAGCTTCCTGGGGCTGGGTCCGCAACCCCCCACGCCGGAATGGGGCGTGATGCTCGCCGAGGGCCGGGATGTGCTGCGCGTGGCGTGGTGGCCCAGTGTTTTCCCTGGCATCGCGATCACCTTGACCGTCATCAGTTTCACCGTGTTGGGCAGCTATTGGCAGCGCCGTTTCGAAGGGAGGCAGCCATCGTGAGCCAGGGACATGAACGCGAATCCGCCGAGCTGCTGGTCGACATCGAAGACCTGCGCATCAGCTTCTCAGGCGTCAATGCAGGCGCACCGCTGGTCCGTGGCCTGAACCTGCAGATTCGCCCCGGCGAATGCGTGGCGCTGGTCGGCGAGTCCGGGTCAGGCAAGAGCCTGACAGCCCGAAGCCTGCTGGGGCTGGCTGGGGACAACGCTCAGGTGCAGGCCCGGCGCCTGCTGATCGCCGGTCGCGATGCCCTGCGCTTCGGCCCGGGTGACTGGCGCCAGATCCGGGGCCGGTTTGCCGGGCTGGTGATGCAGGACGCGCTGGTGTCGCTCGACCCGCTGCGCACCATCGGCCAGGAAACCGGTGAAGTGCTGCTGACCCATCGCCTGCTGGCCGATGACAAGGCGCGTGGCGAACAGGTGCTCGACACCCTGACCCAGGTCGGCATTCCTGAACCCGGGTGGCGCAGCAATCAGTTTGCCCACCAGTTGTCCGGCGGCCTGCGCCAGCGTGCGCTGATTGCCGCCGCCATCGCTGCCGGCCCCAGGCTGATCATTGCCGACGAACCCACCACCGCGCTGGACGTCAGCGTGCAGCGTCAGGTGATCTCAGTGCTGGCCGAGCGCGTGGCGCAGGGCGCGGGGTTACTGATCATCAGTCATGACCTCAATCTGGTCGCGCAGATCGCCGACCGGGTGTATGTCATGCACCATGGCGAAGTCGTCGACTCAGGCAGCGTGCATCAGGTGCTGACCCAACCGCGCCATCCTTACACCCGTCAGTTGCTGGCGGCGAGCCCTGGCCCCGATTCTCGCGGCACACGGCTGAGTTCGGCGCGCGTGCTGCCCGGGATCGATGACACGGCGCCGCTGGTCATCCAGCGCGATCCACTGCCTGCGCGCCAGGTGACCGAACGCGAGGTGTTGCGGGTCCAGGGCATCGGCAAGTCTTACCGGCGTCGTGGCCTGGGACGCAAATCCCCGGCCTTCGCCGCGCTGCAAAGTACCTCATTCACGCTCAACAGAGGCGAAGTGTTGGGGATCGTTGGCGAGTCCGGTTCGGGCAAGACCACCTGCGCCAACATCGTGCTGGGATTGCTCGCGCCGGATTCAGGCAGCGTGCACCTGCTCGGGCAGCGCTGGAGCGATGTGCCGGAAGCGCAGCGACGCGCCCTGCGGCGGCAGATGCAATACATCCCCCAGGACCCGCTCAGCTCATTCGACCCGCGTTACAGCGTGTTGCAGATCATCGCGGAAAATCTCCCCGCCTCCCACGAGCACCGAAAGCAGGCCACCGCGCTGCTGACTCAGGTCGGGCTGAACGCCGATTACCTGGATCGCCACCCGCGCTCGCTTTCTGGCGGGCAGCGTCAACGCATCGCCATCGCCCGCGCATTGGCGGCCGAACCTGCGCTGATCATCTGCGACGAGCCGGTTTCGGCCCTGGACGTTTACGTGCAGGCCCAAGTGCTCGACCTGATCAGCGAACTGCAAGCCAGCCGTGGTATCGCCCTGCTGTTCATCTCTCACGACCTGGACGTGATCCGTCATGTGAGTGATCGCGTGCTGGTGTTCCATCAAGGTCAACTCGTCGAGCAAGGCCCTGTCGCCACGCTGTTCGATGCTCCCGCTCACCCCTATACCCGGCAATTGCTCAGCGCGCACCCTGGCGCCTGATAAGGACCTCATGAAAGCCCATCGCTCCCTGCTCTGTCTGGCCATCACGGCCGCCCCGCTGCTGTCCGCCTGCGACAACGGCGCACCACCTTCCACTGCGAACGCCGCGCCCAAAACCGGCTCCGCGCAGCCACGCAATGGCGGCGACGTGACCTTTGGCGTGACCACGGAACCGGCCTGCTTCGACCCGCACAACTCATCGCAACAGAACGCCTTCATGGTCATCCGCAATTACGTTGACTCGCTGATTGGCAAACAGGCCGACGGCAGTTTTGCGCCGTGGCTGGCCAAGCACTGGAGCGTGTCGGACGACGGCCTGGTGTACACCTTCGAGCTGCGCGACGACGTGACCTTCACCGACGGCACGCCATTCGATGGCAACGCGGTCAAGGCCAACCTGGACTACACCAAGGATCCGGCGCACACCGCCAACGCCGCAGCGTTTCTGGAGTATTACGACCACACCGAAGTGGTCGGCCCGCATGAAGTGCGGATCGTATTGAGCAAACCCGATTCAGCCATGCTCGAATCGCTGTCCAGCGTCAAACTCGGCTTCCTCTCACCCAAGACGCTGGCCGCTGGCGGCGATCTCTGTCAGGGCGGCCCGAACCTTGTCGGCACCGGGCCGTTCATTTTCAATCAGTACAATCGCGGCCAGTCCGCGCGCTTCGTCAAGAACCCCAATTACAACTGGCCGCCGGCCTACGCTGCGCACAAGGGCGCGGCCTATCTGGATTCGGTCACCTATCGCTTCCTGCCTGAGTACGCCGTACGCGCCGGCGCACTGAGTTCGGGCCAGGTAGACCTGATCGAAGGCGTGCAGCCCACCGATCGGGCACTGTTCGAGAACGTCCCCGGGTTTCAGTTCCTGACCAGCCCTTCGGCGGAGACCTCCTTCACCCTCAACCTCAACTATCGACAGGCACCCACCGATGACATACGCGTGCGCCGGGCGTTGCGTGACGGGTTCGATGTGGCGGCCATCGTCAAGAACATCTACCTGGGCACCTTGCCGCGCGCCTGGTCGAACATCGGCCCCGATAACCCCGGCTACAACAAGGCGCTGGTCAATACCTGGGGCAACGACGTCCCCGGTGCCAACAAGCTGCTCGACGAAGCCGGCTGGACCGGCCGTGACGCCGAGGGTTACCGGACCCGCGACGGCCAGCGGTTGCGTATTGAAGTGGGTTACCCGCAGACCTACGTCCGCGACAACCGCGATCTGCTGATTCAGCAGATCCAGGCTGCGGTGCGCAAGAACCTGGGCCTGGAACTGGACCTGCGCCTGATCAGCACCGGCGAATGGGTCAAGTCGATTGCCGATGGTTCCTGGCATGTGTACCCCAACACGCTCAATCCGTCCGACACCGCGCTGTCGCTGCGTGACGTGCTGGGCGCCTCGGGCTTTCTGTATCGCGGCATTGCCCAGCCCGACGAGCAGATCACCGGCCTGATCAACCAGGCACGCGCCACATCGGACCTCAAGCAGCGCCAACTGATTCTGGATCAGATTCAGCAGCGGGCGGTGGATCAGGCGTTTCTGATTCCCCTGTTTGCGCCCAACTATCAGCTGGCGGCACGGGACACATTGCATGGTTTGAACTTCGAAGTGCAGCTCGATGCGCCGTCCAATTTGTATGACGTGTGGAGTGAGCAAACGAAATAACGCTGACTCTCCCGATGCAGCCCGGCTTGCCGGCGGGGCTGCCCTCAGGGCCCCATCGCCGGAAGCCGTGTGGCAATCAGGATCCGGAAACATTGGCTGAGTGTCGAAATCTGTATTTTTTGTCCAAATATTTACACTTAGTATAATCAAAGCTACTGTATCCCCTGCTGCGGGCCACCGCGTTCAGGAAAGGACATGACTTTGGACTCTCTCACTCTACCCACCTTCAGCGACGTTCAGGCCGCCGCCGCGCGCATCGAGGGTTTCGCCCACAAGACGCCAGTGCTGACCTCACGCACGATCGACGACGAGATCGGCGCGCAGCTGTTTTTCAAATGCGAGAACCTGCAGCGCACCGGCTCGTTCAAGTTTCGCGGCGCATTCAACACCCTGTCGAAATTCGATGAGCAGCAACGCAAGGCCGGTGTGGTGGCCTTCTCGTCGGGTAACCACGCTCAGGGCATCGCCCTGGCGGCGGCGTTGCTAAAGATGCCCGCGACCATCGTCATGCCCAACGACGCCCCGGCGGCCAAGGTCGCGGCGACCCAAGGCTACGGCGCCACCGTGGTGTTCTACGACCGCTACACCCAGGATCGCGAAGCCATCGGCCGTGCGCTGGCCCAGGAACATGGCATGACCATGATCCCGCCTTACGACCATCCCGATGTGTTGTCCGGCCAGGGCACCGCTGCCAAGGAGTTGCTGGAAAGCACAGGCCCCCTGGACGCGTTGTTCGTGGGCCTGGGTGGCGGTGGCATGCTGTCGGGCACGACGCTGTCTACTCGCGCGCTGGCGCCGGATTGCCTGCTCTACGGCGTCGAGCCCGAAGCTGGCGATGACGGCCTGCAATCGTTGCGCAAGGGCGAGATCGTCCACATCGACACCCCTGCGACCCTGGCCGACGGTGCCCAGACCCAGCACCTGGGGCGCTACACCTTTCCCATCATTCAGGCGGGCGTGACCGATATCGTCACCGTGTCCGACGACGAGTTGGTAGCAGCCATGAAGTTCTTCGCCCAGCGCATGAAAATCGTGGTCGAGCCCACCGGCTGCCTGGGCTTGGCGGCGGTGCGCAAGATGAAAGAACAACTGCGCGGCAAGCGGGTCGGCGTGATCATCACCGGCGGCAACGTCGACATCGAACGCTTCGCCGCGTTGCTGACCTCATGAGCCAGGGAGACAACGGGATGCGCATCGTCAGCACCGACAAGGCCTCAAAGCCTGCCGGCCATTACTCGCAAGGGGTGATTCACCAGGGCTCGCTGCATATCTCCGGACAACTGCCGGTCAGCCCCGATGGCAGTCACAACCTGCAGGCGAGTTTCGCCGACCAAGTAGGGCTGGTGCTCGATAACCTCACTGCAATTTTGCAGTCCGCCGGGTGTTCCGTTGAGGATCTGGTCAAGGTGACGGTCTATGTGGCCGGGATCAGACACTGGCCGGCGTTCGACCGGATCTACGCGCAGCGTCTGGGCGATCATCGCCCGGCACGGGTGGTCGTGCCGGTGCCGGAATTGCACCATGGGTATCTGGTGGAAATCGAAGCCCTGGCCCGGGTGCCTACTTGCGCTTGAGTGAATCCCGCCACTACCGGGCGTCGTTGTAAACGGTCGCCCGGGACACCCCCAGATACGCCGCTACGGTTTCCATGGAGCGGCGGATGTCCAGCAGCCCCGCCTCGCGCAACTCCTGCATGAGCACTCGACGATCCGCCGCCTTGAGCGCGCGCGGGGTGGTGGCCAGGCGCGCGGCGAACTGGTCGATACGGCCACGGATCAAGTCTGCGCTGCCCACTTCGAGGCTCTCTTCAGGGCGCTCGTCGCCAAAGGCGCTGAATTGATCGAGCATGCCCTGCAGGCCACGAAATACCGAGAGATCAACGTTCATGCACAGCGCCGCAACGTACTTGCCGGTCGAGTCCTTGATGCCGATCGAAGTGCTCTTCACCTGGCGGCCATCGCTGAAGCGGTTGGGGTAGTTGGCGATCACCTGGGGATAGGCCGGGTCTGCGATGCGCGCCAGGCCAAGCTCGGTGGCCGGATCACCCTCGCTGCGACCGGAAAGGTTGTTGTGGATCGCCAGAATGGCGTGCTCGGGATCGCGCAGATCGTGCAGCACCACTTCGCAGAACGGGCTGAAGGTCTCGGAAAGGCCCTTGGCGATGTGGCCCAGTTGCTCGATGAGCGCGCGTTGTTCGGGGGTGTGTTTTTTCATCTGGACAAGATATCCAGTTTCTGGAAATAACGTCAACGGCCGTTCTGCCCGCACGCCTTGCAACATCATTTTACAACTACCCGCGAGCTGTTTATGATCGCCAGCCGGAGATGGCATTCCTCCGCTGACCAACCGCTGCGCATTGTCCAAGTGCTGCAGCTGATGATGCCTACAGACACCTGATCAAAGACAGGGCTGTAGGCGTTCGCGCGCAAAATCCCCCGCTTCGATCAGGCCCATTCGATTTCCGTTTGGCTGATCCCATGTCAAGACTCGCAAGACCTGAACAACTCGACCTGCTCCCCTACATCGGCAAATGGCTGCTGATCGCCAGTGCCGTGGCGGCGCTGGCAGGCACGGCTTCGGCGCTGTTTCTGTTCGCCCTGGATCATGCGACCCAGTGGCGTGAAGGCCATCGCTGGGCGATCTGGCTGTTGCCTGTGGCAGGTTTCGTCGTGGGCTTGGTGTATCACCTGATCGGCAAGCCGGTGGACGCCGGCAACAACCTGCTGATCGATGAGATTCACGACCCGAAGAAAACCGTGCCGCTGCGTATGGTTCCGCTGGTGCTGGCCGGCACCGTGATCTCGCACCTGTTCGGCGCCTCGGTGGGCCGCGAAGGCACCGCCGTGCAAATGGGCGGAGCCCTCGCAGATCAGATGACCCGCCTGCTGCGCCTGCGCCGCGAGGACCGGCGTATCGTGCTGATGGCCGGCATCAGCGCAGGTTTTGCCTCGGTGTTCGGCACCCCGCTGGCGGGCGCCCTGTTCGGCCTGGAGGTCCTGGCCATCGGCCGCATGCGCTACGACGCGCTGTTCCCTTGCATGGTGGCGGCCATAGTCGCCGATCAGGTCGGCCTGCTCTGGGGCGTGGTTCACACCCATTACGTCATTGGTGAAATCGCCCCGGTACAGTTCTGGACCGTGATGGCTGTGGTCGTCGCCGGGATCGTGTTCGGCCTGGCGGGGCTGTTGTTCGCCACCGCCACCCACCGGCTCGGCGCGCTGATCAAGCGCCTGATCGCTTATCCGCCGCTGCGCCCGGTATTGGGTGGCGTGGTGCTCGCCACGGCGGTCTGGGCGCTGGATGGCTATCAGTACATCGGGCTGGGCATCCCGAGCATCGTGCAGTCGTTCCAAGTGCCGGTCGCACCCTGGGACTGGCTGGGCAAGATGGCCTTCACCGTGGCCTCGCTGGGCACCGGCTTCAAGGGCGGTGAGGTCACCCCGCTGTTCTATATCGGCGCGACGCTGGGCAACGCACTGGCACCGCTGCTGCACCTGCCCTTCTCGATGCTCGCCGGGATCGGCTTCGTCGCGGTCTTCGCCGGCGCGGCCAATACGCCGCTGGCGACCATTGTCATGGCGATGGAATTGTTCGGCCCGGAGATCGCGCCACTGGCGGCCATCGCCTGCGTCGCCAGCTACCTGGTCTCGGGCCACACCGGGATCTACCACGCCCAGCGCGTGGGCCAGAGCAAGCATCGCCAGGCGTTGCCCGAGGATATCCGCCTCTCGGAGGTCAAGGCCCATCAGTCGCGTCAGCGCCAACAACGGAGCGAGGACCACAAGTAAGCCGAACGCGACGCCCGCAGCGTGACGCAGGCAACGCTTCCTTATGCCAACTCTTGATAACATGCCGGCCCGAACAGGACCTGCCAGCAGAGCGGGCCACTCACAAGAGAAGGCAATCGGTGCGCGAAGGGATCAACGCAGTTTCCATGTCGGCGTTTCAGTGGGCGGTCGTCGGCCTCTGCATGCTGTTCAACGTGATCAACGGCCTGGACGTCATGGCAATGGCGTTCACCGCCAGCAGCGTGTCCGCGCAGTGGGGGCTGTCGGGCGCCCAGGTGGGGGTGCTGCTCAGCGCCAGCCTGGTGGGCATGGCCTGCGGTTCGATGTTCGCCGCGCCCATGGCCGACCGCCACGGGCGACGGCCGATGATCCTCGCGAGCCTGCTGCTGAGCGGCGTGTGCATGGCGTTGTCGTTCTGCAGCCAGGGCCTGGGCACGCTGATGCTGCTGCGCGGCTTGACCGGCCTGGGCGTCGGCGCCGTGGTGGTGGGCGCCAACGTGCTGACACACGAGCACGCCAGCCCCGAGCGACGCAGCCTGGCGATTGCCCTGCAATCGGTGGCGTTCGGCCTGGGGGCCAGCGTCGGCGGCCTGCTGGCCCATACGCTCAACGAAAGCGAAGGCTGGCGCTTCGTGTTTCTGGCGGGCGGCGGCATCACCCTCGCCGCCTGGCTGGCCGGTGTGTTGTGGCTGCGCGAATCCGACGAGTTCCTCGCCCTGGGTCGCCAGCGCCAAGTCGGTTCAACATCTGCAATGCCCATGAACTACCGCCAACTGTTCGCCCCCGCGCAGTGGCAACGCACGCTGTCGCTGGCCACTGCGCTGTTTCTGATCATGTTCAGTTTCTATTTCGTCACCAGTTGGACGCCGACGCTGCTGATTCAGAGCGGTTTTTCCCCGAAGGACGGCGCGGCGGGCGGCATGCTGCTCAGTGGCGGCGGCATGCTCGGTGCGCTGTTGATGGGGCTGGGTGGCAACCGCGCCGGCATCGGCCGGCTGCTGCTGGGCTTCGTGCTGCTGGACGCGGTGTTGATGGGCCTGATCGTACCGGCCACCCAACTGGGTTGGCTGGGCGGCGTGGCGGGTTTCAGCAGCGGGCTGTTGCTGTACGGCGCCATTGCCGGGCTGTTCACCCTGGCGCCGCGGACCTTTCCGACCGCCATTCGCACCAGCGGTGTCGGCCTGGTGCTGGGCGCCGGGCGCCTGGGCTCGATCGTCTCCCCCGCTGCGGCCGGGCTGTTGATCGACGCGCAATGGACGACGCAGGGGCTGTTCAGCTTCTACGCCGTCAGCCAGTTGCTGGCCGCGCTGCTGATCTGGAACCTGGGCCGGCGCCCGTGAGCGCTGGCGGACTCAGATCAGCTTGAGTTCGACGTCGATGTTGCCGGCGATGGCCTTCGAATACGGGCAAGTGCGGTGCGCGGTCTCGATCAGTTGCTGGGCAATGTCACGGTCCAGGCCCGGCAGGCTCACGTTCAGCCGCGCACGCAGGAAGTAGGCCTCGCTCTCCAGGCACAGGTCGACTTCGGCATCGATGGCGACATCGGCCGGCAGCTCGACCTTGAATTTGCGCGCGGCCAGACCCAGCGCGCCATCGAAACAGGCCGACCAGCCCGCCGCGAACAACTGCTCGGGGTTGGTCCCGGTGCCTTTGCTGCCCGGCAGCGAGTGGAGAATATCCAGACGTCCATCATCGCTGCGCGACGTGCCGCCATCGCGGGCGCCGGTGGTGTGGACTTTGGCGGTGTAGAGAACCTTTTGGGCAGTCATGTTCAAGCTCCTGTATTGAATGACGCGCATCCCGGATGCGCTGGCGAATCAAAACAGAAGCCTGATGGGCTATCGATTGCACAAAGGTATGGATCAGCTCTTCTTGCTGCCCGAACCAAAGGCGGCAAAGCGCTTGTTGAAGCCTGCGATGCGCCCTTCGGTGGTGGCCTGGCGCTGCTGGCCGGTGTACATCGGGTGCGAGGCGCTGGACACGTCCAAGGCGACGTAAGGATAGGTCTTGCCGTCGCTGTATTGCTGTTCGCGGTCGGTCTCGACCGTCGAGCCGATCAGAAAGTACACGTCGGCCGCGGTGTCGTGGAACAGCACGTCGCGGTAGTCAGGGTGGATATTCGGTTTCATGGCGCATACCTCGGTTAAGTCACAATGGATACGTTATACAGTAACATTATCCATTTTCCAAGCTGACCTTCACGTCGCGTCCCGGGCATCGCTCAGCGCCGGGTGCCGGGTTTGAGCAGATAGGTGTCCATGATCCAGCCCTTGGCCTGGCGCGCCGAACTGCGCGCGCGGCGGATGTCGTCGGCGACGTCCTTGAGTGGGCCGGCGATGAGGATTTCGTCCGGCGTGCCGAGGTAGGCGCCCCAGTAGATGTCCAGGTCCTGGTCGACCAGCGTCTGCCAGCTGTTCTCGGCGTCGAGCATCACCACCACGCTGTCGGCGCCTGCAGGCAGCCCCTGGGCCAAGCGCCGCCCGGTGGTGATCGTCACCGACTGGCCGATGCTGTTGAGCGGGATGCGATGCTGCGCGGTGAGCGCCTGCACGCTGGTGATGCCGGGAATGACTTCGCAGGCGATGTCGTGGCGACCGCTTTGGGCAATGGCGTCGAGAATGCGGATCGTGCTGTCGTAGAGCGACGGGTCGCCCCAGACCAGAAACGCGCCGCACTGCCCCTCGGCCAGCTCATCGGCGATCAGTTGCTCGAAAACCTGCTGCTTCTGCGCGTTGAGATCGTCGACAGCCTGGCGATATTCGATGCCTTCGCGCTGGCGTTCAGGGTTCAACGCCTCGACGATCCGGGAGCGGTCGTGCTCGATGTAGCGCTCGCAGATTTCCCGGCGCAGGTGATTGAGCCCGGCCTTGTCCTGGCCCTTGTCCATCAGGAACACCACGTCGGCCCGATTCAGCGCCTTGACCGCCTGGATGGTGATGTAGTCCGGGTTGCCCGCGCCGATGCCGATGATCAGGATGTTTTTCATTGCTCCGCCCTCACCTGTCCATGTCCGTGTCTGTGTCCTGCGCCAGCCATTCCCTGGGTGACATGCCCACCTTGGCGGCGAACGCCCGCGACAGCGCCGAAGGGTTGGCGTAGCCCAGTTCCTCGGCGAGCAGCTTGATAGGCTGCCCGGCACGCAACCGCCCCTGGGCCAGCGCCATGCGCCAGTCGCCGAGGTAATCGGCCGGTGTCTGCCCCACCATTTCACGAAAGCGATTGACGAAGGCCGTGCGCGACATGCCCGCGCAATCGGCCATGCGCTCCAGCGACCAGGCCTGCCCCGGCGCGTCGTGCATGGCTACCAGTGCGCGGGCCAGGCGCGGGTCCGACAGGCCGGTAAGAAAGCCGGGCCGCACCCCCGCCTCATGCGGATGGTCGAGCAACCAGCGTAGCAACTGAATCACCACCACTTCGAAAATCCGGTCGACCAGCAAACGCTGGCCGCAGCGCACCTGATCAGCTTCGGAAAACAGCAGTTGCAGGGCCATTTCCAGGCCCGGCACCCGCGCCAGCGGAATCGCCAGCATCGGCGGCAATGCCCGCGCCAGAGGGTTGTAGGCACCGCCGTCGAAACTCAGCCGGGCGCAGGTGAAATCCGAACCCTCTTGCGGCGGGTTATGAAAGCGATGGGTCAGCGGTCGGGGATAAAGGAGCAACGTCGGCTCGTCGAAACGCATCGCGCCCAACCCTTTGCGATTGCCCGGGTGGCTGACGTTCAACTCGCCACGGCGCAACACGTGCAGATAGCCATAGCCCTCGCGGGCGTCGAACGTGGTCACGCCACACAGGGCGCCTGAGTGAAACAGCTGGGCCTGAACCCTGAAGCGTTCAAGGATGCCGGAAAGCCGGTCCAGAGGAGGTAATGGCTGCATATGTACGAAAGGGTATGTTTTGTGAATTTATTGATCCCAATCATACATCCAGCATCCCTAAACTGGCCACGTCGAAACACACCACTCATCTCCCAAGGAGAACGACATGTCCCGCGTCAACCTGCAATCGCAAAACGCCCCTGCCGCCAGCCAGCCGATCCTCGCGCAGATTCATCAGGCTTTCGGCGCCACCCCGAACATGTTCAAGGCCGTGGCCAACTCCCCGGCGGCCCTGCAAAGCATGTGGGCCGCGTTCGGCGCCCTGGGCAAGGGCACACTGGGTGCCAAACTGGGTGAGCAGCTGGCAGTGGCCATCGCCAACCGCAACCGCTGCGAATACTGCCTGGCCGCCCACACCATGCTCGGCCAGAAGGCCGGTGCCACCGCGGCCGAGATGTCCGCCGCGCAGATCGGACAGGCCACCGACGGCAAAACCGCCGCGGCCCTGACCTTCGCACTCAAGGTGGTCGAACAGCGCGCACAACTGACCGATGCCGACGTGGCGAGCCTGCGCGAGGTGGGCTTCACTGATGAGCAGATCGTCGAGATCGTGGCGCATGTGGCCCTGAACCTGTTCACCAACTACATCAACGTCGCGCTGGATATTCCGGTGGACTTTCCCAAAGTCGCCCTGAAGTGATCCGCCCGGGCCCCGCCTGCGCCGGGCGGGGCTCACCCCCTTGCAAGAGATCGACGCCATGCCCCATTACGAAATCGAAGCCTGCGACTGGCTCAACACCGACACGCCGCTGAGCCTGGCGGCCCTGCGCGGACGCGTGGTCGTGGTCTGTGTGTTCCAGATGCTCTGCCCCGGCTGCGTCCAGCTGAGCCTGCCCCAGGCAAGCAAACTGCATGCGACCTTCCTGCGCGACGATCTGGTGGTTGTCGGCCTGCACAGCGTGTTCGAGCACCATCACGTGATGACGCCTGACGCGCTGCGGGTATTCGTCAGCGAATTCCGCCTGACCTTCCCCATCGCCATCGACAACCCCCGCGAAGGCTCGTCCATGCCCGCCACCATGCACCGCTGGGCACTGGGCGGCACGCCGACACTGATGGTGTTCGACCGCCAGGGCGAGCTGGTCCTGCAGCACCTCGGGCATTTGGACGACCTGCGCCTGGGCATCATCCTCGGCGAGCTGGTCGCTCGTGCGCCTGCGGCGGAGGCCGGTTCCGCGCAGGCTGATGAAGCTGGGCCGGTGTGTCGTTTGCCTGCGCGATAGGATCAAGTACGCGGCTATCCCTGCCGCGCAATCCCATGCTGCTTGAGCTTGCGATACAAGGTATTGCGGCTGATCCCCAGACGCGCGGCCACCCGGCCGATGTGCCAGTGTTCCTCATCGATCAGCGTCACCAGGGTCTGCCGTTCGCTGGTGCCGAGCGGGTCGTCGCCCAGTGTGCTTTTCAAGGCGGCGTCAGGCAGCAACTCGGCCACGTCCACCAAGCTCACCCGCCCTTCCCAGGCCAGCGCCACCAGTGTGCGCAGGCAGGTGCGCAGTTGCCGCACATTGCCCGGCCAGGGTTGCGCCAGCAGGTATTCGCGTACGCCAGGTTCGAGAGTGATCGCGGCACCTGCGGCCTCTTCACGCAGCAGCAGGTCGAGCAGGCTGCCTTTGTCCGAGCGGTCACGCAGCGCGGGCAGTTGCACGGTGAAGCCGCCCAGCCGGTAGAACAGGTCTTCGCGGAAGCGGCCTTCGGCCACGCAGGATTGCAGGTCCTGATGGCTGGCGCTGATCAACCGCACATCCACCGGGCGCGGCGTCGCGCTGCCCAGCGGCACCACCTGACGCTCTTCGAGCACGCGCAACAGGCGCGTCTGCAGGGCCAGCGGCATGTCGCCGATCTCGTCGAGAAACAGGATGCCGCCGTGGGCCTGCTCCAGCTTGCCGACCATGCCCTCCTTGCGCGCACCGGTGAAACTGCCGCCGCGGTATCCGAACAATTCGCTTTCGATCAGGGTTTCAGGAATGGCCGCGCAGTTGATCGCCACAAACGGCTGGCCGGCGCGGGAGCTGGCCCGGTGCAGCGCGGCGGCGAACGCTTCCTTGCCGGTGCCGGTTTCGCCGTGCAGGAACACTGGCACATCGGCCTCCAGCACCCGCAACGCGCGGGACAGCCCCCGTTGCAGGCGCGGATCTTCAAGGCACACCCGTGGGTCGATGATCTTCGCAGGCTCGGGTAAAGGCTTGGGCCGCGTGCGCACCGGCTCGCGCAATTGCGCGTAGAACAGGCGCCCGTCGGCCAGGCGCAGCGGCCAGCAGATCCCGGGTTGCGGGCTGGCCTGGGCGAGCAGGTGCTCAAGGGGTGACTCCAGCAACAGGCCGAGGGGCTGGCCGATCAATTGCTCACGATCAAGCCCCAGCAGATCCAGCGCCGCCTGATTGACCGAGCAGATGCGCGCACTGTCGTCGAAACTCAACAGCCCCTCCCCCAACAAGCCGACAAAGCGCGCCTCGGGATGAAAGCGCAGCAGGTAGCGATGGGGTTCGTGGCCGAGGAAAAAGCAGTTCTCGATCAGTTTGGCCGAGAGATTGGTCAGGGCCATGGCCTGAAAGCGCTGGTGCAGGCTGTGTTCTTCCCGCGCGGTCGACAGGTTGAGCACCGCCAGCAGCTCGCCGCGGGCATCGAAGATCGGGCTGGCCGAACAGGTCAGGCCCGCGTGCCGCCCCCGAAAATGCTCGTCTCGACGAATCGTCACATGCTGGCGTTCTACCAGGCAGGTGCCGACGCCATTGGTGCCCTCGATGTCCTCACGCCACATCGCGCCCAGCCACAGGCCGGCACGCTGAAAATCGACCCGTTCGGCTTCGTTGAACACGCTGTCGATGACCACGCCCTGGGCGTCGGTCAGCAGCACCACGTGGCCGTCGCCACCGAGCTGCTGATGCAGGCTGCTCATCTGCCAGCGTGCCACGGCGATGATGTGTTCCAGCGGCGCGCGGTGATCCTGCAGACGGGGGTGTTCGACCACGTTGGGCGCGCGGTGGCTGGCCGGGTCGAGGCGATGCTGATCCAGACAGCGACGCCACGAGCGGGTGATGGCGGCGTCGGCCATGGGGCCATGGCCAGGCCTTTGGGCATGGGTCGCGCCATGCACCGCTTGCAGCACCTGTTGGGCATGGGCGCTGATCAAGGCAGATGTCATTGTTCTTGTTCTCCGCTGTGATTGGGGCACAACTGAGAGGGGAGCTTAGAACAAATGGCGCGGGGGTTTTGATATTTGGATCAAGATCAAGATCAAAAGCGTTCTTCCTAACGTCAGACCTGTTTCGACTTCGTCGAGTTACTTGAAAGGACCAAGTAACCAAGTCCTTCTGCTCCTGGTTGGGCCCGACTTCGTCGGGTTCCCTCGCTCCGGTCCCGCTCCGTGGGCCCGGCGCGAATGGGCCATCCATGGCCCCGCGCCTCGCGCGGCATCCTGCCGCTTAGCCCACTGCACGAGACCTCCGTTCGGCCTGCACCCAAGTCGCGATTTGTGTTGTCTGGGCTATCGCGCACGAAGATCAAAAGCAGAAGCAAAAACCAGATCAAAATCGCGAGGGATGCTCTACGTAGCAGCACGGCTTGCCGACGGGGCGATCTTGAGGGCCACCCGCGGGCAAGCCCGGCTGCTACGGGATTGAGGGTGTAATTCGATCTCATGCACACGACATCCCCCGTAGCAGCACGGCTTGCCGGCGGTCTGGCGCGAAGCGGCAGTAAAACCAGACGACCTGGCAGTATCAGAAAAATCGCGTGCACAGGATGTGCTGCCGCTTCGCGCCAGATCGCGAGCAAGCTTGCTCCCACGCCCTCCGGGCAGAATCAAAAGCAGATCGCACAACATCAGCCGTTGCCGTTGCCGTTGCCGTTGCCGTTGCCGTTGCCGTTGCCGTTGCCGTTGCCGTTGCCGTTGCCGTTGCCGTTGCTTTTGATCTTCATGCGCAAATCCCACAAACACCACAAATCGCGACTTGGGTGCAGGCCGAACGCAGGCGATGTGGAGTGGGCCAAGCGGCAGGATGCCGCGCGAGGCGCGGGGCCATGGATGGCCCATTCGCGCCGGGCCCACGGAACATCGCCGGAGTGAGGGGACCTCGACGAAGTCGAGGCCAAACCAGGAGCAAAAGCCCTTGGTTACTTGGGGCTTTTCCAAGTAACTCGACGAAGTCGAAACAGGTCTGACGTTAGGAAGAACGCTCTTGACCTTGATCTTGATCTTGATCTTGATCTTGATCTTGACCTTGATCTCGATCTCGATCTTGAGACAGTGACACTTTGTCCCGCCCCCATTCCCGAATTCGTGACATACACCGCCTCACCCGCAGTGAAAAAGCCTCAGCCCCCTCCCCGCAACCGCTCTGGCAAGCGCCATTGGGCAACATGGCCCACCCCTTGCTGACACCCCTCCCGCCACAACAACAAAAAACAGGGAGAAGCCCCACATGAACGTTGCGATCGACACCCCGCTCGACTCCGCCACCGCCCAGCTCACCGACTGGCTCCAACGCCTGGAACAATCCCTCGCCCAGGGCGACCTGAACGCCACCCTCGCGCTGTTCGGCGACGAGTGCTACTGGCGGGACCTGCTGCTGTTCAGCTGGAACCTGATCACCCTGGAAGGCAAACCTGCCATCCGCGACATGCTGGAAAACCGCCTGGCGCAAACCCGCCCCGAACACTGGACAGTCGAAGGCCAGGCCACGCAGGACAACGGCGTGGTCGAAGGCTGGATCAGCCTGGAAACCGAGAGCGCACGGGGCAAGGGTTACGTACGCCTCAAGGACGGCCTGTGCTGGACGCTGCTGACCACCATGCGTGAACTCAAGGGTTTCGAAGAGCCCAACGGCCGCCGTCGCCCGCTGGGCGCCACCCATGGTCATGGGCATCCGGACAAACGCAACTGGGCCGAGCGCCGGCGCGACGAAGAAGCCTCGCTGGGCATCACCACCCAGCCCTATTGCCTGATCGTCGGCGGTGGTCAGGGCGGGCTGGGGCTGGCGGCGCGGCTCAAGCGCCTGGGCGTGCCAACGCTGATCATCGACAAGGCCGAACGCCCCGGCGATCAATGGCGCGGCCGCTACAAGTCGCTGTGCCTGCACGACCCGGTCTGGTACGACCACATGCCGTACCTGCCCTTCCCCGAGCACTGGCCGGTGTTCACGCCCAAGGACCAGATCGGCGACTGGCTGGAAATGTACAGCAAGGTCATGGAGCTCAATTACTGGACCCGCACCGAATGCATCGGCGCCAGCTTCGACGAATCGAGCGGCACCTGGACCGTGGAAGTCGAACGCAACGGCGAGCGGCTGACCCTGCGCCCGACCCAGTTGATCCTCGCCACCGGCATGTCCGGGGTCGCAAACGTGCCGAGCTATCCGGGCGCCGAAGGCTTCAAGGGCCAGCAGCATCACTCCAGCCGCCATCCCGGCGGCGACGCCTGGCGCGGCAAGCGCGCGGTGGTGATCGGCGCCAACAACTCGGCCCATGACATCTGCGCGGACCTGGTGGAAAACGGCGCCGAGGTGACCATGGTCCAGCGTTCTTCGACCCACATCGTGCGCTCCGACAGCCTGATGGAGCTGGTGTTCGGCGGCCTGTATTCCGAAGAAGCGGTGGAAAACGGCCTGACCACCGACAAGGCCGACATGCTGTTCGCCTCGATCCCCTACAAGGTCATGCCCAGCTTTCACCAGCCGGTGTTCGAGGCGATCAAGGAGCGCGACAAGGATTTCTACGCGGGCTTGAGCAAGGCCGGTTTCATGCTCGATTTTGGCGACGACGAGTCAGGGCTATTCATGAAATACGTGCGGCGCGGCTCGGGGTATTACATCGACGTCGGCGCCTCGCAACTGATCGCCGACGGCACCATCAGGCTCAAGAGCGCGCCCGGCCTTGGCGTGGAGCGGATCGAGCCTGACGCCGTGCTGCTCAACGACGGCAGCCGTCTGCCGGCGGATCTGATCGTCTACGCCACAGGCTATGGCTCGATGAACGGCTGGGCGGCCAAGCTGATCTCCCAGGAAGTCGCCGACAAGGTCGGTCGCTGCTGGGGGCTGGGCTCAGGCACCACCAAGGATCCAGGCCCGTACGTGGGTGAGTTGCGCAACATGTGGAAGCCCACGCAACAGCAGAACCTGTGGTTCCACGGCGGCAATCTGCACCAGTCTCGGCACTACTCGCTGTACCTGGCGCTGCAACTGAAAGCGCGTTTCGAGGGCCTGCCGACACCGGTGTTCGGGCTGGCCGAAACCCATCACCTGGGCTGACCCAACAATAGCGTCGAACATCACGATCCGTAGCAGCACGGCTTGCCGGCGGGGCGATCTTGAGATCTACAAAGATCTTGAAGACGCTCCCGCCGGCAAGCCGTGCTGCTACGGATCGTGGTGTTCGCGCGATAACTGTCTGCTTTTAACATCACAGGCGCACTGCATTTCTTTGAACTAACCCGGCTCGACGGTGATCCCCTTTTACGCGCACCCCGCGCATGAACCTGATGGACCAGTGCATCGGCGCTGCGAATCAGTACCGGATCGACCCACATCAAGGAGCCGCCGTGACCGACACCCCCTACCCTACGTTTCGCAGCACGCCCGGGCCGTTGCACGCCATTCTGCTGGGCGGCACCGTGGCGCTGTTTCTCGGCGGATTGCTCAGCGACATCGCCTACTTCAAGACCTTCCTGATCCAGTGGAGCAACTTCGCCTCCTGGCTGATTGCCGGCGGCATGCTGTTCTGCGGGCTGGCATTGCTGTTCGCCCTGGTCAATCTGCTTCGCGCCCGCCCGAAAGCCGGGCGCCCGACCCTATATTTCCTGCTGTTGCTGGTGACCTGGGGGTTGGGCTGGATCAATGCCTTCGAGCACGCCAAGGATGCCTGGGCGGTCATGCCGACGGGGCTCGTCCTCTCGGTCATCGTCACCCTGCTGGCCTGCGTGTCGGCCTGGACAGGATTCACCAACCTTCGCGCAGGAGACGCCCGATGAGACCGACTTACGCATTGAGCGCTCTGGCCATGGCACTACTGCTGAGCGCCTGCGGTGGCGAGAAAGACACACCGCAAATCCACGGCCCCGATCCGAAGCTGCCGCAAGCCGAACGCGGGCTGCTGCCGAGCATGAAAATCGCCGAGCCGGTGGCCTGGGGCGATCAGAAACCGAGCGTGCCCGAGGGCTACAGCATCTCGGCCATCGCCACCGAACTGCTGGTGCCGCGCCAAACCCTGGTGCTGCCCAATGGCGACATTCTGGTGGCCGAAGGCAAAGGCGGTACCGATGCGCCGAAACTCAAACCCAAGGACGTCATTGCCAGCGTGATCAAGGCTCAGGGCAACACCAAGGTCAAGGGCGGCAACCGCCTGACCCTGTTGCGCGACGCCGACGGCGACGGCAAATACGAAGTACGGACGGTGTTCGCCGAGAACCTCAACGCGCCGTATGGGCTGGCCTACGCCAACGGCAAGCTCTACGTGGCCAATCAGGACGCGCTGGTGAGCTTCGACTACACAGAGGGCCAGACCAAAGCCAGCGGCGCACCGGTCACCCTCACCGAGCTGCCCTCGAGGATCAATCACCACTGGACCAAATCGCTGGCGGTCAGCCCTGACGGCAGCACGCTCTACGTGGGCATCGGCTCCAACAGCAACGTCACCGAACGCGGCATGGAGGTCGAGCTTGACCGCGCGCAGATCTGGCAGATCGATGCCAAGACCGGCGCGCACAAACCGTACGCCACCGGCGTGCGTAACCCGACCGCGTTGAAGATCCAGCCCGGCACCGGCCAATTGTGGGCGGTGGCCAACGAGCGTGATGAACTGGGCGAAGATCTGGTGCCCGACTACCTGACCTCGGTGCGCGAAGGCGGGTTCTACGGCTGGCCTTACAGCTATTGGGGCCAGAACGTCGACACTCGCGCCCAGCCGCAGGACCCGGCCAAGGTCGTCTCGGCGATCAAGCCCGACTATAGCCTGGGCTCCCATGTCGCGGCACTCGGCCTGGATTTTTCCATCCCGGCGATGGGCGAGAAATTCGCTGATGGGGTGTTCGTCGGCGAGCACGGCAGCTGGAACCGAGAAAATCCGGTGGGCTACAAAGTGGTGTTCGTGCCCTTCAGCAACGGCCGCGCCAGCGGAGAGCCGGTCGACTTCGCCACAGGCTTCCGGGGCTCCGATGGCAAGACCCGAGGCCGCCCGGTGGGCGTCACGGTCGATCCGAAGGGTGCGCTGATCGTCGCCGACGACCTCTCGGGAACGGTGTGGCGCGTGACCCGCAATCAGTGAAACTGACCGCGACGGGGCACAAACACCCCGTCGCGGCTGCAGACGCGTCTCAACGTTTGCTCAACGCCAGTCGCGCGGCGAACAGCACGAAGATCATGCCGGTGGCCCGGTCCATCCACTGAATCACCTTCGGTTTGCGCAACACCCCGGCCAGCGGTTGCGTGGCGGCGATCAGCGCCAGCGACCAGAGCAGCCCCAGCACCACATGAATGCTCACCAGGCCGAAGGTCCAGGCCACCAGCGGCTGGCCCTGTGGAATGAACTGCGGCAGAAACGACACGTAGAAAATCCCGATCTTGGGATTGAGCAGATTGCCCAGCATCCCCTTCATGAACCAGTTGGCCTCAGGTCTCCCGGACGCCACCTCGGCACCCAGCGAGCGACGCGGGCGCAGCAGCATGTTCAGCCCCAGCCAGGCCAGATAACCGGCGCCGCAGTACTTGAGCACGTTGAAGGCCAGCTCCGACACCGCGATCAACGCCCCCAGCCCGAACGCGACCGCCGCACCCCACAACAGGCAACCGGCATTGATGCCCAAGGCCGCCCGCACTGCCTGAAATTTGCCCTCCACGGTCGCCGTGCGCAGCACCAGTGCGGTGTCCAGGCCCGGCGTCAGGGTCAGCACGGTGGCGGCCAGAGTGAAGGCCAGAATGTTGTCGGCGATGGACATGGGCAGGTTCTCGACGAAGGTGGACGCGAACGTTAACACGGCGCCGCATTGGCCGGTTATTCTGCCAGACCATTCAGGCCGAATATCCGTGCCCTCCTCAAGGACAAGACATGTTGCGCATCCTCGGCAAAGCCTCTTCGATCAACGTACGCAAAGTGCTCTGGACTTGTGCCGAGTTGAACATTCCCTTTGAGCGCGAGGACTGGGGATCGGGTTTCAAGTCGACCCATACGCCCGAGTTCCTGGCGCTCAACCCCAACGCCATGGTGCCGGTGATTCAGGACGACGACTTCGTGCTCTGGGAGTCGAACAGCATCATTCGCTATCTCGCCACGCGCCATGGCGGCGAGCACCTCTACCCGGCCGACGCAAAAGCGCGCGCGCGGGTGGACCAGTGGATCGACTGGCAGGCCACAGACCTTAACAAGTCATGGACCTACGCGTTCATGGCGCTGGTGCGGCAGTCTGCAGAGCATCAGAACAGCCAGTTGCTCGCAGCCGGTTGCCAGGACTGGGCGCGGCACATGGCGATGCTCGAACAGCAGTTGCAGAAGACCGGCGGCTATGTCGGCGGCCAGGCGTTTTCCCTCGCCGATATCCCCATAGGCCTGTCAGTGAACCGCTGGTTCGAAACGCCGCTGGACCATCCCGAGCTGCCTGCCGTGCGCGACTATTACCAGCGCCTGAGCCTGCACCCGGGGTATCGGCTGTATGGAAAGAACGGCACGCCGTGACCGCCGGTCGTGGACACGCAGCCCGTGTCGCCGTACTGTGCGCTCCATCTGTGTGGCCGCTCTGGGCGCCACACTCGCATCGTTGAAGCAAAGACCATGAATCGCCAGAAGAAACTCCAGCAGTTGTTCAAGGCAAAGGCCAAAAAGGCCAACGCCAAACTCGCGCCCAAGCGCAAATCGACCTACGTCAACAAGGCCGATCGCCTGAAACTCGCAGAAGAAGCGGCGGCGCAGAACGAAGTCAGCGCCCCCGCACCGTAGCAGCACGGCTTGCCGGCGGTGGCGTGCTCGAGATCGATAACATCGCCCAAGACATGTTGCGAAAGGTCAGGCAACTCCCTTGGTTCAGCGGCAGGCTTGTTTCACCGCGTAGAATTATCAATTGCCAATTGCGGGGATTGTCTGACTCCCATTTAGCGTCGAACATCTGCGCCATCACCCAGCGCCTGGGCCACAGGCCGCTGCCCTGCACGTAATGGAGAATGCTCTGTGAAAAAGGTCTTGATGCTGCTCGCCAATGGCGTTGAACCCATGGAAATGGCCGCGTTTACCGATGTGCTCGGCTGGGCCGACCTGCTGGGCGAGGAACGAATCGAACTGGTCATGGCGGGTTTGCGCAGCGAGATCACCAGCACCTTCGGCGTGTCGATCCGGCCCAACCGGATGCTGGCCGAACTGGACCTGAACACTTTCGACGCGCTGGCATTGCCCGGCGGTTTCGAACCCAACGGCTTTTATGAAGAGGCATTGAGCGAACCGTTTCTGGCTGCCATCCGACATTTCGCCGATGCCGGAAAGGTGATTGCCAGCGTCTGCGTCGCCTCGCTGTGCCTGGGCCGTGCCGGGGTATTACGCAATCGTCAGGCGACGATCTATCACCAGGTCGGCGGACGCCGAAAGCAGCAACTGATCGAAACCGGCGCGGTGTTCGTCGACCAGCCGGTGGTACGAGACGGCAACCTCATCAGCTCCAGCGGCCCCGGTACCGCCTCGGAGGTCGCACTCCTGCTGGTCGAACTGCTGACAGACCGGCACAACGCACAGAGCATCCGCCAGATCATGCGTTTTTCCACGCCCGACGAACGCTGGTACGCGACCGCGCAGGTGCAGGATTGAGCGATTACGCGCTGCCCATTTTCTTCTCCACATTGACCATCCACGGCACGCCGAAACGGTCGACCAGCATGCCGAACCCCAGCGCCCAGAACGTTTCGCTCCACGGCATGCGGACCGTGCCGCCTTCGCTCAGGCCATCGAACCAGGCCTTGCCCTGGGCCAGGTCATCGGTGGCGATGGACAACGAATACCCGGCGTGGGTTTTCTCACCGGGGGTCGGATCGTCGCTCATCATCAACTGGGTACTGCCGATCAGCAGGTTGGCGTGCATGATCCCGTCCGGCGGCGCGGCCGGGCAGTCACCGCCGTTCGAGGGTTCAGGCGCTTCGCCGAAGGTCATCTTGAACTGCACCGTGGCACCGAGCACCTTGCAGTAGAAATCCATCGCTTGCTGGCAGGTGCCAGGGAGAAAAATATAGGGTTGAACGTTCATCACAGCGCTCCCGTGCTGCGGCAGCGCGAATATGCCGCCTCGCTCAAGAGTCTAGGCGCTGAATGTGAGAGCACTGGCTGACAAGACGTACGGGCAGCCACTCCATGGCAGCCCGGTCCCATCAACGCGCTATGACTTCAGCTTGGCAACGAAGGCTTCATAGCCGGGCTTGCCGTCGCGGGTCTGCACCCCGTCGAACCAGCCCTTCACTGCTGCCGAGTTCTCCTGCAACCATTTGAGTGCGGCGGTTTTCGGCGGCATGCGGTCGAGGATCGGCACCATCAGCTGGCTGACCTGGTCGCTCTTGAACGACAGGTTGTGCAGCAGCTTGTCGACGTTGGGGCAGCGCTCGCCATAGCCTTTGGCGGTCATCACCGACACGGTCGCGGCGCCCTCGTTAGGGCCGAACACGTCTTCGCTGCCGGTCAGGTACGCCATGTCCAGTTGCAGATTCATCGGGTGCGGTTTCCAGCCGAAGAACACCACCCACTCCTTGCGCTCGACAGCACGCTTGACCGCCGTGAGCATGCCCGCCTCGCTGGACTCCACCAGGGTGAAGCCGCCCAGGTCGAACTTGTTTTCGGCGATCATTTTCGCGGTGATCCGGTTGGCCCCGGCGCCGGGTTCGATCACGTGGATCTTGCCGCCGAGCTTGTCCTTGAAGCGGGCGATGTCGGCGAAGGTTTTAAGGCCAGCGTCGTACGCGTAGCGCGGCACGGCGAAGGTCGATTGCGCGTCGGGAACGGCAGCGGGCTCCATCACTTCAATCTGCCCCTTGTCGATGTAGGGCGTGGCGACCGGGATCATGGTCGGTTGCCAGTAACCGAGGAAGGTGTCGAGCTTGTTCTCCGCCATGCCGGCCAGAATGATCTGCTGCGACGCAGTGGTCAGCTTCACCTGATAACCGAGGGCATCCATGGCGATTTCCGCCATCGCCGTGGTGGCGATGGTGTCCGACCAGTTGGTCGAGCCGAGCCGGACCACCTTGCATTCCGGCGCTTCCGCCGCCCATGCCGTCACGCTGCAGGCCATTACCGCCACCGCCAACATCTGTGCACATCTGTTCATGTTCAATCCTTTCGATTCTTCAAATCAGGCACCCCGCACGTGGGCGCCCGGCTCATGTTTTTCAGCGTGTCAGGTCGGCCTTGACCTTGGGCAGGCCCGGTTGGCCGTCGCGGGTGGTGACCCCGGCCAGCCAGTTGTCGAGCACTTGCGGGTTGTTCTTCAGCCAGGCCTTGGCGGCGACTTCCGGCTCCATCTTCTGGTCGAGGATCGAACCCATGATGTGGTTTTCCATGTCCAGGGTGAAGCTGAGGTTTTTCAGCAGTTGCCCCACGTTCGGGCAGTCCGCGACATAGCCTTTGCGGGTGCTGGTGTAGACCGTCGCATCGCCGAAATCGGGGCCGAAATAGTCGTCGCCGCCGGTGAGGTATTTCATCTTGAAGCGGGTGTTCATCGGGTGCGGTTCCCAGCCGAGAAACAGCACGCTTTGATCGCGACGCACGGCACGTTCGACCTGCGACAGCATGCCGGATTCGCTCGACGCCACCACCGAAAAGCCGGCGTCTTTCAGGCCAAAAGCGTTCTCGCTGATGGCCTTGAGCACGGCGTTGTTGCCGCCGTCGCCGGGTTCCAGCCCGTAGATCTTGCCGCCCAGTTCGCCCTTGAATTTCGGGATGTCGGCGAAGTCCTTCAGGCCCTTGTTCCACAGCGCTTCGGGCACCGCCAGGGTGTATTTGGCGTGCTGGAGATTGACCCGCACGATGTCGATGGTCCCGGCCTCGCGGTAGGGTTTCAGGTCGGGCTCCATGGTCGGAATCCAGGTGCCGAGAAACACGTCCATGTTGCGCCCTTCGGCCAGCGCCTTGTAGGTCAGCGGCACGCCGAGCAGGGTCACCTTGGTCTGGTAACCGAGGCTTTTCAGAATCGAAGTGGCGACCGCCGTGGTGCTCTGGATGTCGGTCCAGCCGGGGTCGGACAGCCTGACCAGGCCGCACTGCTCGGGCTCGGTGGCAAAGGCGGTTAACGGCAATGCAAGGGCACAGCACAGCAGCCCGCGGTAGGCGATGTTCATGGCGCAAGTTCCTCTCTTTTATGGCAGCGGTGGTGGCGGCAGATTCTTGTTGTGACAGAGGCAAGGCGTTCTTCTTGTGGGTGTTTTCTACAGATCCAGCACGAGACTCGCGGACAGCGCGCGAGACACGCAGATCATCATCACGTCGTTCTTTTTGCGTTCGGTCGCGCTCAACACGCTGTCGCGGTGATCGGGCGTGCCTTCCAGCACACAGGTTTCGCACGAGGCGCAGGTGCCCTCGCGGCACGAGCTGTCCACCCGCAGGCCATGGGCTTCGAGCACTTGCAGGATGCTCTGGTCGGCGGGCACTTCCAGCGTCTTGCCACTGCGCGCCAGCTCGACCGTGAAGCTGCCGGTGGGCACCGTGCTGTCCGGCTCCTTGGGGCTGAACCACTCGAAATGCACCTGTTCTTGCGGCCACTCGACGGCCGCGGCTTCCACCGCCTGCATCAGCGGCGTCGGCCCGCAGGTGTAGAAGTGATCACCCGGGCGGTGGCGCTTGAACGCGCTGGGGATGTCGAAAAAGCCCCCGGCCTCGTCGTCGGCGTGCAGCGTCACCTGCTCGCGATACGGCGCGAGCGCTTCGAGAAACGCCGCGCGCTGACGACTGCGCACCAGGTAATACAGGTGCCAGGGACGCTGGTGGCTTTCGCACCACTGAATCATCGCCCAGACCGGCGTGATACCAATGCCGCCGGCAAAGAACACGAAGCCCGAGGCGTCCTCTTCCAGCGCAAAGTGGTTGCGTGGCGGACTGACCTTCAACCTGTCGCCGACGCGCAAGGACTGATGCACCTGTTTCGACCCGCCCCGGCTCAGCGGCGACAAGCCCACGCCGACACAGTAGCGATCGCGCTCGCGCCAGTCGTTGCACAGGGAATACTGGCGCACCAGGCCGCCGGCTAGGTGCAGTTCGATGTGCGCGCCCGGCTTGAAGGCAGGCAGATCCCGCCCATCCGGCGCGCGCAATTCGATGACCATCACGCCCTTGGCTTCGGCGATCAGGTCGGTGATGTGTAATGTCAGCGGTTCATCAGGCATGGCAAGACCTCTTGCAACTGCACGCAGCGACTGGCAACACAGCCCGTGGCAGCACACGCCACGGGCGCCCCGCTCAACAACGGCGAACGGGGGTGGTGACCTTGAGCATGCGGGTGATCAACTCATCGCGATTGGCGGCCAGCTGCGACCAACTGCTGTCGCCCGCCTCCTGCCGGACGCCCTCGACCAGCGCGGCGGCGGTTTCGCTGTCCAGGCGCGGATCACCCAGGTCGTCCCACCAGCCGTGAAAGCTCTCGGTGTACTTCTCGCAGAAAGACTCGAGGCCCTGCGATCCGCCGCCCAGATGGAACAGCATGGTCGGCCCCATCGCCGCCCAGCGCAGGCCCGGCCCGGCCCACACGGCCTTGTCGACATCCTCGACACTGGCCACGCCGCTCTTGACCAGATGAATCGCCTCGCGCCACAGCGCCGCCTGCAAGCGGTTGGCGACATGCCCGCGCACTTCGCGATTGACCCGGATGGTCACCTTGCCCACCAACGCGTAGAAGCGCTCGGCCTGCTCGACGACGCCGGGCGCGGTCTGGTCATTGCCCATCACTTCCACCAGCGGGATCAGGTGCGGCGGGTTGAACGGGTGGCCGAGAATGAAGTGCGACGGATTGCGCCAGCCCGCCTGCATTTCGCTCAGGCGCAGGCCACTGGCGGACGAGGCGACGATGGCGCCGGGCTTGAGTGCGGCTTCGAGCCTGGCGAACAAGTCATGCTTGATCGCGATGCGCTCCGGCACGCTTTCCTGAACGAAATCCGCTTGGGCCACGGTACTTGCGACGTCTTGATGGAAACTCAATTGACCAGGCACTGCGGCCACCAGCCCCAGCTCGGTCAGGGTCGGCCAGGCGTTGTCGATATAGGCGCGTACGTCCGCTTCCATGGTCGGCGACGGATCGTACACCGCCACATTGCGCCCGGACGCCAGAAACAGCGCTGCCCAACTGGCGCCGATCACACCGGCACCGATCACTGCCACGTTTTGAAATTCACTCATCAGAACAACCTCGGTTGAAGGGGAGAAGCGCAGGTCAGGCCGCCATCGACGACCAGGCACTGACCGGTGATGAAGCGCGCGGCGTCGGAGGCGAGCCAGGCGACGGTTTGGGCGATGTCCTCAGGCTCACCGAAGCGGCCTGCGGGGTGACGCGCCAGGGCATCGGCCTTGGCCGCCGCCGGGTTACGCGCAACCGCGAAGCCGTCTTCGGCCATCGCGGTCATGATCCAGCCGGGGCACACCGCGTTGCAGCGCACCTGCGGGCCGTGGTCCACGGCAATCGAGCGGGTCAGCCCGTGGACGAACGCCTTGGAGGCGTTGTAGAGCGCCATGCCCGGATCGGCATTGAGGCCCGAGATGGAACCCAGATTGACGATGCTGCCGCCGCTTTCGAGCATGCCCGGCAGCACCGCCCGACACAGGTTGAAGGTGCCGCGCGCGTTGATGCCCATCACCTGTTCCCAGTCGAAATCATCGGTCTGCGCCACGGTCTTCTCGACCTGCACACCGGCGTTGTTGACCAGCACGGTCACCGGCCCGAACCGCTCGATGGCAGCGGCCACCAGCCGATCGGCGTCCTGGGGCGAAGACACGTCCGCCTGCACCCAGGCCACGCGTTCATCCAGATTTTCCGGCCGAGGCCCGCGACCGCAGGTCAGCACATTTGCGCCATCGGCCACGAAGCGCTCGACGATGGCCCGGCCAATGCCCCGGCTGCCGCCGGTGACAATCACCACTGCCCTGCTCATGTCCGCTCACCATGGGCAAACATCACGTGGCGCACGCTGGTGTAGGCGTCCAGCGCGAACACTGACATGTCGCAGCCATGGCCCGAGCCCTTCATGGCCGCCCAGGGCATTTCCGGGGTGGCGACACCATGGGTGTTGACCCAGGTGAAGCCGTAACGCAGGCGGCTGGTGGCGTCCATGGCGCGGCCGTTGTCGCGGGTCCACACCGAAGACGCCAGGCCATAGCGGGTGGTATTGGCGATCTCGACCGGGTCTTGATCCTCCGTGAAACGCGACACCGTCAGCACCGGGCCGAACATCTCCTGAGTGGCGATTTCGGCGTGATGATCGACATCGGCGATCAGCGTCGGCGGGTAGAAGAAACCCGGTCCCTGGTCGACTCTGCCGCCCATGACGATTTCCGCTCGGCCACGGGCGCGCTCGACGAACCCGGCGACGTGCTGGCGATGGCGTTCGGTGACCAGCGGCCCCATTTCCGTGCCCTGAGCGCGGGGTGCCCCCATGCGAATAGTGCCCATGGCCTGAGCCAGTTCGGCGACCACCCGGTCGTAAATCTTGCTCGCCACCAACAGGCGGCACGGCTGCGCGCAGTCCTGCCCGGCATTGAAAAACGCTACCGCACGCAGGGTCGCGACCAGCTTGTCGATGTCGGCGTCGTCGTAGACGATCACCGGCGCCTTGCCGCCCAGTTCGACATGAACCTGGCGCATGTCCTTCGCAGCGGCGGCCATGGCCGCACTGCCCGTGGCCGGCGAGCCGGTGATGCTGACAGCATCGATACCCACAGCATTGATGAGACGATCACCGACACGCCCTCCCGCGCCATGAATGATGTTGACCACGCCTTTGTGCGCAACGTCGGCCACCAGCTGCGCCAGGCGCAGGGTCGACAACGGTGTGACCTCCGACGGTTTGAGCACCACCGTGCAACCTGCCGCCAAGGGTGCTGCGAGTTTCCAGGCGGCCATCATCAGCGGGTAATTCCACGGCGCGATGGCGGCCACGGCACCGATCGGGTCGCGGCGGATCAGGCTGGTGTGGCCCTCGACGTACTCCCCCGCCGCCACCCCGGACAGGGTTCTGGCGGCACCGGCGAAAAAGCGCAAGGTGTCCAGGGTCAGCGGCATCTCGTCGTTCAGCGCCGAGGGCCATGGCTTGCCGCCGTTGGCGCTTTCCAGCGCAGCCAGCTCGGGGGCGTGCTGCTGGATGACATCGGCGATGTCCCCCAGTAACGCGGCACGCTGGGCGGGCGTGGTTCTGCCATAGCGGGCGAACGCTTCCTGAGCGCTGCGCACGGCCCAGTCCACCTGCGCCTCATCGGCCTGGCGCACATGGGCGAGGGTTTCTCCGGTGGCCGGGTCGATGACCGGCAGCGCTTCGCCCGCCCCGTCGATCAGTTCGCCGTCGATCAGCATTTTTGTCTGCATGGCTGTGCTCCTTGTCGGGTTACAGCGTGATCTTGTCGCGGCCTTTGAGGCCCAGGCGCTGGCGCGCTTCGCTTGGCGTGGCCACGGTCAGGCCGAGGCTTTCGACGATCGAGCGGATTTTCTGCACCTGCTCGGCGTTGCTTTTCGCCTTCTCTCCCGCGCCAATGAACAGGCTGTCTTCCAGCCCCACCCGCACGTTGCCGCCGAGCATCGCGGCCTGGGTGGCGAAGGCCATCTGGTTGCGCCCTGCGGCCAGCACCGACCATTCGTAGTCCTTGCCGAACAGCTTTTGCGCGACAGTGTGCATGTGCATCAGGTTGTCCAGATCGGCGCCGACGCCGCCCAGCACGCCGAACACGATCTGGATCAGGAACGGCGGCTTGACCCAGCCCTGATCAATGACCCACGCCAGGTTGTAGAGATGGCCCAGGTCATAGCACTCGAACTCGAAGCGGGTGCCATGGCCGTCGCCCAGCTCTTTGACGATGTATTCGATGTCGGCGAAGGTGTTGCGGAAAATGAAGTCGCGGGTGCTGTCCAGGAACGCCGGTTCCCAGTCGTGCTTCCAGCTTGAGTACTTATCCTTCATCGGGAAGATGCCGAAGTTCATCGAACCGACGTTCAAAGAGGCCATCTCCGGGCTGACGCTCAAGGCCGCGCGCAGGCGCTCCTCGCGGGTCATGCCCAGGCCGCCGCCGGTGGACACGTTGAGCACCGCATCGCTCTGGCGGTGGATCTGCCCCATGAAATCCTGGAACAGCTCGGGCCGTGGATCGGGCTTGCCGGTTTCCGGATGGCGGGCGTGCAGGTGGATGATCGAGGCGCCAGCGTTGGCCGCTTCGATGGACGAATCGGCGATCTCCCGTGGCGTGATCGGCAGGTATTCGGACATGGTCGGGGTGTGCACGCCACCGGTGGTGGCGCAGGTGATGATGACGGACTTGGGCATGGCGAGACTCACAATTTCATCTGTTGGACTTGGGCGGTCAGGCCGCCATCGAGCACCCACAACTGGCCGCTGGCGTAACGCGCTTCGTCGCCGGCCAGCCAGTTCACGAGATTGGCGACGTCATCGGGCGTGCCATAGCGGCGCGTGGGGTGGACGCCCCGCACGGCGTTGTCGAGGGTGTCGATGTCGCCGTGATCCTTGAAGAAGCTGCGCAGCATCGGCGTGTCGATGTAGCCGGGGCAGATCGCGTTGACGCGGATGCCTTCGGGGCCGTGATCGCAAGCCATGGCACGGGTCAGCGCATGCACCGCACCCTTGCTGGCGCAGTACGCGGCCAGGCCCGGGTCGGCGATGAAGCCGTCGTAGGAGCCAAAGTTGATCACGCTGGCGCCACGGCTTTTGCGCAACAGCGGCAAGCCATGTTTGGCCACCAGAAAGGTGCCGGTGACGTTCACTGCGAACACCTTGTTCCACACTTCAAGGCTGGTGTGTTCGATGGTGTCTTCCACCTCGATGCCTGCGGCGTTGACCAGAATGTCGAGCTGCCCGTGGGCGCGTTCGACACTCTGCATCGCGGCCATCGCGTTGGTCTCATCAGTGACATCCAGGCGCAAAAATTCGACGCCCTCTTGTTGCTCGCCGGGCTTGAGATCCGCGGCGTACACCGCCGCGCCCTCCTTCGCCAGCCGCGCACAAATGGCCCGGCCAATGCCGCCGCAGCCACCGGTGACCAGGGCGACGCGACCTGTCAGTGACCCACTCATGGCGTCACTCCCCGGGCATAAGCCTCCAGCACCAACCCGTGGAAATGGTGCAACGCGTGCTCGGATTTTCCCGAGCCGTTGGGGTCGGTGACGATCCGCCCCTGATCGAACGCCGGGGTCTGCATGCCGCGCTGGACGTTCTCCACCAGCGAGATGTCCTCGACCTGCAGCACCTCATCCAGATAACGAATGGCTTCTCTTTCCATATCATCCGGCTCGGGGGTTTCGAGGAAAAAGTCATAGGTTTCGAAGGTGCGGTCCGGGCCCATCGGCACGATATTGAGCACGATCATCGAACTGCGGCCGGGGTAGCGCATCAGGCAGGTGTTGGGCCACAGCCACCACACCGCGTGGGTGCGTACGCTGGCCTTGGACACGTCATAGGCGCTGTTCTGGCCCTTCCCGGCTTCGGCCATGTGGCTGGAATAAATGCCGTGGGTCTGCACCTTGTAGGTGTCCATGTCCACCAGGGTGCAGAAGTCCTTGTGCGCCGTCGGGCAGTGGTAGCACTCCAGGAAGTTATCGACGACGTTCTTCCAGTTCGACTTGATCTCGTAGGTCAGGCGATGGGCGAAAGTCAGGTTTTCGATGTCCGGCGCCCAGTGCTGAATCTCTTTGGCCAAGTCCCCGGATTGCACGCTCAAGGGGCTGGCTTGCGGGTCGAGGTTGACGTAGACGAAACCGCAAAACTCTTCGACCTGGATCGGCATCAGGTGGATTTCGCTCTTGTCGAATTGCTTGAGCCCGCCGACATGAGGCGCGGCGACCAGGCCGCCATCCAGGCCGTAGCACCAGGAGTGGTAAGGGCAGACGATGCGGCGAGTCTTGCCCTCGCCCTGCAGCACCGGATGGGCGCGGTGCTTGCACACGTTGTAGAACGCCCGCAGTACACCTTCCTGATCGCGCACAACGGCAATCGGCCGCCCGGCCACGTCGGCGGTGACGTAGTTGCCCGCCTCACGCACCTTCTCGACGTGGCACACCCACTGCCAGCTTTTGGCGAGAATCTGCTCCTGGTCGACCGAAAACCACAGCGGTTGAACATAGGCGTCGGCGCGCAGCGATTGGGACACCAGCGGGTCTGGATCGTAACCCTGCCTGATGGATTCGAATTGTTGAGGAAACAGCAATTCAGACATATCAACGGCCCTTTTCCAGGGGAGTCAGGCGACGTGCCTGCTCGCTTTGTGGGGTTGATAGTGGTCCGACCGGGATCGTGAAAATGTGCCGTTTTAGCCGCGTTTTGTTCTGAAAGCGCAAGTGTCGTTTTTAGGTATGTGGGCCGCTGAAACGACCTCGGCAATTGCCAAACGCTCGCGCATGCCCCGTAGCAGCACGGCTTGCCGGCGGGGCGATTTCAAGAGCGCTCCCGCCGGCAAGCCGTGCTGCTACGGATCGCGATGATGCAGACTGGGGCGTCAGTGCTTGATCTGATGCATCGGCCAGGCGCGGTAGTCGAATGGCACGCGGCCTTCGAGGCGGTCGCGGCGTGGGGTCAGGCCGAAGCGTTCGCGGTACAGGCGGGAGAAATGCGACTGGTTAGGAAAGCCCGAGGCGATGGCCACTTCGGTCAGCGCCAGGTCGGTCTGGGTGATCAGCCCGCGCGCACGATCGAGGCGGATGTCGCGGTAATACAGCGCGGGCGTCTTGCGCACGCACTGGCGGAACAGCCGGTCCAGCTGGCGTTGCGACACGCCGATGCGCTCACAGATGTCGGGGATATGGATGACCTCTTCGAGATGCTCTTCCATCAGCTTGATGGCCTGCTTCACCGGCGCCGGAATCGTGTAGCCCAGCGGCTGACGCCCCTCGGGGTTCTGCTGGGTATTGCCGGGGCGCAGGGTCTCGTGGAACACGTAGCGCGCCGCTTCATTGGCCAGGGTCTCGCCGTGCAGGGTGCGGATCAGTTCCAGCGCCATGTCGGCCGCCGCGGTGCCGCCGCAGCAGGTCATGCGCTGCGGGTCGAACACGTAGAGGTCTTCGACGATGGTGACCTCCGGGTAGAGCTCGCGCAGGGCATCGATGTGCTCGTAATGGGCGGTCGCCCGTCTTCCCGCCAGCAATCCCGCTTCGGCCAGCAGAAAGGTGCCGGTGTCGATGGCGCCCAGTGCGCAGCCCTTTTTCGCCCAGCCCTTGAGCATCGCCAGCAAGGCCGGGGTGAAATGCTCCTCCGGCGCCCAACTGCTGGAGAGCACCACCAGGTCCCAGCGCACGTCGGCAACTTCCGCCAACGGCTTACACAGCAGTTGCATGCCGTTGCTGGCATCGAGGGTGCCGCCATCGAGCGAAGCGATGTCCCAGTGAAAGCGCGGCTCACCGGTGAGGTAATTGGAGGCGCGAAACGGGTCGATGAACGCTGCGGTTGCAGCAGCGTTGCAGTAGGGAAAGACCACCACCAGCAAATTGAACAACGCCAACGCCTCCATTCGAACGTCAACCGGCCGGGCAGCCTGGCCGCAGAAGGGCCGAAACTAACATGGCGCAGGCGTGGCGAACATCTGTTGCAAGAGACGCAGGCGAATGGCCGAAAGCTGCAGCGGCTTTATCCGCCGCTGCAGCGCATGGCTCAGTGCTGAGCCAGCATGGTTTTGGCGTACTGCAGGCCCACGCCGAACGCACCGCCGTACTTGCGTGCGATGCCGGTGGTCAGGTCGTAGGTTTCCAGGCGAGACCAGTCGCGCTGCAGTTCCAACAGGTACGTCAGGGAAGTGATCGGACGAGCACCCGCCTGAATCATCCGCTCGACCGCGCGTTCGTGCGCCTCGGTGGAGCAATCCCCGCAGGCGTCGGTCACGACGTACACTTCGAACCCTTGCTCGAGCGCAGACAGCACTGGGCCGTTGCAGCAGACCGAGGTCCAGAGCCCGGCCATGACCAGGCGGGTCTTGCCAGTGGCGTTGACCCGCGCGATCAGGTTTTCGTCTTCCCAGCCATTGGACGTGGTGCGATCGATGACTTCTGCATCCGCGAAGACCTCTTCGATCTCGTCGAACAGTGGACCGGCGAAGGTGTCTTTGGAAATCGTGGTGATGATGGTCGGCACTTTGAAGCCCTTGGCGGTGTGCGCCAGGATGGCGGTGTTGGCGCGCAAGGTTCCGATGTCGATCGACTTGGTGTTGAACGCCATCTCCGACTGGTGATCGATCAGCAACAGCGCGTGATCATGGGGGCTCAGCAGGCTGCGGGCAGGCTTTGCGGATGCCTTGATACTCATGAAAAACTCCTTTGCAAACGTCGGACTGCCTCGGTATGGGGCAGTGATCGGGACTTGTGCCGACGGCGCCGTGACACCGTCGACACAGAGAAGTCTACGGACGCGTGCCGCGCGCCAGCGTGTATTTGCGCACAACTGTTTCGGCATCGATGCTCATTGGAAACACACGATGTCGGTCGCATCGGGTTCCAGAAAGCACCGCCCTTCGATGAGATCGCGCAGGTTCGCAATGGCTTCGCCACAGTGGGTCATGAACGCGCAGACCCGTCCTGATTTGCGAATGTCGGGATGGGTCAGCAACCACAAGCCGTCGCGAAACCCAGGCTCCACGCGGGCGATGCGCACAAGATCGTCGTTCAGGTCGCCGTGCATGCACGGCAGCAACCCGACACCGATCCCGGCCTTGACCGCAGCGATAACCGCAGGCACCGAATCACTGCGGTAAACCACCTGATGGGGTTCGACCTGCTCTGCGATGAGCCTGGCCGCGTTCAGCTCCGCCAATCGCCCCGCAAACGACACCCATTTATGTGTGTAGAGCTCTTGCAGACACAGGTCCCGATCTGCGTACTGGGCCTTACAGCCATAGGCCGCCCAGGCAATGGTGGCGAGCCTGCGCCCGAACAGGTTTTCCGGCGGCTCGCAGGTTGCCCGCAAGGCAATGTCGGAGTCTCCACGGGCAAGATTGAGCGGGCGGTTGTCGACGATGACCTCGATTTTCACGCAAGGGTTCTTGACCTGAAAATCGGCGACGATGGGCGTCAGGTAATCCAGCAACAAGGCGTCGCTGGTGGTGATGCGTAAATCCCCGGCGTGACCATCGGACTGATGCACGACCTTGCGCACGACCGTATGAATTTCGCATTCGACCTTTTCGCTCAACGCAATCAGTTCTGCGCCGGATTGGGTGGGGATATAGCCATTGCGCCTGCGGTCGAACAGCACCACACCCAGGTCCGCTTCCAGCGCCGACAGTCGCCGGGACAAGGTGGAATGGTTGAGCGCCAGTGCATCGGCGGCGACGACCAGTCCGCCGTGTTCACCGATGGCCTTGAGAATGCGCAAGTCGTCCCAGGAAATTTTCTTCAGTAACTTGACCACGTTTGCCCTCGTCTCCCGAGCAGCGGAGGCTGGCCTGTAAACGAACACGACGGTCATCGTTTCGGGCACAGGCTCAGTTGATCGACGGGCGATCATCCGCTGATAAAGGTTGGAGTTACACACCGTGCCACTTTTCACGAAACAGTACCGTGCAAAGATGGCGATTGATTGCCAGAACACTACCGATCAAACGTGTCCGGGCAGATTGAAAGAGCGTTGTGTTTGCGGGATCCGAAACACCTGAAGCCTTTGAACTTCCTCCCGCTGTTATTGAGTGCCCGGCCTTGTTTAACCGACCTTGTTATTTGTCATGCGCAAGCGCCAATGTTTGGGCGTGACGCCATTAAGTTTTTTGAATATACGGGTGAAATAAGACTGGTCGCCAAAACCACACTCCTGCGCGACCTGACAAATCTTCATGCGTTCGTCAGCCAGTAACTGTTCCGCCTTACGCACTTTCGCCCGTTGTAACCATTCATGGGGAGAAAGTCCGGTGGCGTGCTTGAAAGCCCGGGAGAAGTGACTTCTCGACATGGCGCACTCTCTGGCCACCCTCTGCACCGAACAGCCGCCAATCATGGCATCTAGCATGAAGGCCTGAGCCTTGCGCACTTTCCATGGGACCAGCACTTCGGGAGCCCGCACAGGCAAATGACTGTCGTGCTTCGGGGGAATGTGATCGTGTTGCAACGCACGCGGGGTCTTCCTGTTCAGTTCGGGCGATTGATGGGATAGCCGCCAGGCTGGCGGGGACACTTGAGCAT
The DNA here is from genome assembly GCF_056627435.1 of Pseudomonas sp. 2. Lineage (NCBI taxonomy): Bacteria > Pseudomonadati > Pseudomonadota > Gammaproteobacteria > Pseudomonadales > Pseudomonadaceae > Pseudomonas > Pseudomonas sp. 2. The sequence continues at coordinate 300,743 of NZ_JBWXNG010000001.1, forward strand.
TGACGCTGGCCATGTAACACCTCCACATTACAACTGCATGACACTCGCACATCGAGTGAATAGACACTGTCAAACGTTCAGAGTCTATGTGCTCGCTTAGAGCGACGGCGTGCAATTACGCGAAATGTGTTATGCAGCGATGCGGACCGGCGGAGCCATCCTAGACGCAAACTTCGCCGCGCATACTTAAATAAATCTTCATGTTGATACACGTGCGCAGATCACCGCCCCTGACACAGAGGAAACACGCTGTCGCGGCGCGTGATTCATCGTGCTAATAGGTCATAAGCCAGACAGCGCTCGCGGTGACTGATGCAGCACATATGACCTAGAAGGCTGTTATCCGCCGCCACACAATCGGCGCCGAGCGATAACGCGCCGGTTGTAGTGCGCCACATCGCTCGCCTCCCGGCGGAACGTTCACTGCACGCAATTCATTGTCGGATTCCGCTGAATCTCAAACTTGCCTGGCGCTTTGAATCACTGACATAGAGGATTGTCCATGCCTGTCACTTGTAAAGACACCACTGCACTTATTGGCCGTATGCTTCTGGCCGCGCTGTTCCTGCTCAGCGGTATCGCCAAACTCAACGACCCCTCTTCCACCATCGCGTATATCGATTCGAGCGGCATGCCGTTCCCCACGCTGGCGTATCTGGCCGCACTGGGTGTCGAACTGGGCCTGGCAGCGTTGCTGGTACTGGGGATACAGACTCGCCTGGTCGCCGTGATCATTGCGGTGTTCACAGTGGTCACAGGCGCGATCTTTCACAGTTCGCTGGCCGATCCTGAGCAGTTCGACAACTTCTTCAAAAACATTTCGATCGCGGGCGGCCTGCTGCAGGTGGCAGCCTTTGGCGGCGGGATGCTGAGCATCGATGCCTTGCTGGCCCGGCGCCGTGCTTTCGCGCTGGTGAACGGGTAACGCGCGAACGCCTGTGCCGCCTCTCCCCTTTGCCGCCGAAATGGAGTTCGGCGGTTTCTTCAACACCACGGGTGCCAGCCCAGTGCTCACACATGCTCAGCCTCTTGTGTCTGCTCGCACGACTTGACGCCCCCACCAGCCTGTTCTTGAATCCTTCCTGCCGCTAGGTTCCGTAGTCAGCGCGCCTTTACCGACTACCGCATCTGGCACTGCTGCGCTTGGCCTGTCGCCAGATCCTTGGTCGATCTTCTCGAACTTGCTCCCGCTTGCCGGGTAAAAGGATTTGCCATGCCCAATCTGGTGATTTGCTGCGACGGCACCTGGAACACCCCCGACCAACTCGACAAAGGCGTACCTGCCCCCACCAATGTGGTGCGGCTGTACAACGCGGTGGCCGATTTCGATGCAAAGGGCATCGCCCAGACCACCTACTACCACCCCGGCGTGGGCACCAATGGCACCTGGTGGGACAAGGCCGTCGGGGGCGGCACCGGTGCCGGCCTGGACAACAACATCATGAGCGCCTACCAGAAGCTGTGTTACTGCTATCAGCCTGGCGATGCCATCTACCTGTTCGGCTTCAGCCGGGGCGCCTACACCGTGCGCAGCCTGGGCGGGTTCATTGCCTGCTGCGGATTGCTGAAGATCACCGACCTGAAACCGGCCGACGTCTGGAAAAACATCGAAACCCTGCTCACCCAGGGCTACCGGCGCAAAACCGAAACACGCAAAGACTGGGATGCCCGGGGCTGGCAGTTCCACAACACAGCCAAACAGCAGATCCCCATCCACTTCATTGGCGTGTGGGACACCGTCGGTGCGCTGGGCATTCCTGACGACATGGCCTTGCTCAACCTGCTGGACAATCGCGAGCGCTACACCTTCCACGACACCTCGCTGCACCCTTCGGTGCAGATCGCCCGCCACGCCCTGGCGATGGACGAGCGCCGCGCCTCCTTCCAACCGACGCTGTGGAGCCTGCCACCAAAAAGCCCGACCGATCTTGCGCAGATCTGGTTTCCCGGCGTGCATTCGGATGTCGGCGGTGGCTACCAGAACTGCGGGCTGGCCGATGGTGCGCTGAAGTGGATGGTCGATGAGGCGCAGAAGGCGGGCCTGACCTTCGAGCCGAACATCGTTGCGCAGATCCAACCCAACCTCTACGACACCCTGCACGATTCGGTCGATGGCGTGTTCAACGTGCTGGCGACTCAGCCGCGCAGCGTGCCGAACCTGAGCACGCAACCGGCGTCATTCGATCCGTCGGCGCTGACCCGGCAGAAAACTCCGCCCATCACCCAGTCGCCCTACCGCAAAACGTTCCTGCTCACGCCGCCAACGCCGTTGGTGATCGACATCTCTGCGCGGGTGCAATGGAATGAAACCGGGCTGTGGCTGGAGGCGGGCAAGACGTACACCTTCACCGCGAGCGGCGAGTGGCTGGATGATTCGATCGTGTGTAATCCGGATGGCCCGGTGACTGGCCATTTCCAGCCCGGCCAGTTGGGGCATCTCGCCGGAAGCCTGTTGGGCAAGCTGGAAACCTTGTACGGCAAGGTGTTCAACAACCCCGATGCCAACTTCTATTTCACCAGGCGGCACGAGGATCACCCCTGGTTCAGCCTGATCGGCGCCATCGCCAACAGCGACGGGGTCGACGCCAAGGGCATGCTGCTCAAGCCGGAAACCTTTCTCATCGGCCATGGCCGCACCTATACGCCCAAACGCTCGGGGTATCTGTACGCCTACGCAAACGATGCCTGGAACTGCTACGGGAACAACAAGGGGCATGTGGCCTTGACGATTGTGTAGGCCAGCGATGGAAAACCGCGCTTGCCAACTGCCGCTGGCAAGCGCCGAACATCATCAGGCCGCTGCCGCCACACCGGCTCTGGAACGCCAGGCGAACGCCAGCACCATCACCAGGCCCAAGGCTGCCATACCGGCACCGGCCAGGGAGATCGCCGGGTAACCCAGCCCTGCGTTGATGACCGCCCCACCCAGCGCGGCGCCGATCGCGTTGCCGAAGTTGAACGCGCCGATGTTCACCGCCGAGGCCAGGTTTGGCGCGTCCTTGGCGGCTTCCATCACGCGCATCTGCAGCGGCGGCACCAGCGCGAAACTGGCGATGCCCCAGACCAGAATGGCCACGGCGGCCGGCAGCGGCCAGCGCATCAGCACGGTGAAGGCCAGCAACACGGCAATCAATACGCCGAGCGACACGATCAGCGTGCGGTCGATCGAGCGATCCGCCGCCTTGCCGCCCCACATATTGCCCAGGGTCAGGCCGACGCCGAACAGCACCAGCATGGCGGTGATGAACGCGGTGGACGCATGGGTTTCGTGACTCAGAATCGGCGCGATGTAGGTGAAGACCGTGAACATCGCACCCGAGCCGACCACCGTCAGCGCCAGCGCGGCCAGCACCGGGGCGCGACCCAGCACACGGATCTCGGCCAGTACGCCGCCGGTTTGCGGCAGCGGCAAATTGGGCAACGCGAACCACAACGCGGCCATGGTCACCAGGCCCAGCCCGGCGATGCCCCAGAACGCAGTGCGCCAGCCCAGCAGTTCACCGAACCAGGTCGCCAGCGGCACACCGCCGATGGTCGCCAACGTCAGGCCCATGAACATCGCCGCCACGGCGCCAGCGCGTTTGTCCGGCGCCACCACACTGGCGGCAACGATCGAGCCCACGCCAAAGAACGCACCATGGTTGAGCGAGGTCACCACGCGAGCGATCAGCAGGCTGGTGTAATCGGTGGCCATGGCCGACATCAGGTTGCCCAGGGTGAAAATCGCCATCAGCCCGATCAGCAGCTGACGCCGGGGAATCCTGCCGGTGGTCAGGGTCATCAGCGGCGCGCCAAGCAGTACGCCCAACGCGTAGGCGCTGACCAGCAGGCCGGCAGCAGGAATGGAAACGCCCAGATCGGCAGCGATGCCGGGCAGCATGCCCATCGGGGCGAATTCGGTGACGCCGATGCCAAAGGCACCGACGGCAAGTGCGACAAGGGGTGGATTGATACGCATGAAAGCCTCCTCATTTATGCCGCAAATGATACGATCCAGACTTTCCGCGCAGTAGACCGCGTTATCGTCAAACACTTTTGCGTCAGAGGCACAAATGGACTTCAACGGCAGGTCAGGTGAAATGGCGGTGTTCGCCAAGGTCGCGCAGGAAGGCAGCTTGTCGGCGGCGGCGAGAGCGTTGGGGCTGACGCCATCAGCGGTCAGCCGGGTCATTGCCCGTACCGAGCAGCGCCTGGGCACCCGCCTGTTGCTGCGCACCACCCGGGCGATCGCCTTCACCGCCGAAGGCGAAGCCTACCTGCGCGGCGCCCGGCGCATTCTGGCAGACATGGACGAGGTCGAGGAAGCCATCGCCGACCAGGGCGTACCCCAGGGCCGGTTGCGGGTCAGCGCCGCCCTCGGCCATGGGCGCCTGGCCATCGTGCCGCTGGTGGCGGCGTTCAGCGCCCGCTACCCGAACATCGTGGTCGACCTGACCCTGGGCGACGAAGTGGTCGACATCCTCGCCGGCCAGGCTGACGTGGCGGTGCGCTTCGGCCACCTGCCCGACAGCCCGCTGACTGCCCGGCGGATCGGCGACACCGGCCAGGTGGTGGTCGCCTCCCCGGCCTATCTGCAGCGCCACGGCACGCCGGAAAAGCCCGAAGACCTGCTGCAGCACAACTGCCTGCGCTTCAACTTCCGCCGCGCCGAACCGGACTGGCCCTTCGCCCGCGACGGCGAGGCGTTTTCCCTGAAGATCGCCGGCAACATCGAATGCAGCAGCGGCGAAGCCCTGGCGCAACTGGCCCGCCTTGGCGCTGGCATCGCCCGCATCGGCGAGTTCACCGTCACCGAAGAACTGCAACGGGGCGAGCTGGTTTCCCTGCTCGACGCCTGGAACCCCGGCGATCGCGAACCGATCCACGCCGTGTTCATCGGCGGCCCCACCATGCCCGCCCGCGTGCGGGTGTTCGTGGATTTTCTGGTGGAGCATCATAGGATGTGAGGGGTGGATGGGATCGGAGAAACATCCGAGTTCGACCGCCAAAACACCGCCCCGTAGCAGCACGGCTTGCCGGCGGGTGGTCCGCAAGATCGCCCCACCGGCAAGCCGTGCTGCTACGGGACTGGCGTAATGTCTGACTCATCGGTGTTGGCTTTGGTCTGTTTTTCCGCGCCCATCAACGCCCGATGATCCAGGATGCTGATCGCACTGCCCAGTATCGCGATGACCACCAGCATCACCATTCCCATTTGTGCAGCTGACATACCTACTCCAATACCTTGAAAGACGAATTTGAAAGGGCGCGTGAACCCGTCACGCCATGCGCCGCAGCGCGACCACCATCACCGCGCCGAGCAGCGTCATGCCGACGATCAGCGCCGGGAAGGAAAGCCACCAGGCGATGCCGGACGTCATCATGCTGAACTCCGACATGCCGCCGATGCCGGCAATCAGGTTCAGCGGCAGGAACACCACGTTGATCAGGGTGAGCTTGCGCAGCGCCAGGTTCATGCCGTTGTTGGCCAGGTTGCCCCGCGACTCGATGAGGTTGGCGAAGACCTTGGCGTGGATCTTCGCCTGCTGGTGGCTCTGGTCGTTCTCGATGATCAGGTCATCCAGTGCGTCGAGCTGGCGGGCGCTGAAGCCGTGGCGCTGGCCATGGCTCTTGAGCAGCGTCAGCACCGCACCGTTGCTCTGGATCGCGTTGACGTAGTACACGAGGCTCTCGCTCAGGTGGTACATCTGCGCCAGTTGCCGGTTATCCATGCTGCGGGTGAATTGCTGCTGGATTTCCCGGGCGACCTGTTTGACCACCCGCAGGTGCCCCAGATAGTGATGCACGCTCTGCGCGAGCAGCGCCATCAACACATCCAGCGGGCCTTCCAGATCCGCTTCCCGCTCCAGGCTGGACAACAGCGAGTTGCTGGCGCTGATCACCACCAGGCGCTGCTCGCTCAGCGCCACGCCGAACGACGACACGTTGAAGGCACGCCCATCGAAGCTTTCCGGGCGCTTCCAGATCAGGAACAGGTGCTCGGGCTTGATCTCTATCCGCGCGACCTCATCCGGGTCCAGCGACGACTCCAGCGCCTGGGCGCCGATGCCGAACCGTCGCTGCAGCTGTGCCTGTTCATGGGCATCCGGTGCCACGCACAGCCACACGCCCGCGCGCCCTTCGCGAACCGGGTGCAAGGCGCCCGACTCGATGCAATAACCTTCGATCATGAGTCACCACGCCTGGCCACGGTGTTTGCGTTCGAGCCGCTGGGTGAAGGCCTGCAACACCCGTCGATACAGCTCATCGCCCAGCACGGCGTCTTCGATACCGGCGTCCAGATTGGGGTTGTCATTGACCTCGATGACCAGCACCCGGTCCCCGGCCTGCTTGAGGTCGACACCGTAGAGGCCATCGCCGATCAAGCGCGCGGTGTCCACCGCCAGCCTGACCACCTCGGGCGGCGCCTGCTCCACGGCCACGGCCCGGCACAGGCCGTTGACTTCTCCGGGCACGGCCTTGTGGTTGTAAATCTGCCAGTGCCCCTTGGACATGAAGTACTGACAGGCATAGAGCGCCTCGCCATTGAGCACGCCGACCCGCCAGTCGTATTCGGTGTAGCAATATTCCTGGGCGAGCAGCAGCACCGAGTGTTCGAACAGTTCCTGCGCGGCGGCGGCAAGCGCCTGGGCGTCGGCCACCTTGATCACCCCGCGGGAGAAACAGCCGTCGGGGATCTTCAGCACCAGCGGAAACCCCAGGCGCCGCCCGGCCTGTTCCAGCTCCAGCGGGCGATCCTTGTACAGCACCTGGGTCAGCGGCATGCCCAACCCTTTGCGTTGCAGAAGGTCGGCCAGATAGACCTTGTTGGTGCAGCGCAAAATGGACGACGGATCATCGATGACCACCAGCCCCTCGCTTTCGGCCTTTTTCGCGAAGCGGTAGGTGTGGTCGTCCACCCGCGTGGTTTCACGAATGAACAGGGCGTCGAATTCAGCCAGCCGCGCATAGTCCTTTTTCTCGATCAGCTCCACGTCGATGCCCAGGGTCCGGCCGGTTTCGATGAACCTTGCAAGGGCCTTGGCGTTCGAGGGCGGCAGCGCTTCGTCAGGGTCGTGGAGGATTGCCAGGTCGTATCTGGCCACCCTTTTCGACGCAGGGTGGCGCCAGGTGCGGCGGCTGAACGCGTCCAGCGCATCGGCGAACACGTGCTGTTGGGCATCGCGCAGCCGGTGCAGCGCCCCGGCCTTGATTCCGGCGATTTGCCAGGTGTCGCCCCGACGAAATTCCACTAGCAGAATCGGGCAGGGAAAGGCTTCGAACAGCTGCCGGCCGATTTCCTGCAGCGCCTCGATCGAGGCCTTGCCGAAATACAGCGAGAGGGTGAACGCCTCGGTGCTGCCGTAGGGATGATTGGCCAGGGCGCGTTCGAGGGTGCGCTCCAGATCATCCAGGCCGACCCCGTAGAGCGCCTTGCGCGACAGCTCGCTGACCGTGCGCACCGACGGAAACACCTTGTGCCCGCGTGCTTCGGCCAGCAGTGAGCAGTAATAGCCCTGCCCCAGGTATTTGTAATGGCGGCACAGGTTGATCACCTGCGTGCGATGGGCTGAATCGTCACTGTGCTCAAGGTAATCCTGAGCCAGCATCAGGCTCTCGCTGGGCAGGTAATCGGCCCAGTCCTCCTTGCGCTCGACGAGGATGAGCAAGCGGCTGCCCGCGGGCTGTCGGTTGGGGGGCTCCTGGATGAGGGTGATTGTGGAACATCCGGATTTGTCCAATACTGCGTTCACGTTGGCTTGCACCGCTGACATGAGTAATCGATCCGAGTTGAAGAAGACGCCGCTTCAATAAATCACGGGCCCTTGAGCCTGTCCCGGTTCGTTACTCAAAAATTACGGTGTTGCCATGCCTTTTGATTTCCGCTTTGCGTCTGTGGCCGATATCGACGATCTACTCGCGCTGGAGCAGCGATGCTTCGCGCTGGATCGGCTACGCCGGCGCCACTTCCACTGGATGATCAGCCGCGCCAATGCCGGCCTGATCGTCGCCACCGGCGAAGGCAACATCGCCGGCTACGCGCTGCTGCTGTTTCGCCGTAATACCGCAATTGCCCGCCTCTATTCGCTGGCGGTCAGCCCTGACTGGCGTGGCCATGGCCTGGGGCAACAACTGCTCGAACAGGCGCAAGCCTGCGCTACGGATCGCAACCGCGCCCTGCTTCGCCTGGAGGTGCGTGCCGATAACCCGGCGGCGGTCCGGCTGTATGAGGCCTGCGGGTTTTGCCGTTTCGCGGTCGCCGAGAACTTCTACGAAGACCACGCCCCGGCGCTGCGTTATGAGAAACGCATCGGCGAGCCATCCAGAGCACACCCAACCATCCTGTAGCAGCAGGGCTGATGTTGTTTACGATCCGCCTCTGGCCGAAGGCCGTGGGAGCCGGCTTGCTGGCGAATGCGTCCGCGAGATCGCTATCGCCGGCAAGCCGGACTGCTACGGTTGGGCAATCTCGCCGCCCCTGGATGCTCTAACCAAGACCATTACCCCTTGCACAGCACAACCCGCCCGCACTAGGATGCGAACGATTCTTAAATACGTCTTCCGGTGTGACCCCATTGTCCTGCGCTCCTCTCTCCCTGCCCGCCGCCCCAGTCGATGTCCGTTCGCTGTACGTGGATCACCACGGCTGGCTGATCAACTGGCTGCGCAAACGGCTGTTCCAGCCCGATGGCGCAGCGGATCTGGCCCATGACACCTTCGTCCATCTGCTCGGTCGGCCGCAGTTGCTGGCCGAGCTGCACACCCCGCGCGCCTGGTTGAGCACAGTCGCCCGTGGTCTGTTGATCGACAAACTGCGTCGCCAGCAATACGAGCGGGCTTATCGGGAGGCGATGCTCAATCTGCCCGAGGCCGAGGCGCCCTCGCCCGAGCAGCAGTGGCTGATGTTCGAGTTGCTGACGCGGATCGATGCCTTGCTCGACGGGCTGTCGGTCAAGGCCCGCACGGCGTTCCTGATGTCGCGCCTGGAAGGCCTGACCTACAAGGAGATCGCGGCCCGTCTGGAGGTCAGCGTGGCGTCGGTGGAAAAGTACATGGCCGCTGCGGTACGCCACTGCTACCTGGCGCAGCTGTAACGCCATGGGTGCCCGCGCCGCGTTCCCCGACGAGGTTCTCGACCAGGCCATTCTCTGGCGCGTGCGGCTGACCTCCGGGGATGCGGCGCCCGAGCTGTTCGCCCGCTGCAGCGCGTGGCGCCAGGCAGATCCGCTGCATGAAGCCGCCTGGCAGGCGTTGCAGACCAGCGAACGGATGTTCGCGCCCTTGCCGCCGGGCCATGGCCAGGCAGCGGTCAAGGCGCTGGCCAGTGTCGGGCAGTCGCGCCGTCAGGCGCTCAAATTACTGGGCCTGGGCCTTGGTGCAGGCGGCGCGGGATGGTGGGCCTGGCAGCAACCGACACTTGAAACGCTACGCGCCGACTACGCCACCGGCACCGGCGAGCGACGCACCCTGGCGTTGGCCGATGGCACGCGCCTGCAACTGAACACCGCCACGGCGGTGAACGTTCGCTTCACTGCGACCCTGCGCTCGATCGAATTGCTCCACGGCGAGATCTTCGTCGAAACCGGCAAGGACCCGTCGCGGCCACTGACCGTACAGATCCCCCAGGGCAGCCTGCGTCCGATCGGCACGGCGTTCGCGGTGCGCATGAATCCCGCTGACACACTGCTCGCGGTGACCGAAGGCATTGTCGCCATCCAGACCGCCCAAGGGCAGACCCTGGTGCCCGCCGGCCAGCGCTACCGGATCGACGCCAGTGGCAATCACCCACTGCCTCAGGGTGGGCTGGATCCGGCGGCGTGGACCCAGGGCGCGGTGGTCGCCAAGCAGCTGCCACTGAAAGACCTGCTCGACGAATTCGCCCGTTACCAGCGCGGCTGGCTGGGCTGCGACCCGGCGGTGGCCCATTTGCAGGTGTCTGGTGTGTACCAACTGGGCCATCTGGAGCAGACCCTGGACACCCTCGCGCAGACGCTGCCGATCCGTATCCAGCACTTCACGCCCTGGTGGATCCGGGTGGTGCCGCGTCGGGGGTAAAAAATTTTCGATGTCGCGTTACGGGTTTTTCCCGCTCATTCGACAAGGGAAAGAACACTCTGCCCCTTGTAAGGAAACTCCCTCATGTCGTCGCGTTTCTCAGGCCCCACAGATCGCTCGCGCCACCTGCTCGTGCAGGCGCTGCACGGCGCGTTACTGGCCGGATTATTGACCTCCAGCGCCATGGCCGCACAGGAACAGGTGCAGCACTATTCGATCCCGGCCGGGGCGCTCGAAGACTCGCTCAACCGCTTTGCCCAGGCTGCCGGCATCACCCTGACGTTCGACCCGCAGGCCGTGGCCGGAAAACAGGCCGCTGCACTCAATGGCAATTACAGCGCCAGCAACGGCCTGGCCACCCTGCTGTCCGGCAGTGGCCTGAAGGCTGCGCAGAACGAAAACGGCCACTGGTTCCTGACTGCACTCACCGCCGGCACGACGATGGAACTGGGCGATCTGGTGATCAGCGGCCAGGGCATCGGCGAGATGACCGAGAACTCCGGCTCTTACACCACCGGTGCCGCCAGTGTCGGCTCCAAAACCCCGACCAGCCTGCGCTACACCCCGCAATCGGTATCGGTGATCACCCGCCAGATGATCGACGACACCGGCGCCAACGAACTGGAAGAGGCCTTGCGCTACGCCCCCGGCGTGACCGTGGTCAAAACTGGCAGCAGCGTCTACGACTACTACTCACGCGGCTTCAACATCGACAGCATCCAGATCGACGGCGCCGCGCCCATGGCCCTGACCTCCGCTGCCTCCAGCTTCTACTCGATGCGCCTGTACAACATGGTCGAGTTCGACCACGTCGAGGTGCTGCACGGCGCCGGAGCGCTGTTCGGTGGCGTCGGCGATCCGGGTGGGGTGATCAACGTGGTGCGCAAGCGCGCGCTGCCGACCTACCAGGCCAAGTTCGAAGTCGCCGCCGGCTCCTGGGACAACTACCGCTCGATGTTCGACGTGACCGGCCCTTTGACCGAGAGCGGCAACCTGCGTGGCCGCCTGGTGACGGCCTACACCGATCGCGATTATTTCGTCGATGACATGAACACGGAAAAACCGACGGTCTACGGCACGCTGGAATGGGACGTGACGCCCTCCACCACCCTGACCCTGGGCGGCATGTACGAGGAAATCCATGCGCGCAACTATGCAGGCTTGCCGCGCTACTCCGACGGCTCGGACATTGGCCTGCCACGGCACACCAGCCTGAGCCAGAAGTGGGCGTACACCGACACCGTCTCGCAGGAAATCTTCACCAAGCTGGACCACTACTTCGACAACGACTGGAAGGCCAATATTTCCTACACCAACACCCACGACGCAGGCACCTCGCTCTCTGCGGTCACCACCGGCGCGCTTAACCCGGTTACCATGACCGGCCCTGTGCGCAACGGCAGCATCAACCGCTTCTGGACCAACCAGAACCTGTTCGACACCAACCTGTCGGGCAGCTTTGACGCCTTCGGCCGCGAGCACGAATTCGTCATCGGCGGCGACTGGCAGAAGGTCACCAGCGAATGGAAAGGCTCGGGCACGCTGTCCAACATCAAGCAACCGGTCAACGTGTTCGACCCGCAGGAATGGGACCCCAACCCGATCAACAAATACCTGTCCCGCGACTACAGCCCCAACACCCAGACCCAGTACGGCCTGTACTCGCGCCTGACGCTGCAGGTGGCCGACCCGATGAAAGTGATCCTGGGCGGACGCCTGGCGCGCTATCACTTCGAGCAGCTGTACACCAATGCCGGCGTGGTGCAGAGCGACGTCGACATGCGCGAACCGACCCGGCTGGTGCCCTACGGCGGGGTGACCTATGACCTCAACGACAACTGGTCGGCCTACGCCAGCTATTCGAAGATCTTCAAACCGCAGCAGAGTTATCTGAAAGGCCCGGTGGGCAGCGGCAGCGTGGTCGACCCGATGGTGGGCAAAACCTATGAGGTGGGCCTGAAGGGTGAGCACTTCGACGGGCGCCTGAACACCGGCATCGCGGTGTTCTACACCAAGCGCGACGGCGGCGCGGTTCTCGACACCAACTACCCCGAAGAAGCCGTGCTGTATGGCGGCAGCTGCTGCTACATCAACCAGGGCGAAGTGGTCAGCAAAGGCGTCGAACTGCAGACCTCAGGGGAGCTGGCGCCGGGCTGGAACCTCATGGCCAGCTACGTCTACAACAACAATCGCAACAAGACCCAGCAGACCGCGCTGAGCACCATCACGCCCAAACACGAGGGCAAGTTGTGGACCACCTACCAGTTGCCCGGCACGCTGTCGGACTGGACCGTCGGCGGCGGCGTGACCGTGCAGAGCGCCACCTACGTCAGCGGCACCGCCCTGCCCTATGACAGCAACGGCAACCTGGGCAAGACCAGCGTCCCGTTCGACTACTCCCAGGCCGGCTACACGCTGTACGACGCCATGCTGCGTTACAAGGTCAACGAGCACTGGAACGTCACCCTCAACGGCAACAACCTGTTCGACAAGAACTACTACCGCACTGTCTCAAGTTCCGCCAACGGCAACTTCTACGGCGAGCCGCGCAACTTCATGCTGACACTGCGCGGGGAATACTGATCGCGATCAAGCGCCAAGGTGAGTCGGCAGGCTGCCCGGACCTCAGCCAGGCAGCATGAGCCATTGCCAGGGAGGCATCTTGCTCACCATCATTGCCACGATCAGGAACATGCCAGCGAAACCGCAAACGCCCATCCAGAACCAGGCCTGGTACTGCTTGCGATAGGCCTCATTCAGCGAGCCGCCCAGTCGTGCAGCCTCTGCAGCCATGCGCTGCAGGCGCTTCTGGATCACCAGCACCGGCAGCCAGAGCGCGCCGACGGCCAGAAAGACCACCACCGCGGCCAGCACCCACTCGCTGGCCATAGTCAACCCGCTCAAGTGGAACAGCCAGGCTCCGGTGATCAGTTGCACGAAACCCGCCGGGGTGGTGATCCAGGCGTCATAACGCACCACCATCCCGGCGACGTGGGCAATTAGCTCCGGGGAGCGACTGCGATTGGCGGCAATCAGGTACAGGTAGGAACCCATGCCGAAACCGAAGAGGAAGATCACGGCAATCACATGCAAGTACTTCAGGCACAGGTAGAGCATCGGTCAAACCTGCCCGTCGGAAAACTCGACCCGCAGATGCAGGTTGTCCGGCTCGCCAATCGCTTCGAGGTACTCCTGCGTGCCAATGAACCCCACACAGGTCCGCGCACCCGGCTCTGGGCGTTCGCCCTTGACGATCTTGGCCACCAGCGCCACCGCGGCGCAGCTCGGAATCTCCGGGCCTTTGTCGTTGAACGCGGTCAGTTGCACCTGCAGCGTGAGCGGCTTGCCGGCAAGGCCGATGCCGTGAACGTCGATGTACATCGCGCTTTTGCCGTCGCCGAAGCGCTCGAAATGCCCGCCCAGGCGATGCAGCCTTTCGGCCCAACGCTGCGGCTCGCGCATCAGGCCCAAGCGGTTGGCGAGCGCGAATATATAGTTGGCCAGCCCGCCTGACTTCAGCCCGGAACCTGCCTTGAACACCAGCGTGTGCGCGCCGTAGCGCCGGGCGAAGATGTCCATGTCCGGGACATCGACGTTGGCCAGAATCCGCGAACCGAGCAGCGGCATGCGCCGCAGTTCCAGCCCCTGCCAGCCCGGCACCTCGAAGACCCGGCCGTTGCGCAGCTGGCGGATCGGCTTTCCCGCGTAGGCCAGCACGCCCTGGACGGTGGACAGTCCCGGCATCTTCGCCGAGGACGAGATGCCGTGGTTGATCGAGTCGATTCGCCCGAAGCGGTCGCGGTACTGGTCGATCAACGCCGACGACAGCGCCGGCACCGAACTGCATCCACTGAAAACCGTGACGCCAGCCTGTCGGGCCGCCTCATCGAGTACCGAGATGCCGTTGACGAAAGTACGGCAGTCGGACAGATCGCAGTAATTGACGCCCGCCTGCACGCAGCTCTGCGCCACCGCATAGCTCTGCCCTTGAAAGGGCCCCGCCGTGTGGATGACCCAGTCCACCTGGGACTCACGCAGCACGTCGGTAAAGCCGGCCGCCATGGCATCGCCACACCAGCTGCGGCAAGCGTTCACAGCCTCGGTGTCGAGCGCTTGCTGCTTTGCCGCCAGCTTGCGCGAATTGCGCCCCGTGATGATCAACTCCACGTCAGCCATGGCAACCAGATGCCGACAGATGATGCTGCCGAAGTTGCCGTAAGCACCGATGACCATAACCTTGAGGGGCATTGTTCGTTCCTTGATAGAGATAGATGGGGCTGCTGCGGATGTCGTCAATGCGGATCATCCGTCGCCAAGCAACGGACACACCTGCCTCGCCCGCTCGGCCAGTACGTTGCGCAGCGCCTGCATCTGGCCGATGCGTTCGTCGAGCAGGGCGATTTTCTCGGCGAACAAACGTGCGAGCAACTCGCTGGAAGCTGCTTCGCTGTTCCACAGCAGCGGCAGGTTTTCGCCGATTTCCGCCAAGGAGAACCCCAGTTGCTGGGCGAGCTTGATATAGCCCACCAGTTGCAGCGTCTGCTCCGGGTATAGCCGATAACCGTTGCCCGTGCGCTGCGGCCTGATCAAACCCTTGTCTTCATAAAACCGCAGTGCGTCGACCGACACGCCGGTGCGTCTGGCGACTTCGCCAATTCTCATGAGTGCATTCTTCCGTGTTGACTCTGGACCATGGACCAGGGTTTAGCCTGCGGGCTCGAACTCTGAGGGATGAGCATGATCAGCGTAAAGAACAATCTGCATATCGTGCGCGCCAGCGCCTGGTACGACCTGGTGGTGACGGTCGGTTTCATGACGCCTTGGACAGCGGCCCTGATCGTCGAAGGCTTCGCGGTCTTGTCCAGTGCCCTGGCGCTGAGCCGCCCGGTGCCGGTGCTGGACGTCACCGCCATGCTCTTCGCCAACCTGCTGGGCAGCGTGGTAGTGGTCTGGTCACTCTGGCGGCTCGCCCATCCCAGCCGCGAGATCGGCCACTATGACGCGCTCGCCAGAGTGTTGTTTGCGGCCTGGCAGCTGTTTGCCGTGGCTCAGGGGGCGAGCTTTCTGTTGCTGGGATTCACTGCATTTGAACTGGCCTTTGCGGTGGCGCAGCTGTCGCCTGTTACGGCTTCGGCCCGACCATCGGCGGTTACACCTATCCTGCGAGCACCTGATTCCGACGTAGCAGCACGGCTTGCCGGCGGGAGCGATCTTGCGGACGCCCCCACCGGCAAGCCGTGCTGCTACGGGTCTTGCGGTGATTACTCCAGAAACTCTTGCGCCGAAACTACTCGCGCATAACCAAACCGCAGCGCCGCCATAAACGCCGCATGCACCTGCGCCGCCGGCACGGTCACGCCTTCGAACTCCAGGTCATGGGTTGCGCAGGCGTCGTGGATGACGGTGGTCTTGAAGCCGAAATCGTCCGAGGAGCGGGTCACGGCGTCGATGCACATGTGGCTCATGTTGCCGATGACCGTGACGTTTTCGATCTGCTGCTCGCGCAGGATCGCCAGCAGTTGCGTCTCGCGGTACGGGCTCATGAAGTGCTTGAGAATCACCGTTTCGTCGGCCTTGGCCGCGGCTTTGGGATGCAACTGCGCGCCGTCGCTGCCGGGCACGAAAAACGGTGCGTCGGGGGACGGTGTTTCATGGCGGACATGGATGACCAGTTCGCCTTTGGCCCGCGCGGCGGCGATGACGCGGGCGGCGTTGTCGGCGGCGGCCTGGACCTTGGCCAGCTGCCATTTGCCGCCGGGGAAGTAGTCGTTCTGGATGTCGACGACGATCAGTGCGGTGTTGTTCATGATGCGCTCCACTAAGGATTAAGGTGGGGCGCAGTGTCACTCCTCGCACAAATGTCAGGAATCACCGCACCGGGCAATTGACTGTTGCGCTCGTTGAAATCCGCTACCTGTGCTTCAAAGGTCTGTTACAGCCCCTGGCACGAATCATCGTAAATCTGTCACACGCCCTGCCCTCGCTCTCCTTAGATTCTGCCCATGCCTGCGCCGCCTCCTGCCGCGCGACACAACGGCCATCCTCAACCCAGAGCAAGGAGACAGACATGTCCCGATTCGATGAATACGCCTTCAGTGCCCAACCCGGTTTCGACGAGCCCACCATGCGCGAAGCCTTCTCCAAAGCCGTGCCGCTGAACAGCGTGGTGATCTACTGCTACGACCCGCGGGTGCGCGCCATTCCCGAGGCCGTGGCGGCGCATTTCGGCGAGGTGTATCCCGGCGAAGTGCTGCGCGACGCCCAGGGCCACAGCGTCGGCTCGACCACCACGCTTGCGACCGTCTCAGTGGCAGCGGGCCGCGCCGTCGACGGGCTGCGCTCGATCACCGTCGCCGAATACCTGTTCGGCATCCGCAACATCATCATCGTCCACCACTCCAACTGCGGCGCGACGTCGTTCTCCCGCGACGGTTTCGTCAGCAACTTCAACCACGAGCACCACACCGACATCTCCGGCTGCTACGACCACGGCAGCGTCAGCATCACCGACTACGAAAAATCCCTGCAATACGACGTCGCCATGGTCCGCGCGAACCCGGGCACGCCGAAGAACGTGAACGTCTATGGGCTGTTCTACAACACCGACACCGGGGAGCTGACCGAAGTGGTGCGTGATCTTTCACCGAATGCGTAGGGCATTGCGCGCAACGCGTGCAGCGGCACATCGAGAGGCAGTTTCGTCCGGCAGTCGCTAAACTCCGCGCTCAGCTTGAACCCGCGGCGTAAGGAACCTGCCATGTTGACCGAACTCAGTAGCTACCTGGATGCCTTTGTCGCCACCGCCGACGAAGGCAGCTTCTCGGCCGCCGCGAGGCGTATGGGGCTGACGCCGGCGGCGGTGAGCAAGAGCGTGGGCCAGCTGGAGGCGCGGGTGGGCGTGCGGCTGTTCCAGCGCAGCACCCGCAGCCTGGCTTTGACCGGCGACGGCGAGCGGCTGTACGCCCAGGTGCGCCTGCCGTGGAGCGAGATCGGCGATGCCCTGACCGATCTGCGTCAGGGCGCGGGCAAGCCGGCCGGCACACTCAAGGTCGCGCTGGCGTACACCGTGGGTCGCGAGTATTTCGTGCCGATGATGGAAGCGTTCGTGCGCCGCTACCCGGACGTAGTCCCCGACCTGCATTTCGATAACCGCCAGGTGGATCTGATCGGCGAAGGCTTCGATGTCGCCATTGGCGGCGGCATCGAACTGACCGACGCCCTGATCGCCCGCGAACTGGCGCGCCTGCGCATCGTGCTGGTGGCCTCCCCGGCCTACCTGAAAACGCAGCCCGCTCCCAACCATCCTCAAGACCTGGCGCGTCATCGCGGACTGCTGCGCCGCCTGCTGAGCACCGGGCGGCTGGCGCCGTGGAAACTGAAGAACGATGCCGGCGAAGAAGTGGTGGCCAACGTGCGCCCGCTGATGGTGCTGGACGATCCAGAAGCCATGGCCCGGGCCGCGGCCACCGGCATGGGCATCGCCATGCTGCCGATGCCCCACGCCCTGCCGTGGCTGGAAAGCGGCGAGCTGGTGCGCGTGCTGCCCGACTGGTACGCCGACGCCCTACCCCTGTCGATCTACTACACCAGCCGCAAACTGGTGCCTGCCAAGGTGCGGGTGTTCGTGGACTTCATCGTCGAAGGCTTTCGCAACAGCGAACATGCGGCGCGCTTCAGCCAGAAGTGAGTCGCTGACAGGGCGCTAGTCCTTGCCCTTGTTTTTCTTCTTGTTGAACGCCTTCAAACGCGCGCTGGCGTTCTGCACGGCGGCCATCTTCTCCGGCCGCTTCATGCCCCGCCACTTGCGGATTTCCTCGCGGCTGCGGCCGCAACTGACGCACATCTCGCTGTTGAGCTGACACAGCGAGACGCAGGGGTTTTCAATGTCCTTTGCCACGCTTGCCTCCCGTGGGTTGCCGTGCATTTAACCGCGCCGCCCAATCGCCACCGTGCTGCGCGGCACAGCGATCTTCGGCGTCGAATTCGACGTGAGCAGCGATGTTCGCGACGCTGATACCGATATCGTCAAAGGCCGCCTGGGTCAGCGCCTGCATTCGCGCTTTGTCGGGGCTCGCCAGCGCGGCCTGCCTGTTCGCCTCAGTGTCGAACACCCAGACAACAGCGAGGCTGTCCGGGAATCGCTCGTAGTTCACACAATGGGTCAGCCACTGGAAGCCGGCAATCTCGCTCTTTGCGGTTTCGCAGGCCCAGGTCAAAGCCCTTGCCAGCTCACGCTCGATACCGGCGTGTTTTCTTTTCGAAGTGGCCATCACGCCACCCGATATTCGACGGTGAGGTGTGTGACCTCATGCACCGGTTTGAGGGCGGCGCGCACGTCCTCGGCACACTGTTGCGCCGAGCCCTGAACGCTGACGATCGCCGCCCGCGCCGAAGGGCCGACGCGCCAGACGTGCAGGTCAGTGATCTGCAGCGCCGGGTACTGCCCGACCAACTGACGAATCTCGTCGGCCACCTGCGCGTCGGTCTGGTCCAGCAGCACTGCAGCGGTGTCACGCATCAGCGTCCAGGCCCAACGCGCGATCACCACGGCGCCGACGATGCCCATGACCGGGTCGAGCCAGACCCAGCCCAGGAATTTGCCGGCGAGCAAGGCGACGATCGCCAGCACCGAGGTCACCGCATCGGCGAGCACGTGAACGTAGGCAGATCGGAGGTTGTTGTCGTGATCGTGGCCATGATCGTGATGATGACTGTGATCATGGTCATGAGGGTGGTGGTCATGACTGTGACCGTGGCCCAGGAGCAAGGCGCTGACGATGTTGACGATCAGGCCGACGACGGCGATCAGGGTCGCGGTGCCGAACTGCACCTGTGTGGGGGCGAACAGGCGCATGACCGACTCGGCGCCGATGCCCAGCGAGATCAGGCCCAGGATCAGTGCAGAAGCGAAACCACCCAGATCCCCCACCTTGCCGGTGCCGAAACTAAAGGCGTGATCGGCCGAATGCCGGCGCGCAAAAGCGTAGGCCGCAGCGGCAATGCCCAGCGCCCCGGCATGGGTCGCCATGTGAAAGCCATCGGCCAACAGCGCCATGGAGCCGGTGATGTACCCGGCAGCAATCTCGCCCACCATCATCACCACCGTAAGCATGACCACCCACAGCGTGCGCCGGGCGTTTTCATCGTGCCCGGCGCCGAGGAAGTCGTGGCTGTGGCTGTAATCGACTGTGCTCATGGCAACCTCACTTGGAATATCGGCGGATGGCTTCAAGCAGCTCTTCGACGCCCTGGGCTCGCTCGGCGTCGCTCAGGCCCGGCTTGGCGACGTGTTCACGGGCGTGATCTTCGATGATTTCATCGAGTAGCCCGTTGATGGCGCCGCGGGTGGCGGCCACCAGATGCAGGGTTTTCGCGCAATCGGCATCGCCTTCCAGCGCGCGTTCGATGGCCTGGACCTGCCCTGCGATGCGTTTGACCCGTTTGAGCAGATCGTCTTTTCCGGCCTTGGTGTGCGACATAGCATACCCCCCTACCCTATATATGGCGTGCATGATGAGGGGATGTCGGGTTTTGTGCAAGGCGCGATGTTGCGGTTTGGTTTGTCGGCGACAGCGTTCTTGAGACCGCCCCGCCGGCAAGCCGTGCTGCTACGGGGTCATCGGTCGGACCCAGATCGCATGAACATCAAATGCCAACGTAGCAGCCGGGCTTGCCCGCGGGAGCGATCCTGAGAACGCCGTCGCCATCCAGGCGGTTCACCGGCGGGTAATCACCACTTCCAGGTACTCACTGGGCACTACCAGCGACGACGGCCCGGCGATGTTCCGGTCATCCAGCAACCGGGTCATATCCTGTTCCAGCGCACTGGCCTTGTCGCTGTCCAGCGAGTCGAAAGCCTTATGCACCGGCCCATACCAGGCCCTGAACACATCGATGAAATGCGCCGCCGAACGATAGCGGAAGTTGAAATGCTGGCGGCTGACCTTCACCGCCCCTGCCTGATCGAACCACTGATGCAGTTGCTCCTCATCGCCCCAGCGCGCGGGTGACTGCGCCCCGGCAGGCGGCGGCACGTGCTGCCCGAGGGTCTTGAACATCTGCCCGACAAAACCCTGCGGCGTCCAGTTGGCCAACCCGATGCGCCCGCCCGAGCGACAGACCCGAGCCAGCTCACTGGCGGCTTTCGCCTGATCGGGCGCGAACATCACGCCAAAGGTCGACACCACTGCATCAAAAGACCCTTCCTGAAACGGCAGCGCCTCGGCATCCGCCGCCTGAAAATGCACCTGCAAATGCTCGGCCTGCGCGCGCTCTTCGCCGCGCTTGAGCAGCTCGGGCACGTAATCGGTGGAGGTCACCTGACATCCGCGCCTGGCCGCGGCCAGGGTGGCGTTGCCATTGCCCGCTGCGACATCCAGCACCGTCTCGCCCCAGCGCAAGTCACAGGCTTCGGCCAACAGCTCGCCCACCAGTTGCAGGGTCGTGCCGATCACCGCGTAATCGCCGCTGGCCCACGCCGCCTGCTGCCGAGCCTTGAGTGCGTTCATATCCAGAGGTGTGCTCATACATGCACCTGTTCCTCCGCGCAGCCGCCATCCTTCGGACGACCCGCGCGCCGTTGAGTTGATGGAATCGGCCTGATGCGGCGCATGAGCAAAAACACCTATCCCGAATTCGCGCCCGGGCCTTCAGGAAGTCAAGCGGCAAAGCCCTGATGCGACAAGGCGTGCGGGGCCTGGGGTTAGATGGGTTGGGTATAGGGGTAGAACCGGGTGGGATAAGGCCAACTATTGGCGTTGAGCCGCCCCGCGCCACAAGGCTCGATGGTAGCGGCGTTCTTTCGGACGCCCCCGCCGGCAAGCCGTGCTGCTGCAGGGTCATCGGTCGGTCCCAAATCGTATGAACATCAAATGCCGACGTAGCAGCCGGGCTTGCCCGCGGGAGCGATCTCAAGAACACCCCACCCACAAGCCTGCCGCAACGGCAGTTGCTCGTTCGGCCCCCTTATATCAACTCCTTGAGCCGATACCACATCATCCCCAACGCCAGCAGCGGCGAGCGCAACAGCTCGCCACCGGGGAAGGTGCGGTGCGGGACGCGGGCGAACAGGTCGACGGCGCGGCGGTCTCTGTCGGCGATCGCCTGGGCCAGGACGCGGGCGGCGAAGTGAGTGACGTTCAGGCCGTGGCCCGAATAGCCCTGGGCGTAGTACACGTTGGGTTTGTCGGCCACCAAGCCGATCTGCGGGAAGCGGTTGGCGCTGATGCCGATCATGCCGCCCCACTGGAAGTCGATGCCCACGCCCTTGAGCTGCGGGAACACCCGTTCCATCTTCGGCCGCATGTAGTCGGCGATGTTCTTCGGGTCACGCCCCGAATAGTTGCAGGCGCCGCCGAACAGCAAGCGGTTGTCGGCGCTGAGGCGGTAGTAATCCAGCGCCACACGCTGGTCGCACAGCGCCATGTTCTGCGGGATCAGCGCTCGGGCGCGCTCTTCACCCAAGGGCTCGGTGGCGATGATGTAACTGCCCGCAGGCAGCAGTTTGCCGGTCAGCGCCGGTTCCAGCTTGTTGAGAAACGCATCGCACGCCAGCACGATCCGGTTGGCCGTGACCTGCCCGCGATCGGTGAACACCTGGATCTTCGCGCCGTGCACGATGCGTTGCACGGGGCTTGCCTCATGAATCACAGCGCCCTTCTCTTCTGCCAGTTTCGCCTCGGCCAGAATCAGCTTGAGTGGGTGCAGGTGCCCCGAGCCCATGTCGATCAGCCCGCCCTGATACACAGACGAGCCGACCACCTCAGCCAGTGCATCTTTTTCCACCAGGCGCACGGCATGGGGATAGCCCTGGGCCGTCAGCGATTGCAGTTCTTCCTGCAAGCCTTTCCAGTGCGCCGGGGTGTTGGCCAGGTCGCAATAACCCCAGCGCAAATCGCATTC
The DNA here is from genome assembly GCF_056627435.1 of Pseudomonas sp. 2. Lineage (NCBI taxonomy): Bacteria > Pseudomonadati > Pseudomonadota > Gammaproteobacteria > Pseudomonadales > Pseudomonadaceae > Pseudomonas > Pseudomonas sp. 2. The sequence continues at coordinate 322,679 of NZ_JBWXNG010000001.1, forward strand.
CAGCCCATGCTGCTGTACACGCTGGCGGACGATGTCGACCGACTCGAAACCGGCCTGTTGCAGGTAATGCACGCCTTCCTTGCCGACCCAGCGCTCGACGCCACTGACGTCATGCCCCAGGCCGCGAATCAGTTGCCCGCCGTTGCGCCCGCTGGCGCCCCAGCCGATGCGCTGGGCTTCGAGCAGCACCACCGACACACCCCGCTCGGCCAGTTCCAGCGCGGTGTTCACCCCGGTGAAACCGCCGCCGATGACGCACACGTCAGCGCTGATCGCCCCTTCGAGCGGAGAGCGTTCAGGCGGCATGTCGACAGACGCAGCGTAATAGGACGGTGTGTGTGGCAGTGCAACGGACATGGGTTTTCCTTAACGGTTGGATTTGATGTCGGACCATTTGCGCGTCATCAGGCGCAGGGTCGCCGGGCTCAATTCCGAAGAAATGTAAAAGCGTTTCATGACATCCGCCGTCGGGTAGATCGACGGGTTCTGTGTGATCTCGGTGCCCATCAGGGCGTTGGACGCGGGGTTGGGGTTAGCATACCCGACTGTCTCGCTGACTTTGGCGATCACCTGCGGGTCGAGCAGGTAATTGATGAACGCCAAGGCTTCTTTCGGGTGCTCGGCGTCCTTGGGAATGGCCAGCATGTCGAACCAGACATTGGCGCCTTCCTTGGGGATCGAGTAGGCGATGTTCACGCCGTTCTTGGCTTCGATGGCGCGGTTCTTGGCTTGCAGCACATCGCCGGAGTATCCGAACGCGACACAGATATCGCCGTTTGCGAGATCAGACACCCATTTGGATGAATGAAAATAAGTGACATACGGCCGCACCGCCTTGAGCTTCGCGGTGGCGCGCTCGTAGTCCTTGGCCGACTCGCTGCGCGGGTCCATGCCCATGTAATTGAGCACGGCGGGGAACACTTCGTCAGGGGAATCCATGAACGACACGCCGCACTTCTGCAGTTTCTTCATGTTCTCGGGCTCGAACAGCACCGCCCACGAGTCGATGTTGTCCACGCCCAACGCCGCCTTGACCTTGTCGACGTTGTAGCCGATGCCGTTGGTGCCCCACAGGTACGGCACCGCGTATTGGTTGCCGGGGTCGTTGGCTTCCAGTTGCTTCATCAGTTGCGGGTCGAGGTTCTTGCGGTTGGGCAGCTGACTCATGTCCAGTTTCTGGAACGCACCGGCCTTGATCTGCCGGCCGAGAAAATGGTTGGACGGCACCACCACGTCATACCCCGAACGGCCTGTCAGCATCTTGCCTTCCAGGGTTTCGTTGGAGTCGAAGACGTCGTAGATCGGCTCGATGCCCGTGGCGGCCTTGAAGTCCGCCAGGGTGGTCGGGCCGATGTAGTCGGACCAGTTGTAAATCTTCACGGTGTTGCCTTCAGCATGCGCAGCAGTGACAGCGCCAGCCAGGACGGCCGGCACGAACAGCGTGGAAACGATCGACTTCATGGTGCCCCCAACTTCAGTGAACAAGACGGCTGCGCTTACACACTCATCATCAGGAACTGGCGTTCCCATGAGCTGATGACGCGCTTGTAGTTTTCATGTTCGGCGCGTTTGACCGCGACGTAGCCCTGCACGAATTTGTCCCCAAGCACACGGCGCACCGCGCTGCTGCCTTCCAGGCGCTCCAGCGCATCCTCGATGGTCAGTGGCAGGCGCAGGCTGCGTCGCTCGTAGCCACGACCCTGCACCGGCGCGCTCGGGTCGCAGCCTTCGATCATGCCCATGTAGCCGCACAACAGGCTGGCGGCGATGGCCAGGTACGGGTTGGCGTCGGCGCCGGGCAAGCGGTTCTCCACCCGCCGCGCCTGAGGATCGGAAGCCGGGACGCGCAAGCCGACAGTACGGTTTTCTTCGCCCCACTCCACGTTGACCGGCGCCGAGGTGTCCGGCAAAAAGCGCCGGAACGAGTTGGCGTTGGGTGCGAACAGCGGCAGGATTTCCGGGATGTAGCGCTGCAGGCCGCCGATGTGCTGCAGGAACAGCTTGCTGGGCTCGCCGTCCTCGGTGCTGAACACGCTTTTGCCGGTGTGAATGTCGACCACGCTTTGGTGCAGGTGCATGGCGCTGCCCGGCTCGTCGGTGATCGGCTTGGCCATGAAGGTCGCGGCGACGTTGTGCTTGAGCGCGGCCTCACGCATGGTGCGTTTGAACACCGTGATCTGGTCGGCCAGGTCCAGCGCGTCGCCATGGCGGAAGTTGATTTCCATCTGCGCCGGGCCGTCTTCATGGATCAGCGTGTCCAGATCCAGCCCTTGCGCTTCGCACCAGTCGTAGACGTCTTCGAACAGCGGGTCGAACTCGTTGGCCGCTTCGATGGAGAACGACTGGCGGCCGCTCTCAGGACGCCCCGAACGGCCGGTCGGTACTTGCAATGGCAGGTCCGGGTCCTCGCAGCGCTGGGTCAGGTAGAACTCCATTTCCGGCGCCACCACTGGCCGCCAGCCCTGCTCGGCGTATAGCCCCAGGACCTTTTTCAGCACGTTGCGCGGCGACAGTTCGATCGGGTTGCCATAGCGGTCGAAAGTGTCGTGAATGACCATCGCCGTCGGCTCCAGCGCCCACGGCAGCACGTACACCGCCTGTGCGTCAGGGCGGCAGCTCATGTCGATGTCGGCGGGGTCCAGCAGGTTGTAGTAGATCTCGTCGTCGACGTAATCGCCGGTGACGGTCTGCAGCAGCACGCTTTCCGGCAGGCGCATGCCGTGCTCGTTGAGAAACTTGTTGGTGGGCAGGATCTTGCCCCGGGCTATGCCGGTCAGGTCACTGACCACGCATTCGACTTCGGTGATGCCATAACTCTTCAGCCACTCGGCGAGTGGGTCTTTCACGCTACTGTCCATGGGGCCTCTGGCGGTCGGGACGGATCGTGGCGCCGGGCGCAAGGGCCCTGGCGTCGGAATGGCGCCCATGCTGAAGGGCCACTGCACGTTCGTCTATCCACTTTCGCTCGCGTCACGCGCCTCATTTTGGTGCGCGACGGGTGGTGCGTGGCCGCGTATTGTCTGGCCTTCGAAGGGGCTGCTAAGGTGCCGACACCTAAAACAACACTGCTTGAGCAGGTCTCTCATGTCGGTCAGGGTATTTGAAACCGTCGCCGCCGATCAGCAAGGTATCTCCAACGCGGGCTGGAGCCTGCACTATTCGCAGATGTCCTCGGGGCAGTTCAAGGGCCGCCTGGTGGAGGCCGAACTGGGTGGCGTGCAGGTCTACGAAGAGCACATGAACACCCGCATCGAGCAGTACTACAAGGCGCCCAGCGATGCCCTGGTGTTCAGTTTCGACATGAACGAACACGCGCTGTACCTGCTCGACGCCAGCACCCAGAACCTGTGGATCACCCCGGAAAACTACCGCGAGATCGCCGTGGTGATCCGCCAGGATTGCCTGGGCTCACGCCACCTGCACGAAACCTTCGAAGACCTCTTGCTGACCCCGCTCAAATCCAGCCACGGCGCGCTGTTCAGCGGCTGGTTGAGCACGATGCTGACCCGCATGGCCCAGAGCGACGACGCCGAACAGGCACAGCATCTGGGCGAGCAACTGATCGAAGACTGCCTGTTCGTGCTGGAGCAATCGGACCCCGCGCGCCTGTCCGACGCCTGCCTGCGCCTGGCCGAACAGCGCAAGATCGTCCAGCGCGTGTTCGAACAGGTCAGCGCCCAACCCACGGAAAACTTCAGCGTGGTGCAACTGGCCGACAGCGCCGGCACCTCGTTCCAGCAACTGCGCAAGGCCTTCAACGCCTGCGTCGGCATGGCGCCCACCGCCTGGCTGCGCAGCCGCCGTCTGAACCTGGCACGTCAAGAACTGCTGACGGCCCACGCCCACGACACCAGCGTGGCGGACGTGGCCATGCGGTATTCGTTCTGGCATCTGGGGCGGTTTGCCGAGGCGTATCGGCAGTTGTTTCTGGAGTATCCGAGTCAGACGTTGAATCGACCCTCACGTTGATCCGTTGCAAGCAAACATTGCATGGATAAGACTCTGCCCAGGTCAGGCACGCACCGGTTTCTGCCCGGAGAGCGTAGGAGCGCAGCATCAAATGCCGACCTGTCCCGCAGAACCAGAATCAGCGCCTGACAGCAATGTCCCTAATTTAGAATCAATGAGTCTCAATTTTCGCTAATTGTTCCCCATTCGATTAGTCCGTAGATTTACTCCCAAGCCAGCAAGCAAACAGCCAACGAGCTGAAGCGGCGACCTCTACAGACCATTTTCGATTTAAAGGGAACACACCATGTCCATTCGCGAACTGCTCAACCCGACCAACGCCGCCCTGATCCTGATCGACCACCAGCCACAGATGGCTTTCGGCGTGCAGTCGATCGATCGTCAGACCCTGAAGAACAACACTGTGGGACTGGCCAAGGCAGCGAAAATCTTCAACGTGCCGACCATTTTCACCTCGGTGGAGACCAAGAGTTTCAGCGGTTACATCTGGCCAGAGCTGCTGAGTGTGTTCCCTGACCACCAGCCGATCGAGCGCACCTCGATGAACTCCTGGGAAGACAAGAAACTGGTTGAAGCGGTCAAGGCGACCGGGCGCAAGAAGCTGATCATCGCCGCGCTGTGGACCGAGGTCTGCCTGAACTTCCCGACCCTGGACGCACTGGCTGAAGGCTACGAGGTGTACATCGTCACCGACGCTTCCGGCGGCACCACCAAGGAAGCTCACGACATGTCGGTGCAACGCATGATTCAGGCCGGTGCAGTACCGGTGACCTGGCAGCAGGTGCTGCTCGAATTCCAGCGCGACTGGGCGCACAAGGACACCTACGAGGCGGTAATGCAACTGGTGCTCGAACACAGCGGTGCCTACGGCATGGGCGTCGACTACGCCTACACCATGGTCCACGGCGCACCGCAGCGCCAAGCCAACTGAGCAGATTGATCCGGGCCTCGACGCGGGGCCCCTTTTTCACCCAGCACCCATTACCGAATTCATAAGCGAGCCCGTCATGAACACTGTTAAAAAAGCCCTGACCGCCACCCTGCTGGCCCTCTCCATCGGCAGCGCCTTCGCCGCGGAAAACACCGTACCCGAGCACCAGACCCAGGCCTTCCTCAACGCCCTGGCAGCCGGTGGCGGCCGCCCGCTGGAACAATTGAGCCCGAAAGATGCCCGTGCGGTGCTGACCGGCGCGCAGCAATCGGTGAAGGTCGACATGTCCGGTATCGAAGTCAGCGACAAAGTCATTCAGGCCGACGGCCAGAACATCAAACTGACCATCGTGCGTCCGGCCGGGGTCAAGGGCGAGTTGCCGGTGTTCATGTACTTCCACGGCGGTGGCTGGGTGCTGGGCGACTACCCGACCCACGCTCGCCTGATTCGCGACCTGGTGGTGGGTTCGGGGGCAGTGGCGGTCTACGTCGACTACACGCCTTCGCCAGAAGCGCACTACCCGACCGCGATCAACCAGGCCTACGCGGCGACTCGCTGGGTGGCCGAGCATGGCAAACAGATCCATGTCGACAGCTCGCGTCTGGCGGTGGCCGGCAACAGCGTCGGCGGCAACATGGCGGCGGTGGTCGCGTTGAAAGCCAAGGAGCAAGGCACGCCGAAACTGCGTTTCCAGTTGCTGCTGTGGCCGGTGACCGATGCCAACTTCGAGACCGGCTCCTATGATCAGTACGCCGAAGGGCACTTCCTCACCAAGAACATGATGAAGTGGTTCTGGGACAGCTACACCACTGACGCCGCCCAGCGCGCCGACATCCATGCCTCGCCGCTGCGGGCCAGTACCGAGCAATTGAAAGGGCTGCCGCCAGCGCTGGTGCAGACCGCAGGCCTGGACGTGTTGCGTGATGAAGGTGAAGCCTATGCCCGCAAACTGGATGCCGCTGGCGTCGATGTCACCGCCGTGCGCTACAACGGCATGATCCACGACTATGGCCTGCTCAACCCGCTGAGCAACATTCCGGAGGTCAAGGCAGCGATGCGTCAGGCGGCCGGTGAGCTCAAGGCGCACCTGAATTAAGCGAAGAGTACACACGTAGCAGCACGGCTTGCCGGCGGGAGCGATCTTTCGGACGCTCCCGCCGGCAAGCCGTGCTGCTACGGGACGCATTTCAATCACGGATTGCTCTGTATCAGGAGTTCACCATGTCATCGATCCACCGCACCACTGCCCCGGCCCTGAGCTTCAACGGCGGCTTCGTCGACACCATCGGTTTCCTCGCCCTGCAAGGCCTGTTCACTGCTCACGTCACCGGCAACTTCGTGACCCTGGGCGTGAGCATCGTCCACGGCACCTCTGGCGCGCTGGCCAAGTTGCTGGCCCTGCCGATGTTCGCGCTGGTGGTCGGTCTGACTCACCTGGCCGCCGTGGCGATCAACCGTCGCGGTCTGGTGCCGCTGCGTCCGCTGCTGATTCTGCACACCCTGCTGCTGGCCCTGTTCGCCGTGCTGACCATCGAGCTGGGGCCGTTCAACGATGGCGACAGTGCCAGCGCCCTGCTCACCGGCATGACCGGCGTGGCGGCGATGGCGGTGCTCAACGCGATCTCGCGCCAGCACCTAAAAGGCGCACCGCCCACCACCCTGATGACCGGCAACGTCACGCAACTGTCCATCGACCTGTTCGCCCTGATCGGCCAGCGTGATGCCGAACAGCGCGCAGCGATCAAGCAGCGGCTCAAGCCGATCGGCCTGAACCTGCTGGGCTTTACCGTAGGCTGTATTGGCGCGGCGCTGTTGTACCTGGCGATTGGCCTGTGGTGCCTGATCGTGCCCGTCGCCGTGTCGGTCTGGACCTGTGTCTACACCTTCGGCAGCAGTGACAACCTCTGATCGAGGGCGTCACTGCTCTTCGAGCATCTCGAACGAATAACGGTTGCGCCCCGCGCTCTTGGCCTTGTACATCGCGTGGTCGGCATGCTGCACCAGGGTGCCGATGTCGTCGCCGTCGCGGGGAAACAGGCTCACACCCATGCTGGCGTGGATCTGCACCCGGCGCCCGTCGATGAACAGCGGCAGCTGGAAGCACTGATGGAGTTTTTCCAGCAGGGCCGCGATCTTCTGCGGGTCCTTCACGTCACAGAACGAGATCACGAACTCGTCCCCGCCCAGCCGAGCCACGCAGTCGGCACCCTCGCTGGCGCTGGTCAACAGTTTGGCCACGGCCTGCAGCACCTGATCGCCGAAGCGGTGGCCGTACTGGTCGTTCATCTCCTTGAAGTGGTCCAGGTCGACGAACAGCAAGGCCATCTTCTTCCCGCCCTCCCGCGCCTCGACCAGCGCCTGCTCAAGGCGCTCGAAGCACATGCGTCGGTTGGGCAATTCGGTCAGCGGGTCGTGCCGGGCCAGGTGCTCGAACGCCGCGCGGCTGGAGGTCAGGTCGTCCAGCTGACCGAGGATTTCCTGTTTCATTGCGTGGAAACGGCGGGCCAGCACACCCAGCTCGTCGTCCCGAGGCGCCAGCTCGCTGATTTTCCGCTCGCGGGAGAACAGCTCGACTGCATCGGACATGCTGCGCAACGGTCGGATCAGCGCACGAGAGGCGATGAATGCGGCGAACAGCGCCAGCACGCTGAAGAACAACGCGATCTGCACGATGCTGTTGCCCACGCGCGACGCCTTGGCCAGCACATGACTTTGCGGCTGCCCCAGGCCCAGCACCACGAACGGTTCGGCGTCGCCATTGTGCGAAAGCCTCACAAAGGCCGCCACCAGCCGGTCCTTCTGGCCCTGCTCGACGCTGCGGCTGATCAGGCTGCTGGGCGCTGAGTCGGACAACAGCTTGGTGACTTCCGGGAACTCATCCTGCAGGAACAAGCGCCGGCCCTGATCGAAACCGAAGGTGCGTCGATGGTCCGGATGCACCAGCAGATCGCCCCAGCGGTTGCTCAGGTACACCTGATATTCCTTGGGCAGGTCGCTCTGCAGCTGGCTGAACAGTTGATCCAGGTCGACGTTGATCACCAGCAGCGCGAACACCTTGCCCGTTGCGTCCGCCACCGGGGTGGACACATGCAGCGTCGGCTTGCCCAGCCCCGAGTGCGCGCCTTGCTCGTGGTTGATCACGATCGGCGAAATACGCACCTCACCCGGCGCCAGCCGCAGGGTTTCGAACACGTAGGCGTAGTGGGCCTTCTCCTGCAGATCGGCGCCATCGACCCGGACGATGTCAGCGCCGTCGCGGTCCTGGCGCACCAGTTCCAGGCCATGATCGGTCGCGCTGATCAGGCGGATCTGCATGTAATCGGGATGGGCCAGCAACATGGCGCGGAACGACTCGGCGAGGTTGTTCTGCACGGTTTGCCGCGCTACCGGATCGGTCATGCCGCCAAGATCGTGAACCTGCGGCCCGTTGGTCAGGACCGTGGCATCCAGCGAGATATTGCGCAGACTGCCGTGCAGGTTGCGGCCTAGCACCTGCACCGAAGTCAGCAGGTCACGCTCGGCGGCCTGCAGCAGCATTTCCCGGCTACTGTTATAGATGTAATAACCGGCCAGCCCGGTGGGCAGCATGCCGAACAGCGCCATCAGGCAGCCAAGCTTGAATGCAATACCGAACCTCATCGCGCCTCCACCAGCGGCGGCCGCTCACCGGACACGATACGTTGCCACAACGCCGCCCGGCGCTGGTCATCCTCGACCGGGCGCAGCCAGATCATGCGATTGGACGGGCTGGCATCTTTGGGTTCCTGCAGCGTGTTGGACAAATCCTGGCGTTCGGTCAGCGCGCGACTGACGTCGGGTTCGAGCATGTAGTTGATCCACTCGTTGGCCAGCCGCAGGTCATGGGCGCCCTTGCTGATCGCCCAGCAATCGAGCCAGGCCAGCGCGCCTTCGCGCGGCACCACGTAACCGACGTCGACGCCAGCATCGCGCAATTGGCGCAACTGCTGGCGGCCATAGTTGGCGTAGATCAGCGCCACCGAGTGGCTGCGAAACAGCTCCGCCGCCTCTTCCGGCAGGGAATAAAAGGTCAGCACGTTACGCCGCAGGTCGATGAGTTTGTCGGTGACCCTGGGAAAGTCCGCTGCCGGGATGCGAAACGGATCGCCGCCCAACGCCAGGCTTGCCAGGGAAAAATTATGGTTGCTGGTGTTGAACGCCAGCACGCGGCCCTGAAATTTCGGGTCCCACATGCTCTGGATCGAGTCCGGCGGCTCGCTGAACTGCTTGCGGTCATAGATCAGGCCCATGTCCGACCACGCGTAAGGCACAGCATAAACCTGCCCGTTGACGACGATGTCGGGGATTCTGGAGTAATCGCGAAAACGCGGCAGCTGGCGAGCGGTGTTGACGATGCGATCGGGGTGCAATGGCTGCAACAGCCCCTGGTTCACGTAGTTGTGAACCTCGGCGGTATTGGCCGCAATAACGTCGAAATCGCCGCCCTGGTTTTCGGCCATCTTGCTGCGCAGGACTTCATCGCTGCCCACCAGAGTGACTTCGACCTTGACCTTGTAGCGCTTCTCGAAAACGCTCACCAAATCGGAGTCGGCGTAACCGGGCCAGGCCAGCACACGCAGCGTCTGTTCGGCAGCCTGAATCGGCACCGACGCGAGGACGCAGCACAACAGTAACCCCAACGGGCGCAGGTATTTCATCGACGATGCCCAGACCGGGGAATGTTGCCACTATACCTATGGCGATGTGCCGTTGCTCGCTAACCTATTTGCGCAAATCGGGCCTTTGGTCGGAATTGCACGCTGAATCCTTTAACTTTCGGGTTTCGCAGCGGTCGGGCTAGACTCGGCGCTTTTCCGTCAAGGAGTGAGGGTGATGCAGATTTCAGGCGCGGTGCCGGTGTTGCGGATGTTCTGCGAGGACAAGGCCCGGGAATTTTATGTGGATTTTCTGGGGTTCAGTGTGGACTGGGAGCACCGGTTCGAGGCGGATTTGCCGCTGTACATGCAGGTTCGTCGGGACGGTCTTCTGCTTCATCTGACCGGCCATCATGGCGATGCGACGCCGGGTTCTACGGTGTTTGTGCCGGTGCTGGGGATCGATGAGTTTTGCCGGGATTTGAATGCCAAGCGCTATGGCTATTCGCGGCCGGGGATTGTCGAGCAGGGTTGGGGGAAAGTGATGGAGATTGCCGATCCGTTCGGGAATCGAATCAGATTTTGTGAGTTGTCAGAGGATTGAAACCCGTTGGTGTTCTCCCCAAGTGCTGCCAGCCTGATCATCCATGAGCCGGTCAGGAAGCAGCACTACAGGGGAACGAGAAAAAGACTACAGGCTCAGTCGGCTTTTCGTCACCGTTCCAATTGTGTCTTGATCCTTCTGAAGGCCTTTTGCCTTATACCGGCGGGTAGCTGCCCGTCCCGTCTGGCCAGGGGGTCAGCAGCTCGTAACCGGTCTCGGTCACCGCGACCATATGCTCCCACTGCGCCGACAACGACTGGTCCCGGGTCAGCACGGTCCAGCCATCTTCCAGCACATGGGTGCCAGGCTTGCCGGCGTTGATCATCGGCTCGATGGTGAACACCATCCCCGGCTTGAGTTTCAGGCCCTTGCCCGCTGCACCGTAATGCAGCACCTGCGGCTCTTCATGGTACTTGCGTCCGATGCCATGCCCGCAGTACTCGCGAACCACGCTGAAACCCTCGCGGTACGCCACGGTCTGGATCGCGTGGCCGATATCGCCCAGGGTCGCCCCCGGGCGGACCGCATGAATACCCGCCAGAGTGGCCTCGTAGGTGGTTTCCACCAGGCGCCGGGCCAGCGGGCTGACTTCGCCGACGTAGTACATGCGGCTGGTGTCGCCGTACCAGCCATCCTTGATTACCGCAACGTCGATGTTGACGATGTCACCTTCCTTGAGGATGTCGTCGGGCGACGGAATACCGTGGCACACCACCGTGTTGGGCGAAATGCAGGTGGTTTTGGTGAAGCCGTGATAGCCGACGTTGGCCGGAGTGACTTTCAGTTCATTGACGATATAGGCATTGCAGATGTCATCCAGGGCCTCGGTGCTGACCCCCGGCTTGACGTAAGGCACGATCATGGCCAACACGTCGGCCGCCAGGCGCCCCGCTACTCTCAGACCGACCAGATCGGCTTCGCTCTTGATGCTGACACTCATTGCAGCACCGCCTTGACGCGCGGTTCGCTGACGGAGACGTCGGGGTCGAGCCCCTGCAAGGCCTGCCCGGAAGTCTCGGCACGGATCAACAGCTGGCAGATGTCGCTGTAATTGAGCCCGGGGTTGAGCTCGGCAAGCATGCCAACGCGCATCCAGTGCTCGGCCTGAGCATTGATGGAGCGGCTCAGCGCGGCGCTGGCGGATCGAATGTTGGCATGCATGTGTTCGGAAATCTTGACCAGTCCCATAAATGACCTCGCGTTGAATATACGAAGCATATACGTTTCATATACTCACTCACAAGCAGGTCATCAGCACCACTGAAGACTTCTGCGCTGCAGGACGAACTAATTCGCAGGCTCCGTCACGCATTCGGACAACGACGTGGCCAACTGCGAAATCGCCTCCTGGTCTTCTTCGTTCAAGGCGCGATAGTGGGTGATGATTGCCCGCTCCGCCTCATTCAGCGCATCCACCGTCATCGGCGTACGCTCGCCGGTGATGACGTAAAGCACATCCACGCCCTTTTTGCCCAAGGCCGCCAGATAGTCGGACCTGGGGATACGCTCGCCATTCTCGTACTTGCCCTGGGCATTGGCTTCCACGCCGCCGATGGTGCCGAACTCCTGTTGCGAGAGCCCCAGGCGCTTGCGTTCCTCTTTCAAGCGGGTACCAAGATCTTTCATACGCTGGACCTCGAAGCTGGTTATGTTTAAACCAAGACCCCATTGGTCCGGGGGAGTTGCGATTCTTCCGACAATTGTTCAAGCTGCGCGCTTTTCGGCCTCAGGATTTTCCCTGGCAGGCCGATGGATTCGGATGGACAGTTTGTCATTTTGCATGACAACCCGATTTATGCAGTTCGGAGAACCAGACGTGATCACATTCCTGCTCGGTTGGTGCGTTTTATCGGTCATCGGCACCCTGATTGCACTCAGCCTGATCAGAACCGGCAAACGGCGCCAGCCGGAAGCCGATGATCCTGTGCCCCATGACACCGCAGTGAACACCGCGCAAGCCCCGCAGAACTGACTGCCCCACGCAGCAGAGGGCTCACTCTGCTGCGCAGTGCGCGCTTTCCAGTGGATACCCCGTGTTGCCGTTGAGCAGTGCCAGATCGGCGCTGAACTGGCGAACGCCTGCGGCCAGCGCGAGGAAATCCTCACGCTGCATTTCATTGCCCCAAACGCTGTTGAACGTCGCTTCCGGAGCCTGAACGGAGAATGAAGCGTGGGTGATGGCTTGGTTCAGTTGCATGGTCGAGCCCTCTTTTTCGAATACTGTTTAAACATACAGTATTTTCATCGACCCGCAAACGCAAGTGCCGATTCGACGAGCGGTCAAACGCCAGCCAGTTCTCTGAGCCGCGCCAGATCCGCCACCGGCAGCTCGATGCCGTCCGCCAGGGATTTCTCCCGCTGGCGATAGCGACGGTCGCCCGGCATGCGCTGCTGCCCGACGCCGTGCATCTGCCGCACCAGTTCCTCGCTGCGCTGGGCAAAGGACTGGCCACTGCCCTTGTCCGGGTCGATGACGATGATCAACTGCCCGGTCCACGGGGTCTGCGCACCCGGTGCCTTGGACATGTCGAATTCGAACGAGAAGTTGCCGCCGGTCAACGCCGCCGACAACAGCTCGACCATCATCGACAGCGCCGAGCCCTTGTAGCCGCCAAACGGCAGCAGCGCGCCGCCATCGAGAATCGCCTTGGGATCCTGGGTGGGAAGGCCTGCGCGGTCCACGCCCATGCCCGGTGGCAGCATATGCCCTTCCCGCGCGGCGATCTGCACGTCGCCGTGGGCGATGGCGCTGGTGGCCATGTCGAAAACGATGGGTTGCCCTTCTGCCCTCGGCGCGGCAAAGGCGATGGGGTTGGTGCCGAACAACGGCTTCTGCGCATCATGGGGCACCACGCAGGTCATGCTGTTGACCACGCTCAAGGCTACCAGCCCCTGCTGGGCGAATGGCTCGACATCCGGCCATAGCGCGGCGAAATGGTGCGAATTGCGAATCGCCAGGATCGCGATGCCGGCCGATTGTGCCTTCTCTACCAGCAAGTCTCTGGCCGCTTGCAACGCAGGCTGGGCAAAGCCGCCGGCCGCATCGACCCGCACGAAACCTGCACCGACGTCCTCGACCTTCGGCACCGCGTGGCCATTCACCCAGCCGGCCGCCAGCGACGAAAGATAGCCCTTGATGCGGAAGATCCCGTGGCTGTGCGAACCGTCGCGCTCGGCACTGGCGCAGTTCTCGGCCAGCACCGCGGCAACCGCCTCGGATGTGCCGTTGCGCTGGAATACCTGGGTGAGCAAGTGGGTCAGTTCGTCGAAGGAAATCGTCTGAATCTGTGCAGGATCGCGGGGTGAAGACATCTGAAGCTCCGGTGTGATTATTGGAAGTGGAGGCCGAACAGAAGGTGCGCGCAGGGAGAGTACTGCGCGCCGACAACCGGGTAAACTGCCAATCTGCTCGTTGCCCATCGCATACTTTGCGCCGATCAAGGATCGTTACATGGATTGTCAGACCCTCGTCTTGGGCGCCGGAATCGTCGGCGTCTGCTCTGCGCTTCATCTGCAAATGCAAGCCCCAGGCCAGCGCATCGTGCTGCTCGATCGCGATGAACCCGGTCGCGGCACCAGCCATGGCAACGCCGGGCTGATCGAGCGCTCCAGCATCATCCCGTATGCCTTTCCCCGTGAGTGGTCAACGTTGCTGCGCTACAGCCTCAACCGGCACTCGGCGATGCGCTTCAGCCCTGCCTTTCTGCCCAGCATCGCGCCGTGGCTGTTCGAATACTGGCGTCAGTCCTCGCCGGCCAATCTGGCCAAGGCCAGCCGGGCGATGCAGCCGCTGATTCAGCGCTGCGTCGAGGAACACGATCTGCTGGCCGAGGCCGCCGGCATGACCGGCCTATTCCGCGCCAAGGGCTGGATCGAGTTCTATCGCGAGCCTAACGCCTTCGAGCTGGCGGCCGCCGATGCCCGCACCTACGACCAGTACGGCCTGCGCTTCGAGATTCTCGATGCCGCGCAACTGCGCGAGCGGGAACCGGATCTGCACGGCGCTGTGGGCGGCATTCACTGGCTCGATCCGAAGAGCGTGACCGATCCCGGTGCATTGGTGCGCGGTTATGCGGCCCTGTTCGTGGCCCGCGGCGGCGTGCTGCTCAAAGGCGACGCGCGCAGCCTGCGGCAGGCCGGTGACAGCTGGCAGGTGCAAAGCGAGCAAGATCCGGTCACTGCACAGAACGTGATCGTCGCCCTCGGCCCGCAATCAGCCGAGGTATTTTCAGGGCTGGGCTATCGTATCCCGCTGGCGGTCAAACGCGGCTACCACATGCACTACGCCACACAGCCGGGCGCAGAACTGCAGCACTCGGTCATCGATGCCCAGGCCGGCTATGTGCTGGCGCCCATGGCCCGGGGCATTCGCCTGACCACCGGCGTCGAGTTCGCCCCCAGCGATGCTGCGCCCAACGAAATCCAGCTGCGCCGCTGCGAAGCCATCGCCCGCGCGCTCTATCCGCTGGGGGAACGCCTGGATGCCGAGCCGTGGCTGGGTCGCCGACCGTGCCTGCCGGACATGCGCCCGGTGATCGGGCCAGCGCGCAACCACAAGGGCCTGTGGTTCAATTTCGGCCATGCCCATCATGGCCTGACGCTGGGACCGGTGACCGGGCGCCTGCTGGCGCAGATGATGACGGGAGCGCCCGCATTCACCGACCCGGCGCCTTACAGCCCGGATCGATTTGGCAACAAGATGTAATAGTTCGAAGACGCGGGAGTCGGTGCAGGCCGCTCCCGCAGAGGGTTGAACGCTGGGTGGATCAGTCTTTCTGATCGCGCAGGATGTTGCCGGACGTGCCGTCGATGCGGAATTCGTAGGTCAGGCTGTCAGCCTTGCGGCCCTCGCCTTCCCAGTATCCCTTGTCATCGGCCTCGATCTTGTAGATCTGCGTGTAACCGGCCGACTTGGCCTTTTCGATGGCCTTCTCGATGGTGATCCAGCCGGGACCCGGTTTGTCCGCCAGCGCGGCCTGGGCGGTGGCCAGGGCGGCGGTGGCGAGAACGGCGGCGGTCAGTTTCTTGATCATGTTGAACTCCATTTCCCGTTGCGGGCTTTATGACAGGCGAAATTTTGGAGTTCGCGGATTCATAAATAGTTCAGGGACGCTGAACCCTGTAGGAGCGAATTCATTCGCGAACATCTGTCAGGCCACACACATGCGTCGCCAGACCCGGCCATTCGCGAATGAATTCGCTCCTACAGTCGATCTTTACAAGGCTTGGGGTCAGCGCTTGACCTTGCGCCGCATGATGCCGTTGAGGACCACGACAACCACCGCGATGGCCATGGCGATGTACTGGAAGGTCTTCTGGTCGAGCACGCCGATCTGCTGCAGGTGCGAGAGGCCGAGCATGATGCCCAGCACGCTCAGGGCGATGATGATCGAGTAGATTAGACGCTGTTTGATGGTCATTGCAGGTTTCCTGAAAGCGTTTCGAATCGTGTGGGCAACGCAAAAATCGTGCGCCATCTTACGCCGTCCTCGCCCGCCCCGCATCCCGAAGCGCCGCGCGGCACTGCGGCGAAGCGTCTCGGGCGGCGCGGGCTGTCACTTCTGCGTGGTTTAATACGCGCACTTTACGTTTTGAACGCATTTTCTTTTGTCGTCACAAGGAGTTCCCAATGCCCCATGAAGGCAGCCTGCTACAGGCCGCAGTCGTGTTTCTGCTCGCCGCCGTCGTCACCGTTCCGCTGGCCAAACGCCTGCAACTGGGCGCGGTGATCGGCTATCTGATCGCCGGCGTGATCATCGGCCCGTCCGGCCTTGGCCTGATCGGCAATCCGCAGAGCGTGGCGCACATTTCCGAGCTGGGCGTGGTCCTGCTGCTGTTCATTATCGGTCTGGAGTTGTCGCCCAAGCGTCTGTGGGTGATGCGCAAGTCGGTGTTCGGCGTGGGCCTGGCCCAGGTGTTGCTGACCGGCCTGGTGATCGGTGTGGTCGCCCTGCTCGGCTTCGGCCAGCCGCTCAACAGCGCCGTGGTGCTGGGCCTAGGCCTGGCGTTGTCGTCCACCGCTTTCGGCCTGCAGAGCCTGGCCGAGCGCAAGGAGCTGAACGCGCCCCATGGTCGTCTGGCCTTTGCCATCCTGTTGTTTCAGGACATTGCCGCGATCCCGCTGATCGCCCTGGTGCCCATGCTCGCCGGCAGTGACCACGCAGCGTCCGGCGGCGACTCGTTGCGCCATGGCCTGCAGGTGCTCGGCGGCATCGCCGTGGTGGTGGTCGGCGGTCGCTATCTGCTGCGTCCGGTGTTCCGCGTCGTCGCCAAGACCAAGCTGCAGGAGGTGTCCACTGCCACGGCTCTGTTGGTGGTGATCGGCACCGCTTACGTGATGGACCTGGTGGGCGTGTCCATGGCCCTGGGCGCGTTTCTCGCCGGGCTGCTGCTGGCCGACTCGGAGTACCGTCACGAGCTGGAATCGCAGATCGAGCCGTTCAAGGGCCTGCTGCTGGGGCTGTTCTTCATCAGCGTCGGCATGGGCGCCAACCTGAGCCTGCTGCTCGACTCGCCGGCCACCATCATCGGCCTGACCCTGCTGCTGATCGGCCTGAAACTGCCACTGTTATTCGTCGTCGGGCGCCTGGCCGGTGGCCTGGGCAAACAGAGCGCGCTGCGTCTGGGGCTGGTACTGGCCGCAGGCGGTGAATTCGCTTTCGTGGTGTTCAAGATCGGCCGCGATCAGGGGCTGTTCGACGCTGCGCTGTACGACACGCTGGTGCTGACCATCACCCTGTCGATGGCGCTGACGCCGTTGATCCTGCTGGTCATGGCGCGCTGGCTCAAGCCCAAGGCGGTGGTCAAGGAAGTGCCGGAGGAATACAAGGCCATCGAGTCGGACGATCCTCGTGTGGTGATCGCCGGGATGGGCCGTATGGGGCAGATCGTCGCGCGTATCCTGCGTGCACAGAACATTCCGTTCATCGCGCTGGACACCTCGGTGGAGATGATCGAATTCACCCGCAGTTTCGGTAATGTGCCGGTGTTCTACGGCGACCCGCTGCGCCCGGAAATCCTGCGCGCGGCCAAGGTCGATCAGGCCGAGTATTTCGTCATTGCCACCGACGATCCGGACACCAACATCAAGACCGCGGAACTGGTGCGCAAGCTGTATCCGCACCTGAAAATCATCGCCCGCGCCCGTAACCGTCAGCACGTGCATCGCCTGCTGGACCTGGACGCGCAGCCGGTCCGGGAAACCTTCTATTCAAGCCTTGAAATGACCCGTCGCACGCTGATCGGCCTGGGACTGAGCGAGGCTCAGGCGGCGGCGCGGATCAACCGCTTCAAACGTCACGACGAACAGGTGCTCAACCGTCAGCACCTGATCTACGACGATGAAGCCAAGGTCATGCAGAGCGCGCTGGAAGCCCGCAAGGAACTGGCCGAGCTGTTCGAGTCCGACCGCATGGACGAGGAAGCCGAACTCGCGACCAAGCCATGATCCACGGCTAAGTTCAGCGGCTGAGCGCGACCACGAATTCCAGAAAGGCGCGCACTTTCGCCGGCGGCAAATGGCGGGACGGGTACAACGCATAGAGCGGGAAGTACTCGTCCGGCCAGTCGGGAAACAGCTCCACCAGCCGCCCTTCCCGAATCGCCGGCTCCACCCCCAGTTCCAGCACCTGCGCCACCGCCTGCCCCTGCTCGCAGATGCGGTGAATGGTGCCCACGTCGTTGACCATCAGACGCCTGCGAGTATTGAGGCTCAATCGCTCACCCTGACGGTGAAATTCCCACACGAACGGCCGACCGGTCTGAGGATCGCGAAAATCGATACACACGTGCCGCGGGTCTTGCAGCTCGCTCGGATGCCGGGGCCGCCCGTGTTTTTGCAGATAAGCTGGTGCGGCCACGGTCAGCACCCGGGTCTTGAGCAACTGACGGCCGATCAGCGACGACGCAGGCGGCTCGCCGAAGCGCACGGCCAGGTCCACGCCGTCGGCCACCAGGTCGCCCAGCTCGTCGCGGGTCACCAGATCCAGTTCCAGCTCGGGATACGTGGCCATGAAATCCCCCAGCGCGGGCGCCAGAATCAGCCGCGAGAAATACGGATCGACGTTGACCCGCAGCCGCCCGCGTACTGCCGTGGCACTGCCCGAGGCCAGTGACGCGGCTTCTTCGAGCCCGGCCAGCAGCGGCGCGACGTCCTCATAAAAACGCCGTCCTTCGTCGGTCAGCTTGATCGAACGCGTGGTGCGGTCGAACAGGCGAATCCCCAGGCGCGCTTCGAGCCGGGCGATGGCGCGGCTGACCCCGGACTGAGTCATGTCCAGCACCTCGGCGGCCTTGACGAAGCTGCCCGTGTCCACCACCGCCGACATCACCCCCATGCCGCTGGCCAAACGCGCATCGAAACTCATTGATGACTCTCCGGCATGAATCCAATGACACCCATGCTATCGGAGAATCCTTCCGCCAGGCGCAGTATTTCCGGCAACGGCGACATCGGGTCGTCCTTTTCGAGGAATCAACACATGTACACGATCATGGGCGTGACCGGGCAAGTGGGCGGTGAAGTGGCGCGCAATCTGTTGGCAGCAGGCAAACCGGTGCGCGCCGTCGTGCGAAGCGCAGAGAAAGGCCAGGTTTGGGCGGACAAGGGCTGTGAGGTGGCGGTGGCCGATGTCGATGATGTCTCGGCGCTGACCCAGGCGTTTCAGAACAGCACGGCGGTGTTCATTCTGCTGCCGCCTAACTTCGATCCCATTGAAGGCTTCCCACAAACCCGTCAGGTGATCGCGCATATCAGTGAGGCACTGGCGGCGGCTCGCCCCGGCAAAGTCGTGTGCATTTCCACCATCGGTGCTCAGGCGACCCAGCCCAACCTGCTCAACCAACTGCAGCTGCTGGAGCAAAGCCTGTCGGCGCTGGATGTTCCGGTGACCTTCCTGCGCCCCGCCTGGTTCATGGAGAATTGCCTGTGGGATATAGACCCGGCAGTCGAAACCGGTGTTATTCCGAGTTTCCTGCAACCACTGGACAAACCGGTGCCGATGATCGCCACCGCCGATGTGGGCCGTGTGGCGGCCGAATTGCTGCAAGAGCAGTGGTTCGGCAAGCGCATTGTCGAGCTTGAAGCCGAGGAACAGGTCACGCCTAACCTGATCGCTGCGACCTTCAGCGAACTGCTGCGCAAACCGGTGACGATGCAGGAAGTGCCGCGGGACAGCTGGCACGAGCTGTTCAGCGCTCAAGGCATGAGCAACCCGCTGCCGCGCATGCAGATGCTCGACGGTTTCAACCAGGGCTGGATTCGTTTCGAGGGACTGCCACGCAAGGGCCAGGTAAGGCTCAAGGCCGTGTTGCAAGCGCTGCTGACCCGACGCGGCTGATCAGCCCTGGCGAGCGCGTTTGACGTGCTCGATGAAGCGCGTGACCGCCGGGGCTTTCTCGTGGCGGCGGTGAATCAGCGACAGGTACGAGGTGGGCTGACAGTCTTCGATGCGCCGATAGACCACATTGGGCAACCTGATGTGATCGACCACCGACTCCGGCACCACCGCCACGCCCTGGCCCATGCTGACCAGCGCCACCACCGACACCAACGTGCCCGGCTGCGGCCCGAGGGTGGGCGCGAATCCACCTTGCGCTGCGACTTCCAGCGTGCCGGAAATCTGCTCGGGGAGAATGAACGTCTCGTTTTGCAAGTGCGCGGCGTTGAGGGTCTTGAGCTTGCACAGCCAGGAGTGCTCGACCAGCGCCAGGGCGAAGCCTTCGGTCAGCAGCTTCACCGCGCCCAATGACTCGGGAAGGTTCATGGGCGAACGGATGAACCCCACGTCCAGCCTGCCCTCTTCGATCATTTTCGGCAGCACCGGCATCAAGTATTCGGTGATGGTGAAGTCGATGTCGGCGTATTGCTGACGGAACTGGCCGACCTGATCTTGCAGCACGCCGGAAAACACCGCCGACGCCACATAACCCAGCTCGATCCTGCCCGCCTCGCCACGGCCGGCACGCTGCACGTTGTACTGCGCGGTTTCGAACTGGCGCACCGCCAGCTCTGCTTCGATCTGCAACGCCCGGCCTGCATCGGTCAGACGCACTTCGCGCTGCTCGCGCACGAACAGGCGCGTGCCCAGCGCACTTTCCAGATCCTGGATCTGCCGAGTCAGGGTCGGCGGCGCGATGCCCAGCTGCTCGGCGGCACGGGTGAAGTGCCGATGCCGGGCGACGGCGAGGAAATAGCGGAAGTGGCGGATTTCCATGGAGCGTTACCTTTAAGGTAATGAAAATGCGAGGCGCGGGTAACGAAGCATACGCCATACCGGGATATTCTGCGGGCAGTCATCAAACGTAGCAGCACGGCTTGCCGGCGGGTGCGGTGTATCAGTGACAGATATACCGACTGACACACCGCACCCGCCGGCAAGCCGGACTGCTACGAAGGCATCGTTAATTAGTTAAAACCTAACAGCGTCGGAGTCACGCCATGTCACGACCCAGCCCCCCCCGCATGACCCTGCTCACCGCCTCGGGCGTGTGCTCGCTGATCGTGCTCGACACCAACATCGTTGCGGTCACCCTGCCGAGCATTGCCCGGGATCTGGGCGCCGGGTTCGCCGACATCGAGTGGGTGGTCAGCGCCTACATGCTGGCCTTTGCTGCGCTGTTGCTGCCGGCGGGCAGCCTGGCCGACCGCTTCGGGCGCAAGAAGATGCTGCTGACCGGGCTGCTGCTGTTCATTTTGGCCTCGGTGGGCTGCGGGGCGGCGCCGAACATCCTGTTTCTGGACATCGCCCGGGCGATCAAGGGCGTGGGCGCGGCGCTGTTGTTGACTTCGGCGCTGGCAACCATCGGCCACGTGTTCCACGACGAAGCCGAGCGGGCCAAGGCCTGGGCGTTCTGGGGCGCGTGCATGGGCGTGGCAATGACCGCAGCGCCCACGGTGGGCGGGCTGATTGCCGAGTTGGTCGGCTGGCGCTGGATCTTCTACCTCAACCTGCCGGTGGGCCTGGTGCTGCTGGCCATGGTGCTGCGCAATATTGGCGAGTCGCGCAACGAGCAATCGGCGCGGCTGGACCCGGTCGGCAGCCTGTTTTTCAGCTCCAGCCTGCTGAGCCTGATCTGGGGCCTGATCGAAGCGAACCGCATCGGCTGGGACAACCCGCTGACCTTCGCCCGGCTGGCGGGGGGCGCCTTGCTGCTGGGGCTGTTCGTGATCGCCGAGCGCCTTCAGCAGCGGCCGATGGTCGACCTGCAACTGTTCAGGCACCCGCGTTTCATCGGCGCGCTGCTGGGCATGTTCGCCTACGCCGGCTGCGCCCAGGTGATGATGACCCTGCTGCCGTTCTACCTGCAGAACGGTTTGGGGTTCAGCGCGATCAGTTCGGGGCTGGGGATGTTGCCGTTCGCCATCACCATGCTGCTGTTCCCTCGCCTTGGGCCGACCTTGGCGCGCCATCTGTCACCGGCGGCGATCATGGCGCTGGGCCTGGCGCTGGTGAGTGCCGGCAACCTGCTGTGCGCCCTGGCGACGTCCATCGGCGGCTACCCGGCGTTCGCCATCGCCATGGCGGTCACCGGTGCCGGCGCGGGATTGCTCAACGGCGACACCCAGAAGAACATCATGGCCTGCGTGCCCCGCGAGCGCACCGGCATGGCCTCGGGGATGAGCACCACCATGCGTTTCAGCGCGATCATGTTGGCCGTCGGCGTGTACGGCGCGCTGCTGGCCGGCCACACCCTGAACGCGCTGCGCCTGAACCTTGGCAATGTGGCGCCGGACTGGCTGGACCAGGCGCAATACGTTGCCTCTCGCGTTGTCGCTGGCGACATGGGCGCAGCGCTGCAGGCGGTCGATGCCGGGGCGCGCAGCGTTGTGCAACCGCTGGCGCAGCAGGCCTTCGTGCAAGGATTCGGTTCGGTATTGTGGGTGGCCGGCAGCGTCGGGCTGATCGCGGCGTTGCTGGTCGGCACCCTGATGCGCAAACCCATCCCGGCGCTGAAACTGGCCAGTGCCTGAGGGCAGACGGTCGCGTCACTGACCAGGCGCGAAGCGATACTGCCCCTTGCCGCGATGCTTGGCCTCGTACATGGCGGCATCGGCGGCGCGTATCAAGTCTTCGACTGTGCCCCCGCAGTCCGGCAGGCAGGCGATGCCGATGCTGGCGCCCAGGCGGAAGCTGTCCTGATCGGCAGACACCTGACCGATCAGCTTCTGCGCCACGGCAGCCGCTGCGTCGGAGCTGTTGACGCCTTCGATGATCACGGTGAATTCGTCGCCGCCGATTCGCGCCAGCCGGTCATACGGCCTCAGGCAGGCCTGCAACTGGTTGGCGACCCAACGCAGGGCCTCATCGCCGCGCTCATGGCCATGTTCATCGTTGATCTGCTTGAAACCGTCCAGGTCCAGATATAGCAGAACGCTCATCTGCCCCGACCGCTCGGTGCGGGCGATAGCGCCTTGCAAGGCCTGGACGAAACCGCGGCGGTTGAGCAGCCCGGTCAAGGCGTCGGTGACCGTGAGTTTTTCCAGCCTCAGGTGCAGCTCGCGCACCGGCGACATGTCCACGGCCAGGATGGTCATGGCCTGCTGCCCCTGGGGCAGCGGCGAACAGGACAGCGCCACAGGCACGCTCTGCCCGTCGCGGGTTTGCAGGCTGGCGTCGTGCAGGCGCAGCCCCTCACCGCGCAGCCAGTGATCGCGCCACACCGAGCCGACCCACTGGTCTTCCTGAGGCGTCTGCACCCATTGCAGCAAGGCGCTGCCCTGAAGCTCGTCACCGCTGCAGCCGAGCATGCGGGTGATGGCCGGGTTGGCGTAACGAATCAGGCCGTCGCTGTCGACCACCAGAATGCCTTCGCCGGTGTTGTCCAGAATCGACGCATTGAAGGCCCTGGCCTGTTCCAGCTGGACGGTGGTGTGCAGCAGCCCGCGCCGGTAGCGCTCATGCTCCAGCAGCACGCGGGCCTTGTGCAGCAACAGATTGGGCTGCACCGGCTTGGTCATGAAATCGACCGCACCGGCCGAATAACCCTGATCGAGCACCTCGTCGGTCTGGCGCATGCCCGAAATGAAAATGATCGGCGTGAAGCGTGTCTCGGGGTCGGCGCGCATCCGCCGCGCCACTTCGAAACCGTCCATGCCCGGCATCTGCACGTCCATCAGCACCAGCCCGATGTTGCCGCTGGCCAGCGCCGCCAGGGCCTTGGCCCCGGAGTCGGCACAGCGAACGGATCTGTCGAGCTCTTCGAGCAACTCCTGCATCTGCTCAAGATTTTCTTCCTGGTCATCCACCACCAGGATTTCCAGCGCCTCGCCTTGCACCCGCACTTGCACCTCCAGGCCCCGCCACCCGCGTCTCTCGCTGTTCTGGCGAGAACCTCACGCGGGCAAGACAGGGTTAGAGCATAGCCCCTTCGCCGAAATGCGGGCGGTTAGCGCTCAGCGTGCGGCCAGGCGCCAGACCCGCGCCAGATCCCGGGCCCGGTCATGCAACAGCGCCTCGGCATTACGGCAGGCGTGCTCCAGGGTCATCGGCCCGCTGGTCAGGGCGAAAGCCGCGCTGATGCCATGTTCATAGAGATCGGCATAGCCGTCCCCCAAGGTTCCGGCGAGCACGATCACCGGAACGTTGTGCCGTTGGGCAACGCGGGCCACGCCAAACGGCGTCTTGCCGCGCAGGGTCTGGGCATCGAAACGGCCTTCGCCAGTGATCACCAGATCCGCGCCCTGCAAGGCGTCGGCAAGGCCGGTCAGGTCCGCGACCACCTCCACACCCGGGCGGAACGACGCATTCAGATAGGCCTTGGCGGCAAAGCCCATGCCGCCTGCCGCACCACTGCCGGGGTGCTCGCTTTCATCGCGCCCCAGCACCCGCGCCGAGTGCTCGGCGAAGTGCTGCAGCGCCGCATCCAGCGCCAGCACCTGCTCGGGCGAGGCGCCCTTCTGCGGCCCGAAAATGTGCGATGCGCCTTGCGGCCCGCACAGCGGGTTGTTGACGTCGGCCGCCACCTCGAAGCGCACATCCTCAAGGCGCGGGTCCAGATGCTCGACGTCGATGCGCGCAACCCTGGCCAGCGCCAGGCCACCCGGCGGCAGCGGCTCATCATGGCTGTCGAGGAACCGTGCGCCGAGTGCGGCGAGCATGCCGGTGCCGGCGTCGTTGGTGGCGCTGCCGCCGATGGCGAGGATGATGCGCTGCGCGCCGGCGTCCAGCGCGGCGGCGATCAGCTCACCGGTGCCGTAAGTGGTGGTCACCGTGGCGTCGCGCTGTTCCAGGGTCAGCAATTGCAGGCCGCTGGCCATGGCCATTTCGATGATCGCGGTGCGGCTCTCGGCCAGCCAGCCCCACTGCGCCTCGACGGGCTGCCCCAGTGGCCCGGTGACAGTGTTCTGCATCCACTGCCCGTCGCACGCCGCCAGCACCGCCTCGATCGTGCCTTCGCCGCCATCGGCCATGGGGCATTCGACCAGTTGCGCATCCGGCCAGACCTCACGCAAGCCGCTGGCGATCGCCTGGGCCACGCCTTGGGCACTGAGGCTGTCCTTGAAGGAATCCGGGGCGATGACGATTTTCATGGTGTTCTCCTTATCCGATGGTCGCGATCTTCTCATTACTGGCGACAGATTCCGCCAGACCTTCGCACAACGGCCGCGCCGAGACGTTGTTCATCCGAACAAAAACGACGGGTGCGACGAGCGCCAATCGACGCGTTGACGCAAATTACCTATAAAAGAAGGAAGTCAGCGGCGATAGCGCCACTTGGGCTGACAAATGTGACACTATATAGCCACTATTTTCTTAAGGTCTCTGGCCCGCCCGCAGACCGCTCCTCGCTGATGAAAGCCGTTGCCTTATGTTGCTGAACGATCCGGTCACTCTGCTTCTCATCATCATCCCCTTCGGACTCATGACCACGCTGATGCTGTGCCTGTCGTACGTGGGCACCAGCGAGCACCGGGCGCCGCTGCATTGGTGGATTGCCGGCGATCTGGTGCTGGCCGCCTACCGCGCCGTGGATCTGCTGCAACCGGGCGTCGTCCCGCCAGGTCATGAGTGGCTGGGGATCCTCGCGCCGCAGACCGCGTTCATCGCCAATACCGCCGGGCTGCTGCTAGCGATCGGCTGCCATACCCTGGCCCTGCACCAACTGGCCGAGCGCCGGCACGACGGGCGCTGGCATGCGCGAATCCTGCTGGCACCGGTGGCCGTATACGGGATCGGCACCTCGATGCTGCTGCACAATCCGTTCATGCTGGCGTGGTTTTTCCTGTTCTGCGTGATCACCATCGGCATTCAGTTCGCCGTGACCTGGCCGTTGCGCAAGCGTTTTCGTGGCGCCTGGGCTCTGTTGGCCGGGCACGCGGCGCTGCTGGTGTTCCATGCCCACTCCGCTGTCACGCTGTCGATTGACCCGCCGCCCGCGCTGGATTTCAGCGAACCGGACATGTTTTCCCTGCCGGCGCTGGCGATGGATTTCATGGTTTCGTTTCTGTTCACCTTAAGCTTCGCCCTGATGCTGCAGGAGCAATTGCGCCAGCAGGTCACGCAGCTCAGCGTCACCGACACCCTGACCGGCGCCCTCAATCGCCGTGGCGCGGTGTCGACCATCCTCCAGGAACGGCGGCAGAACACCGCGCAGCGCTACCCGCTGTCCGTGGCGATGATCGACCTGGACAACTTCAAGCGCATCAACGACCAATACGGCCACGCCACCGGCGACACCGCACTGCAGGTGTTCGCCCACACCGTGAAGCGGCTCAAGCGTCAGGACGATGTGTTCGTGCGCTGGGGCGGCGAGGAATTTCTGCTGGTGTTTCCAGGCACCGACATCCATCAAGCGCAGCACTTCATGACGCGCCTGCGTGAAGCACTGAGCGAAACCGCCGACGTGCCATCACTGCCCTGCCCGATCGGCTTCAGCGCGGGCCTGGCGCAGATCCAGGCCATGGACAGCCGTGAGGATTTCGAGGCTCTGTTGCGCGCAGTGGACAAAGCGCTGTACCGCGCCAAGCGGGTGCGTGGGCGAGTCGAGGTGGTTGAAGCGGTGGATTTGTAATCAGCGCGCCAGCATCTGCATCCCCAGATACAGGCGCAGCAGATCGTCGGTGCGGTACGGGTCGCAGCCGCTGACTTCGGCGATTTTCTCCAATCGGTAACGCAGGCTGTTGCGATGAATCCCCAGCGCGTCGGCGCAGGCCTGGTTCTCGCCGCTGTAATCAAACCAGGCGCGCAGCGTGTCGAGCAGTTGGCCGTTGCCTTGCAGGCGCATGACCGGCTCGCTGATGTCCCGGGCCAGCCAGTCTTCGCGATTGCGCCAGAACAGCACCGCCAACCGATGGGCCGCCAGGCGCAGCAATTTGCGCTCGGGCTGCACGTGGCGGGCGTAATCGAGCAAATCGCGAGCAGCGGCGCAGGCTTCGCGCAACGAGGCAAGGTCGGCCGAAGGCTCGACCGTGGCCATGCGCTGCACCGGCCAACCCTGCTCTTCGAACTGCTCCAGCAGCAACGCATCGTCGCGATCCTTGCCTGCCGCCCGGCACCAGTAAACCAGGCCCGGCTCGCAACTCACGCACCAACTGTTGGCGTAACGGCCATTGAGCCAGGCGGCCAGTTGCCCGGCGTAAGCTGCGCCTTCAGGCAATTCGAGCAACACCGCCTGACGCGGCAATTGCGGCTGCAGCCCCAGTTGCTCGGCCTCGTCCACCAAGTGAGCGGCGCTGTCACCGAGCAACAGCCGTGACAACAGATCCTCACTGCGCTGATGCCGCCATTGCTGGTCGGCCTGTTGCCGACGATGCTCGAGCAGCATCTCGGCGGTCATCTTCACCAGCTCGCCGTACACCCGCACTTCGTCCGGCTCGCCGGTAATCCCCAGCACGCCGACCAGCTTGTGATCGAGCATCAACGGCAGATTCACCCCCGGCCGCACGCCATTGAGCCGCTTGGCGGTGTGGGAATCGATCTCCACCACCCGGCTGTTGGCCAGCACCAACTGTGCCCCTTCGTGCCGCGTATACAAGCGCTCGGCCTCGCCACTGCCGATGATGATCCCCAGATAATCCATCACATTGACGTTACACGGCAGGATCGCCATCGCCCGGTCGACGATGTCCTGGGCCAGGGCATGATCAAGGGCAAACATGAGGCACATCCGGGGAGCGAGGGGTTTGAGGGTTCATACACATCACGAATTGTTTTTATGGGTGGGGTGAGTCTGCCTGAATTTTGCGGGGAGGTCCTGTGTAGCTCGCATGCTTACGGCATCGCCGTATGTAAGCCGATTGACCAAGATCCGGAAACTTCTTTATAAGCGAGCAAGTTCTGACAGGTACCAGCATGCAAATGACTTCAACTTCACCCACCCATTCAAAAGCCAAACCCGAGACGATTCATTTGATCCCCCACGAGGTCGTCAGCCTCATGGTCGACGGTGCTACACCCATTCGCGCCTGGCGCGAGTACCTGGACTTGACTCAGGATGAGGTCGCGCGGCGCCTGGGTATATCCCAACCGGCCTATGCGCAGCAGGAATCGGTGTCACGCCCGCGCAAGCTGACCCGGGAAAAGATCGCCAAGGCGTTTGGCATTCGCCCCGATCAACTGGACATCTGACGCCCGCTCAGCTCACTCCACCGGCGCCAGCCGCTCGCGGCTGTTGGACAGGTGCGTCCACATCGCCGCCCGCGCGGCATCGGGGTCCTGGCGGCGGATGGCGGCGAGGATCGCTTCGTGTTCCAGGTTCGCCAGATAGGCGTGGTGGGTCAGGCTGGTTCCTGCCCGCTCGCTCGAGGCGATGCGGCTGCGCGGGATCACGGCGTTGCCCAGGTTCTGCAGGATCTCGTAGAAATACGGGTTGCCGGTCGCCTCGGCGATCAGCAGATGAAAACGCCGGTCGGCTTCCACGCAGCTGTCTTCCTTGGCCAGCAGGTCCTGATAATCGTCCAGCGCCTCGCGCATCGATGCCAGGTGCGCCTGGGTGCGTCGCTGCGCCGCCAGCGCCACGGCCTGGGTTTCCAGGCCCATGCGCAGTTCGATCATGTGCCGCACGCTGAAGGCGGTTTCCATTTTCAGGTGCAGGCCGCTCTGTTCCGAGCGCGCCAGCACGAACGTGCCCTTGCCCTGATGGGTTTCGACCAGCCCTGAGGCCTGCAACTTGGAGATCGCCTCGCGCACCACGGTGCGGCTGACGCCGTGCTCGCGGACGATCTCATTTTCCGATGGCAGCTTGGCGCCCGGCGCAATGCTGCCCATGAGAATGCGCTGGCTGAGTTCGGTGACCAGATCCGTGGCCAGGTTGTGCTGCCGTCGCTTGGGGGATGTCTGCATGATCAGTTGTACGAACAGTGGTTAATGGTGCGATCGGATCAAAGGGCCGATCCTACTTGTATTTTTGCGGTCAACCGGAAGCCTGAAGACGCCCCCTGCGTCAACTTGACGCAAGCAGAAAACGGCCAAAAAGCCAGAAAAAACGGGGCTTTTTCCCCTGAATTCAAACTCATCCAACTTGTCGTACAAGCGAGAATACTCCTTCAAAAAAACTGCACAAGCCCCGCAAAACCAGTTGCACCGGCAAACATTACTTGTATGATGACTAACAACAAGGGACACACCTTGTCACACACATGGCAACAACCCGCATAAAAATAATCAGTGGGAGTCAACAAGAGTGAACACATCCTCATCCCGGATGGCTGACGGCAACGATTCCGTGCTGCAATCGGCGGTTTCCAAAGTCAAACGCCACATCCTGCCGCTGTTCGTCATCATGTTCATCGTCAACTACATCGACCGGGTCAACATCGGGTTCGTACGTAGCCACATGGAACATGATCTGGGTATCGGCGCAGCCGCCTACGGCTTCGGTGCCGGCCTGTTCTTCGTCGCCTATGCGCTGTTCGAAGTGCCCTCCAACATCCTCATGCAGAAAGTCGGCGCCCGTCTGTGGCTGACCCGCATCATGCTCACCTGGGGCCTGGTGGCCGCCGGCATGGCGTTCATCCAGACCGAAACCCACTTCTATATCCTGCGCTTTTTGCTGGGTGTGGCGGAGGCCGGTTTCTTCCCTGGGGTGATCTACTACTTCACCCGCTGGCTGCCGAGCGTCGAGCGCGGCAAGGCCATTGCGATCTTCCTCAGCGGTTCGGCCTTCGCTTCGCTGATCTCCGGTCCCCTCTCCGGCCTGCTGCTGCAGATCGAAGGCCTGGGCATGCACGGCTGGCAGTGGATGTACTTCATCGAAGGCATGTTCTCGGTGGGCCTGTGCTTCTTCGTCTGGTTCTGGCTGGATTCCAAGCCCCAGGACGCCAAGTGGCTGAGCCAAGAAGAGAAAGACGCCCTGACCACCGCCATCGACGACGAGCAGCGCGCCCGTGAAGCGGCCAGCCCGGTGAAGCTGTCCATCGGCCAGTTGCTCAAGGACCCGCAGATCATCCTGTTCTGCCTGATGTACTTCTTCATTCAATTGACGATCTACGCCGCCACCTTCTGGCTGCCAAGCATTATCAAGAAGATGGGCGACCTGACCGACTTCCAGGTCGGCCTGTTCAACTCGATCCCCTGGTTCATCGCCATCGTCGCCATGTACGGCTTTGCCGCCATCTCGGCCAAGTGGAAGCATCAACAAGCCTGGGTCGCCTGTGCCCTGCTGATCGCCGCTGCGGGCATGTTCATGTCCACCACCGGTGGTCCGGTGTTCGCCTTTGTCGCGATCTGCTTCGCTGCGCTGGGCTTCAAGTCCGCTTCTTCGCTGTTCTGGCCGATTCCCCAGGGTTATCTGGATGCACGGATCGCCGCTGGCGTGATTGCGCTGATCAACTCGCTGGGCAACCTCGGCGGCTTCGTCGCCCCGACCGCCTTCGGCATCCTCGAACAGCAGACCGGTTCGATCCAGGGCGGCCTGTACGGCCTGACCGCCACCTCGATCATCGCGGCGATTCTGGTGTTCACTGTGCGCACCACCCGCAAGCCCGGCAGCGTGCCGCTCGCCAAGAGCGACGTGACCCCGAGCCACTCCTGATCCGTTCAAATCTCATTTCATCCGGCGCTGCCCTGCGGCGCCCTGCCAACAACAAGGATTGAGTCATGACCACACCATATTCCGGCAGCACTCCCGTCATCACCGAGATGCACGTCATTCCCGTCGCAGGTCACGATGACATGCTGCTCAACCTGAGCGGCGCCCACGGTCCGTACTTCACCCGTAACATCGTGATCCTCAAGGACAACGCCGGCCACACCGGCGTCGGCGAAATCCCCGGCGGCGAAAAAATCCGCCAGACCCTGGAAGACGCCCGTTCCCTGGTGGTCGGCAGCACCGTCGGCAACTACCAGAAGATCCTCAACGACGTGCGCCGCGCCTTCGCCGACCGCGACGCCGGTGGTCGTGGCCTGCAGACCTTCGACCTGCGCATCACCATTCACGCGGTCACCGGCATCGAAGCCGCCGTGCTCGACTTGCTCGGCCAGCACCTGGAAGTGCCAGTGGCCGCACTGCTCGGCGAAGGCCAGCAGCGCGACTCGGTCAAGATGCTCGGCTACCTGTTCTACGTGGGCGATCAGAAGAAAACCAACCTGCCGTACCGCACCGAGGAAGACGCCGACAACGACTGGTTCCGCGTGCGCCACGAAGAAGCCCTGACCCCTGAGCGCGTGGTGCGTCTGGCTGAAGCCGCGTTCGAGCGCTATGGCTTCGAAGACTTCAAGCTCAAGGGGGGCGCACTGAGTGGCGACGCCGAAATCGAAGCGGTCACGGCGCTGGCCGAGCGTTTCCCGAAAGCGCGCATCAC
The DNA here is from genome assembly GCF_056627435.1 of Pseudomonas sp. 2. Lineage (NCBI taxonomy): Bacteria > Pseudomonadati > Pseudomonadota > Gammaproteobacteria > Pseudomonadales > Pseudomonadaceae > Pseudomonas > Pseudomonas sp. 2. The sequence continues at coordinate 353,536 of NZ_JBWXNG010000001.1, forward strand.
CCTGGACCCCAACGGCGCCTGGTCGCTGAAAGAAGCCATCCGCCTGTGCCGCGACCAGCACAAAGTGCTGGCCTACGCCGAAGACCCGTGCGGTGCCGAAAACGGCTACTCGGGCCGCGAAGTGATGGCCGAGTTCCGCCGCGCCACGGGCCTGCGTACCGCCACCAACATGATCGCCACCGACTGGCGTGAAATGGGCCACGCGATCCAGCTGCAATCGGTGGACATCCCGCTGGCCGACCCGCACTTCTGGACCATGCAGGGTTCGGTGCGCGTGGCGCAGATGTGCAACGAGTGGGGCCTGACCTGGGGTTCACATTCGAACAACCACTTCGACATCTCGCTGGCAATGTTCACCCACGCCGCCGCCGCCGCGCCGGGCAACATCACCGCCATCGACACCCACTGGATCTGGCAGGACGGCCAGCGCCTGACCAAAGAGCCGCTGAAGATCATCGGCGGCAACGTCGACGTGCCGAAAAAACCGGGCCTGGGCATCGAGATCGACATGGATCAGGTGGCCAAGGCACACGAACTCTATAAAGGCATGGGCCTGGGCGCGCGTGACGACAGCGTCGCGATGCAGTTCCTGATCCCGAACTGGAAGTTCAACAACAAGCAGCCTTGCCTGGTCCGCTGATCACTGAAGGCTGCTTGAGACCGACCACGTAACTTGCCAATTGGCGACCGGCGCGTAACCCCTTGCGCGCCGTTTTTCTTGCCCCGCGTTCCGCCTCACCGCGTGCTATGGTTTTGACCATCTTGCCTGCGTGAAGCCGTCCATGTCCCATCTGACCCAGACCCACCCTCGCCTGACCATCGCAGTCGCCTTAGGCATCGTCGCAGGCATTGCGGCCGCCATTCTCGCGCCGACCATCACCCTGACCAGCAAATGCCTGATCGCCTGGAACGTCGCGGGCTGGATCTACATGGCGCTGATCATGCTGCGCACCTCCAACTCCAACGCCGAAGACGTGCGGCGCATCGCCGAGGTCGAGGACGAGAACGCAGGCCTGGTGCTGATGGTGGTGAGCATCGCCGCCATCGCCAGCCTGGCGGCCATTGTGCTGGAGCTGTCAGGGATCAAGGACATGTCATCCAGCGACAAGGCCCTGCATTACGCCTTTACCGGCCTGACCATTGTCGGCTCGTGGCTGTTGATCGGGGTGATCTTCAGCCTGCACTACGCGCGGATGTTCTACACCTGGGACGGCGAAGACGCGGCGTTGCGCTTTGCCGATGGCGAGCAGAACCCCGATTACTGGGACTTTCTGTATTTCTCGTTCACCATCAGCGTGGCGGTGCAGACCTCGGACGTGGGCGTCGCGACCCGCGCCTTGCGCAAGGTGGTGCTGGCCCAGTCGTTGATCGGCTTTCTGTTCAACACCTCGATTCTGGGGTTCTCGATCAATATTGCCGCCGGGTTGTTCAACTAGGCGTGGCAAGCGTATGTTGGCGCCCACAAATCCAATGTGCTCCTTGAACGAGGCGTGAACCCAAATGACTCAGACGCTGAAAATTGCCGTACTCGATGACTGGCAATCGGTGGCCCGTGATGTGGTGGACTGGACCGTCCTGAACCCCATCGGCGAAGTCAGCTTCCTGCACCAGTACCCTGCCGACACCCAGACGATGGTCGAGCGCCTGAAAGGCTTCAACGTCATCTGCGTGATGCGCGAGCGCACGATTTTCGACGATGCCCTGCTCAGCCAGTTGCCCAATCTCAAGCTGCTGGTCACCGGCGGCATGCGCAACGCCGCGCTGGACCTCAAGGCCGCTGCGCGGCTGGGCATCACCGTAGTCGGCACCGACAGCTACAAGTACGCAGCGCCGGAGCTGACCTGGGCGCTGATCATGGGTGTCACCCGCAATATCGTTGACGAAGCCAATTCCCTGCGCGCCGGCAACTGGCAGATCGGCATCGGCAGAGACCTGTACGGCAAGACGCTGGGCATCGTCGGCCTGGGCAGCATCGGCCAGAAGCTAGCCCGCTATGCCCACGCCTTCGACATGAAGGTCATCGCCTGGAGCGAAAACCTCACCGCCGAGCGCGCCGCCGAGCATGGCGCCACCTACGTCAGCAAGCAGGAATTGTTCGAGCAGTCGGACATCATCTCGGTGAATCTGGTGCTCAGCGACCGCAGCCGTGGGCTGGTGGACGCCGACTCGCTCAACCGCATGAAGCCGACGGCCTATCTGGTCAACACCGCCCGCGGCCCGATCGTCGACGAGGACGCGCTGATCGAGGTGCTCAAGCAGAAGAAAATCGCCGGTGCCGCGCTGGACGTGTACAGCGTCGAGCCGTTGCCCGCCGACCATCCGTTCCGCAGCCTGCCCAACTTGCTGGCCACGCCGCATGTGGGTTATGTGACGGAGAACAACTACGGCATGTTCTTCAGCCAGATGATCGAAGACATCCAGGCCTGGCATGCCGGTGCGCCGATCCGGGTGTTCGCCTGATGAGCACGCCGCTGGCCCGACTGCCCGATGACCCGCGCGCCGCCTTGCTGGTCATCGACATGCAGTACGACTTCATGCCCGGCGGCGCGCTGGCAGTGGCCGAGGGTGACGCACTGGTGCCGCTGATCAACCGGCTCGGCGCGCGCTTTCGCAATGTGGCGATCACCCAGGACTGGCACCCGGCCGGGCACATCTCGTTCGCGTCGAGCCACGCCGGGAAACAGCCGTTCGACAGCATCACCCTGCCCTACGGCCCGCAGACGCTGTGGCCTGACCACTGTGTGCAGGCCAGCCACGGCGCCGCACTGCATGCCGATCTCGACATCGCCCACGCACAGCTGGTTCTGCGCAAGGGCTGCAATGCCGGGATCGACAGCTACTCGGCGTTCGTCGAAGCCGACCGCACCACGCAGACCGGTCTGGCGGGCTACCTGAAGGAGCGCGGCATCGACAGCGTGTTCGTGGTCGGCCTGGCGCTGGACTTCTGTGTGGCCTGGTCGGCACTGGACGCCCGCGCCGCCGGGTTCAATACCTGGGTGATCGGCGATGCGTGCAAGGCCATTGACCTCAATGGCTCTCTGGCCAAGGCCTGGCAGGATCTGCAGACGGCGGGTGTCGTTCCCATCAACAGCACCGATCTGCTCGGGTAGGCCCCCGACCCAGAACCCGGCTCAACATCGGCCCGTAGCAGCACGGCTTGCCGGCGGGAGCGGTGTGTCAGACACCTCGATGCTGACTGACACACCGCTCCCGCCGGCAAGCCGTGCTGCTACGGGGTAAATGCCAATGTCCTCGTAGAACGAACCGCTCGCGCCACGTGTCTGAATCAACAGCACGACCCACCCGCGAGCGCCTGCCATGAACGACCAACACCACGAGCCAGAAGACGGCAAAACCCCCGGCCTGACCCCGGAAGAAGAACGCGAAATCGATGAGAACCAGCCGCCCCGCGCCGCCGTCCTGCACGAGACGATCCGCATGCAGGGCGATCAGGAGCTGGAGCGCAATGTCGCCGCACTGTTCTGGTCGGCATTGGCCGCCGGCCTGACCATGGGCCTGTCGCTGATGGCCATGGGGCTGCTCAACTCGCGGCTGCCGGACGGCGACACTTTCAAGGTCATTGCCAGCATCGGCTACAGCGCGGGCTTTCTGGCGGTGATCCTCGCCCGCCAGCAACTGTTCACCGAAAACACCCTGACCGCGGTACTGCCGGTGATGACCAAGCCGACACTGTTTAATGTCGTGCGTCTGCTGCGGCTCTGGACCGTCGTGCTGGTGGGCAACCTGTGCGGCACCCTGCTGGTCGCCTACGTGATGCTGGAACTGCCGATTTTCGACGCCAAGACCGACAAAGCCTTTCTGGAAATCGGGCGCAAGGTCATGGAAAACGACGTGGAGACCATGTTCGCCAAAGGCATCGTCTCCGGCTGGATGATCGCGACCATGGTCTGGATGATCCCGTCCATGGAGAACGCCAAGATGTGGGTCATCCTGATGATCACCTACCTGATGGCGCTGGGGGACTTCACCCACATCGTGGTCGGCTCGGCGGAAGTGTCGTACTTGGTATTCGCTGGCGAGCTGGCCTGGAAGGAATTCTGGCTGGTGTTCGCGGGGCCGACGCTGGCGGGGAACATCATTGGCGGCAGCTTTATCTTCGCCCTGCTCAGCCATGCGCAGATCAGGAGCGAGAGCGGCACGCCGAAGAAAAACCCAAAGAGCAAAAACGAGAAAACCCGGGCCACCGCCGCCCCGTAGCAGCACGGCTTGCCGGCGGGAGCGGCGTGTCAGTCGGCATCGATATGTCCGACATACCGCCCCGCCGGCAAGCCGTGCTGCTACGCAATGCAAAAACGCTCGGATTCTTCTTAAATTATTTTTAAGAAAATCAGGCTACGTTTAAAGGCAAACTAAAGCCTCCAGTCACTACGTGGTTCAGACACTCCAATGACCCGAATCCTGACAATCGAAGACGATGCCGTCACCGCCAAGGAAATCGTTGCCGAACTCAGCAGCCATGGCCTTTCCGTCGATTGGGTCGACAATGGCCGCGAAGGCCTGGTGCGCGCCGTCAGCGGCGACTACGACCTGATCACCCTGGACCGCATGCTGCCGGAGGTCGACGGTCTGGCGATTGTCACCACCATGCGCGCACTGGGCATTGCCACGCCGATCCTGATGATCAGCGCGCTGTCCGACGTTGACGAACGCGTGCGCGGCCTGCGTGCCGGCGGCGATGACTACCTGTCCAAGCCGTTTGCCTCCGACGAAATGGCCGCCCGTGTCGAAGTGCTGCTGCGCCGCAGCAATCCGGTGACCCAGGCCGAAACCATGCTCAAGGTCGCCGACCTGGAACTGAACCTGATCACCCGCGAAGCCAGCCGCGCCGGGCAGCCGCTGAACCTGCTGCCCACCGAATACAAGCTGCTGGAATTTCTGATGCGCAACAGCGGCCAGATCATCACCCGCATGATGATTTTCGAGGAAGTCTGGGGTTATCACTTCGACCCGGGCACCAACCTGATCGACGTTCATATCGGTCGCTTGCGCAAGAAAATCGATCCCCCTACCCTGACGCCGCTGATACGTACCGTTCGAGGCTCAGGTTATGTCATTGCCGAACCCGTCTAAGGGCTGGCGCTCCTCCAGCAGCCGTCTGCTGGCGCTTTACAGTTTCCTGTTCGTGGCCTGGAGCAGCATCCTCATGGGGGTGCTGTACTGGGAAGTCACCAGCTACCTGAACACCCTGGCGCGGCACTCGCTGATGCAGCGCCAGCAGCTGTTTTCGCGCTTCGAAGGCACACAGCTGGACGATGCCCTGCGCACCAGCGACAAGTTCGACATCCGCACCGTAGACGCCTACGGCCTGTTCGACGAGAACCTCAAGCCCCTGAACGGGCCGATCCGCGAGATCCCCCAGGGGCTGGCGCTGAACGGCCAGATCCAGGAGCTGGACACTTGCATCGACTCCGACGATCCGAATCTGCCGCCCGCCAGTTGTGACGCCGTGGCCATCCACACCATGGACAGCCGCTGGCTGATCCTGGTGCGCGACAACGGCTCGCTGTTCGCCGTCAGCACCCTGATTCTGCGCGCGCTGTTGTGGGGCATCTCGCTGACCATCCTGCCCGGCGCGCTGGGCTGGCATTTTCTCAGGAAGCGTCCGCTGCAACGCATCCGCGGCATTCAGGCCAGCGCCGAAGCCATCGTCATCGGCGACCTGACCCGGCGCCTGCCGGTGTCCAATCGCCGGGATGAGCTGGACATGCTGGCCGACATCGTCAACGCCATGCTCGACCGCATCGAGCGCCTGATGAACGAGGTCAAGGGCGTCTGCGACAACATCGCCCATGACCTGCGCACCCCGCTGACCCGCCTGCGCGCGCAGCTCTATCGGATCCAGCAGCAGTCAGCGGAAGACTCGCCCCACGGCGATCAACTGACCCAGGCCATCGCCGATGCCGACACGCTGATGGCGCGTTTTCGCGGGCTGCTGCGCATCTCCGAGCTGGAAGACCACCAGCGGCGTTCGGCGTTTGGCCAACTGGACCCGGCGCCCTTGCTGCAGGAGCTGCACGACTTCTACCTGCCGCTGGCCGAGGAAGGCCGCGTCTCGCTGCAATTGAAGATCGCCGATCACCTGCCGCCGGTTGTCGGCGATCGCGCGTTGCTGTTCGAGGCGCTGTCGAACCTGCTGAGCAACTCGATCAAATTCACTCCGCCGGGCGGCCAGGTGCTGATGATTGCCCGGGCCGAAGGCGAGACCACCTTCCTCGAAGTCCAGGACACCGGCCCCGGCATCCCCGACGCCGAACGCGACGCGGTGTTCAAGCGCTTCTACCGCAGCGAAACCGGCAACCAGCAAAGCGGCTTCGGCCTGGGCCTGTCCATCGTCGCGGCCATCGTCAACTTGCACGGCTTCAAACTGCGCATCGGCAACAGCCCCTCAGGCGGTGCGAGCCTGGTGCTGGAGTGTCGGCAGGTGTTGGCGTTGGGTTGAAACGACAAAGCCGCCTCGCGGGCGGCTTTGCTTTGATATCCGGAATTCAGGACTGCATCTTGCGGGCTTGCTCGATGATTCGGTCCTGGCGCTCCCAGGCTTTTTTCATGACGTCCTGATAAACGCGTTCTTTTTCTTCGGATGTGGCGTTGCGGACGAAGTCGGAAAATGGCGTCGACTTCACCGTTTTGAGCTTTCCAGAGGCTCCCATTATTCATACCTCGTGCAACTGAGCGTTCGTTCAAGCGAAGCTCGATCATAGGATTGGGGTATATACCTGTCAATTCGCTGGACGTCCTCCTTGTACGCCCGCGTCGACCCGTCGATGTTCTTGATGAAGATATCGACAGTCACTGCGTGGCCAAACTCGAATTTCAACCGATTCACCACATCGCGGGCGGCGAAATACTGATGAATGAATCCAGCGAGCGGAATATTTCGCCCTTCCACCTGTTCACGCGCCTGCACGAACTCCCATGCGCGTTCCGGTTTTTGGTGAACATAAAGCACCAGAACAAACCGATCACGCTTGAGCGAGCGTCGGATATTACGCGAGACCGTCTCGTAATTCGAAGAAGTGCCATCCAGCAAAAAAGACTGCTGCAATCGCAGCGCCTCATCATGAACAGCAGAAACCAGAACCGATACTGCCCGTTGAAACAGAGATGAATTACTGCCTGTGTAGCCGGGCAGTTCACCGCGATACGTATCAGGATCTATCCGCAGCACCCTCCCACCGAAGCGGGCGAGAAACTCCAGAGAAGCTTCTGTTTTTCCGGCACCGGGAGATCCCGCCATAAACACCGAGACCGGTGAGTCCTCAGACAGATAAATCGACGGGTCCGTCAGCCGCCTCACAATCTCCTTTCTGTTTGCCTTCGCAAATGCCACCGCTTGATCTGCAATCCTCTGATCATCTTCATCCATAGTGCAAACGCCCGTCCGTAAAAGAGCGCGCAGTATTGATAGCCCCACAGACCATGCCTATCCGACGCAACAAAACGAAACAGGATACGTAGCCGACCATTCACAGAAAAAAGCCCACGGTCCTGCAACCGTGGGCCCAACGAAAACCGTTGATCAAGGGAGCTTCGGGTCACCCCGGCATGCAGGTGAAGTCTTTGCTGTGGCCCAGTTGATGGCCGTGGGAGTCTTCCAGTTTGACGCTGTACTCTTCGCCCAGGCTCGATTCGACCAGTTTGTAGGTCTCGCCCGCCTTGAATTGGCTGAACTTGATGCCTGCCTCGCAGTTCATCTGGCCATCGTCGCCGTTGCCTTCAACGATCAGATTGACGTCCAGTTTGTGCGCGCCGGGTTTGACGTCGAAGTAGCGGCCGTCACTGAGCCGGTGGCCGTCGACGTCTTCGGCCATCAGCACGCCGGAAGGCTCTTCCTGCAGGCCGATCCAGGCCTCGGTGGGGTCGGCCTTGGGCATGGGGCCGGCGCAGGCGGACAGCACGGCCACCACGCCTAACAAGGGGATCAGCAGTAACGATCGGGTTTTCATGGCACACCTCAGCAGTTGGAAAGCCGTTGCGAAATCCCCGGTTTGCCGGTGCGGATTTCAATGAATCAAGGCTGCGCCCACCCCTGATGAAGTACAAATGAAGACCCCATGAAAGCTCTTTGTGCGCCTGACTAACGATTTGTTCATTTGGCCGAAAGCTGCCTGTTAAGTACCCGCCGCAAGACTTCGCCCATTCGAAATGGGGAGATTCTCGGCATGCTCGGGCTGGTCAAGACTGCATTGCTCAAGCCGTACACGTTCATCGTGTTGGCGATATTCATCTGTATCGTGGGGCCGATGGCGGCGCTCAAGACGCCTACGGACGTATTCCCTGACATCGGCATTCCGGTGGTGGCGGTGGTCTGGCAGTACGCAGGGTTATCGCCGGATGCCATGGCCGGTCGCGTGATTTACACCTACGAGCGCTCGCTCAGCACCACCGTCAACGACATCGAACACATCGAGTCGCAATCGCTGCCCGGCATGGGCATCGTCAAGATCTTCTTCCAGCCGGGGGTCGACATCCGCACCGCCAACGCCCAGGTGACGGCGGTGTCACAAACCGTGCTCAAGCAGATGCCCGCGGGCATCACCCCGCCGCTGATCCTCAACTACAACGCCTCCACGGTGCCGATCCTGCAGATGGCGTTTTCCAGCCCGACCTTGTCGGAGGCGAAGATCCGCGACCTGGTGCAGAACAGCATCCGACTGCCGCTGAGCGCCGTACCGGGTCTGGCGATGCCGACGCCCATGGGCGGCAAGCAGCGGCAAATCACCCTGGACCTGGACCCGCAGGCGCTGGACGCCAAGGGGTTGTCCGCCCAGGACGTCGGCAATGCGCTGGCGGCGGGCAACCAGATCATCCCGGTGGGCACGGCGAAGATGGGCCAGGACGAATACACCGTGCTGCTCAACAACAGCCCCAAGGCCATCGACGAACTCAATGACCTGCCGATCAAGACCGTCAACGGCGCGCTGATCACTATCGGCCAGGTGGCCCACGTGCGTGACGGCTCACCGCCGCAGACCAACGTGGTGCGGGTCGACGGCAGGCGCGCGGTGCTGATGCCTGCCTTGAAGAACGGCAACATCTCGACCCTGTCGATCATCGACGACATCCGCAGCATGCTCCCGCGCATCGACGAAACCCTGCCACCGGCGCTGAAGACCTCGCTGCTGGGCGACGCCTCGGTGTTCGTCAAGGAATCGGTGGGCAGCGTGGCCCGTGAAGGCATCATCGCCGCCCTGCTGACTAGCGCGATGATCCTGCTGTTCCTTGGCAGCTGGCGCTCGACCATTATCATCGCCGCGTCGATCCCGCTGGCGGTGCTGTCGGCCATCGCCCTGCTCTCGGTCACCGGGCAGACCCTCAACGTCATGACCCTGGGCGGCCTGGCGCTGGCCGTGGGGATTCTGGTGGACGACGCCACGGTGACCATCGAGAACATCAACTGGCACCTGGAACAGGGCAAGGCGGTCAAGGACGCCATCCTCGACGGCGCGCGGCAGATCGTCGGCCCGGCGTTCGTCTCGCTGCTGTGCATCTGCATCGTGTTCGTGCCGATGTTCATGCTGCAAGGCATCGCCGGCTACCTGTTCCGGCCGATGGCGCTGGCGGTGATCTTCGCCATGGGCAGCTCGTTCCTGCTGTCGCGCACGCTGGTGCCGACCCTGGCGATGTTCCTGCTCAAGCCCCACGTGCTGGAAAGCGGCGCCGGGCATCACCCTGAAGACGCCTATATCAACCACCACGAAGGCGACCAGCATGGCCGCCAGCGCAATGCGCTGTTGCGCGGCGCCTTGGGTTTCCAGCAGGGGTTCGAAAAGCGTTTCTCGGCGATTCGCGATGTCTATCACGGCCTGCTGGGGCTGGCGCTCAAGCGGCGCAAGGCGTTCCTTTTGGGTTTTCTGGCTTGCGTGCTGGCCAGTTTCGCCCTGCTGCCGAGCCTCGGCGAAGACTTCTTCCCGGCCACCGACGCCGGTGCCCTGTCGATGCACGTGCGCCTGCCGCTGGGCACGCGGATCGAAGAAAGTGCGGCGGCCTTCGACCGCATCGAACAGCGCATTCGCGAGATCATTCCGGCCAATGAACTGGACACCGTCATCGACAACATCGGCATCCCGCTCAGCGGCATCGACATGGCCTACAGCGCCAGCGGCACCATCGGCCCGCAGGACGGCGACATTCAGGTCACGCTCAAGGAAGGCCACGCGCCCACCGCCGATTACGTCAAACGCCTGCGCGAAGCACTGCCGCAGAGCTTCCCCGGCAGCCAGTTCGCCTTCCTGCCGGCGGACATCAGCAGCCAGATCCTCAACTTCGGCGCCCCGGCCCCGCTGGACGTGAAAATCTCCGGCCCCGACAACGACGCCAACCGCGCTTACGCTCTGGAATTGCAGCGGCGCCTTGAGCACGTCCCCGGCATCGCCGACCTGCGCATCCAGCAATCGACCGGCTATCCCTCGCTGCAGGTGGACGTGGATCGTCTGCGCGCCAAGCAGCTGGGCATCACTGAAAAAGACGTGACCACAAGCCTGGGCGCGTCGCTGGCCGGCACCTCGCAAGTGGCGCCGACCTACTGGCTGAACCCGAAAAACGGCGTGTCCTATTCGGTGGTCGCCGCCACCCCGCAATACCGCCTCGACAGCCTGCCAAGCCTGGAAGCGCTGCCGATCACTGGCAGCGATGGCCAGTCGCAGATCCTCGGCGGCCTGGCGACCATCAAGCGGGTCGACAGCCCGGCGGTGGTCACCCACTACAACATCGAGCCGACGCTGGACCTGTTCGCCAACGTTCAGGCGCGTGATCTGGGCGGCGTGGCCAAGGACGTACAACAGGTCATCGACAGCATGGCGCAGCTGCGGCCCAAGGGCGCGACGATCACCCTGCACGGCCAGATCGACGCCCTGCACGAAGCCTTCAGCGGCCTGAGCCTGGGTCTGCTGGGCGCGGTGGCGCTGATCTACCTGCTGATCGTGGTCAACTTCCAGTCGTGGACCGACCCCTTTGTGATCATCACCGCCTTGCCTGCGGCGCTGGCCGGGATCGTCTGGATGCTGTTCCTGTCCGGCACCTCGCTGTCGGTGCCGGCCTTGACCGGGGCGATCCTGTGCATGGGCGTGGCCACCGCCAACTCGATTCTGGTGGTGAGCTTCTGCCGCGAGCGCCTGGCCGAACATGGCGACGCCCTGCTCGCGGCGCTGGAAGCCGGTTACACGCGCTTTAGGCCCGTTTGCATGACCGCCCTGGCGATGATCATCGGCATGCTGCCGCTGGCGATCTCTCAAGAACAGAACGCACCACTGGGCCGCGCTGTGATCGGCGGGCTGATCCTGGCCACCACCGCCACCCTGTTGTTCGTGCCCGTGGTGTTCAGCCTGGTGCACCGCAAATCGCAGCCCCGCTCCATAAATCCGACCCTCGCCAATGAAGCCCGTGCCACTGATGGAGAAACACCCCATGTCGTCTGAAAACGCCCCTTCGCGCAAACGCCTGATGCTCACCGGCATCGGCGGCCTGACCCTGGCGGCGCTGCTGGTCGCCAACGGTCTGGCGGCCCGCACACGCCATGAGCATGCCGTCGCGGCCTGGACCGAAAGCCAGTCGGTGCCGGTGGTCACAGTGATCTCGCCGTCGCAGAACGCCCAGGGCGACACCCTGCAACTGCCCGCCCGGCTGGAGGCCTGGAGCAAGGCCTCGATCAACGCCCGGGTCAGCGGATATCTGAAAAGCTGGAGCGCGGACATCGGCGCCCAGGTCCAGGCCGGGCAGGTATTGGCGCAGATCGACAGTCCGGAACTCGATGAGCAACTGGCCCAGACCCGCGCCCATCTGGCGCAGCAGCAGGCCACCACGCGTATCGCCCAGACCACCGCCGAACGCTGGCAGCACCTGTTGGCGACCCACTCGGTGTCGCAACAGGAAGTGGACGAGAAAGTCTCGGCGGCGACGGCGGCCAAGGCTGACCTGCAAGCCGCCAACGCCGATTACCAACGCCTGACCGACCTGACCGCGTACAAGACCATTCGCGCGCCGTTCAGCGGCACCGTCACCGCGCGCAACACCGACATCGGCCAGTTGATCAAGGCCGACGATGGCGGCGGTACTGCGCTGTTCAGCATGGCCGACACCCATCGCCTGCGCTTGTACGTGCCGATCCCGCAGAACTACGCCAGCGTGATCACGCCCGGCATGCAGGTGAAACTGAGCGTTCCGGAACATCCCGGGCAGACCTTCACGGCCACTTTGATGGGCGACTCCACGGCGGTCGATCCGCGCTCCGGCACCCTGCTCGCGCAGTTCGTGGCGGACAACCCCAATGGCGCCTTGCTGCCCGGTGATTACGCCGACACCACGCTGCCCGTTACAGCGGGCAGCCATGGCGTGAGCATTCCGGCCAGTGCGCTGATCTTCCGCGCCAAGGGCACCCAGGTGGCGACACTGGACAACGCCGGCCACGTGCACCTGCGCAACATTCATATCGCCATGGACCTGGGCGACCGGCTGGTGATCGATCAGGGCCTGCAGGCGGCAGACAAAGTGGTCGACAACCCACCTGACGCGCTGCGCGAGAACGACCCGGTGCAACTGGCAGACGCAGGAGGTGAGCATGCGCCCAAGGCTTGAAGGCTTGGCTCTGGTCATCGCCATGACGCTGCAAGGCTGTTCGCTGGCGCCGGTCTATCACGCCCCCAGCGTGGCGCTGCCTGAGCATTACCAGGAATCGGCCGGCCCCTGGCACCCCGCACAACCCGCCGACCGCCTGAATGCCCAGTGGTGGCAGCTGTTTGGCGACCGGCAACTCGATGACCTGCAACAGCAATTGCTCACGGCCAACCCGGACCTGGCAGCAGCACTGGCGCACTACGATGCGTCGCTCGCCTACGCCAGCCAGTTGCACTCGGGGCTGTTCCCGCAGGTCAACGCCGGCGTCGCGCCGCTGCGTCAGCGCCAGTCGGACCGCAAGCCCTTACGCGGCAGCAATCAGCCTTCGGTGTACAACAGCGACACCGCCGGGTTCAGCCTGAACTTCGACCCGGACCTCTGGGGCCGCATTCGCAATCAGGTGGCCGCCGGTGACGCCCAGGCCCAGGCCTCGGCGGATGACTTGGCCGTGGCGCGCCTGAGCCTGCAAAAACAACTGGCGACCCTGTATGTGCAGGCGCGGGGGCTGGATGCGCAAAGCCGGATTCTGCGCACCTCGCTGGATGACTACAGCCAGGCGCTGAAGCTGACCCGCGACCGTTACGAGGGCAAGATCGCCTCGGAACTGGACCTGACCCGCGCCCAGAGCCAACTGGCCGAAGCCCAGGCGCAACTGGACGATGTGCAGGCCCAGAGCGATCTCAATCAGCACGCCATTGCCGAACTGGTCGGCGTGTTGCCGAGCCAACTGACGCTGATCCACGACAGCACGGCCCTCAAGCAGCCGGAGATCCCGCAAGCGCTGCCCGGCTCCCTGCTGCAACAGCGCCCTGACATCGCCGCCGCCGAACGTCGGGTGTTCGCCGCCAACGCCAACATTGGCGTAGCCAAAGCCGCGTGGTACCCGGACTTCAGCCTGACCGGCCTGCTCGGCGGCCAGACTCAGGGCAACGGTAACTTGCTGGCCGCGGCCAATCGCTTCTGGGCGCTGGGGCCGCTGGTCAACCTGCCGATTTTCGATGGCGGCAAACGCAGCGCCGATGAACGCGCAGCCCACGCGGAATTCGAAGAGGCCGCCGCGCACTACCACAGCCAGGTGCTCAAGGCCGTGCGCGAGGTGGAAGACAATCTGGGGCAATTGCGCGATCTGCAACGCGAATCCGCCGACCAGCAGGCCGCCGTCGACGCCGCGACAAACGCCGAACGCATGGCCACCAGCAGCTACGAGGCTGGCGCCGTGAATTACCTGGACGTGGTCACCGCCCAGACCACCGCGCTACAGGCGCAGCGGCGCTTGCAGGAAATCGACACCAGCCGGTTGCAGGCCAGTGTGGGATTGATGGTGGCGCTGGGAGGTGGCTGGAAAAGCAATTTATAGCGCGAGCTTGCGAGCACAAACCTGTGGGAGCCGGCTTGCTGGCGAATGCAATTGGTCATTCAACGTTGCAGCGTCTGATCTGACGCATTCGCCAGCAAGCCGGCTCCCACGCCTTCGGCCGAAGCAGACATGGCTATCGGAAAATGCGCTCCTAGGCCTCGACCACCGCAAAATCGAACAACACCTGCGGCGCTTCGATCAACAGCGAGCGCATCGCTTGCGCCGAGCAACCCAGCGCCTGCAATTGCTCGACCACGGTCCCGTACGAGACACGGCCTTCGTGCTGGGTGTGCGGCCAGTCACTGCCCCAGACCATGCGCTGGGCGCCGAAGCTCTGCTCCAGCGACGGGAACGCGGCGCGGGCGAAGTCGAGGTTCTCCTGCTCGCTGCCCTCCAGCCGATAGATACCCGAGACCTTCATCCACACCTGACCGCTCAGGCCCAGTTCGAGCATCTCGCGAAAGCCGGGTTGCTCCAGGCCAAGGCGCGCGTCAGGACGGCCAAAGTGATCGATCACCACCTTGACGCCAAACGGCATCAGGCCGCGAATCAGCTCAGGAATGTCCGCCACATGGCGATGCAGTTCCACGTGCCAGTCCAGTTCGGCGATGTGCCCGAACAGCCCCTTCCACTCAGGCTCGGAAAAATCCGGCAGCGCCTTGCCCATCAGGTTCAGACGAATGCCGACCACGCCCAGACGGTCCATCGCATCCAGCTCGGCGCGGCTGATGTCGCGATCCACCACGACCACCCCGCGCAGCTGCGTTGGCGCCTGCTTGAGCGCGTTCAGCAGGTAGCTGTTGTCGGTGCCCAGAAAGCTCGGCTGCACCAGCACCCCATGGCTCAGGCCGTGGCCCTGCAGGTTGTGCTGATACTGCGCCAGGGTGGCGTCGTAGTCGGGCGAATAGCGTCGTGCCGAGGTCAGATCCAGCTCCCTGCTGAATACGTGTGCGTGGCCGTCGATGCCAAGAATCGACGCGGGAAAGGTATCGGACATGGGTCTCATCTATCGAAGAACGTGCGGCGCCCGGTTCAGCCGGCCGCCGCACAGGTAGCACATCAGGCGCTGGCGGTTTCGTTGTGCCCGGCAGAACCTTGAGCGGCAGCGGCGCTGTTTTCCAGGCTGCGGCCACGGGTTTCCGGCAGGCACAACGCGGCCAGCACGGCTACGCCATACGCGATACCGGCGTCGATGCCGATGGCCGAACCCAGCGACATCGACTCGCTCATGTGGCCGACCAGGAACGGGAACACCGAGGACAAAACGCGGCCGAAGTTGTAGCAGAAGCCCACGCCCGCACCGCGCACGTCAGCCGGGTACAGCTCGTTGAACAGCGCACCCAGGCTCGCCGGGATACCCGCGGCGAAGAAGCCCAGCGGGAAGCCCAGGAACAGCATCTGGGTGTTGGTCAGCGGCAAGAACACATAGCACTGCACGGTGATCACGCAGCACAGGGCGAACAGCACGATGTTCATGCGACGGCCGATGCGGTCGATCATGAAACCGCTGGCCACGCAGCCACACCAGAAGGCGAAAATGATCACCGCCAGGTAGCCGCCGGAGTTGAGTACCGACAGGTTGCGCTCGGTTTTCAGGAAGGTCGGCAGCCAGGTCATGACCGCGTGATAACCGCCGTGTGCGCCCAGGCCCAGCAGGCCGCCGAGCAGGGTTACGCGCAGCAGTTCAGGACGGAAGATGCCGGCCAGGGATTTGAAGAAACTCTGCGGGATAGCGTTGTTCTTTTGCAGGCGCTGGAAGCTGTCCGGCTCCTCGACGTTGCGACGCACCCAGATGATCAGCAGCGACGGCAGCAGGCCGACCAGGAACATCACGCGCCAGGCGATATCGGCCGGCACCAGCGAGTAGATCAGGGTGAACACGCCCACCGCCAGGCCCCAGCCCACGGCCCAGGCGCTCTGCACGGTGCCCATGACCTTGCCGCGGTATTTGGGGTTGATGGTCTCGGCCATCAGCACCGCGCCGGCCGCCCACTCGCCGCCGATGCCGAAGCCTTGCAGGGCCTTGACCACCAGCAGCGAGCTGAAGCCGGTGACGAACGCCGACAGGAAGGTGAAGAACGAGAACCAGAGGATCATCCACTGCAGGGTGCGCACCCGGCCGTAACGGTCCGACAGCGTGCCGCCGACCCAGCCGCCCAATGCCGAGGTGACCAGGGTCACGCCGCTGATCAGGCCCGCGTCGCCCTTGCTCAGGGCGAAGGCTGCGATCAGCGCCGGAATCGCCAGGCCGAACATCTGGACTTCAAGGGCATCCAGCGACCATCCGCCGAAACAGGCCCAGAACGTTTTGCGCTCCCGAGGAGTGACTTGGCGATACCAGTTGAACATGATTTCTTGTCCTTATTGCGTGTGATGCGGCAGTTGTTGTTGAGCCTGTTCTCATGTGACAGGCCTGATATTGATTTGAGCGAGATCACGACCCCCTGTGGGAGTGAGCTTGCTCACGAAGAGATGCAGACGCTCCATACGCAGTGGCCGGGCCCATGAGTTCGTGAGCAAGCTCACTCCCACACGCCTGCGGCATGTCCACGTGCAGCGTCTGGACCCTAACGAATATCGACGCTGTAACGGAAATGGCTGGCATGCCCGCGCGAGCGGCGCCATTCCAGGGGTTGCCCTGCGTAGTTGCGCGCCAGACGCTCGATCACCACCACGGGGCTGCCCGCAGGCACCTGCAGCAGGCGCGCATGCACGTCATTGATTGCCTCGGCGGTGAGGGTTTCTTCGGCATAGGCGACCACCTGGCCACACAACTCTTCGTAAATGGGGTACAACAGCGGGCCCTGTTTGCTCAGGTCGGTTTCCAGCAGGGTCTGGAACTGCACTTGCGGCAACCAGATCTCTTCGGCCAGCACCGGCTGGGCGTCCAGCAGACGCAGACGGATCATGCGGATCACCGGGGCTTCCAGCGGCAGGCCCAGGGCCTGAGATACCGCGGACGGCGCAGTGACAGGGTCGATGGAGAGAATGCGGCTTTCCGGAACCTGACGCTCGCCGGACACGCTCTGGAAACGGAAGAAACGGAACAGCGAAGACTGGAACTGCGGACGCCGAATGAACGTGCCCCGCCCCTGCTGACGCTCGAGAATGTTTTCGGCCACCAGCATGTCGATGGCCTTGCGCACCGTACCGGTGGACAGGCAGTACTCACTGGACAAGGCGGCTTCGGTAGGAATCGCTTCCCCCGGACGCCAGCGGTTATTGGCGATCTGCTCGGCCAACTGGTCGCGCAGACGTTGGTAGAGCGGCAGGCGGACATCACTGGACAGTCTATTCATGGGAGGCGCTTCGCTGTTGTATTTATATAGTCATCTATATGAATCTGGGCGAAGTATTGTCCCGTTACAAATTGTCGTCAAGGCTTGAGCCTATCCGTTCGGCGCTTTTCTTGTCCTGCATCCTCCTTTACCAGTCGCCCTTTCCCACCTTCAAGAGGGCTGGGGTCCGATAGAAAGCTCTGCCGCAGCACGATTACGTGAGGCTTCCCTTCTTCAGGAAACTCACGAACATGAACTTGAATTACACACAGAACCGGCACGGCATCCTCACCGGTTCAACCCTGCTCGACGAGGCCTCCTCGGAAAGCTGCCGCATGGTACTGCACAAAAACGTTCTGTATTGCGTCTACCTCAGCGGCACTGAAGTGAGGATGAGCCGCAGGCAGCCCTCTTCATCGCACTGGAACGTCGGCACGCCACTCACAGGCCTGGTCAGCACCGAGATACCCGGACTTGCGTCTTTCAAAGACCACCTGGTCATCGCATACAGAAAGACACCCAACCTCCTCGCGGTGTGCAGGTTCGACGAACAGACACAGACCTTCACCCAGACGTCAGAGCTGCGAGGCGGGCTGTCACAGACCCCGGCGTTCGCAGTCCTCAATGGCGTGCTGCATATGTTCTACAAGCGTCCTGACTACTCAAGCATCTTCTACCGAACGACCACCAATCTGATCACCTGGAGCGCGTGGCAGACCATCAAGCGATACAACGCCAACAACGCGTATACCTACCTGAGTCCTGTCGCAACCACCTATCAAAACCTGATTCACCTGATTTATGAAGATCGCGACGACAAGAAGGTCTATCTGCTCAAAAGCGATGGCGAAAACTGGACGAGGAGCGTCCTGCTGGTAGAAAAAATGTATGGCCACTCCCCAGGCCTTGCGGTACACAACGGACTGCTCAAACTGGTCTTCATCGGCAGGAACCATGGGCTGGATCAATACACCTACGACGGCAACGCCATCAGCCCGCTCATCTCCAGCAGCGGCGTGCAATGCGGGTGGGGGAGCCCCGGGGTGGCCGTCCAGGACGGCGCACTGGTCGCGGTTTTTCCCGGCTACGTTGAACCCGCCACGCCTTCTGCTTCCTGATGGAGAGCCTCGCCCATGCCGGTTGACAACACCCTTCACAACTACACCCTGATGCAGTTGCTGCCCTCCGCCACCATGACCGACTTCGAAACACAACTGGAAGTCATCGTGACGGACATCTTCGACCTCCTGCAAACCCACCCCGACAACGCGCGGCACACGGCCACCTGGCTGGTGTATTACCTGTCGACCCATCACATCCGCAGCACCAACGAACGCGCGCAAGGCAACTACGCGCTGATACTCACATCAACGTTTCGCCGCTTGTACAACGATCCGCGCATCATCGCTCGCATCACCGCCGTGCATCCCCGGGACAGCTACCCATTGCTGCTGAGCTTCTATCACCTGCACCACGCCCTGATCATGAACGGCCTACGGGCGCCAGAGGGTCCTCAAACCCTCGACCATGGCGATGCGCTGAGACTGTTGCAGATCATCGTCGGCGCGGCGCACGGCCCGTGGCTCGCGCGGATTCGTCTGCAAGGGGGAATCCGTGATTACTACCACGCACTGATTCGCGATGACGCCCAGGACGCGCTGATCGAGCTTGGCAGGGTGCCCTTGGCGGACGGCCACTCAGTCCAGGTCGCGACCTGGAACATGCAGGGCGTATCGGAGGCGACCGACGCCAAATGGCGTACATTTGTCCTGCAACTGGCTCGCGCCAACGCCGTGGTGGCCTTGCAGGAAGTGGGGGTCATGCCCAGCTCCGCAGAGCTCGTGCACCACATCGCGGTTCTGGACCAGTTTGGAACGCCCTTCCAGATAGAGCATTACCGCTGGAACGCCGGAACGGATTCGCGCCCGGAGCGGTATCAGATCTTCTTCATCGATGTTCAACGCTTGCGGGTCAATCTGGCCATCGTCGTTTCGGAGGCCAGCGGACTGGACATCGTGCGTCCCGTGTTGATTTCCGACGGCCTGCCGAACAGTGAGAGCGGCCGGTTCAATCGCCCGGCGCTGGGCGTGCAACTCAGGTTTCGATCGACTTCACAGGAACTCATCACCGTCTACAGTTTTCACTCAATCTCCGGTGGCGGCGTCAATGCCCCGCGCATGCTGCGTGAAGTCAGCTGGCACACGCCCTCGCGCTTCATCCTGCTGGGAGATTTCAACAGGGATCCACGTCCCGTTCCAGACAATGTCGCCCTGCACCGAGGGAACTGGATCTCTCCGCCCGACATCGCGGAACTGGCGTTACCCGCTTCCGAAACCCACCCCAGTACTGCGCCGCTCAGCGTGCTCGATTATGCCGTGGTCAACGGTACCCAGCCCTCGACCGGGACAGTGCTGCCGGCGGGACCTTCGGATCACCGGGCGGTGAGTTTCCAGTTCAGTTTTCCGGATTAACGAAAAAGAGCGCCCGTAGGCGCTCTTGCTCACGCAATGCAGTGCTGAATCAGAACCCCACGCTAGCCTGCACGAAGAACGTCCGCGGCTGGCCCAGGTAGATGCCCGAGTTGTTGTCGCTGGAGCGGGTGAAATACTGGTGGTCGAAGACGTTCTTCACCCCCGCGCCCAGTTTCAGGTTGGACAGGGTTTTGCCGAAGTCATAGGCGCCACGCAGGTTCCAGGTCACATAACCGGGGATGTTGCCGTACTGGCCATCGGCGGACGGCTCGGTGATGTAGTTGCCGTTGAAGCTGCCGTCGGCATTGGTGCCGGTGCCCGGTGCGCGCTGTTTGGACTGGGCGTAGCCGTCGATGTTGTAGGTCCAGCGGTCCACTTCATAACGCAGGCCGACCGTCGCCACCTGGCGGGAATAGAACGGCAGATCGCGGCCCTTGAAGCCCGGGATGTCGCCTTCGTAGGTGGCGCGGGTGTAGGTGAAACCGGCGTTGGCGGTCAGGCCTTGCAGGCGTGCGTCCAGCGCGCTGAGGTCATAGTGCGCCGAGGCCTCGATGCCCTGGTGCTTGGTCGCGCCCAGATTGGTCCAGCCCACGTCGTTGCTGATGTATTGCAGTTCGTCGTCGAAGTCGATGTAGAACGCCGTCAGCTCGCCGCCCCAGGTGCCGTTGTCATAGCGCGTACCCAGCTCGTAGGTCTTGGCCTTTTCCGGTTGCAGGCCGTTGGCGGTGTCGTTGCCGATGCCGCCCTGGGCCACCTGAAAGTACTGCAGGCTGCCGAACGAGGTCTCGTAGTTGGCGAACAACTTCCACTCATCCGAGAGGTGATACATCACGCTCAGCGCCGGCAGCGGCTCGTTGTTGTTGACGCTGCGGTCCTTCTCCTGCACCCGCACGCCGTTGGTGCCCAGCACCGGGCGCTCGTGCCAGTCGGTGCTGATGCGCTCGAAGCGGATGCCCGGGGTGATGGTCCACTTGCCCACGTCGATCTTGTCGTCGATATAGAACGCGGTGGCCTCGGTGCCGCCGGTGCGGTCCTGATAGACGTGCCCGTCTGAGCCCGGAATCGCCACCGGCGTGTTGTTGACCAGGCCCAGGCGCGAGGCCTGTTCGTGCATGGCTTCTTTCAGGTAACGCGCGCCGACGCTGACTTCCTGAGTGGTCGGCCCCAGGTCCAGCACGTGGGACACCCGCGGCTCGATGCCAAAGGTGTGGTAGCTGCGCGGGAACGAGCCCAGAGTCTTCTGATCGCGAGCGGCGATGTTGCTGCCGCGAAAGCTGTCGGTGTAGTAGGTCAGCACTTCGGCCTGGGTCGAGTCGTCGATCTGGCGCTTGTACTTGATCGACACGTCCTTGCGCCGGCCGGTGAAGTTGTCGTAGTCGCGGTCGGACTGGTACGGGTTGGCGTCGAACTGCTTCTGGGTCAGGCCGCCGGGCATGTCGGCGGTGGCGTCGTAGTAGTGGAAGTTGACCGACAGGTCGTCTTCCTCGGTCAGCGCCCAGTGGGTCTTGAGCATGACGTCGTTGATGTCGTTGTCATTGTTGCTCGAACGGTAGCCTGAGCCATTGACCGTCGAATACAGCAAGGCGGCGCCCAGGCCGTTGTCGGCGGTGCCACCGAGGAACAGGGTTTCCATGTTCTTGTAGCCGCCGTGACGGCTGGTTTCGATGGTGCTGGACAGATCGCCGCTGAGTTTTTCCGGAATCGCCCGGGTCACGAAGTTGATCACCCCGCCCACGTTCTGCGGCCCGTAACGCACGGAGCCCGCGCCGCGCACCACGTCGATGCTGTCCAGGTTGCCCGAGGAAATCGGCGCCATGGACAACTGCGGCTGGCCATAAGGCGCGAACGCCGCCGGTACGCCGTCGATCAACACGGTGGAGCGTGGCGACAGGCGCGACGTCAGACCGCGTACGCCGACGTTCAGGGAGATATCGCTGCCACCGGTGCCGTTGGATTCCTGCACCTGCACGCCGGGGATCCGCCGCAGCACGTCACCGACGTTCTGCGCGCCCTGCTCGACCATGGCCTGACGCCGCACCACGGTGCGTGCGCCGGGGTGGTTCTGCACCACGGCCTGGTCGGCATCGCCCAGCCAGTCGCCCACCACTTTCACTTCCATGGGCGCGATTTCCATGCTGCCGGGGGTGGCCGAAGCGCTAGTGCCCGCCGGCTTGAGCACCACGGTGTCGGCGGACATTTCGTAGTCCAGGCCGCTGCCCTGGAGCAGCGAACGCAGCGCCTGCTCGGGCGACAGGTTGCCATCGACCGCTGGCGCCTGCTTGCCAGCGACCAGATCAGGGCTGAAGAACAATTGCAGGGAGGTCTGCTGACCCAGTTGACTCAACGCAGCGCCCAGCGCCTGGGCCTGAATGTGAATGGCGGTCGGCGCGCCTTCGGCGAAGCTGTTGCTGGCGCCGGTGCCGACGGCAATCGCCAGCACCCAGGGCAGCCAGCGCGAGGATTGCACCGATGGAGCTGATGGCAGCGAGCGGCTGACCGCCAGTTGAAGCGCGTTGAGTCTATTGTTTTTCACGTCGTTTCTTGTCCTGAAGTCCGAAATGCGGGGCACGCCTGCGTTTTTTTGAATGCTAAGCAATCGCAGTTGGACAAGAAGACGAAGGACGCGAAAAAAACCTGAATCTATTTTGAAAAAATTTCCTGACTGCCATCGGCAAGCGTCCGCACCGCCACCGGCAGGATGCTCGGCAAAGCCCGTAATAGAGCGTCGGTGTCGTCGGATTTGAACACGCTGGTCAGGCGCAGGTTTTCGGTTTTGCCCTGGGCCACCCGCAGCGGTTTCTCCCGGTAGCGCGAGACGTCCTGCACCACATCCTTGAGCGCCGCGTCGTTGAACACCAGCTTGCCGCCGCGCCAGGCGGTGATCGCTGCGGTGTTGACCGCCAGCGCCGGGGTCACCTTGCCGTTGGCGTCGATGTTCGAGCCCAGGCCCGCCGTCAGGGTGACCTGATTGCCCTGCTCATCGGCGCGGCCCTTGACCTTGACCGTACCGGACTCCACCGCGACCCGGGTCAGCGCCGGATCGCTGCGCACATCGAAGCGCGTGCCGGTGACCGTCACCGAACCGTGGCCGGTCTGCACCACGAACGGCCGCGAGGTGTCGTGCTCGACGCTGAACATCGCCTCGCCTTCGACCAGCTCGATCTGGCGGCTGGCGCTGTAGAAATGTACCTTCAGGCGCGTGCGACCGTTGAGGTCCAGCACCGAACCATCGGGTAATGCCACCTGACGCCGCTCGCCCAGCACGGTGGCGAATTCGGCGCTGTAGTCAGGCTGGCTGTTCATGCCGAAGTACAGCGCGCCTGCCCCCACCATCGCCACCAGGCTGGCCGCCACCGCGTAACGGACAAAGCCGCGGCGGGTCGAGGCTTTCGGGGGATGCAACGGCGTCGGCGCATCGGCTTCGCACAGCGCTTCGAGGCGCGCGCGGGGCAGCAGGTCGGCAGCGCCCCAGAGGTTCTGCAGCAGGCGAAACTCATGGGCGTGCTGGTCGTGCTCGGCCAGCCAGGCTTCAAAGCCGGCCTGTTCTTCCGCGCTCAGGACGCCGTCGCGCGAGCGGGCGAACCAGAAGGCTGCCTGATCGCGTACGGTATCGGTGCCGCACGGGCATTCACGGTCCGTCGTCATGGAATTTCCTGAGCTGATAAAGGGCGGGCCTGTACCCGATGACACGGCTTCATTTGCCCGAGGCGTCCAGCCGGTCACGCAAATGGCGAAGTGTGCGGATCATATACTTTTCCACCATGTTCTTGCTCAACCCCAGGCGTTCGGCGATTTCCAGCTGCGTGAGCCCTTCGAGCTTCTGCCAGATGAACACCTTGCGGCAATTGAGCGGCAGCTCGGCCAGCGCCCGCTCGACCGAATCCGCCAACTGAACGGCATGCATGAACGCCTCCGGGTCACCTTCGTGGCCGGCTGAACTGTCGATGGACTGGTTTTCAAGCTCAAAACGCCGATCTTCCCGGCGCCAGGTGTCGACCGCGATGTTGCGCGCAGTCTGGTGCAAATACGCCCGCGGCTGCTCGACACTGGCCCCACCCGATTCAAGGACCCGCACGAACGCATCATGGGTCAGGTCTTCGGCCTGCTGACGGTTCTTCAAACGACGCGTCCAGGTGCCCACGAGCTCTTCGTAGTGATCAAGAAAGCCTTTGCTTCGTGGCAGCTTGAGGGACATGGGATGGGATGTTGGGGGAGAGAAAGGCGCGAATAGTAATAGTTCTTATTAAAACCCGCAATCCACTCTGTGCCCGCTGCGTCGGGTGGCAAAAAGCTGCGCTCTTTGCCATCACGACGCACGACGCCGAACTACTGCAAGTTCACGAACAGCCCACCGTCGACCAGCAATGAAGCCCCCGTTACATAGCGGGCCATGTCCGAGGCGAGAAAGACAATCGGGCCTGCCACGTCCTGGGGTTCTCCCAGGCGTCCCAGCGGCGTGCGTGACGTCATGTAGGCGAGTTTTTCCTGGTCGGCCAGATCGTCCTTGTTGATGTCAGTGGCGATGGTACCGGGCAATACCGAATTGCAACGAATGCCGTAAGGCCCAAGCGCAATGGCGCAGGACTGCATCAGCGAGTGCAGGCCGGCCTTGGTTGGCGTGTAGTGGGTCTGCATGCCGCCGCCGACCAGCGCACTGATCGAACTCACGGCAATGATCGCCCCGCCCCGGCCTTGCTTCTTCATCTGGTTGGCAGCCGCCTGCACGGCGAAGTAAGCACCGTTGAGGTTGGTGTTGACAGTCTTGAGGTAAACCTCGCGCGGCATGTCGAGGAAAGAATGGAACGGGCAGATGCCCGCATTGTTGACGAACACATCGACACTGCCGAACGCCTCCAGCGCCCCGGCCACCAGACGCTCGCCGGTGTCCGGGTCTGCCGCATCGCTGCCCACTTCCACCGCTTTGCCGCCGAAGGCTTCTATCTCCTCGACCAGGCTGCGCGCAGCCTCTGTGCCCTGCTCGCTTCCACTGTGGCCGATGACCACGCGCGCGCCCTGCCGTGCACACTCAGCGGCCGCCGCGCGGCCGATTCCGCGGGAGGCGCCGGTGATGATGACGGTTTTGTCTGCCAGTAACATAGAAATCTCCTTGATCGATCAAACGCTGAATCCGCGACGGATTCAGCTCAGATAATTGCCATAGCCGACCATGCCGATGGCTCCCAGAATCACCACGATGCCCGATACCAGCACGGTTCTGTTTGAGGTGCTGGTGCCCTGCCACTCTCGGAAATACAGGCCCCAGCAGTTGGACACGATGATGATGAAAGACATGTGCAGCACCCAGGAACTGGCATCGTTGTTCAGGCGGCTCTCGCCCATGCCGTAGAAGAAGAACTGCAGGAACCAGAGCGTCCCGGCGCAGGCCACCAGCAGGTAGTTGCGCAGCAGCGGAGTCTGGGTGTTGGTGTAGTCGCCGAAGCTACGGTTGCGCTTGTTGAGCCACAGGCACCAGAGGGCGTTGGTGGTCAGGCCGCCCCACATGATCACCATGAACGTCACGTTGTTCTGGAACAGGCTGTTGGCGCCATGCTGCACCGCGGCCTCGGCCAAAGGGCGCCCGGCGCTGATGCCGTAGCTGAAACAGGCGCTCAGCACCCCGGAAATGACTGCCACCAGCGCGCCCTTGCTCAGGGAGAATTCACTGATGCTTGCGAACTTGGTTTCAGCACTGACTTCACGCTCCTTGAGCATCCCGGCCCGGCCGCACAGCGCGATACCCACCAGCGAGACCGCCACGCCCCACAGCACCCAGTTGCCGCTGGCGCTGGTGACCATCTCGCTCAGGGTACCGGCCCTGGCGTCGGTGAACAGGTCGCGATACAGCGCCGGCATCAGCGCGCCCAATGCCGAGGTCAGGCCCATGACCAGCGACATCCCGAGCGACAACCCCAGATAGCGCATCGTCAGGCCGAAGGTCAGCCCGCCGATGCCCCACAACACGCCGAACACGTAGGTCCAGAACAGGGTCACGCCATCGGCCTGACGCAGAATGTCGATAAAACCCGGCACCGTCAGTTGCGCGGCAATCAGCGGCACGATCAGCCACGACGCCAGGCCCCCGGTGATCCAGTAGCTTTCCCAGGCCCAGCCTCGAACCTTCTTGTAGGGGATGTAAAAACTGCCCGAGGCCGAGCCTCCGATGAAATGCAGCACCACACCCAGGAGGATGATTTCCACGTTCGCGTCCTTTTGTTGTTATTGATTGACGTATTTGCCGCAGCCGGTCTTCAGTCTCGAGCGAGGCTGAAAACTGGCTGCAGATCCACGGTGACCGGTGAAGCGTCCGGATGGCTGTGCATGATCGGCTGCATGTATTGCCACCAGCGCTGCATCACCTCAAGGGTGTGCAGCTGGTCCAGCTGATGCACGTCGTCGTGAGTCATGACCGCGAACAGCGCGAAGGACTGGGGGTCGAGAAAGATCCGGTAATCCGACACGCCTGCGCTGCGCAAGGCATCGACCAGCTCCGGCCAGATTTGCTCATGGCGCTGGCGATACTCTTCGGCCTGGCCAGGATTGAGTGACATGCGAAAGGCTCGGATCGGCATCACGCGCCTCCCGTTGCAGCGGGCAAGGTGTAGGCGTGGCCGACGTTTTTCAGGAAGAACTTCTCCTGCACGGCCAGCGATCTGTCCGCCACGCAGCGGCGTACGAGATCCAGCGTGGTGTCGAAATCGGCGATGCTGTTGCTGTTGGGCCAGTCGCTGCCAAAGAAGCAGCGGTCCTCGCCGAAGGCCTCCCACAGATACGCCAGCCGATCACGGTAATACGCAGGGTCGCCGATCATCTGACCTGCGCCGTTGTGTTGCGGGATTTCCGCCAGTTTGGCGAAGACATTGGGTCGTTCGGCCAGGCTGAACACATCCTGCTGAAATTCGACCATTCGCCCATCGGGCACCTGAGCGTTGGGCAGGTGGTCGACCACGATGCGCAGCGTAGGCACCGCATCGCTCAGGCGCAGCAAGCCCTCGATCAGCTCGGGGTCGGGATTGGCACTGTCCAGCGTCCGGCCCGAGGCGGCAAGGCGCTTCATGGCAGCGATGAACGCCGGTCGAGACAGATCCTCGCGCAGATTGCGGTCCCACAGATTGCCGTAGCGCAGCCCCAGAAACAGCGGCTCGGATTCCAGCCGGGTCAGATCCTGGTCGAAGTGTTCATCGAAGGGGCAAAGATTGCCGATGAAACCGGCCATGCGAGGACTGTTGCGCAGCCGTTCCAGCAACCAGAAGTTGTCCTGCCGCCAGGGGCTGGCCTCCACCACGATGGCGCTGACAATCGGATGATTTTCCGCCACGCACCAATAGGTGTCGGGCAAGGCCACGCCGTGCAACGGATGGCCCTTCTCAGGCCAGGGTATGCCCTCGGCGCGGCCGGCATCGAACAGATGGATGTGGCTGTCGACAATATCGCCTTTATAGAGAGCGCCTGTGTGCAGGTCTGCCGTCATACCCGAGTCCGTCCATGTTTGTTGTTATTGGCGACAGACTCTAAGGCGGGTTGCTATGCGTGACTAATCGATTTTTGTTTTTAACTGATACCCGCAAGGTATCAGCGATCGATCACACCCCTCCTGCGCCCGCCTGCGCAACAACTCAATAAACTGCGCCAACTCCCGACTCACCGACTCATGCCGACGCCGCAGCAAGCCGAACGGCGCCATCTGTGCGTCGAGGGTCACGGGCAGGGCCTTGACCAGGCCCATTTTCAGGTAGTCGCGCATGGCCGATTCGGAGAGCACCATCAGCGCGTCGGTCAGTTGCACCAGTTGCTGCATCGAGTACACCGAGCTGCATTCGATGATGTCGGCTGGCATCGGCAGTTCCAGCCGTTCCAGGGCGTGTTCAATAGCGATGCGCGCCGGGCTGGTTTCCGGCTGCAAGATCCACGGCCAGTCGCGCACCAGTTCTTCCCACTCCAGCTTGCGCCGGCTGGCCAGCGGGTGGCCGCTGTGCACCACGGCGATCAGCCGCTCGTTGCCCAGCGGTTCGAATTCGTACTGCTCGCGGTCGTTGGCCGGGCTGCGGCGGGTCACGGCGATGTCCACCCGGCCCTGTTCCAGCAGTTGAATGACCTGGTCGCTGGTGTCGCCCATGATGCGGATGCGCAGTTGCGGGTGGATGGCCTTGATCTCGGCCACGGCGTTCATCACCAGGTCCGGCGCGGCGCCCATGATGGTGCCGATCGACAGATAGCCATAGCCGCCCTGCTTGCGTGCCGCCAGATCCGCGGCGGCGCGGTCCAGGCCGCTGAGCGCTGCCTCGGCGAAGCGCAGCAGCTCGCGGCCCAGCGCGGTGGGCCGCATGCCGCGGGACAGGCGCTCGAACAGTTCGCAACCGAACATGTCTTCGATTTCCTGCAGCATGCGGGTGGCCGCCGGCTGCGACATGTTCATGGTCAGCGAGGCGCGGTGCAGGTTCAGGCTCGAGCCCAGCACCACGAGCATTTGCAGATGCTTGTAGCGCAGGCGGCTGAACAGGTGCTGCGGGGATCGCTCGATGCTCATCGGGGCGCCTCTGATCGATAACTTGAAGGTATCGACTATAAGCTTATTTCGATTAGTCATGCATCACAGCGACGCAGTAGAGTCCGTTCAACAAGAAATCACACCCACTGAGGTGCACCGCATGACCCTTTTGCCCCCTCGTCCCGCCCCGCTGCTCGCCCGCCCGTTCGCCGATTCCTGTTGAAGCGTTGCCCGCCTCATCCGTCTCTATAAAGAGCTACGCAGTCAAACAATTCCAAGAAAAGGACACTGACGTGAACACTCTTCCTGCGTCTTTGCTGGCCAAGGTTTCGTGGCGGCTGCTGCCGTTTCTGTTGCTGATGTACATCATGGCGTTTCTCGACCGGGCCAACGTCGGCTTTGCCAAACAGGCCTTCCAGGCCGACACCGGGATCGGCGATGCCGCCTTCGCCTTTGGCGCCGGGGTGTTCTTCGTCGGCTACGCGCTGCTGGAAGTGCCCAGCAACCTGATCATGCACCGGGTCGGCGCCAAACTCTGGATGTGCCGGATCATGGTGACCTGGGGCCTGGTGTCGGCGGCGATGGTCTTCGCCCACACTGAAACCACCTTCTATGTGCTGCGCTTTCTGTTGGGTGTTGCCGAAGCGGGCTTCTTCCCCGGGGTGATCCTCTACCTCACCTACTGGTTCCCCCAGGACGCGCGTGGCAAGGCCATGGGCTTCTTCTACTTCGGCGCACCGCTGGCGTTCATCTTCGGCAGTCCGTTGTCGGGCCTGTTGCTGGAACTGGACGGCGTGCTCGACAGCCACGGCTGGCAATGGCTGTTCGCGGTCGAAGGCCTGCTGGCCTCCGCCGTCGGCGTGTGGGCGTACTTCTATCTGGACAACCGCCCCGCCGACGCCAAGTGGCTGAGCGTTGATGAACGTACCCAACTGCAAGCGGTGCTCGACGCCGAGGACAGCCACAAGCAGGCCCACGGCAGCGTGCTCAAGGCCATGTGCCAACCGGCGGTGTTGTACCTGTGCGCGATCTACCTGCTGATTCAGGCCAGCGTCTACGGAGTGGTGTTCTACCTGCCCAGCCAGGTCGCCGGGCTG
This sequence comes from Pseudomonas sp. 2, assembly GCF_056627435.1. Lineage (NCBI taxonomy): Bacteria > Pseudomonadati > Pseudomonadota > Gammaproteobacteria > Pseudomonadales > Pseudomonadaceae > Pseudomonas > Pseudomonas sp. 2. Next base: position 382,857 of record NZ_JBWXNG010000001.1, read on the forward strand.
ATGGGCACCAAGGTCGGCTTTATGGTCGGGCTGGTCAGCGCCGTGCCCTGGCTGTGTGCGTTGCTCGCGGCGTGGAAGATCCCGGCCATCGCCGACCGCACCGGGCAACGCCGGGCCGTGGCGGCGATCACTCTGGTGGTTTCCGGCCTTGGCATCGCCGCGTCGGTCACCTTTACCAGCCCGCTGCTGGGCATCCTCGCACTGTGCTTCGCCGCCTCGGGCTTCATCGCCGTGCAGCCGGTGTTCTGGACCTTTCCTGGCAGTTTCCTCGCCGGCTCCGCAGCAGCAGCGGCGATTGCCCTGATCAACTCGTTCGGCGCCCTGGGCGGCTTTATCGCGCCGATTTTGAAGAACTGGGCCGAAAGCAGTTTTCAATCCCCGGCCGCAGGCTTGTACCTGCTGGCCATCACCACGTTGCTCGCCGCTGCGCTGGTCATGGGCATTCGCCGTCCGCGCAGCGTCACCCCGCACAAGCAGCCTTCATTTCAGCTCTGACCCCAAGGAATCGAACATGGCCACTCCAACCATCAAACATGTACGCGCTTATGTCCTGCGTGGCGGTGGCGCCGACTATCACGACCAGGGCGACGGCCACTGGATCGACGATCACATCGCCACCCCCATGAGCAAATACCCCGAGTACCGCCAGAGCCGCCGCAGCTTCGGCATCAACGTGCTGGGCACGCTGGTGGTGGAAGTCGAGGACAGCCAAGGTAACGTCGGCTTTGCCGTGACCACCGGCGGCGAACCTGCCGCCTACATCGTCGAGAAACACCTGGCGCGTTTCGTCGAAGGGGCCAAGGTCACCGACATCGAGCGCATCTGGGACCAGATGTATTTCTCGTCGCAGTACTACGGGCGCAAGGGCCTGGTGATCAACACCATCTCCGGCATCGACCTGGCGCTGTGGGACCTGCTCGGCAAAGTGCGCAAGGAGCCGGTGCACCAGTTGCTCGGCGGCGCAGTGCGCGATGAGTTGCAGTTCTATGCCACCGGCGCGCGTCCGGACCTGGCGCAGAAGATGGGCTTCATCGGCGGCAAGCTGCCGCTGCACCACGGCCCTGCCGAGGGCGAGGAAGGCCTGCGCAAGAACCTCGAAGAACTGGCGGTGATGCGCGAGCGGGTGGGCAAGGACTTCTGGCTGATGCTCGATTGCTGGATGAGCCTGGATCTGAACTACGCTACCAGGCTCGCCCACGGCGCCAAGGAGTTCGGCCTGAAGTGGATCGAAGAAGCGCTGTCCCCCGACGATTACTGGGGTTACGCCGCGCTGAAAAAGGCGGTTCCACCGGGGATGCTGGTCACCACCGGCGAGCACGAGGCGACACGCTGGGGTTTTCGCATGCTGCTGGAAATGGGCTGTTGCGACATCATCCAGCCGGACGTCGGCTGGTGCGGCGGCATCACCGAGCTGATCAAGATTTCCGCGCTGGCCGACGCTCATAACGCGCTGGTCGTGCCCCATGGCTCGTCGGTGTACAGCTATCACTTCGTCGCCACGCGCACCAACAGCCCGTTCGCCGAGTTTCTGATGATGGCGCCGAAAGCCGACGAAGTGGTGCCGATGTTCCACCCGCAATTGCTCGGCGAGCCGGTGCCTGAGAACGGCCGCATGCGCCTCTCGCGCCTGGACCAGCCAGGCTTTGGCGTGACCCTGAACCCGGAATGCCAGCTGCATCGCCCCTATCAGCATTGATCCCACGGCCATGCACGATTCGACAGGAAGCCTTTCATGAAACTGCCGCGCAACACCTTCAAGGCCGCACTGGCCAAAAACGAACCGCTCTATGGCATCTGGGCCGGGTTCGCCACCGGCTACGCCGCCGAGATCACCGCCAGCTTCGGTTATGACTGGATGCTGATCGACGGCGAGCACGCGCCGAACACGGTGCCGTCGATTCTGGCCCAGCTGCAGGCCGTCGCGCCCTATGACACGGCACCGATCGTGCGCGCCGTCGGCCACGATCCGGTGCTGATCAAGCAATTGCTGGACATCGGCACGCAGAACCTGATGATCCCGATGGTCGAGACCGCCGAGCAGGCCCGCGCGCTGGTCCAGGCCACCCGCTATCCGCCCCACGGCATCCGTGGCGTGGGCGGCGGCCTGACCCGCGCGACCCGCTGGGACGGCGTGCCCGACTACATCAACAGCGCTCATCAGGAGCTGTGTCTAATCGTCCAGGTCGAGTCCCGCGCCGGCGTCGATAACGTCGCTGAAATCGCGGCGATCGAAGGCGTGGACGCGGTGTTCATCGGCCCGGCCGACCTGTCGACCGGCCTTGGCCACATCGGCAATCCGTCCCACCCCGAGGTGCAGGAAAAGATCCGCCACGCCATCGACGCCACCCTCGCCGCCGGCAAGGTGTGCGGCATCCTCGCGCCCGCCGAAGAGGACGCGCGCCGCTATCAGGGCTGGGGTTGCCAGTTCATCGCCGTGGCCATCGACATCAGCCTGATGCGTCAGGCGGCGCTGAACAATCTGGCGCGCTACCGCGAAACCGAACAACGCAGTGCATCCAAAACCTACTAATAAGGAAGGAGCCCGACCATGAGTTCAGTGCCTGTCTATCAGAATTACATCAACGGCCAGTTCGTCCCCGGCAGCGAGCACTTCGAGGTCCTCAACCCGGCCACCGGCGCGCTGCTGGCCCATGTGCCAGCAGCGGACACCGAGCAGGTCGACCGCGCCCTGGCCGCTGCCCGCGCGGCGCAACCCGAATGGGGCCGGCGTACCGCCAACGACCGCGCCAGCTACCTGCGCAAGATCGCCAGCAAGCTGCGCGAACATGTCCCGCACCTGGCACGGACCATCACCCTGGAACAGGGCAAGATCTCGGGTCTTGCCGAGGTCGAGGTCAACTTCACCGCCGATTATCTGGACTACATGGCCGAGTGGGCGCGGCGCATCGAAGGCGAAATCATTACCAGCGACCGCCCAGGCGAAAACATCTTCATGTTCCGCAAGCCGCTGGGTGTGGTCGCCGGGATCCTGCCGTGGAACTTCCCGTTCTTCCTGATCGCGCGCAAGATGGCCCCCGCGCTGCTCACCGGCAACACCATCGTGGTCAAGCCCAGCGAAGAGACGCCGAACAACTGCTTCGAATTCGCCCGTCTGGTCGCCGAAACCGATCTGCCGCCCGGCGTGTTCAACGTGGTCAGCGGCGACGGTCGCGTGGGTGCGGCGCTCTCGGCGCACAAGCAGGTCGACATGGTCAGTTTCACCGGCAGCGTCGAAACCGGCGCGCGGATCATGAGCGCGGCGGCGCCAAACATCACCAAGCTCAATCTGGAACTGGGCGGCAAGGCCCCGGCCATCGTCCTGGCCGATGCCGACCTGGAGCTGGCGGTCAAAGCCATTCGCGACTCGCGGATCATCAACACCGGGCAAGTGTGCAACTGCGCCGAACGGGTCTACGTCGAGCGTCAGGTGGCCGATCAGTTCATCGAGAAGATCAGCGCCGCCATGGCCGCCACCCGCTACGGCGATCCGCTGGCCGACAGCACGGTGGAGATGGGCCCGCTGATCAACCGCAAGGGCCTGGACAGCGTGGCTGCCAAGGTCAAGAAGGCTCAGGCCCAAGGCGCATCGCTGATCACCGGCGGTGACGTCGCGGATCTCGGCCAAGGCTTCCACTATCAGCCGACGGTACTGGCCGGCTGCAGCGCCGACATGGAGATCATGCGCAAGGAAATCTTCGGCCCGGTGCTGCCGATCCAGATCGTCGACGACCTGGATCAGGCCATCGCCCTGGCCAACGATTGCGAATACGGCCTGACCTCGTCGCTCTACACCCGCGACCTGTCCAAGGCCATGTACGCCATGCGCGAGATCGACTTCGGCGAGACCTACATCAACCGCGAGAACTTCGAAGCCATGCAGGGCTTCCACGCCGGGGTGCGCAAGTCGGGGATTGGCGGCGCCGACGGCAAGCACGGCCTGTATGAGTACACCCACACCCATGTGGTGTATCTGCAGGCGTGATCAAGGGTGCCCGGGGCGTCGTCTGGCGCTCCGGGTACGGCTGACACTCAAGCGACGGATGCGGTGATTAGATCGCTTTCGGCCGCCTTCTCGAACTTGATCGCGATGAACTTAGAGGTCGGTGTGAAGGTGCGGTCGCCGTAGCTGTCCAGCGGCACCAGCGGGTTGGTTTCCGGGTAATAGGCCGCCGCCTGGCCCTGCGGAATGTCGTAGGCGATCAGGGTGAAGCCCGACACCCGCCGCTCGCGACCGTCGTCCCAGAGCGAAATCAGGTCGACCTTGTCCCCCGGCGCATAGCCCAGGCGGCGAATGTCTTCTTCATTGGCGAACACCACGTCACGTCGGCCGTAAACCCCGCGATAACGATCGTCCAGGCCGTACAACGTGGTGTTGTACTGATCGTGGGAGCGCATGGTCTGCAGAATCAGGTCGGGCTTTTGCTTGAGGCTGCGAATCGCGGCGTTGACCAGGTGCTCGGGCAGTTTGCTTGGGATAAAACGCGCCTTGCGGTGGTGGTTTTCCAGATGCGCTCGGCGACGCTGTTGCCCAGATGGAAGCCGCCGGGGTGTTCCAGGCGCTGGTTGAAATTCTTGAAGCCGGGGATCACGTCGGCGATCAGGTTGCGGATGCGGCTGTAGTCTTCGATCACCCAGTTCCAGTCGATGGGGTTGTCACCCAGGGTGGCGTGGGCGATACCGGCGATGATCGCCGGTTCCGAGCGCAGCAGTTTCGAGCGCGGCCGCAACTGGCCGTGGGAGATGTGCACCATGCTGAAGGTGTCTTCCACGGTGATGCCCTGAGGGCCGCTGGCCTGCAGGTCGATGTCGGTGCGGCCCAGGCACGGCAGGATCAGTGCGTCCCTGCCGGTGACCAGATGGCTGCGGTTGAGCTTGGTGGCAATGTGCACGGTCAGTTCGCAGCGGCGCAGCGCAGCATGGGTGCGCGGGGTGTCCGGCGTGGCCTGGGCGAAGTTGCCGCCCAGGCCGATGAACACCTTCGAGCGCCCTTCTTCCATGGCCTTGATCGCGGTCACGGTGTTGTGGCCTTCTTCACGCGGCACCTTGAACGCGAAGCGGGTTTCCAGCGCGTCGAGCAGCCAGGTCGGCGGCACCTCGTTGATGCCCATGGTGCGGTCGCCCTGCACGTTGCTGTGGCCGCGCACCGGCGACACGCCCGCGCCTTCGCGGCCCATGTTACCGCGCAGCAGTTGCAGGTTGATCACCTCCTGAATCGTTGGCACCGAGTGGGTGTGCTGGGTCAGGCCCATGGCCCAGCACATGATCACCCGCTCGGCCTTGCTGTACATGCGTGCGGCCATTTCGATGTCGCTCAGCGACATGCCCGACTGCTCGACGATCTGTTGCCACGGGGTGGCCTCCACCGCCTTCAGGTACTCATCGAGGCCCGAGGTCTGTTCGGCGATGAAGGTGCGGTCGAACACCGCTTCGCCGCCGGTGGCCAGTGCGTGCTTTTCCCACTCCAGGAGAAACTTGGCCATGCCGCGAATGGCCGCCATGTCGCCGCCCAGTGCCGGACGGAAATACGCGGTATTGGTCGGTTCCGAGCCGTTGCTGAGCATTTCCAGCGGATGCTGCGGGTGCTGGAAACGCTCAAGTCCACGCTCCTTGAGCGGGTTGAACACCACCACCTGAGCGCCGCGTTTGACCGCCTCGCGCAGCGGTTCGAGCATGCGCGGATGGTTGGTGCCGGGGTTCTGGCCGATGACGAAAATGGCGTCGGCCTTTTCCAGGTCATGGAACACCACGGTGCCCTTGCCCACGCCGATGGATTCGAACATCCCGACCGCGCTGGCTTCGTGGCACATGTTCGAGCAATCGGGGAAGTTGTTGGTGCCGAAGGCGCGGACGAACAATTGATACAGGAACGCCGCTTCGTTACTGGCACGGCCCGAGGTGTAGAACTCGGCCTGATCGGGCGAATCGAGGCTGTTCAAATGCTGGGCGATCAGGGCGAAGGCGTCGTCCCAACTGGTTTCGACGTAATGATCGCTGGCGGCGTCATAACGCATCGGGTGAGTCAGCCGCCCCTGATATTCGAGCCAGTAATCGGTCTGCTCGGCCAGCGCCGACACCGAATAGGTGGCGAAGAATCGCGGATCGACCGAACGCCCTGTCGCTTCCCAGTTCACCGCCTTGGCGCCGTTCTCGCAGAACTTGACCATGCCGTCTTCCGGCGACTCGCCCCAGGCGCAACCCGGGCAGTCGAAGCCGCCGTTCTGGTTGGTCTTGAGCATGGTGCGGATGTTCTTGAAGGCGTTCTTGCTGCCGAGCCAGTTGCGGGTCACGGCGATCAATGCGCCCCATCCTGCGGCGGCGCCCTTGTAGGGCTTGTAACGGTTGACTTGGCTCATGGCAATAGATCTCCACAGCGGCAACGTGCACAACGCACGCGGCCACTATCAGGGGCGGTTATATAACAAAGTCACGACAGCGGAAGTTGCACGAACTTTTTAATCCCTGCGGATCAGTTCGGCATGAACAACACCATAAAGCGGTGAGCAAAAGCTGTCTAATCGCTATTTACGACCACACCATAAGCGAGATCTATCAGCTACAAATACCTATACATCAGGATGAATATTGATAACGAAAGGGTTAATAGCGTCCTGATCGATGATATTTAACCGACGATAAATCCGCTCGATACCCCATCCATGTTATTGGAATAACTATTATTTCGAGGCGTTGACTGTTGCCTGTTCGAAACACATAGAGCGCGTCGATGACGCCTTCGATACAAACGATTTGACCCCACAGCGGATCGAAACAACCATGCGCGGCATACGGTCATCTCTTGCTCGCAGGCTTTGCATGGACATCAAACAGCTCAAATTTTTGATCGCGCTGGACCAGACCCGCCACTTCGGCCAGGCGGCTGCCCGCTGCAACATCACCCAGCCCACGCTGTCCATGCGCCTGCGCAACCTTGAGGAAGAACTCGATGTGGTGCTGGTCAACCGCGGGCAGCGCTTCGAAGGTTTTACCGAAACCGGCGAACGGGTGCTGGCCTGGGCACGCACCCTGCTGGCGGCTCACGACGGCTTGTTTGCCGAAGTGGCTGCGTGCCGTGGGCAACTGGTGGGCAATCTCAGGCTGGGCATGGTGCCGCTGAGCAGTTTCAACCCGATCGATTACATGCAGCACTTGTCAGCGGTATTTCCGGAACTGACCTTTTCGGTATCGTCGGCAAGTTCCGATGAAATCATTGAAGGGCTGGCCAACAATCAGTTGGACTTGGGTGTCTGTTATCTGGACCGGGTGGATCGCAATTATTTCGATTTCTTCGAAGTGGGTTCTACCCAAGTCGGCCTGCTGTATGACAAGCGCCATTTTCAATTCGAAGACGAAGAATTGAGTTGGCAAGCCGCCGCCGAACTACCGCTGGGCATGATTACCGACGGCATGCACTTTCGGAAGTCCATCGACCTGAGTTTTCACAGCCGAGGGCTGCAACCGCGCGCGGTGCTGCAAAGCGATTCGACCTGGCAGTTGCTGCAGGCCATTCGTTCGGGGTTCTGTTGCTCGGTGATGCCGATGAACAACGGCATCGAAGCCAACGACGATCATCTGGCGTTCATCAAACTGCCGGACGCCGGCATTCTCGCCCCGCTCGGCATCGTGATGCGCGCCACCGAACCGCGTTCGGCCATCGCCCAGCAGTGCTACTCCCAGGCCCAGAGCTTTTACGGCGCCTGATCGGGCGTGGCGATCAGCCCGGCGGAATGGTCGCCAACAGGCCGACACCAATGGTCAGCGCCAGAAATCCCAACAGAAAAAGCGTCATCTTGCCCATGGGGCCACCTCTGATCGATGGATGTGCGGTACAGGTGCAAACACCTGGCATCCAAGGCGTTGGCGGTGCTCGCGGATCGCCTTGATGTGCGAATGATTTTGGGCGCGATGACTGTTTCAGTACAGATTCAGGTTTGCGAGAAAAATACGGATCAGATGAGCTGACCATTACCTTGTGGAAGATTCAATGTTCGCCAGACAAGTGATTCGAGTCGCCCGAACTATCGCTTCGCCACCAAGGCGGCTCCCACAGGTACAGAGCCCGGCACGATTCTGCGCAACACCGCAATACTGTGGGAGCCGGCTTGCTGGCGAATGCCGCACGTCATGCACCAAAGGGGTGAATGACACATCGCATTCGCCAGCAAGCCGGCTCCCACGGCCTTCGGCCAGAAGCGGTTCGCACCGAGGTCAGCGTGTCCCTCTCAACGGGGCAAGGTCACCCACGCTTGAACGCTCGGCCGCTCCCACTGGCGTTTTGCGTACGCCACCAGCGCAGCCGGTACTTCGTCGCCGTTGAGGATCAGGCGGTTGAGCATCAGCGCCAGATCCACGTCGGCAATCGACCACTCGCCGAACAGGTACTCGCGACCATCGGCCAGCAAGGCACTGGCAGCGTCGAACAGCTTGCGCACGGCAGGCAGCGCCTCGGCGGTAAGCGGCGGCCGGGTTTGCCCGCAGAACACCACTTCGGTGGAGCGTTGCGCGCGGATGGGCATCAGGTCGCTGCGCAGCCAGGCCTGGATCTGCCGGGCGCGGGCGCGCTGTTGGAGGTCCTGCGGAAACACCGGCGTTTGCGGGAAGGCCTCTTCGAGGTACTCGATGATCGCGCTGGATTCGGACAGGGCAAAATCCCCCTGCACCAGGGTCGGCACGCGCTGGGTCAGGGACAGGTCGGCATAGTCCTTGGCATGGTGCTCGCGGGCGCCGAGGTCCAGCGGCATCAGTTCGAAATCGATGCCCTTTTCCTTGAGCACCACGAACGCCGACATCGCGTAGGGGCTGGTGTATTGGGCATCGACGTACAGGCGGGCGCGGGCAGTGTTCACGACTTTGATCTCCGTATTCAGGGAACGTAACGGCAGGAAACGCCACGCTACGAGAACCGCCGTATCCAATACAAATCAATGTTTTTCATGGGCCCAGTCCCGTCAGGAATACACACGACAACGCCGCCTGAAGAGGCGGCGCTGTCGTTCACTCAGGCACAGAACAGGGCTGAATCAGGCCAGGTCGAAACGGTCCAGATTCATGACCTTGGCCCAGACCTTGACGAAGTCCTGCACAAACTTCTCCTTGGCATCGTCACTGCCATACACCTCGCTCAGCGCACGCAACTGCGCGTGAGAGCCGAACACCAGATCCACGCGAGTGCCGGTCCACTTCACAGCGCCGGTCTTGCGATCGCGCCCCTCGAAGGTCTCGTTGGCCGCTGAGGTGGGTTTCCATTCCACGCCCATGTCCAACAGGTTCTTGAAGAAGTCGTTGGTCAGCGCGCCCGGCTTGTCGGTGAACACACCGTGCTTGCCCTGGCCGATGTCCAGCACCCGCAGGCCGCCGAGCAACACGGTCATTTCCGGGGCGCTGAGGGTCAGCAGTTGGGCTTTGTCGACCAACAGTTTTTCCGCCGAGACCTTGTACTGCCCTTTCAGGTAGTTGCGGAAACCATCGGCGATCGGCTCAAGGAAGCCGAACGACTCGACATCGGTCTGCTCTTGCGAGGCATCGGTACGCCCCGGGGTGAACGGCACGGTGACGCTGTGCCCGGCATTTTTCGCCGCCTGTTCCACGCCGGCGGCGCCCGCGATGACGATCAGGTCCGCCAGCGAAACGTGCTTGCCACTGGCATTGAACTCGCCCTGAATGCCTTCCAGGGTTTTCAGTACCTTGGCCAGTTGCTCCGGCTGGTTGGCGGCCCAGTCCTTCTGCGGCGCCAAACGCAGACGCCCGCCGTTGGCACCGCCGCGCTTGTCCGAGCCACGGAAGGTCGAGGCGGCCGCCCAGGCGGTGGACACCAGTTGCGACACCGACAGCCCCGAGGCCAGCACCTTGGCCTTGAGCGCGGCGACGTCGCTGTCACCGATCGGCGGGTGCTTGGCGTCTGGCAGCGGATCCTGCCAGAGCAGTTCTTCACCGGGCATTTCCGGGCCCAGATAGCGGGACAGCGGCCCCATGTCGCGGTGGGTGAGCTTGAACCAGGCGCGGGCGAAGGCGTCGGCCAGTTGATCGGGGTTGTCCTTGAAGCGCCGGGAAATCTTCTCGTAGGCCGGGTCAAAACGCAGCGCCAGGTCGGAGGTCAGCATGCGCGGTTCCTGCCGCTTGGCCGGGTCGAAAGCGTTGGGGATCTGCCCTGCGCCGGCGCCGTTTTTCGGCTTCCACTGATGGGCGCCCGCCGGGCTCTTGGTCAGTTCCCACTCGAAGTTGAACAGGTTTTCCAGGTACTCGTTGCTCCACTGGGTCGGCGTGGAAGTCCAGGTCACTTCCAGGCCGCTGGTGATGGCGTCGATGCCTTTGCCGCTGCCGAATTTGTTGCGCCAGCCCAGGCCTTGTTCTTCCAGGCCCGCCGCTTCCGGCTCGGCGCCCACGTTGCTGGCCGGGCCGGCGCCGTGGGTCTTGCCGAAGGCGTGGCCACCGGCGATCAGCGCAACGGTTTCCTCATCGTTCATGGCCATGCGGCCGAAGGTTTCGCGAATGTCGATGGCCGACTTCACCGGGTCCGGATTGCCTTCGGGGCCTTCCGGGTTCACATAGATCAGGCCCATCTGCACGGCGCCCAGCGGGTTTTCCAGGATGCGCTCTCCAGAGTCGGTCCTGCTTTCTTCCTCGGGACGCTTGGCCGGTTCCGCCACCAGATCGCCCTGCCCCGGCTGCTGCATGGCCTTGTGCGCGCCATAGCGTTCTTCACCGCCCAGCCAGGTGGTTTCCGAGCCCCAGTAGACGTCTTCGTCCGGCTCCCACACGTCGGCCCGGCCACCGGAAAAACCGAAGGTCTTGAAGCCCATGGACTCGAGGGCGACGTTGCCGGTGAGCACGATCAGGTCGGCCCAGGAAATGTTGCGACCGTACTTCTGCTTGACCGGCCAGATCAGGCGCCGGGCCTTGTCGAGGCTGACGTTGTCGGGCCAGCTGTTGAGCGGCGCAAAACGTTGTTGCCCGGCCCCTGCACCACCGCGGCCGTCGCCGGTGCGGTAGGTCCCGGCGCTGTGCCACGCCATGCGAATGAACAGCGGGCCGTAGTGGCCGAAGTCCGCTGGCCACCAGTCCTGGGAGTCGGTCATGACCTTGAGCAGGTCGGCCTTGACCGCGGCGAAATCCAGGCTTTTGAAGGCTTTGGCGTAGTCGAAGTCCTCGCCCATCGGGTCGGACAGGGAAGAATGCTGATGCAGAATCTTGAGGTTCAACTGGTTCGGCCACCAGTCACGGTTCGTCGTGCCGCCACCTGCGGCATGGTTGAACGGGCATTTCGATTCATTTGCCATGTTTGATCTACCTTTGGTCGGTGTCACCCGGCCATCCAGTCCTCACAGCCACCGGATAGCTGAATGAACTCAGTAGTTTTCTTATCGCCTTATCAGGTTTGAACGGGACGGCAATCGCCGACGCTAGAAGAAGGGTAGACGCCTTCGCCAAGAGGTCTAATAGTCAGAGCATTACGCACCGATAGACAGACTCTGTTAACGGTTTCGCGATGTTGCAAACGGGCTGTCACATCAACGGCCCATCGCTCTGCTACCCTGCCCCGTCCCCACGTCCACAGGCCTTGCCATGATCCACATCCGCAGCATGACGATGGACGATTACGATGCCGTGATCGCCCTGATGAACAATACGCCCGGCATATCGATACGCGATGCTGATTCTTATGAGGCGACTGCGCGCTACCTGGCGCGCAACCCCGGCATGAGCTTTGTCGCGGAAAGTAAATCGGGCCTGTGTGGCTGCGTGATGTGCGGGCATGACGGGCGGCGTGGCTATCTGCAGCACCTGCTGGTGCTGCCGGAGTTTCGCGGCCAGGGCGTCGCCAAGCGCCTGATCGAAGGCTGCCTGTCGGCGCTGGAAACACTGGGCATCGGCAAATGCCATCTGGACGTGCTCAAGACCAACCACAGCGCGGCCGAGTTCTGGCAGCACCAGGGCTGGAAATTGCGCACCGACATCGACCGCTATTCGTTCACCCGCCCGGGCAACGAGAACGCCTGACGGGCATGAACCAGAGCCCTCAGCAGGCCGGCACTTTGACTGCCGGCACCTGATGGCGTCTGGCCGCCCAGACCACGCCACCGACCAGCAGCGAAATCGAGACCAACTCCATGATTCCGGGAAAACGCTGGGTATAGATGAAGCCGTAGACGCAGGCAAACAGCGTTTCGATCACGATCAACTGGCCACTCAAGGATGACGCCACTCGCCGCGAACAGGCGTTCCAAAGGCCATTGGCCAGCCACGAGCCGCACGCCGCCAGATACAGGCAGACCCAGAAGAAGGTCATCCAGCGCCCGCTTTCCACTTCCCTGGGCACCAGGTCCGGAAACAGCAGCAGCGCCACGCCGCCGAAGATCACTGCGACGAAGCCGGTCACGATCCCGGTCAAGGTCGACCATTCGCTGCTGTTGAACTGGCTGGTCTTGAGGTAGCGGCTGTTGCGCGTGGCAAACCACGACCAGCTGACTACCGCGCTGAGGCCGCACGCCAGGCCCAGTGCCTGGGACCACAGCGAGTGCTGCGAGGTATCGCCGGTGACGTGCCCCAGGCTGATCGATACGATCCCCAGGAATACCATCAGCAACGGCAACTTGAGTTTGCCCAGTGGCAAGGAGCCCGCATCGGCACGGCCCAGATAGGTAATGCCGATCGGCATCATGCCGTTGATCAGCGCACCGGCGGTGACACCGCACAGTTGAATGGCCGCCCCGAGCAGTGCGAAGTTGAGCACGTTGCCGGTCAGCGACAGACGCAGCAGCATCATCACATCGGCGCGGGTAAGCCTGGCCAGCAGACGCGAGGCGAACGGCAAGGCGATCAACAGGGAAATCAGGCCGTACATGGCGAAGCGCGCGCTGCTGATCAGCACCGAGCTGAACTCGGGCAACAGCGAGGGCCCCATGATCACCCCGCCCCAGATGGCGGCAGCCAATAATGCATATGCGAACGCGCTGTTCATGACCAGAACTCGATAAAGGGCAGTTTGGCGAGATTCTAGCGATGGCCAAACCCGCGCACATGCGATAAAAAGTCAGCGACACATTCCCCAGCGGAATATCACGCAGCGATCGACGTTTCAGGAGCATCGCCATCAACCGTTACCTGCGCACCCTGCCCCCGCTGGAAACGCTGATCACCTTCGAGGCGGTCGGCCGCCATGCCAGCTTCACTGCCGCGGCCACCGAGCTGTTCATCACCCAGAGCGCGGTGAGCAAGCAGATGCGGCAGCTGGAAGCCTCGGTGGGCGTGGCGCTGTTCGAGCGCAAGCCCCGTGGCGTGACCCTGACCCGAGCGGCAGAGGAATTGCTGGTAACCGTCAACGTCATGCTCGCCAGCCTGTATCAGAACGTCACGCGGATCCGCAACGTGCACCAGTCCAACGCCGTGTCGGTGCTGGCGACCCACGCCTTGGCGCAGTTCTGGCTGTTTCCCAAGTTGATCGAATTCAACAAGGCCTACCCCGACATCGCCGTGCATGTGCATGCGATCAACGAAATCGACGAGGCCAGCCTCAACGATTTCGACCTTGGCGTGCTCTATGGCGATGGTGACTGGGCGACCCTGAACAGCGATTTTCTGTTGCCGGAGATCGTCTATCCGGTGGCGCATCCGTCGCTGAATGTCGCCGGCATCGAGACCCTGGAACAACTGGCCAAGGCCAATCTGGTGCAGATCGACACCTCGGCCTGGCACTGCCTGGACTGGCAACAGTGGTTCAAACACCTGGGTCATGACTACACGCCACCGGAAAAGGCGCCGGTGTTCAACCAACTGACCCTGGCCTTCCGAGCTGTGCAGCAAGGCATGGGCATCGGTCTGGCGTGGACCTTCATGGATCAGGAGGCGATGGCCAAAGGCGAGCTACGACGGGTCACCGCGTTCGAATGCATCACCGGGTTCGGCGAGTACCTGGTGTCGGTCAAGCATCGCAGCCTGTCGCCCGCCGCCGAGGTGTTTCGGGAGTGGTTGCTGGCAGCGACCGCCGAAGATGCCGCCTGGCTCAACTCATCAAGTCTGCGGCCGTCTCCACCAGCAATTGGCGGAACCATTGATGAGCCGGGTCATTGCGATAGCGCACGTGCCAGGCCATGTCCACCGGAAATGTCCCAAGATCCACTGGCGCCGCAAGCACCTTGAGCCGCGGGTCCTTGGCGATCTGTTTGCAGATCAGCCGAGGCAGTGTCGCGCAGTAATCGGTCACCGCGATGATCTCCGGCACGGCCAGAAAATGGGTGACGGAGATCGCCAGTTCACGCCGCAAGCCCTGATGCTCCAGCACCTGAAACAGGCCCACACGCATCCGCCCCGGCGGCAACACGTTAACGTGGCGCAGTCGCTCGTACTGTTCGCGGGAAATGCTGGTGCCGATGTCCGGATGATCAGCGCGCACCACGCACGCCAGGCTTTCGTCCATCAGGTGCTGAATGACCAGATTGTCTGGCGGGTCGACCATGCGCCCCAGCGCCATGTCGGTGGTGCCGGACATCACGCCAGTTTCGGCAAGGTCAGTGCCGAACGGTGCCAGCGACACTTTGATCTGCGGCGCCAGCTCTCTGAGCCTTGCGACGAGCGTCGGGATCAGCGCGATTTCCACATAGCTGTTGGGGGCCAGATTGAACACCCGGTTGGAGGTCGCCGGATCGAACTGCTGCCGCCCCAGAATCAAATCGTCCAGCCGCGTCAGCGTGTCGATGACGACCGGCGCGATCTCCTCGGCAAACTGCGTGGGCTTGATGCCATAACGCTCACGGATGAACAGCGGGTCACGCATCGTGTCGCGCAGCCGGTTCAAGGCATTCGACAGCGCAGGCTGGGTGATGCCCAAACGCGTGGCGGCGCGGGTGACGTTGCGCTCTTCCATCAGCGCAATGAAAACCGGCAGCAGGTTGAGGTCGTATCGCATGGCTCATAACGCTCTGTGAATATCTGAAATCAGATAAGTAAATTTCTCGAATATCTGGATAGCGAGCAAAGTTAGCCCATCCCGGCTGCAACGCCAACGTGCTGATCCGGTTTCATTCAACGAGGAGATCGACCATGAGCATCAAGACCGTACTGTTTATCGTGACCAACACCGCCGAAATCGGCCCGAACAAACGCGCTACCGGGTACTTTTTCCCCGAAGTTGCGCATCCCTATGAAGTCTTCGAGCAGGCTGGTGTAGCAGTCGAATACGCCTCCTTGCTGGGCGGCACCACCCCGGAAGACGGCTACGACGAAAGCGATCCTGCGCAGCTTGCGTTTCGCAACAGCGCCGCCATCCGCCGCATGAACAACAGCCGCAAGCTGTCTGAAGTCGACGTGCTGGACTACGACGCGATCTTCTTCCCCGGCGGCCTGGGCCCGATGGTCGACATTGCCCACAACCCAGAAATTCAGCGCGCAGTCGAGCGTGCCTGGAATGGCGACAAGATCGTCGCAGCCGTGTGCCATGGCCCGGTCGCGCTGCTGGGCGCAAAACTGAAAGACGGCACGCCGTTGGTGCAGGGCCGCAAGCTGACCTCGTTCTCCAACGCCGAAGAAAACGGCTATGCCGCCGCCGATGTGCCCTTCCTGCTGGAAGATGCCCTGCGCGCGGAAGGCGCCGACTATGCAGCAGCAGACGTGTGGCAGGAAAAAGTGGTGGTCGACGGCCGCCTGATCACCGGCCAGAATCCCGCCTCCGGTGCCGCACTGGCCAAGGCGATGCTCGAGGCGCTGCGCTGAGATTCTCGGGCTGAACCCCGGCATGGCGGTGCGATGGTGCAGCCATGCCGGACATAATGGTTTTCACTTTATCCAAGAGGCAGTCATGTCCGCTTACGTCATTTTCATCCGCGAAAACACCACCGATGCCGCGCAGATGCAGCAGTACGCCGAAAAGGCGCCGCTGGCCCGCACCGGCCACGACATCACTCGCCTGGCGTTCTACGGCCAGCTCGATGTGCTGGAAGGCCCCGCTACTGAAGGCGTGGCCATCCTGCGTTTCCCCGACATGGCCGCCGCCCGCGCCTGGTATGACAGCCCGGCCTATCAGGAGGCTCGTGAACATCGCTTCAAGGGCGCCGAGTACCGCTTGCTGCTGGTCGAAGGCAGCGACGTCGCGGCCAGTTAAAAACCGATGGTCGCCGACAGCAGGTAGGTGCGCGGGGTCGCCAGGGTCAGGCCCGGCTCGCTGTCATCCGACGCACCGGCCGAACTCCAGTAGCGCTTGTCCAGCACGTTCTCGACGTTGGCCCGCACGGTCACCGACTTGCCTTCGACCTTGAAGGCGTAGCGCGCGCCGACGTCGAAACGCTCCCAGGCGTCGATTTCCTTGCTGTTGGCCTGATCCAGGTACTGCGAGCTGGAATAGATGCCGCGCCCGGTCAGGGTCAGGCCCTGCACACCCGGCACATCGTATTCGGCGCCCAGGTTGACGTTGTACTTGGGCGTCGCCGGTGCGCGGTTGCCATCGAACGCGCCGTTGGTGGTGTTTGTCAGCTCGCTGTCGATGTACATCACCCCGCCGAGCAGGCGAAAGCCCTTGAGCGGCTCGCCGAACATCGTCACTTCCACCCCGTCGTTCTGGCGCTTGCCGTTAGGGCCGAACACCCGGGTGGTCGAGTTGGTCTCGTAAGCCGGCTGCTTGATGCGAAACACCGCAGCGGTCAGGCCGAACGAGCCCTGATCGTACTTGGCCCCCACTTCCACCTGGCGGCTGATGAACGGCGGGAAGATTTCGTCTTCGTTGATCGAGGTCGACGGCGCGATCTTGCCCTGGCTCAGGCCTTCCATGTAGTTGGCGTAGACCGAAACCCGGTCGGTGACCTTGTAGAGAATGCCGCCGGAGGGCGAGACCTTTTCCTCGTCATAGGACGTGATGCCCTTCACGCCATCGGTCCAGTCATCGACCTTGACCCGCTGCCAACGGGCGCCGAGGGTCAGCAGCAGGCGATCATCGAAGAAACCCAGCGTGTCCGACAGCGCCACGCCGCTGAAGCGGTTTTCGGTGTAGACCTTGGCATCCTGGCGCGTGGGATTGCTCGGGGTCGGCGTGTCCACCGGGTCGAACAGGTTGCTGGGCGATGCAGCGTAGCGTGCGCCGCCGTTTTCGAAATCCATGTAGAAATAGCTGGCCGCCAGGTTGACCTCATGGCTCACGGGGCCGGTGTGGAACCAGTTGCGCACACCGGCGGTGGCCGTGCGCACGTTCTCGTCCCGGGTGAAGTCCCGCGGTTGAACGCTGAAATCACCGGCGTTGTTGGTGATCGACACGGCGTGACGCAGGAAGTCGTGGTTGCTTTTACGCGCGCCGACGCCGCCGTAGAGCATCACCGAGTCGTTGACGTCGTACTCGGCATTGACCGTACCGAAGGTGTCCTTGGTCCGTGCCCGGCTCCAGGCTTGCGCGTAGTTGTGGCGCACGTCGTTGGGGTTGGGCACCTTGGCGTTGGTGCCAATCTGCACCCGCTCCTGGGGCGCGTCGGTGTCGCGCTCGGTGTGGCCGATGTCGGTCGACAGGCGCAGGCGCTCGCCACGAAAGTCCAGGCCCAGCACGGCCATTTCCCGGTCGACGCTCTGATGATCCCACTCGGTGTCGCCGGACTGCTTCACGCCGTTGAAGCGGATGCCGAACTGGTTTTCGTCACCGAAGCGGCGGCCCACATCCAGCGCCCCACCCACCTGATTGTTGGAGGCGTAGCTGGTGGTCAGCTCGGTGATGGGCACGTCCTCTGCCCGCTTGGGCACCACGTTGATCCCGCCGCCGACGCTGCCGCGCGGGGAGATGCCGTTGATCAACTGGCTCGGGCCCTTGAGGATGTCGACCCGTTCGGCCATTTCCATGTCGATGGTGTAAGTGGGCAGCACGCCATACAGGCCGTTGTAGGCGACATCGCTGTTGAACAGGCTGAAGCCGCGAATGGTGAACTGCTCGTAGCGCCCGCCCGCCGGGTTGGTGGCGCGTACCGAGGGGTCGCTGGCGATCAGGTCGCCCAAGGTGCGGGCCTGCTGGTTCTTGACCGCCTGGCGGGTGTAGGTGGTCATGCTGAACGGGGTGTCCATGAAGTCTTTCGAGCCGAGCAGGCCCTGGGAGCCACGACGGGCAACCTGGCCTCCGGCGTAGGCCTGGCCGTCGGTGGCGCCTGAGGTGGCGCCAAGAATGGAGGTGGGGGCCAGTTGCAGGCTGCTGCCTTGCGGGGCCGGGGTCAGGGTGTAGGCCTGCTCGCCCACCGGTACCAGTTGCAGGCCGGAGCCTTGCAGCAGGCGGGCGAAGCCTTCTTCGATGCCGTATTCGCCGGACAGGCCGGGGCTGTCGTGGCCGCTGACCAGGGCGGGGTCGACGGAGAGATTGACGCCGGCCAGGCCTGCGAACCGGGTCAGTGCGGCGCCGAGGGTGCCGGCGGGGATCTGGTAGGTGCGGCGCCCTGCAGTATCGTCGGCCCAGGTCGTGGTGGCCAGGAGGGGGCTGGTGCTCAGGGTCAGGAGCAGGCTCAGGTGCAGGAGTGGGCGCAGGCGGATTGGCGGAACGGCGGGCATGGAAGGGTCTCGTATGGGGTTCACTTGCCTTCAATGACCGGTGAGATTTTGAAAAGGGACAGGGGTTGGTGGTTTTTTTTGAACCGGTGGGTTTTGATCAAGATCAAGATCAAAAGCGTTCTTCCTAACGTCAGAGCTGTTTCGACTTCGTCGAGTTACTTTGTTTCGGCAAAGTAACCAAACCATTGCTCCTGGTTTGGCCCCTCCTGCGTCGGGGTGCCTTCACTCCGGTCTCGCTCCGTGGGCCCGGCGCGAATGGGCCATCCATGGCCCCGCGCCTCGCGCGGCATCCTGCCGCTTGGCCCACTGCGCGAGACCTCCATTCAGCCTGCACCCAAGTCGCGATTTGTGGTGTCTGGGCTATCGCGCACGAAGATCAAAAGCAACGGCAACGGCAACGGCAACGGCAACGGCAACGGCAACGGCAACGGCAACGGTTTGATGTTGTGCGATCTGCTTTTGATTCTGGCCGAAGGCCGTGGGAGCAAGCTTGCTCGCGATCTGGCGCGAAGCGGCAGCAAATCCTGTGCACGCGGTGCGCCTGACACAACAAGGTCGCCTGATCTTGCTGCCGCTTCGGCCGGACGCGACCCCGGGCGACCGCTGGCAAACCGGACTGCTACGGGGCTTCACGCCGGTTTGCCACGCGGCACAAGGGTGACCCAATAACGGGTACGGGTGTGAATCTCCAGCGGCAGGCTGGCGGCGAGCAATGAGAGGATGCGGTCGGTGTTGTCCAGGCGGAAGCTGCCGGTGACGCGCAGGTTTTCCAGTGCAGGCTCCCAGCGCAGCAGGCCGGTGCGGTAGCGTGACAGTTCGCGCAGGAAGTCGCCGAGGGGCTGGTTCTGGGCCATGAGCACGCCTTCTCGCCAGCCGGGGGCGAAAGCGTCGAAGGGGCTGACCGGCCCTGCTCCGCGGGCCTGGAGACTGGCCTGTTGGCCCGCCTGCAACAGCAGTTCAGGTTCCTGTAACGGCAACAAACGAACGTTTCCGCTGACCACCGACACCCGGCAATCATGGCTGCCCAGGCGCACGCAGACTTCGCTCTGGCTGACCACCACCCGACCGTAAGGCCCTTGGATGGTCAACGCCGACGTGCCCGGCACCTTGAGCGAGATTTCGCCGCGCAGCAGGGTCAGGCGGTGGACGCTCAGGTCGACGTTGACCGCACTGGCCGTGTTGAGCTCAAGGGTGCTGCCGTCGGCCAGCACCACGCGCTTGTGCTCACCTGTAGCGGTCGAAAGGTCGGCCCGCCAGACGTCCAGCGGCAACTCGCGACTCAGCAGCCAGGCCGCCGGCGCCAAGGCCGCCAGACCCAGCGCGCCCTTGAGCACGGCCCGCCGCCCCGATTGCGGGCGATCCAGCGCCGCCATGGCCAAGCGTACCGGCAGGCCGTTGAAGCGCTGGCGCAGTTGCTGGACTTTCTGCCAGGCGTGTTCGTGGCGGGCATGGCTGTCGCGCCACTGCTGCAATTTCAGCTGATCGGCCTCGCTGGCGTCGCCCGACTCCAGCAGCGCCAACCACTGCGCGGCCTTGCGCGCGATGTCGCGGTCCTCGTTCGAGGGCGCAGCGCGGTTCACCAGTCCACCAGCAGGCAATGCTCATAGGCCTGGGCCATGTAGCGTTTGACGGTGCGCTCGGACACGCCGAGGCGCTCGGCGATTTCCCGGTAACCCAGCCCTTGCAGTTGGCTCAAGAGAAACGCCCGACGCACCGGCACAGGCAACCCATCGAGCAATTCATCGATGGCCTGCAGGGTTTCCAGCAGCACCCAGCGCTGTTCGGGCGACGGCACGCACTCTGGCGGCAGTTGCGCCAGCGCCTGCAGATACGCCTGTTCCAGGCTGCGGCGGCTATAGAAGTTGCTGAGCAGGCGCTTGCCCACGGTCAGCAGATAGGCCCGGGGTTCGCGTAAGTCGGCGAGCTGTTGTGAACTGGCGAGCACCCGCACGAAGGTGTCCTGGCTCAGGTCCGCGGCGTCCCACGCGTTGCCCATGCGCCGCCGCAGCCAGCTTTCCAGCCAGCCGTGGTGGTCGCGATACAAGGCATCGAGTGTGGGTTGCGGAGGCGTCGCGGCGTCGGACATCGGATGGCTCTGCTGGATGGCGCGATTCAAAATGCGACTGATTCTAATTAGTGATCATTCTTAAAACCAAGCGCTTTTTAGCAGATCATCCTCGCGATCACGCCATCGGGAGGGGCAAGAGTTGCCGCTCGGCGACAATTCTGCTGGGATGGCTCCCACGTTTTCCCACAGAGCACAGACCATGTCCTCCTACAAAGACCTCTTCGAATATGGCGAGCAATTCGAGTCGTTCGTCGCCCGAGGTTTCCCGGCGGAAATCGCCGCCATCCGCGAGATGCAGCACAAAATCAACGAACAGCAGACCATCAGCATCGCCACTCAGCAGCGTCTGCAAGGGGTGCAGGCGTCGTTTCACCTGCTGGTGGTGGGCGAAATGTGGTGCCCGGACTGCCAGATCAATATCGCGGTGATGGACTACATGCAGCGCGGCAAACCGAACATCGACCTGGCGATCATTTCCAAGGGCCGGGCGGAAAACACCCTCAAGCAGCGCCTGGAGCTTGAGCGGATCTCGATTCCACTGGTACTGGTGCTCGACGAACAATTCGAGCCGGTCGGTCGCTTTGTCGAAAGCCCGCAGGCGGTGATCGACGGCGGCGAAGCGCTCAAGGCGGACTACCGCGCGGGCAAGTACCTGGAAAGCACCTTGCAGGACTTCCTCGCCATTTTCGAAGCCGCTGTCAAAGCCTGAGCGCCCTGCCCTTTGCCGCAAAATGTGTCGCCATGCTTGTGTTTTCCAACGGCTGGGCCTAACTGATTGCAGTACTGAGCCCGAAAACGACTCCGTCTTGATCACTTGCGCAATGCCCAGGAGATTTCGACATGGCGACAACAATAACAACGGCCATCACCCTGGCGCCCCTGCTGCGCCAATCCGTTGGTTTCGACCGGCTGAGCGACCTGTTCGAGTCGGCCCTGCACAACGAACCATCCACCTGTTACCCGCCCCATAACATCGAGCGCTACGGCGACGATCATTACCGCATCGTCGTGGCTGCGGCTGGCCTTGCGGCGGACGATCTGGACCTGCGCATCGAGAAAAGCGTGCTGATCGTCTGCGGCGGCGAACGGCCGACCGACGCCGGCGCGACCTATCTGCATCAGGGTATTGCCCACGGGCCGTTCAGGCTGGTGTTCCACCTGGCCGATCACATCGAGGTTCAGGGCGCGACCTTCGAGAACGGTTTGCTGATCATTTTTCTGTTGCGCGTCACGCCGGATGAGCCCCGGGCGCGGCATATCAAGATCAACAGCCCAGGCGACGGACCGGACCGACGGCAGATCGATCGTCACTGAATTGGATGGAACTCGTAAAACGATTGCTGGCCCTATTACCTGTACGCCTCGCCCACGAGGCACGCATGGACAGCGATGACTGTCTGTTGGCATCCACTGGCATACAGGTGACTGCGTGAATACTTTTGTCTCGCTGGAAAAACTGGGCAAGATCGATCTGCATGATTATCACGAGGTCTGGGTCACGACGTCCGAGCGCTGGCCGCAGGACCCGGAAACCGCGCAGCGCATGTGCCTGTGGCGGGTGGATCGGGAGCTGACGCAGGATGTGGAGATCGAGGATGTGTATTTTCAGAACCTGCCACGGCTCTGGCTGCTGGTGGATGATCTGCATGATGCGGTGGCGATTGCCGGGATCGAGCAGGCGCTGACGTTGCGGCTCGATGAGCTGAGCCTGGAGGGGGAGTTTCATCCGGCGGAGCAGCGTAAGGTGCCGTGTGGGGAGAAGCATACGGATTTGCGGAGCTGAAACTTTGCGGTGACCTTTCACTGCGATGTTGCATGGTCGATTGCAGAGTTCTGCCTAACGGCAGAAGCGTTTCGACTTCGTCGAGTTACTTGGAAAAGACCCCCAAGTAACCAAGGGGTCCTGCTCCTGGTTGGGCCCCTCCTGCGTCGGGGTCCCTTCACTCCGGTCCCGCTCCGTGGGCCCGGCGCGAATGGGCCATCCATGGCCCCGCGCCTCGCGCGGCATCCTGCCGCTTGGCCCACTACGCGAGACCTGCTTTCAGCCTGCACCCAAGTCGCGATTTGTGTCGTCTGGGCTATCGCGCATGAAGATCAAAAGCCAAATCAAAAGCGCGAGCACGAGGGCGATGCTCTTCGTAGCAGCACGGCTTGCCGGCGGGACGATCTTGAGGGCGACCCGCGGGCAAGCCCGGCTGCTACGGGAACGGCGTGAGCCGATCGCTTTTGCTTTTGATCTTCGTGCGCGATAGCCCAAACACCACAAATCGCGACTTGGGTGCAGGCCGAATGAAGGTCTCGTGGAGTGGGTCGAGCGGCATGGATGCCGCGAGAGGCGCGTTGGGCCATGGATGGCCCTTCGCGCCGGGCCCACGGAACGAGACCGGAGTGAGGGTACCCCGACGAAGGAGGGGCCCAACCAGGAGCAAGACCCCTTGGTTACTTGGGGGTCTTTTCCAAGTAACTCGACGAAGTCGAAACAGGTCTGACGTTAGGAAGAACGCTCTTGATCTTGATCCATATCATCGCCCCCGCCGGCAAGCCACGGGGGCGGGAGATCAATCCAGATCCGAAGCCTGATGCCGCTCAGGCACCTGATTGCCCTCCTCCCCCCAGGTACGATTGACCCGCAGCCCGCGTTTCACGGCCGGGCGTTCGGCGATTTCCTTCGCCCAGCGCTGGACGTGGGTGTACTCCTCGGCAGCGAGGAATTCCGCGGCTGAATAGACGTTGCCCAAGGCCACCTGGCCATACCAGGACCAGACCGCGATATCGGCAATGGTGTAGCTGTCGCCCGCCAGATAGCGGCTCTCGCCCAGGCGGCGATCGAGCACATCGAGTTGTCGCTTGGCTTCCATGGTGAAGCGGTTGATCGCGTATTCGATCTTTTCCGGCGCATAGAGGTAGAAGTGGCCGAAACCGCCGCCCAGATAAGGCGCCGCGCCCATCTGCCAGAACAGCCAGTTCAGGGTTTCGGTGCGTTCGGCCGGACCCTTGGGCAGCAGTTCGCCGAACTTCTCGGCCAGGTACAGCAGGATCGAGCCGGATTCGAACACCCGCACCGGCGGCTCGACGCTGCGGTCCAGCAAGGCCGGGATCTTCGAATTCGGGTTGATATCAACGAAGCCGCTGCCAAACTGGTCGCCTTCGCCGATCTTGATCAACCAGGCGTCGTACTCGGCCTCCTTATGCCCCAAGGCCAGCAGCTCTTCGAGCAGGATGGTGACCTTCACCCCGTTGGGCGTGGCCAGCGAATAGAGTTGCAGCGGCTGCTTGCCGACCGGCAGGGTCTTTTCATGGGTGGGGCCGGCCGTCGGGCGGTTGATGCTCGCGAACTGGCCACCGGATGGCGCCTCGTAAGTCCAGACCTTCGGGGGAACGTAGGCTGCTTTGGTCATGAAACGAAACCTCTTGAGTGAATCACAGCGGCATCGCAAACGCGCCGTGAAAAAACAGGGAGCGAGAAAATGAGACCGGGCACAAGCGTGAGCAGTTCAGGGCCGGTAGCGACCCGTTCCCCGCTGCGTTGCGTGGGCAGACCTTACCGCGTCCGGAGAGTGCTCGTCACGTGACAAGGGTGTTCCATTAATCCGATAGGAGTTAAAGTGCCAGCACTTTCCACAGAAGAAGTCAGTCGCATGGATGCCATCCGCTACCGTTTTTACCGCTTGCCTGCATTGGGGTGTGCCTTGTTTTTCGCCGGATGCCAGTCCGGCGGCCCCAGTGGCAACGCCGCTCCGGCATCCTCTGCCAATCCCGTGCTTTCCCAGGGTGTAACTGTGTTCAACGCCGTGTTGACGGCGCAACCGCAGCCCGCATCGGTGGTACGCGCAGGAAAGCGGATCACCTATCTCGTGGTTCCGCTCGGGGAGCAGACGCCGCGCTATCTGGCGCGATTCGACGTCGATTGCGGCCGCCCGTTCGTGAAGATGAGCTACCGCAGCGACAGAGGCATGGTGCTGTTCGCCGATCTGGACATTACACATCTGGACCGTTACATGGAGATTCCCGAGCCGCAGCGCCAACAGTTCCTGGACAGCACTCAGTTCAAGCAGATATGTACGCCGACCGCCGCTGCGGACTGGCGGGTGATCAGCGCGCCCGAGCAGCAGGATTGGCAGTTGATCGAACAGGCAGGTCTCACACGCTCGGTCGACAGCGTGACTTTCTGGACCGCGAAGGTTCCGCCTGCCTATCAGTTACAGGCAGGTGGCGCATACCAGTTGGCTCAGGTCCGACGGCAACTGCGCGCCGAATGCACACAGCAGCAACTGACCACGCTCAGCGAGTTCAGCCTGGACCCGGTGGATCGAGTAACGACGGGTAGCGTACAGACCGATCCCCAACCCGTCCCCGCGCAGAACCTGTCGGCTGAAGATCGGCAACTGCTCGATGCCGCCTGCGCGGGACCGCAAGCGTTGACTCGATACGCCGCTTATCAAGGGCGCAAGCAAGAGCCTTTCGACCTGCCGACGCCCGTTATTGCGACGCCGGTGGCGAACGCCATCGACGCCCTGCACTTGCCAGAGCCGCGCAAGCGCCTGACTCGGCTGCAACTCAGTGCGCGTGAGTTTGCATTCGGGAAATGGCTCGAAGAGACAGGCCGAGGTCGTCTGGCGCTCAGCATGCACTATGCACCCGCCGAGCCGGGCAAGCAGCTGACCGAAATATTCCGTGGTTCACAGGAAAAATTGAGCAAAGTCACCTTCCGAGGCCTGATCGAGCTTGCTCAAAACTCGGCCTCGGGCTCCGTGACAAGCCGTATATCCACTAAGGAACGAGCCCTTACCGACCTGCACTTCTCCGGTGACTGGGCAGCAATGCCCGCAGGCAGCCAGTTACATTACACCGTGCAGGCACCGCAGTACCCTCATCGCAAGACCGACACACTGGTCGACACATCGTTTGTCTGCGACGTCGAAACGCAGAAGCCCGCCAATACGTTCTACCCCAGCCTTTCGGGCGACGCCAAGCTGGTCAACTGCTCAGGCAATCACTACCCCTGGGGTAAAGGCGTTGTCGTTTACGCCTATCTGCAAGACTATGGCCTGTTTGTCCCGACGCAATTCATCGGTACGGGCTCTCAGGTGAAATGGACTGTCGAGCAGGCGCAATAAGGCCTGCCGCGAGGTGAACCCGATGTCACAACCCTTCTCCGGCGCCAAGATCGCCGTGCTTTGCGAAGGCCATCTGTTGACCTGCCTGCGCGACGACATCCCGACCATTCCCTGGCCGGGCCTGTGGGATTTGCCGGGCGGTGGCCGCGAGGGCGTCGAGACGCCCGAGCAATGTGCACTGCGCGAAACCCATGAGGAATTCGGCCTGCACCTGGACCCGGCCTGGATCGTCTGGCGCCAGGTATACCCCGGCCAGGGCCGCAACGGGCTGGACACCTGGTTCTTCGTCGCCCACGTGCCGTCGGGGACCTTCGAGCAGGTGGTGTTCGGCGACGAAGGCCAGCGCTGGGAAAGCCGGAGCGCCGCCGACTACATCGCGATGAAGGACGGCATCCCTCACTTGCAGCAACGGCTGGCCGAGTATCTGGCCAGCCAGCCGGCATAAACAGCGTAGGGCCGCTCATTCGCCGACAAACACTTCAACGCCTGCTGCGTCCACTTGCATATGGGTGAACAGCGGCTCGAACGCCAGTTGCCGCCGGGCTTCTTGCAGTTGCGCGCCCACCGCTTCCGGCCCGGCGACCGTGCCTTGCAGATAGATGAAATGCACATCGCACAGGCCGATGCTGTCCAGCACATGGCGCATGTAGGAGGTGAAGAATTCCGGCTGGCGCGCCGACGGGCCGCGATGGAAGCCGCCTGAGCTGATGACGATATAGACCGGCCGGTCGGCCAGCAGCCCGACCTTGCCGCGCGGCCCGTTGTCGGTGGTGCGGCGCACGCGCACCACGTTGTCGATCCACAACTTCAAGGCCGCTGGCAGGGTGAAGTTGTGGATCGGCGTTGCGATCAGCAACAGGTCGCAGCGCTCGAGCTCGTTGATCAGCCGCTCGGATTGTTCGAACGCCGGATGTTCATCGCCATGGCCGTCGAGAATGGCGTGGGCGTAGCCCGAGTCCACAGGCAGCAGCGGCTCGGCCACCAGGTCGCGCTCGTTCACCTGAATCCCCGGATGGGCGTGGCGCAACGCCTGAATCATATCGCTGGTCAGCCGGTAACAGGCCGAGCGATTGCCGTGGGGACTGCAGTTGATCATCAGGACTTCATGCATGGGGTCCCCTCCTCTCAGCTCTGCAGACTCTGGACGAAGTGCATGCCCCTGGCGAGCAGCCCTTCGCGGAAATAGAACTTCTGCGCCAGCGCCATGTGCAGGCCGGTGTCCAGCACATAGTGCGCGCAACCCTGGGCGATGGCGCGCTGGCGCACGTCGTCAAGCAGCCTGGCACCCAGCCCGAGGTGACGCGCCGCGGGGTCGACCACCAGATCGTCGACATAGATGAAGCGCCCGTAGAGCAGGTTTTCCGTATCGCGGTAGCCGATCAGCCCCACCACCTTGCCATTCTGCACGGCACCGAGCAGGTGATAGCCCTGCTGCATCTGGCGGGTGATCTGCTCGGCGAACTGCGTGGGCGAGACCAGCATCGGCCGCAACACCTGCATCAGCTCGAAGCAGGTTTCAAGCTCGGCGGGCGTGGTGAACACACGCAATTGCACTTCTGACGTCATGACAGCCCCCATCAAAGAATCGACAGGTTCACTCTAGGGCCGCCGCGCGTCACGTTGAATATCCAATGGGCCGTTAAACCGGTAGGACAATCGGCCGCTTGCCTGGCGAAAGGCTTGCTATTGTTACGGATCGGACAACAGTGTTTATCCGGGCATTACAAGGACAATTTGCCGCACTCGGGGATCTTTTTGCTATCCTTGCACAATTAACTAACTGGTTAATTATCTGTGCGATGTCTGCGGTCGTTCTCAAGAATCAAGGCCGTCGCACTGCAAAACCGTTCTTCCCACCCTCGCGGAGCGTTCCCACAACGCGCTGCGTCAGCAGGATCACGCAACATGACTACGTCTCGCCCTTCGGCACCCGTCAGTCGCTGGCCCATCTGGGTCGTCGCACTTGGCGTGCTGGTATTTGGATTACTTTTCGCAGCAGGTGGCGGCTACCTCGTCACCCTCGGTGGCAGCTGGTATTTCCTGCTTGCCGGTCTTGGCCTGATCGCCTCGTCGTTCCTGCTGTTCAAGGGGCGCGTCGGCGGGGCCTGGCTGTTCGCCGCGGTGATGGTACTGACCTTGCTGTGGGCGGTGGCCGATGCGGGCTTGGTGTTCTGGCCGCTGGTGTCGCGCCTGTTCGCCCTGGGTGTGCTGAGCCTGCTGGTGGCGCTGGTCTACCCGACGCTGCGCAAGGCCAACGGCCTGCCAAGTGGCAACGGCGGCTACGCGCTGAGCGGCGTGCTGGTGATCGCCATGGCGGCCGGTTTCTGGGGCATGTTCCAGCCCCACGCCTCGGTGGCGCCGACCGGCGACGGCCCTGCGCTGACCAAGGTCGACCCGGCCAAGGTGCAGAAAGACTGGGCCCACTACGGCAACGATGAAGGCGGTGGCCGTTTCGCTGCGCTGGACCAGATCAATCGCGACAACGTCGCCAAGCTGGTGCCGGTCTGGACCTACCACACCGGTGACGTGGCCATCAGCGACGGCAACGGCGCGGAAGACCAGATGACCCCGCTGCAGATCGGCGACAAGGTGTTCATCTGCACCCCGCACAACAACATCATCGCGCTGGACGCCGACACCGGCAAACAGCTGTGGAAACACGAAACCAACGCCAAATCGGCGGTCTGGCAGCGCTGCCGCGGTCTGGCGTATTTCGACGCCACCGCCGCCGTCGCCCAGCCTACCGATGGCAGCACGCCAGCGGCTCCTGTCAGCGTGCCCGCCGGCGCCAGCTGCCAGCGTCGCCTGCTGACCAACACCATCGACGCCCGCCTGATCGCGGTCGACGCCGACACCGGCGAGCTGTGCCAGGGCTTCGGCAAAAACGGTGAAGTGGACCTGAAAGCGGGCCTGGGCAATGTTCCGGACTCCTACTACCAACTGTCGTCCGCGCCGCTGATGGCCGGTACTACCGTAGTAGTGGGCGGCCGCGTGGCCGACAACGTCCAGACCGACATGCCAGGCGGCGTGATCCGTGGTTTCGACGTGGTCACCGGGGAAATGCGCTGGGCCTTCGACCCAGGCAACCCTGAAGACAAGAAAGCCCCGGCCGACGGCAGCACCTACGTGCGCAGCACGCCGAACAGCTGGGCGCCGATGTCCTACGATCCGGCGATGAACACCGTATTCCTGCCGATGGGCAGCTCGTCCACCGACATCTACGGCGTTGAACGCACCAAGCTCGACCACACCTACGGCGCGTCCGTGCTGGCGCTGAACGCCACCACCGGCGAACAGAAGTGGGTCTACCAGACCGTGCACAACGATCTGTGGGACTTCGACCTGCCGATGCAGCCGAGCCTGATCGACTTCACCAAGGACGACGGCAGCAAGGTGCCGGCCGTTGTGATCGGCACCAAGGCCGGTCAGATCTACGTCCTCGACCGCCACACCGGCCAGCCGCTGACCGAGGTCAAGGAAGTGCCGGTCAAGGCCTCGAACATCCCGAACGAGCCGTACTCGCCGACCCAGCCTAAATCGGTGGGCATGCCGCAGATCGGCGCGCAGACCCTGACCGAATCGGACATGTGGGGCGCCACCCCGTTCGACCAGCTGCTGTGCCGCATCTCGTTCAAGAAAATGCGCTACGACGGCCTGTACACCGCGCCGGGCACCGACGTGTCGCTGAGCTTCCCGGGATCGCTGGGCGGCATGAACTGGGGCAGCATTTCCACTGACCCGGTCCACGGTTTCATCTTCGTCAACGACATGCGTCTGGGCCTGTGGAGCCAGATGGTGCCGCAGCAGAAGGACGCCAAGGCCTCCAGCGGCGGTGAAGCGCTGAACACCGGCATGGGTGCCGTCCCGCTCAAGGGCACGCCGTACGCCGTGAACAAGAACCGCTTCCTGTCGGTGGCCGGCATTCCGTGCCAGGCACCGCCTTTCGGCACCCTGTCGGCGATCGACATGAAAACCCGCAAGATCGCCTGGCAAGTGCCGGTCGGCACCGTGCAGGACACCGGCCCGCTCGGCATCAAGATGCACATGCAACTGCCGATCGGCATGCCGACCCTGGGCGGCACCCTGTCGACTCAAGGTGGCCTGGTGTTCATCGCCGGCACCCAGGACTACTACCTGCGCGCCTTCAACAGCGCCAACGGCCAGGAAGCCTGGAAAGCCCGCCTGCCCGTGGGCAGCCAGGGCGGCCCGATGACCTACGTCTCGCCGAAAACCGGCAAGCAGTACATCGTCATCACCGCCGGTGGCGCACGCCAGTCGGCCGACCGTGGCGACTACGTGATCGCCTACGCGCTGCCTGACAGCAAGTAAGTACCCGCGTTAAAAAAACCGCTGTCGCCCTCGGGGTGACAGCGGTTTTTTCATGCCTGCGAAAGGCCGCTCGCGCCTGATCCGCTCGTCTATTCTCGATTCACAAATTCTTCACGAAGGGTTTGAAACACTCCGCCCGATTCTCGCCCTCATCAACCCTCCTGCCATGAAAGGTTTGCCTGAAGTGTCGATCCCAGGGACAGGTTCGACACAACGCATGTGCAGGCTGTGCTTCGAGTAGTGCTTTATATGGAAATGCGTTCAAGGCTCAAACCCGTTACCTCTACCCGCCTGGTCATGCTGTTTGCGCTGTGCATGGTGGTGTTCTACAACCTGGCCACCTGGCACGCGCTGGTCGGCCTGACCCAGTTGCAGGGCTTCAAGGTCGTGGCGTTCTATGCCTCGTTCGCGGTGTTTCTGTGGGCGGCGATCACCCTGCTGCTCACGCCCTTCTCGTTCCGCCCCATCCTCAAGCCGGTATTGAGCCTGGTGGCGCTGTGTTCGGCGTCGGCGGCGTATTTCATGAACACCTATGGCATCACCATCGACACGGTGATGATGCAGAACGTCCTGGAAACCAACCCCGGCGAGGTCAAGGACCTGCTCAGCGGCAGGCTGTTTCTGTATCTGGCGCTGCTCGGCGCGTTGCCCATCGCGCTGATCTGGCTATGGCCGGTGACCTACCGCCGCGTGCTGCCGGGCCTGGTCAACAAGGTGCTGTTGTGCGTGGGCTGCGTGCTGGTGATCGCCGCGTCCGTGGGCCCGTTCTATTCCACCTACGCGCCGATCTTCCGTGATGAAGACAAACTCACCCACTTCATCAACCCCACCAATTACATCTACGCCATCGGCAAGCTGACCAAACAGACCGTGGCGATCAAGGAAACGCTGAAGATCCAGACCGTGGGCGCCGACTCGGTGCTGAGCCCCGAAGCCCAGGCCCGGCCGAAAAAGAGCCTGATGATCTTCGTGGTCGGCGAAACCGCCCGCGCCGACCACTTCTCGCTCAACGGCTATGCACGCGAAACCAACCCTGAGCTGAAGAAACAGGACATCCTCAACTTCACCCAGGTCGCGTCCTGCGGCACCTCGACCGCCGTGTCGGTGCCGTGCATGTTCTCCAAATTCCCGCGCACCGATTACAGCGACAAGAAAGGCAAGACCTACGAGGGCCTGCTGGACATGCTGCAGCGCGCGGGCCTGAACGTGGTGTGGCTGGACAACAACAGCGACTGCAAGGGCACCTGCCTGCGCGTGCCGCACAGCGACATCCCCAAGACCCAGCCAAGCCCGTTCTGCGACGGCCAGAACTGCCTGGACGAATCCCTGCTGGTGGGCCTGCAGGAGTACATCGACAAGCTTTCCGACAGCGCCATCATCGTCCTGCACTCTGACGGCAGCCACGGCCCGGAATACTACGACCGCTACCCCAAATCCATGGAGCGCTTCACCCCGGTGTGCCGCACCAACCAGTTGGGCAGCTGCACGTCCGAGGAATTGAAGAACGTCTACGACAACACGATCCTCTACACCGACCACTTCCTGGCGCAGACCATCGAACTGCTCAAGCGCAATCAGGACAAGGTCGACACCTCGATGATCTACGTCTCCGACCACGGCGAATCCCTGGGTGAGAACGGCATCTACCTGCACGCCGCGCCGTATGCCATCGCGCCGAGCGCCCAGACCCACGTGCCGATGGTCATGTGGTTCGGCAACCAGACGCTGCAAGACGCCAGCGTCGACCGTGCGTGCCTGGCCGCCAAGCAGAACCAACCGGACCTGAGCCATGACTGGATCTTCCATTCGGTGCTAGGCTTGCTCGGCGTTTCGACCACCGAATACCAGCCCGCGCTGGATATCTTCAGCAGCTGCAAGCGCAGCAAAGGATGACCTGACATGCCCCTCCAGAACCCGGCCCGCCTCGATGCAACCCCGGTGTTCTGGCGGGATGCCGAGTTGCCCTTCATCGAAGCCCGCTCCATCGCCGACGGGCGCAAGGTCTGCTATTCGCGCCACTCCCACGAGGTGTTTTCCATCGGCGCCATCACCGCCGGGCAAAGCACCTACCTGCACGAAAAAACCACCCAGACCATCGCCACCGGCACCCTGGTGCTGATGAATCCGGGTGAGGTGCATGCCTGCAATCCCATCGATGACCAGCCCTGGTCCTACGTCATGCTGTACGTCGACGCCCAGTGGCTGGGCCGGGTTCAGCAGGCTTGTGGGGTGGCAGGATTCAAGCCCTTGCCGGTCATTCGCAGCGAGGATCCGCAGCTGTTCAGCGGGCTGCTGGCGCTGCACCGGCTGCTGATCGATCCGCTGCAGGATTCTCTTCGCAAACATGAAGCGGCGGTCGGTTTCTTCACCCTGATGCAGCAGCGCCTGGGCGGGTGTGATGCACCGCTGAAAAAGGTCAATGCCAGGGTCGAGCGCGCGGTCGAGTACATCAATGCGCATTTTCTCGAAGCGATTCGTCTGGAAGACATCTGCCAGGCGGCGAGTCTGTCCGAGGCTTATCTGATTCGCGCCTTCGAGCAGCACTGCCACATGACGCCCCACGCCTGGCTGATCAACCGGCGCATCCAGCACGCCCAGGCGCAGCTGCGTGAAGGCCAGCCGATCGCCGATATCGCCCAGCAGAGCGGGTTTGCCGACCAAGCGCATTTCCAACGGGTGTTCAAGAAACACCTCGCCGCCACGCCTGGCCAGTATCGCCAGTGATCAGACGTACAGCAGCGACACCGCGCAACCGGCCAGCAGCGCCGCCATGCTGCGGTTGAAGGTGCGGATGCGCTGCGGGCTGCGCAGATACGGGCCGAGAAACGCCCCGGCGTAGGCCCAGCAGGCCACCGACAGGTAACAGATGACGAAGTAGATCAGCGCGAACAGGCCGATCAGCCGCCCTTCGCCATCGGCCACGAACGCACCCATCCCCGCCACCGCCGCCAGCCACGCCTTGGGGTTGAGCCACTGCATCAACGCGCCGTGCCAGAACGAAGGGGCGCGGGTGGGTTGATCGACGGTCAGCCGCCCGTCGTCCATGGCCAGCTTCCAGGCCAGGTACACCAGAAACGCCATCCCCGCCCAGCGAATGAGGTCGGTCAGCAGCGGGTACTGGCGCAGCACTTCATGCAGGCCGAAACCGGTGAACACCAGCAGCACCACAAACCCCACCGTCGCCCCCAGCACATGGCGCAAAGTGGCCGCCAGGCCGAACTGCGCGCCACTGCTCAACGCCACCACATTCACCGGGCCAGGCGAAATGGACGCCGCCAGGGCGAAGGCGGCCATGGAAATCATCAGGTTCATGCCAACTGTTCTCCGTTCATTGAATGAGCCTGAGGTTAAGGGGCGGGGTTGGGTGGGGTATTGAAGAAAACTGACCTGTCACTGGCACCCCGCAAAAACCTGTGAGAGTGAGCTCACTCACGAAAGTGCCAGTACATTCGACACATTCTTGCGACTGGCACACCGCATTCGTGAGCAAGCTCACTCCCACTCAGCAAACCTGCCGTCAGATCGGCGAGCACACGCAACCTGTGGGAGTGAGCTTGCTCACGAAAGCGCCGGTACATTCGACACACTTCTTGCGCCTGGCGCACCGCATTCGTGAGCAAGCTCACTCCCACAGTCACATCCTTAGATCGAGGGCATTCATCCGTCTTTCGCCTGCGACAACGGCCGCGCCACCTGTTCCAGCGACTTGCGCTCCGACGCCACGCCCCAGACTGCCTGCACCGCCGCGGCCAGCAACATCAACGCCGCGCCGATCAGGTAACCGGCGAACACTGGCCCACGCTGATGGCTGTCGATCAGCTCGCCAAACAGCGTCGGCCCGACGATGCCGCCCAGCGCCGTGCCAAAGGCGTAGAACACCGCAATGGCCAGCGCGCGGATTTCCAGCGGGAAGGTTTCGGCCACAGTGAGATACGCAGAACTGGCCGCCGCCGAGGCGAAGAAAAAGATGACCATCCAGGCAATCGCCTGTTGCGTGACGCTGAGCACACCCTGCTCGAACAGGTAGCCGCTGATACTCAGCAACACAGCGGAAACCGCGTAAGTCAGGCTGATCATCACCCGCCGCCCGACCACATCGAACAAGCGCCCCAGTAACAGCGGCCCGCAGAAATTGCCCAGCGCCAGCGGCAGCACGTACCAGCCGATGGACGCTGCCGGCACGCCATAGAACTCGGTCAGCACCAGCGCGTAGGTGAAGAAGATCGCGTTGTAGAAAAACGCCTGGGCCGTGAGCAGCGTCAGCCCCACCAGCGCCCGCCGCCGGTAGACATTGAACAGCGTGTCGAAGATTTCCCCGAGCGGCGTGTGATCCCGCGCATGCAGGCGCAGCGGTGGGCCCTCTGGTGCCTGCAGTTCATGCCCCTGCTGGCGAAAGCGCTGCTCGATGCCCTCGACGATCCTTCTCGCCTCCTCCCCTTGCCCATGAATCAACAGCCAGCGCGGGCTTTCCGGCAGCCACAGGCGCATCAGCAGAATCACCAGGCCCAGCACCGCGCCAATGCCGAAGCACAAACGCCAGCCCAGATCGCCGCCGACCACCTCGGCATCGAGCAACAGAATCGAACCGCCTGCACCCAGCGCCGCGCCGATCCAGAAAGTGCCATTGATGGTCAGGTCCACCCAGCCGCGAAAGCGCGCCGGGGTGAATTCCTGGATGGTGGAATTGATCGCCGTGTATTCGCCGCCAATGCCCATGCCGGTGAGGAACCGGAACAGCATGAAGCTCCACAGGCTGAAGGAAAACGCCGTGGCGGCTGTGGCGCTGATGTACAGCGCCAGGGTGATGAAAAACAGCTTGCGCCGCCCGAGCCGGTCGGTCAGCCAGCCGAAAAACAACGCGCCCAGCACCGCACCGCTGATGTACGCGCCACCGGCCAGGCCGATATCGGCATTGCTCAGCCGCAGCACTGGGCTCTCTTTCAACGCCCCGGAAACCGAACCTGCCAGCGTCACCTCCAGGCCATCGAGCAGCCAGGTGATACCCAGGGCAAACACCAGCAAGGTATGAAACCGCCCCCACGGTAAACGATCCAGCCGCGCGGGCAGATCGGTTTCGAACAGCGTGCCTGTAACGACGCCGTTTGACGGGTGGATGTGCGCAATGCTCATGGCCAGTCCGTGCATATGGAAAAGGAATTATTTGAGGGTGTGATTCAGTGATCAGAGCGGAGTTCAGCCCATCGTTACCGGATGATCGCAGCGGCAGAAAGCTCTACGTATTGAACATATCCAGCAAAACACCAGTCTCCCGGCAATCTCCGAACCGACTAGGTTGGGCCTGATGACAAAGGGAACGGAGCCAGGGAATGAGCAAAACCTTTCACTCTCACAGCTTGCGCATCGGACGGTATTCAGAACCGGGCAGGATTTACATGGTGACCTCACGGCTGGAAAAACCGCGAAATGACTTTTCCGACTGGCGCTTGGGCAGGTTGCTCGTCGAACAAATCAGGGATATTCAACGACTGGAGATTGCGAACTCACTGGCATGGGTAATCATGCCGGACCATTTTCATTGGCTGTTTGAGCTTCAGACAGGCACCTTGGCTAGCACCGTACAGAGGCTCAAGTCCAAAACCGCGATTGCGGTCAACCGGGTCACAGGAAAACAAGGCCGCTTATGGCAATGGGGATATCACGATATCGCCGTCAGACACGAAGAAGACATGGTCCACTTCGCACGCTACATCGTTGCCAACCCACTCAGAGCCGGGCTCGTGCAGCGTCTTGGAGACTATCCATTGTGGGATTCAGTCTGGCTGCCAGGTTCTGGTTAAAAACCATTCCCCTGTGGGAGTGAGCTTGGCGTCAGATCGCCGAGCATGCCGCAACCTGTGGGAGTGAGCTTGCTCACGAAAGCACCAGTACATTCGTCAAACCTCTTGCGCCTGGCACACCGCCTTCGTGAGCAAGCTCACTCCCACTCAGCAAACCTGCCGTCAGATCGGCGAGCGCACCGCAACCTGTAGGAGTGAGCTTGCTCACGAAAGCGCCAGCACATTCGTCAAATCTCTTGCGTCTGACACATCACTTCGTGAGCAAGCTCACTCCCACTCATAGAACCTGCGGCCAGATCGGCGAGCACACCGCATCCTGTGGGAGTGAGCTTGCTCACGAAAGCGCCAGTACACTCGTCGCACCGCTTGCGCCTGACACATTATCTTCGTGAGCAAGCTCACTCCCACTCAGCAATCAGAAATCAGAAATCAGAAATCAGCGATTGCTCAACTCACCTTTGTGGCATCCAACCATCAACTCCGGCCGCACCTGCCGCTCATATTCCTCGGCACTGATGAACCCCAGCGCCACCGCTGCGGCTTTGGGCGACAGGCCCTCATCCGCGGCCTTGCAGGTGATCTGCGCCACGCGGTCATAACCCAGCAACGGGTTGAGCACCGTGGCCATCAGCAGCGAGTTCTCGACGTTGGCCGCCAGTTGCGCACGATTGACCTCAAGCCCCTTGACCAGCTTGTCGGTAAAGATCCCTACGCAATGCGCCAGCACACCAATCGACTGCAACAGGTTGTGAATCAGCACCGGCTTGGCCACGTTCAGCTCGAAGGCGCTGGACGCCCCGGCCAGGGTGATGGTGGTGTGATTGCCCATGACCTGCATGGCCGCCTGCACCAGCACTTCGGCGATGGTCGGGTTGCGCTTGCCGGGCATGATCGATGAGGTCAGGCCGTCGTCCGGCAACAGCAGCTCGGCCAACCCGCAACGCGGCCCAGAGCCGAGCAGACGGATGTCGTTGCCGATCTTGCTCAGCGACACCGCCAGCACGTTCAACGCGCCGGAGACTTCCACCAGCGCATCGTGGGTGCCCATGCCTTCGAACTTGCTCGGGTTGGCGCTGAACGGCTCGCCAGTCAATGCGCTCAAGGCTTCACAGAACGCCTGATCGAACCCCACCGGCGCATTGAGGCCGCTGCCCACCGCCGTACCGCCCTGGGGCAACAGGCGAAGGCGCGGTAGACAGCTTTCGATGCGGTCGATGCCATGGCCGATCTGCCGGGCGAAGGCATCGAATGCCTGGCCCTGGGTCATCGGCACGGCGTCCATCATGTGCGTGCGACCGATCTTCAATACGCTGGCCCAGGCCCGGGCCTTGTCCGCCAGCGCGTCGCGCAGCCCGGCCAGTGCAGGCAGCAGGACGTCGCGCAACTGCAGGGCGGTCGACACGTGCATCACCGTGGGAAAGCTGTCGTTGGACGACTGCGAGCGGTTGACGTGATCGTTGGGATGCACCGGCCGCTTGCTGCCCAGCTCGCCACCCAGCGCCAGATTGGCCAGGTTGGCGATCACTTCGTTGGCGTTCATGTTGGTCTGGGTGCCGGAGCCGGTCTGCCAGACGGTCAGCGGGAAGTGCTCGTCGAACGCCCCCGCCGCCACTCGCTGCGCGGCCTGCTCGATGGCCTGGGCGATCTCATCGGGCAATGCACCCAGGCGCCGATTGGCCTGGGCGGCAGCGATCTTCTGCAGGCCGAAGGCGTGAATCAGCGCCGGGGCGAAACGCTCGCCATGGCTGCCGAACACTTCAAGGGCCCGCTGGGTCTGCGCGCCCCAGTAGCGCTGGGCCGGGATG
The DNA here is from genome assembly GCF_056627435.1 of Pseudomonas sp. 2. Lineage (NCBI taxonomy): Bacteria > Pseudomonadati > Pseudomonadota > Gammaproteobacteria > Pseudomonadales > Pseudomonadaceae > Pseudomonas > Pseudomonas sp. 2. The sequence continues at coordinate 420,469 of NZ_JBWXNG010000001.1, forward strand.
GCCACCGGCCCGAAGGCATCGTGCTCCAGTCGCGTGTCGGTCATAGCGCAGCTCCCGGCGCGCGGCCCAGTTCGCGCTGATATTCCTCTTGCGCGGTCGCTTGGGAAAACTCCCCGGCCCACTTGGCAACGACCACGGTGGCCACGCTGTTGCCGATGGTGTTGCAGGTGGCGATCGCCATGGACATGAAGCGGTACACGCCAAACAGCAAGGCCAGGCCTTCAGCCGGCAGCACGCCCACCGCCGTCACGGTGGCGGCGAACACCACGAAGCTGCCGCCGGACACCGCCGCCGCGCCTTTGGAGGTGACCAGCATGATCGCGATGATGCCCAACTGGTGCTCCCAGCTCAGCGGCACGCCGTAGGCATTGGCAATGAACAGGACGCACAGCGACATGTAGATCGACGTGCCGTCCAGGTTGAACGCGTAGCCGGTGGGCAGCACCAGGCCTACGCTCTGTTTCGAGCAGCCGAATTTTTCCAGCTTCTGCAACAGGCGCGGCAGCGCGCTTTCCGAAGACGCCGTGCCCAGCACGATGAAGATCTCATCCTTGATGTAATGCAGGAAACGCCACAGGCTGAAGCCGGACAACCGGCACACCGCGCCCAGTACCACGAAGAGGAAGAAAAACACCGCGACGTAGAACATCAGCACCAGGTTGGCCAGCGACATCAGCACCGCCGTGCCGTTGCTGCCCACCGCATAGGCCACCGAACCGAAGGCCCCCAGCGGCGCGAACTTCATGATCAGGTTGATGAACTCGAAAAAGCATTCGGAAATCCGGCTCAGGCCCTCTTCGATCACTTCACGGCGTTCAGGCTTGAGCGCCAGCAAGGCAAAACCGAACAGCACGGAGATCACCAGCACCTGCAACAGCTGGCCGCCGGCGAAGGCGCCGACGAAGTTGTCCGGGAAGATGCCGTAGATGAAATCCAGGGTCGACGTCGGGCCATGACCCTTGGCAACGGCAGCATTGGCAGCGGCCGCAGTGGCGCTGCTCGGATGGGCGTCGTGCATGCCCGAACCGATGTTCAGCATGTTGCCCCAGATCAGCCCGATGGCCAGAGCGACGGTGGACAGCACCTCGAAGTAGATCAGTGCGCGCAGGCCGACCTTGCCGACCCGCTTGATGTCCCCCGCCGAAGCAATGCCGTGCACCACAGTGAAAAACACCAGCGGCGCGACAGCGGTCTTGATCAGCTTGAGAAAGATGTCGCCGAGAATCTTGAAGCTGGCGGCGGTTTCCGGGGCGATGAAGCCGAAGGCGATCCCCAGGACCATGGCAGCGACGACCTGAAACGTCAGGTCGCGATAAAACGGTTTTTTACCGGCAGAAGACATGTGTGCGCTCTCATTGTTGTTATGGGGCAGAGATAGCGAATACCGGGCCCGCAAAGGCAGGCCCGGAAAAACCGTCAGCGCTTGACCGAGCCTTCACGGGCCAGGGCACGATCGACCATCTGCGGCGCCAGACCCAGGTAGTTGCACGGGTCGGTCAGGCGTTGCAGTTCGGCCAGGTCCAGGCGTTCGGTGACCGCGCCCTGGGCCACCAGCGCATCGAGCAGGCTGATGTTCTGGTCATTGGCCACGCGGCAGGCGGCGTACACCACGTCGTGGGCCAACTGGCGACCCAGCGCCGGTGCCAGGCCCATCATCACGGCTTCGGCGACGATCAGGCCCTGGGTCATGTTGAGGTTTTTCAGCATGCGCTCCGGGCGCACTTCCAGGCCTGCCAGCATGAACTTCGCCTGGCCCAGCGAGGCAGCGCTCAAGGCGAAGGCCTCGGGGATGGCGATCCACTCCGCCTGCCACGGGCCGGTGGAGCGCTCGAAGTCCTGAATCATCGCATCGAGCATCAACCCAGCCTGCTGGCGCACGCCCTTGGCCGCGGCATACATCAGCTCGCAGGAGATCGGGTTGCGCTTCTGCGGCATGGTACTGCTGGCGCCACGGCCCTTGACGAACGGCTCGTAGGCCTCGCCCAGCTCGCTGGTCATCATCATCATGACGTCCAGCGCCACCTTGCCCAGCGACGCGGTGACCAGCCCCAGGAAATTCAGAGTCTCGGCCAGGCCATCGCGGGCCACGTGCCAGGTCGCCTGGGGCACGCCCAGACCCAGCTCGGCCATCAGCGCTTCCTGCACTTCCAGCCCCTTGTCGCCCAACGACGCCAGCGTGCCTGCCGCGCCAGCGAACTGGCCCACTTCTACTCGCGGACGCAGTTCCACCAGACGCTCGGCATGGCGGTCGAACATGCTCAGCCACACTGCGCACTTGTAGCCAAAGGTGATCGGCAAGGCGTGCTGCAAGTGCGTGCGGCCGGCCATCGGCGTGTCGCGGTACTTCTGCGCCAGACCCGCCAGCAGTCCACGCACGGCCTGAATGTCGCGCTCGACCAGTTTCAGCGCAGCGCGTACCTGCAGGACCACGGCCGTGTCCATGATGTCCTGGGTGGTCGCGCCCCAGTGCACATAGCGCCCAGCCTCGCCGCAGGTTTTGGACAGCTGCTCGACCAGCGGCAGGATCGGGTAACCGACGATCTCGGTCTCGTGCTGCATCAGGGCCAGATCAAGGGATTCGAAGGTGGATTTGGCAGCGATCTGCTCGGCGGCCTCGGCAGGAATCACCCCGCAACGGGCTTCGGCGCGGGCCAGGGCGACTTCGACTTCGATGTAACGCTGGATCAGCGCCTTGTCGGAGAACACTTCGCGCATCTCGGCGGTGCCGAACATGTCACGGAACAGGGCGGAATCGAAAACGGTAGTGGACATGAAGAGGGTCTCAAATGTTGTTATTGGCCGTACATATTTATTATGTCCGTACATAATTATTACCCGCTGCCCTGATACACTGTCAACTCGCTGTGGGGAGAGCTCGATGGAAGGCATCAATCAAACGCGTTACGCCGTGGTCGCCAAGGACCTGATGGAAGGCATCAGCAGCGGCCGCTACCCGGTGGGCTCTTTGCTGCCGACCGAATTCGAGCTGTGCGAGCTGTACGAAGTGAGCCGCCACACCGTGCGCGCGGCCATTACCCAGTTGCAGAATCAGGGCATGGTGTCGCGCCGCAAGCGCGTCGGCACGCGTGTCGAGGCGGCTGAGCCGAGCGGCGGTTATTCGCAGTCGCTGGCCTCGGTGGCGGATCTGGTGCATGTGGCCGAAACGCACATTCGCGACGTGCAGCAGGTGCAGCACTTCGTGGTCGACATCGCCCAGGCCCGCCGCCTGGGGCTGGAACCGGGGTCTCACTGTTTCTGCATGTCGAGCATCAAGGTCGATGTCAACCAGCGCAGCGCGCCGTTGTGCTGGACGGATGTGTACGCCGATGCGGCATATGCCCAGGTGATTCCACTGGCCGAACAATGCCCAGGCGAGTTGATCGCGGCGTTGATCGAGCGCGAGTTCGGGCGGCGGATCGACGCGGTGGATCAGCAGGTACGGCCGGTGCAGCTGAGTGCCGAGCTGGCCTCACGGCTCAATGCATCGGCGGGGTCGCTGGGCCTGAATATCATTCGCCAGTATCGCGATGAGTCGGGTGGGCTGATTGCGGTATCGGAGACGGTGTATCCGGATGACCGGTTCACGTTGGTCATGCAGATGAAGCGGGAAAAGCGCGCTGAGTTTGCGGGATAGCCTTGCGGGTCCGGCGCTGCCGGGCTCACGCTCGTTACATATCTAGAAAAGATTTGCCCTCTTTCTCCAGGTCGCACGCCTGAACCGCTCTGCGTCGGTACTTGCGCGCCCTGTCTCAGTAAACCTGCCGCCCTTCGCTACCTCCCCTGTCTGAACGCCCTACCCGTCGCTTCAGCCTTGTTTCAGAGCCTTTGCCTGGCATTTGTCACGTTCATCACCCATCCCCCCGCTTTCGCACCGACCGGCACATTGACATGAGAAATGAGTTGCGCATTTTTCAACACGAACATATCGTAATGAAACATTAACTATTGCATTGAGATAAACATGTCAGACATTGTGCTAGAAACTCAAGGTCCGGTCGCCGTCATTACCCTCAATCGCCCGCAGGTGCTCAACGCCTGGACCACTCCGATGCGCAACGACATCATCGACGCGCTCAACCGCTACAACACCGACCCGGCCATCAAGGCGGTGATCATGACCGGCGCAGGCGACCGCGCCTTTTCCGCTGGACAGGATCTGTCCGAGGCGCACGATTTCGACGGCGACCGGGCGGTGGAATGGGTGGGTGAATGGGAGCGCTACTACGCCACCATCCGCGGGCTGTCCAAGCCGCTGATCATCGCGCTCAACGGCACGGCGGCAGGCTCGGCGTTCCAGGTCGCCCTGCTCGGCGACATCCGCATCGGCCATCCGGGCGTGCGCATGGGGCAACCGGAAATCAACTCGGGCATTCCCAGCACCACCGGCCCCTGGATCATGAACAGCATGCTGGGCATGTCGCGCACCATCGAGCTGACCCTCACCGGCCGCCTCATGGACGCCGAGGAATGCCATCGCATTGGCCTGATCCATCATCTGGTGCCGGCCTCCGAGGTCATGAGCAAGGCGCTGGAAGTCGCCACGCAACTGGCCGAAAAGCCGCCGATCGCCATGCGTCTGGACAAGCAGCGCTTTCGTGAAATGGGCGAAGAAGGCTTCAAGGACTGCATCGCGGCAGGCCGTCGCCTGCAGAAGGAAGCCTATGACTCGGGCGAACCTGCCCGCATGATGGAGGCCTTTTTCAAGGCGCGCGCCAAGTAACCCCGATACCGCCCGGATGGATGCAGGCCCGAATACTGCATCCTCCGCCGCGACCATCACACAGCAAGTCCTGAAAACAAAACGCACGGCGGCGGCAATGTACCTTCCCCGGCTACTCCACCCTTTCGCTGCCGACGCTTTCTCCCTTCAACGAAACATTCGTTTTTCCAGGAGTCGGTCATGCAAAAACCTGAAAATCCCAGCCGTCGGCAACTGCTCAAGGCCGGTGCGGCCACTGCACTGGTCTGCGCGCTGCCCAGCGTTGTACGTGCCGCGGACAAACAACTCATCGTTTCCGATCCGGGCGGCCCTTACACCGTGGCCTACCGAAAGGCGTTCTACGACCCGTTCGAGCAGGCCACCGGTATCAAGGTGGTCAGCGTGGCGCGCGAATCCCAGCCGGTCGCGCAGTTCTCGGCGATGGTAAAAACCCGCAACTTCGTCTGGGACGTCACCACCCTGACCATCTCCGCCGACATTCCCTACCTGCAGGAGCAGGGCTATCTGGAACCCATCGGTTTGAGCGCGAGCGAGTACCCCGATCTGCTGCCCGAGGCCATCACCGAGAACTTTCTGGGCGTGGACGTCTACTCCACCGTGCTGGCCTATCGCACCGACACGTTCACGGCAGGCAAAGGTCCGCAAAGCTGGGCGGATTTCTGGGACGTGAAGAAATTTCCCGGCCGCCGCTGCCTGCGTCGCAGCCCGCTGGACACCCTGGAGCAGGCGCTGCTGGCAGACGGCGTAGGGCTAGACGCGTTGTACCCGCTGGACGTCGACCGCGCGTTCAGGAGCCTGGACAAGATCAAGCCACACATCGACCTGTGGTGGACCTCCGGCGCTCAGGCGATGCAAGCGATTCAGAGCGGCGAAGTGGACATGATTTCCACCTGGAACGGCCGCGCTCAGGCGGCCATCGACAACGGCGCGCCGGTGGAGATTGTCTGGAATCAGGGCCTGTATTCGATCGAAGGCTGGGCCGTGCCCAAAGGCACGCCACGTGCCGAAATGGCCAAACAGTTCGTGCGTTTTTGCGCCGATGCCAAGCGCCAGGCGGCGTTCACCGACACCCTGGCCTACGGCCCGACCAACCGCAAGGCGTTCGACGTGATCCCGACAGAGCGCGCAGCGTTGCTGCCCACCGCGCCACAGAACCTCGCGAACATGCGCCTGCCCAGCCCCCAGTGGTGGGCAGAGAACCGCACCGCCGTCACCGAACGCTTCAATGCGTGGATCTTGTCGTAAGGGAGTCTGTGCATGAGTGTGAAACTTGAAACCCGTGGACTGGGCAAGACGTATGGACAGTTCGTCGCGCTGCAACCCACCAGCCTCCAGGTCCGTGAAGGCGAATTCCTGACCCTGCTGGGGCCGTCCGGCTCCGGCAAGACCACCCTGCTGCAGATGATCTCGGGCCTGGTGGCGCCCACGGGCGGACAACTGCTGATCGACGGCCAGGACGCGACGAACATGGCACCGGCCAAACGTGGCATCGGTCTGGTGTTCCAGAGCTACGCGCTGTTTCCCCACATGAGCGTGCGCGACAACGTCGCCTACGGCTTGCGCATGCGCAAGTACCCCAAGGCGCAGGTAGAAAGCGCCGTGGATGACGCCTTGGCCATGGTGCGCATGCAGGATTTCGCCCACCGCTACCCCAACGAGCTGTCCGGCGGGCAACAGCAGCGGATCGCCCTGGCGCGCTGCTTCGCCTATCGGCCATCGATCATCCTGCTGGACGAACCGCTGGGCGCGCTGGACAAGAACCTGCGCGAGCACATGCAACTGGAAATCCGCCGCATGCACCAGGAGCTGGGCGCAACTTTCATTTATGTGACCCACGATCAGGAAGAGGCGCTGACCCTGTCCGACCGTATCTGCCTGATGAACCGCGCGCGTATTGAACAGCTCGCCACCCCACAGGAGCTGTATGACCGCCCGGCCACCCGGTTTGCCGCCGAATTCATCGGCCATTCAAACGTGTTGACTGGCCAGCGTGAAGGCAATGGTCAGTTCAATGTGGAAGGTCGTTTGCTGGCGCTGGATGGTTGCGTTGGCCACGATGCCCATCAAAGCGATCCACAGGCCCTGATGCTGGTGCGGCCGGAAGCTGCACGCCTGACAGCCCCGGATGCCGGGTTGCTGGTGGGCAATGTCGAGGAATGCGTGTTTCTGGGCAGCGACACCCGCGCGCTGATTCGTCTGCCCTCGGGCAACCGTTTCAGCGTGCGTTGCGCCCGCGACCTGAACCCGCGCATCGGCGATGCAGTCGGCATCGCCTGGGATGCGCATCGCGCCACTCTGTTACCCGCGCAGGCCCGGCCATGAACTGGCGCAAAGGCCTGATACCGGCCATTCCCGCCCTGCTGTTCCTGGCGCTGTTTTTTCTGTTGCCAGCGGCTGAAATGCTCATGGGCAGCTTCCAGAACGCCAGCGGCGAGCTGAGCCTGAGCAACTTCGAGCGCATCGCCCAGACCCCGGTGTACGGGCGGGTGCTGGGCATCACCTTCTGGGTCAGCGCTTTGACCGCCCTGCTCTCGGTCCTGCTGGCGTACCCGGTGGCGTACCTGCTCGCGCGGCTGTCGCCCATGGGTCGCGAGCGCTGGCTGCTGTGGATCATGCTGCCCTTCTGGACCAGCTATCTGGTCAAGACCTACGCCTGGATGCTACTGCTCTCGCGCAAGGGCCTGCTGACTACCCTGGCCGCCGATGTACTGGACAACCCTTCGGGGCTGGTGCCGGCCCTCTCGGGCGTGCTGATTGGCATGGTCCACTCCATGCTGCCGCTGGCGGTGATCACCCTGCTGCCGATCATGCGCAGCATCGACCAGCGCCTGACCCCGGCGGCGCAGACGCTGGGTGCCAGCGGGCCGATGAGTTTTTTCAGTATTTTCCTGCCCCTGTCGGCACCCGGCATCGCCGCAGCGGCGCTGTTGGTGTTCATCACCAGCCTGGGCTTTTTCATCGTGCCGGCGCTGTTGGGTTCGCCAAAGGAAATGATGGTGGCGCAGCTGGTGATTTCCTCGGTGCTGGACCTGTTCGACATGAACTTCGCCGGCGCCCTGTCAGTGGTGTTGCTGATGTGCTCGCTGGTGGTGTTCGTGATTTACGACCGGGTCGCAGGCTTGTCGTCTCTGGGCGGTGAAGCCCCCAAGGCGCGGCACTCCGGACGCGGCCTGCAACTGCTGATCTGGCTGGGCCATGCCTGCTCTCGCGCAAGCAGTGGCCGGCAACGCAGCGGCGACGGCGTGATGCTGACCGGCTACAGCGTCTTGCTGGTGATGCTGTTGATCCTGCCGGTGTTGGTGGTGGTTCCGCTGGCCTTCACCAGCAGCCCGTTCATCGCCTTTCCGCCCAAACTGTTCAGCCTGAAGTGGTTCGAGGAGTTTTTCACCTCGGCGGTGTGGCAGGCCGCCCTGCTGCGCTCTCTGGGCGTGGGCGTTGCCACCGCGCTGCTGGCGCTGATGCTGGGTTTCGGCGCAACTCTGACGCTGACCCGCATCAGTGCCGGATGGCGCAAAGGGTTGTTCGCGCTGTTCATCGCGCCGCTGATCGTACCGCGCATCGTCATCGCCCTGGGGCTGCTGTACCTGTTCTCGCGCCTGGGTCTGGCAGGCAAGGACATCGGACTGGTGCTCGGCCATACGGTGCTGGCGCTGCCCTATGTCGTGGTAACGCTGTCGGCGGCATTCAAACAATATGACTGGCGCCTGGACGACGCCGCCCGCGTGCTCGGCGCAGGCACCTTCACCCGCTTGCGCACGGTGACCCTGCCGCTGATGTCGGCCAGTCTGGTATCGGCTTTTCTGCTGGCGTTCATCACCTCGTTCGATGACCTGACCATCGCCATTTTCGTCAGCGGCGGCATCAACACCACGCTGCCCAAACAGATGTGGGACAGCATTCAACTGGCGCTGACCCCGACCCTGGCCGCTGTTTCCACCACCCTGCTGGTGTTCATCGTGCTGTTCGCCGTGGCGGCCCGCTGGGTCTCGCGGCGCTCTCTCTCCAAACGTCAAGGACACTGACCGATGCATCCTTATGAGTCATTTTTTCCGCATCGATGCGCTGACGATCAGCTGACCACTGCGCCGTTGATCCACGCCGGGTTGTCGAGCAGCGACGCAAGCGTGCGCATCACCTTCGCCGGCCACGGGCTGCAGACCCACGCGCTGCGCCAACGGGTCGCCGCGCTGCAGCAGGTGCTGGCCGCACGCGGGCTGCAGGCCGGGCAACGGGTGGTCGTGATGCTGGGCAACAGCGACGATCAGATCGTGCTCATCTATGCGCTGATCCTGTCAGGGCTGGTTTGGATTCCGGTCAACACTAAATTGCGCGGCCCAGGCCTGGACTATCCCTTCGAGCATGCACGGCCGGACCTTGTGGTCGGTGACGCCGAGTTCGAGCCACTGCTGGCCCAGAGCGCGGCGCGAAACAGGCCCTGCGTGTCGATCGAGACACTGCACCAACAGGCGCAGGCATTCGCCGATGCCGAACTGACACTGGTCGACAGCGCTCCGGATGCGACCCTGTGCCTGATCTACACCTCGGGCACCACCGGCGCGCCCAAGGGCGTGATCTTCACCCACCGCATGATGCGCATCGCCAGCGAGGCCGTGGTGCAGGTCGCCGACGTCAGGGACGGCGACCGGCTTCTGCTCTGGGAGCCGCTGTGCCATATCGGCGGTGCGCAACTGTTGCTGCTGCCCTTTCTGGCCGACGTACAGCTGCATGTGGTCCAACGTTTTTCCGCCAGCCAGTTCTGGGCGCAATGTGTGCAGGCGCAGGCCACGCAACTGCACTACCTGGGCGGCATCGTCGACATCCTGATGCAGCAGCCCGCCGACCGCTGGCCCGCGCAACATGCCCTGCGCAGCCTGTGGGGTGCGGGGGTCAGCCTGGCCAACTGGGCGGCCATTGAAGAACGCTTCGGCTGCCCGTTGCGCGAGTGCTATGGCATGACCGAATGTTCCAGCTTCGCCACCCTAAACCGCACAGGCAAACCCGGCTCGATCGGCCAGGCGCTGCCCTGGATCAACGTCGAATTGCTCGACGGCGATGGCAACCCCGTGCCTATTGGGCAATTGGGGGAAATCGTGCTATCCAGCAGCGTGCAAGGCGTGTTCCTGCCGGGCTACCTGGACAACCCCCAGGCCAGTGCCAGCGCGCTGCGCGACGGTCGGCTGTTCACGGGTGACATGGCGCGCCGCGACGCTGACGGCGATCTGTTCTTCGTTGGCAGGCGCACCGACAGCATGCGGGTGCGCGGCGAGAACGTTTCGGCCTGGGAGGTGGAGCGCCTGTTCAACCGCTATCCGGGCGTACTGAGCTGCGCAGCGGTGGGCGTCGAATCGGCGATCGGTGAGCAGGAAATCATGCTGTACGTTCAGCTGGAGCAAGGACAGCAGGCGGATTGGCCGACGCTGGTGAACTGGGCCCGGGAGCGCTGCGCGTCGTATCAACTCCCGCGTTATTACCAGCAGGTGGATCGTTTCGAGCTGACCCCGAGCGAGCGCATCAAGAAGCATCTGCTAGACAAGGACATCCACGCAGCCTGGGACGCGTCGATGCCCGGTGCCTGAATTTCGACAGCCTTGGTGGCTTGCGCAGTAACACTTTAGTGAATAGCGATAGAATATCCCCGGCATCTGCCGGATAATCGTCCCTTTCTTGCCGATCTGTCACTGCGCCATGGCCCGTACTCCGAAAAAGACCCCCACCGACCCCACCGCCTCCTCCCTGTACGTGCAATCCGTGGACAAGGCCATGAAAGTGCTCATGGCCTTCGACGGCAGCCAGCGCCAGCTTTCGCTGTCGGACATCGCCAGCCTCACCGGCATGGACCTGAGCGCCGCCCAGCGCTTCACCCATACCCTGGCCACGCTGGGTTATCTGAACAAGGACAGCACCAAGAAATACGAGCTGTCACCCAAGCTGCTGGATTTCACCTACCACTACCTCACGTCCAGCGAGTTGGTCACTCGCGCCGCGCCCTACCTGCAACAGCTGAGCGCGGAAACCGAGGAGGCCACCAACCTGACCGTCATCGATGGCACCGACATCGTCTACGTGCAGCGGATCGTCAGCCGCCACGTGTTCAACGCCAGCGTGATCATCGGCACTCGTCTGCCCGCCTGGTGCACCGCCCCCGGGCTTGCGTTGCTGGCCACATACGGTGACGACGAGATCGAGGACATTTTCGACCGCAGCCAGTTCGTCCAGCACACCCCGGCGACCGTCACCGACCGGGGCGCGCTCAAGGCCGAAATCGAACTGATCCGCCAGCGCCGTTATGCGCATACCGAAGACCAGTTCTTCTATGGCGACATCTCCACCGCCGCAGCGATTCTGGACGCCAACGGGCGCGGCATCGGCGCCGTCAACATCGCTGTTTCGCGCTCGCGCTGGGTACCCGAGCGCGACACCAAACGCTATGCGGATCTGGTCATCAGCGCGGCGTCATCGATTTCCATCAAGCGCAAGATCTGACGATGCATCCGCCATAGCGCCGGCGCACGGCTCAGCCGCTGCGCGCGTCACGCTGGCGGATCAGCCCTTCGAGGGTGAATCGCGCCTGAGTCAGCACCACATCGCGGACCTGTTCCATTTCCTTCTGCCCGACCTCGGCCCATTGCAGCGCTTCGAGCAGTTTGGGTTTCTGCACCCGGAACGCCAGCCCCTGGGAGAACAGGGCCATGGAGTGGATCACGGTGCGCTCGTCTTCCACCGCGTACCCCGAGAGCCCGGCGATCAGCAGCCGGACCACCACGCCGATGCGTTTCTTGAAGCGGTCCTCGAAGGCCATCGAGGCGCTGTCCGGGCACAGGCCGGTCTGGTGGCGGTCGAGAAACGCGCGCCAGGCGGTGGTCTGCGGGCTGTCCTGAATGGTCGAGACCACGGCGCCGAGGATGCCCAGCGAAGCCTCGATCAACGCCTGATCCTGCATCGGTTGCCGGGCCAGCGCGGCCTCGGCGGCTTCGACGCTGTCGCCCATTTTCTGCCAGAGCAGTTTGATCAAATGCTCGACGCACTCCAGGTACACGCCTTCCTTGCCGTCGAAGTAATACTGGATGGCCGGCGCGTTGACCCCGGCGGCGGTGGCGATGTCGCGGGTCGAGGCGCCATCAAAGCCCCGCTCGCCAAACACCGCCACGGCGGCCTCGACGATGCGTGCGCGGGTCTCTTCGCCCCGTTGATAACCACCTTCGGCGGCCGGTTTGTGTCGTGCCATGTGCAGCTCCCGTTCAGTACCGGGGCAAAATATACCAGTTGACAAATTTTGGCGAAAAAACGAATTTATTCCACCTGATATAAATTCGGAGCAACCCCGATGTCCGCCGCCACACCTCCCCCACCTTCCGCGACCTCGTCCCTCGTCGTGCCTGAAGACACCGCCAACGGTCAGCGCGGCAAGGCGCTGCGGATTCTGCTGTCGCTGGTCACCATCGCGCTAGCTGTGGGGCTGGCGTGGGCAGCCTGGTGGTGGCTGGCCGGGCGTTTCATCGAAACCACCGACGATGCCTACCTGCAGGCCGACAGCATCAGCGTGGCACCAAAAATCAGCGGCTATGTCGGCGAGGTGCTGGTGGCGGACAACCAGGCCGTCAAGCGCGGCGACGTGCTGGTGCGCCTGGATGCACGCAAGTATCAGGCGGTCAGCGACGAAGCCTCGGCCACCATCGCAGCGCGCACGGCAGACCTGGCCAAGGCCCAGGCCGATCTGACCCAGCAGGACTCGACCATCGCCGAAGCCCGCGCGCAACTGCAGGGCGCCGAAGCCGATTCCCGCCACGCCCAGACCGAAGTCACCCGCTACGCCCCGCTCGCCCGCTCCGGGGCCGAGCCCGAGGAGCGTCTGGCGCAACTGAACAACCAACTGGCCCAGGCGCGCAGCACGGTCGCCGCCAAGCAGGCCGCCTTGCGCTCCAGCGAAACCCGCTACGGCACGCTGCAGGCCCAGCTCAAACAGGCCCAGGCGCAACTCGGCGTGGCCAAGGCCAGCGAAGCCCAGAGCCAGCTGGACGTGGACGACGCGGTGGTTCGCAGCCCGATCGATGGCCGCGTCGCCGACCGTGGCGTGCGCGTCGGCCAGTACGTGCAGCCCGGTACGCGATTGCTGACGGTGGTGCCGGTCGAGGCGATCTACCTGACCGCCAACTACAAGGAAACCCAGATCGGCGACATGCGCCCCGGCCAGTCGGTCGAGGTGCATGTCGATGCGCTGCCGGGCCGCACGCTGCATGGCCATGTCGACAGTCTGGCGCCCGGCACCGGCGCGCAGTTCGCCCTGCTGCCGCCGTCGAACGCCACCGGCAACTTCACCAAGATCGTCCAGCGGGTACCGGTGCGTATCGCCCTCGACATCACCGATGACGTACGCCCTGCGCTGGTCCCGGGGCTGTCGGCGACCGTCGAAGTGGACATCCGCTCGCACAACGCAGACGCCACTCATGGCTGAGGCCCTGGTGAGCGGAGCACTCCCAGAGCGCCAGGCCGAGCAGCCGCGCAACGCCTCGCTGACCGACTGGATCGCCGTCGCCGCGGGCTCGCTCGGCGCGCTGCTGGCAACTCTGGACATTTCGATCACCAACTCGGCGCTGCCGCAGATTCAGGGGCAGATCGGCGCTACTGGCACCGAAGGCACCTGGATCGCCACCGGCTACCTGATGTCGGAAATCGTCATGATCCCGCTGGCCGCCTGGCTGACCCGGGTGTTCGGCCTGCGCCGGTTTCTGGTGGGCACGGCGCTGATGTTCACCTTCTTCTCGATGTTCTGCGGCTTGTCTTCAAGCCTGGGGGCGATGATCGCCGGGCGCATCGGCCAGGGTTTTGCCGGCGGCGCGATGATCCCCACCGCGCAGACCATCGTCCGCACGCGCCTGCCCGCCCACCAATTACCCATCGGCACCACACTGTTCGGCATGACCGCCATCCTCGGGCCGTTGCTGGGGCCGGTGGTCGGCGGCTGGCTCACGGAAAACATCGACTGGCGCTGGTGCTTCTTTCTCAACTTGCCCATCAGCATCGCCTTGATCACCCTGCTGCTCACCGGCCTGCCCTCGGAGAAGATGAACCTCGAACGCTTCATCAAGGCCGACTGGGCGGGGATCGTCGGCCTAGCGCTGGGGCTGAGTTCGCTGACCGTGGTGCTGGAGGAAGGCCAGCGCGAGCACTGGTTCGATTCGTTGCTGATTATCTGGCTGAGCATCGCCACCCTCGTCGGCTTCTTCCTGATCGCCCTGGGCCAGTTACGCTCAAGCACGCCGATCGTGCGCCTGCAATTGGTGTTCAACCGCAGTTTTGGCAGCGTCTTGCTGATTGCCACCGCCGTCGGCGCCGGGCTGTATGGCACGGCGTATCTGGTGCCGCAGTTTCTCGGGATTCTGTCGGGCTACAACGCCGAGCAGTCGGGCTCGATCATGCTGCTGTCGGGTATCCCGGCGTTTCTGCTGATGCCGATCATTCCCAAGCTGCTGGGCCGCTATGACCTGCGCTACATGGTCGGCCTGGGGCTGTTGCTGTATTGGGCCAGTTGCTTTGTCGACACCGAACTGACCGCGCAAAGCGTCGGCCATGACTTCGTGCTGTCGCAGATCCTGCGCGGCTTCGGCCAGATCCTGGTGATGCTGCCCCTCAGCCAGTTGTCCATGCGCTCGGTGGAGCCGCGCGATGCAGGCGACGCCGCTGGCCTCTACAACATGTCGCGCAACCTGGGCGGCACCCTGGGGCTGGCGTTGCTCGGGGTGCTGATGGACCGGCGCAGCCACTTCCATGACGATGCGCTGCGCGACGGCATCCTGGCCAACAGTCAATTGGCCCAGGATCACATCGCCAGCCAGACCGCCAGCTTCCTCGCGCAAACCGGCGATCCTTCCACCGCCCAATTGCAGGCGATGGAGCAACTGGCCAGTGATATCGCCCAGCAAGCCTCGGTGCTGGCCTACAACGATGCCTTTTATGTACTGGGGCTGGCGATGCTGGCGTGCCTGCCCCTGATCTTCATCCTGAAAACGCGCCCGGCGCAGGCAGGCCCACGACAATGATTTCCCGCTCTATTCCGCTGTTTCTGGCCGTTGGTCTGCTGTCCGCCTGCACCGTGGGGCCCGACTACAAAGGTGCGCCCGATGTCGCGCCCAAAACCCTGGCCGCCGGGCGCTTGCCTCACTCCGATCCGCTTGCCGCCCACGAACCCGCGGTCGCCCAGTGGTGGCAGTCGCTGGGCGATCCGTTGCTCGACCAGTTGATCGACCAGGCTTTACACAACAGCCCGGACATCGCCAGCGCCCAGGCGCGCTTGCGTCAGTCCCGCGCCAGCCTCAGCGGTTCGCGCGCCGATGCGTTGCCCAAGGTCACCGCCGATGCGGCGATGCTAAAACTGCGCTCCCCCGACACTTCATTTTTGGGTGACAGCGGCGGCGGTGACGGGCGTGGACCGTTGACCCTGTATCTGGCCGGGTTCGATGCCAGTTGGGAAGCCGACCTGTTCGGCGGCAATCGCCGGGCCATCGAAGCGGCGCAGGCCGAATCGGAGTCGTCCGCCGCCAAACTGGCCGATGCTCAGGTGCAACTGGCCGCCGAAGTGGTGCAGACCTACGTCGACCTGCGCGATCAGCAGACGCGCCTGGGTCTGGTGGATGCCAGCGTCGACATCGAGCAGCAGGCCGTCGAACTGACCCAGCAGCGACGCAGCCGTGGTGTGGCCTCGCAGTTGCAACTGGAACAGGTGCTGACCCAGGCCGAGAACACCCGCGCCCAACGCCTTCCGTTGCAAGCGTCGATCGTCGAATCCATCGATCAACTGGGTCTGCTGTGCGGGCTGGAACCGGGCGAGCTGGATGCGCGCTTGTCGCCCACTCAATCACTGCCTGCCATGCCGGAAAAAGTGCCGTTCGCCGATCCTGCGGCGATCATCAAGGCCCGCCCCGACATCCGCGCCGCCGAGCGTGCACTGGCGTCGAGCAACGCGCAGATCGGCGAGAAAAAGGCCGACTGGTTTCCCAAGCTCAGCCTCACCGGGGATCTGTCGTTCTCGGCGGGCGACCCGGGCCATCTGGCGCGCAAGGACAACGGCACCTGGCTGCTGCTGCCGCGCCTGAGCTGGAACATTCTGGATTTCGGCCGGGTAGCCGCCAGTGTCGAAGGCGCCGAAGCCGGGCATGACGAGGCGCTGGCGCAATACAAGAGCGTGGTGCTCAGCGCCCTGCGCGACGCCGACGTCTCACTGGCGCGTTATGGTCACCAGCGGGAGAACGTGGTGCTGCTGCGTAACGTCGAAGCCTCCGCCGTGCGCGCCGCCGACCTCACCCGCCAACGCTACCGCGCCGGCACCGCCAGCACCCTGGACTGGCTCGACGCTGAGCGCACCCGTTATCAGGCGCAGGAAAGCCGGATTTCCGGGGATGCGGAGTTGCTCAAGGATTTTGCTTCGCTGCACAAATCGTTGGGGTTAGGTTGGACGCTGTAAGGATGCGTTGATCGTACCCACGCTCTGCGTGGGCACGATCAGCGCCTGGGTCAGCGCAACCCCGCCGCCTTCGCCCGCGCCGCGTGAAGTTTCTTGTAGCTGTCGACCAGCCGCTGGTGGCGGTCCAGCCCTTCGAGCTTCATGCTGGTCGGGGTCAGGCCGTAGAAGCGTACGCTGCCGTTGACCGAACCGATCGCCGCGTCCATGCGCTCGTTGCCGAACATGCGGCGGAAGTTGGTTTCGTAGTCGGCCAGTTCCAGGTCTTCGTCCAGTTCCATTTCCAGCACCACGTTCACCGCCTGGTAGAACAGGCCGCGCTCGACGGTGTTGTCGTTGTACTGCAGGAACGCCTCCACCAGATCCTTGGCTTTTTCGTATTTCTGCAAGGCCAGGTAGATCTGCAGGCGCAGTTCCAGAATGGTCAGCTGCCCCCACGCGGTGTTGTCGTCGAACTCGATGCCGATCAGCGTGGTGATGTCGGTGTAATCGTCCAGCTCGCTGTCTTCCAGGCCCTTGGCCAGGTTACGCAGGCCGACTTTGCTCAGGTTGTGCAGGTTGAGAATGTCGGCGCGGAAGGCCAGGGCCTTGTTGGTGTTGTCCCAGATCAGGTCCTCGACCGGGTAGATCTCCGAATAGTCGGGCACCAGAATCCGGCACGCCGTGGCGCCCAGGTCTTCGTACACCGCCATGTAGGCCTCTTTGCCCATGTCTTCGAGGATGCCGAACAGCGTCGCGGCCTCCTCGGCGTTGGCCTGCTCTTTTTTACTGGAGCTGCCCTCGCTGGAAAAGTCCCACTCGACGAATTCGTAATCGGCCTTCGAACTGAAGAAGCGCCACGACACCACGCCGCTGGAGTCGATGAAGTGCTCGACGAAGTTGTTCGGCTCGATCACCGCCTGGCCTTCGAAGGTCGGCGCGGGCAGGTCGTTCAAACCTTCGAAACTGCGGCCCTGCAGCAGTTCGGTGAGGCTGCGCTCCAGCGCCACTTCAAAGCTTGGGTGCGCGCCGAACGAGGCAAACACACCGCCGGTGCGCGGGTTCATCAGGGTCACGCACATCACCGGGAACTCACCGCCCAGCGACGCGTCCTTGACCAGCACCGGGAAGCCTTGCTCTTCGAGCCCCTGAATACCGGCCACGATACCCGGGTACTTGGCGAGCACCTCTTGCGGCACGTCCGGCAGCGCGAGTTCGCCTTCGAGAATCTCCCGCTTCACCGCCCGCTCGAAGATTTCCGACAGGCACTGCACCTGCGCTTCGGCCAGGGTGTTGCCGGCACTCATGCCGTTGCTCAGGAACAGGTTCTCGATCAGGTTCGACGGGAAATACACCGTTTCGCCATCGGACTGGCGCACGAACGGCAGCGAGACGATGCCCCGCGCGGTGTTGCCCGAGTTGGTGTCGTACAGGTGCGAGCCGCGCAGTTCGCCATCGCGGTTGTAGATGCCCAGGCAGTACTCGTCGAGGATTTCGGCAGGCAGCGCATCCTGCGGCCCCGGCTTGAACCAGCGCTCGTTCGGGTAATGCACGAACTCGGCATTGGCGATGTCCTCGCCCCAGAACTGGTCGTTATAGAAGAAGTTGCAGTTGATGCGCTCGATGAACTCGCCCAGCGCCGAGGCCAGCGCGCTCTCCTTGGTCGCGCCCTTGCCGTTGGTGAAGCACATCGGCGAATGCGCATCGCGGATATGCAGCGACCAGACGTTGGGCACGATGTTGCGCCACGAGGCGATCTCGATCTTCATCCCGAGCTCGGCGAGGATGCCCGACATGTTGGCGATGGTCTGCTCCAGCGGCAGGTCCTTGCCGAGGATGTAGGTGCCCTCGCTTGCGGTCGACGCCGGCATCAGCAACGCCTGGGCGTCGGCATCCAGATTCTCGACTTCCTCGATCACGAATTCGGGGCCGGCCTGCACCACTTTCTTCACGGTGCAACGGTCGATGGAGCGCAGGATGCCCTGACGGTCTTTTTCCGAGATGTCGGCTGGCAGCTCGACCTGGATCTTGAGGATCTGGTTGTAGCGGTTTTCCGGGTCGACGATGTTGTTCTGCGACAGGCGAATGTTGTCGGTGGGAATGTTGCGGGTGCTGCAGTACAGCTTCACGAAATACGCCGCGCACAGCGCCGACGAGGCCAGGAAGTAGTCGAACGGCCCCGGCGCCGAGCCATCGCCCTTGTAGCGGATGGGCTGATCGGCGATCACCGTGAAGTCGTCGAACTTGGCTTCAAGCCTTAAGTTGTCGAGAAAGTTGACCTTGATTTCCATGCGCGCACACCGAATTACGAAAGCGAAATGGCCGCCATTATCCGGGTTTTGCGCGGGAAGTCTTGTGGTTTGAGGTGGGGGCCGCTGGTCGGTACGGTGCGTTAGTCGAAACCGGACGACGATGCGCGCTTGAACGCTTTGCGCCCTCGTACCAATCGCCAGGCCAGCCCCAGCCCTAGCGCGCTGGTTGCCAGAAACGTCGCGAGGTCGAGTACAAAGTGATAAACGAACGCCCAAGGTGTCTCGAGATAACGCAAGTGCTCCTTCACCAGATGGCGGCGGGGGCCGGTCAGGGTGTCGAACTCGTAATTCGTGAGGGCGTCATAAAGACTTGACGACTCTGCCCAAGCGCACAGTAGAAAAAATCCTGCGCCGAGCAGGCAATAGAACTTCACCCGATACTCGGGGATTCCGGGGGGATCGTAAGGATTTCTCATGATGCGGCAGGCGCGTCGCTCCTTGACCTGAAAACCAGCTGTCCATCAGGGCCAGGACAAAAACTGCCCAGGCCGGTGAATTATTTTGCTTCTTTTTGTATCTGAACCGATAGAGCGTGCCACCAAAACAATGGCATCGAGCGCTATCCCGAAGCAAGACAGTTCAGAAACAGAGTGAGCGGCATGAAATCAAAGAAAAAAGTCAGCCCCATCGGGCTCAAGGACATCACCATCGTCGACGACGCGAAGATGCGCAAGGCGATCACCGCTGCAGCGCTGGGCAACGCGATGGAGTGGTTCGACTTCGGCGTGTACGGCTTCGTCGCCTATGTGCTGGGCAAGGTGTTCTTTCCCGGCGCCGACCCCAGCGTGCAAATGGTCGCGGCATTGGCGACTTTCTCGGTGCCCTTCCTGATTCGCC
Organism: Pseudomonas sp. 2; assembly: GCF_056627435.1. Classification (NCBI taxonomy): domain Bacteria; kingdom Pseudomonadati; phylum Pseudomonadota; class Gammaproteobacteria; order Pseudomonadales; family Pseudomonadaceae; genus Pseudomonas; species Pseudomonas sp. 2. The sequence goes on from NZ_JBWXNG010000001.1 coordinate 439,772, forward strand.
CGCTGGGCGGGTTGTTCTTCGGCGCCCTGGGTGACAAATACGGGCGGCAGAAAGTGCTGGCGGCAACGATCATCATCATGTCGCTGAGCACCTTCGCCATCGGCTGTATTCCTTCCTATGCATCGATCGGCATCTGGGCGCCGATCCTGTTGCTGCTGGCCAAGATGGCCCAGGGCTTTTCGGTGGGCGGCGAGTACACCGGCGCGTCGATCTTCGTCGCCGAGTACGCGCCCGACCGCAAGCGCGGGTTTCTCGGCAGCTGGCTGGATTTCGGTTCGATCGCCGGTTTCGTGCTGGGGGCGGGTCTGGTGGTGATGATTTCCACTGTGCTCGGTGAAGACAAATTCCAGGAGTGGGGCTGGCGCCTGCCGTTTTTCCTCGCCCTGCCGCTCGGCCTGCTCGGCCTGTACCTGCGCCATGCGCTGGAAGAGACCCCGGCCTTCCAGCAGCACGTCGACAAGCTCGAACAAGGCGACCGCGAAGGCCTGTCCCACGGCCCGAAAGTCTCGTTCAAGGAAGTGGCGACCAAACACTGGCGCAGCCTGATCACCTGCATCGGCATCGTGGTGGCGACCAACGTCACCTATTACATGCTGCTGACCTACATGCCCAGCTACCTGTCGCACAACCTGCATTACAGCGAAGACCGCGGGGTGTTGATCATCATCGCGATCATGGTCGGCATGCTGTTCGTCCAGCCGCTGATCGGCTTTATCAGCGACAAGATCGGCCGCAAGCCGTTCATCATCGTCGGCAGCATCGCCCTGTTCATCTTGGCGATTCCGGCGTTCATGCTGATCAACAGCGGCAAGATCGGGGTGATCTTCGCCGGCCTGCTGATCCTCGCGGTGGTGCTCAACTTCTTCATCGGCGTGATGGCTTCGACCCTGCCCGCGATGTTCCCCACCCATATCCGCTACAGCGCGCTGGCCAGCGCCTTCAACGTGTCGGTGCTGATTGCCGGCCTGACCCCGACCCTCGCCGCCTGGCTGGTGGAGAGCACCCAAAACCTTTATATGCCTGCGTACTACCTGATGGTGGTGGCGGTGATCGGCCTGGCCACCGGCGTGACCATGAAGGAAACCGCCAACAAGCCCCTGCGCGGCGCCGCGCCGGCCGCTTCCGATCTGGAAGAAGCCAAGGAACTGCTGCAGGAACACCACGACAATATCGAGCAGAAGATCGAAGACATCGACGCGCAGATTGCCGAGCTGGAGGCCAAGCGCAAGGAGCTGGCGCAGCAGCATCCGCGCATTGATTGACACAGAAAAGGGCCGCTCGAAGCGGCCCTTTTCAAGGGTTCAGCGCAAGTTTTCGAAAGCAGCCTTTAACAGACCGTCCAGCCAGTCCTGATGGCCGTTGAGCATCGGATTGGGTCGAGTCCTGGCCAATTCCTGAGCAGGCAAACCGTTCTGGGTTTCCTGGGTCAGAATCCGTACCCGCCCCCCTGAAAGGTCTTCGATCAGCCAGGCGTGGTGCACATCCAGCCGGCTTTCCCCCTCGCCCGCCCAGCCGTGCCAGGCGATGCGCCCTGGCTCGCCATTCAACGGCGGCACGTACTCGTTGCACTGTGCTTCGACCGGGAAACCGAAGGTCTCGAAGTAAAAGCGCAGGCCGTCTTTGAGTTCAGTGGCGTTAACCTCGTACAACCGCACATTGGCCGAGTTGGCGTAGTAACCCGGCCAGCGCAAGGCCTGGCTCAGCAGCGGCCAGACCTGCGCTGCGCTCAAGTCGGCGACGATGATTTCATTGGAGACGAAGTTGTCGGTAAGGCCGGGCAGATAGCCTTCAGGCCAGATGATTTCATGCATGGTGCACACCCTGATGCGTTGGACTGAGCCCATGATGGGTGCTAGCGTGACATAAGACCAATCGTGATATTATATCCAACGCATCATGAATTCTGATATCAGACACCTCGACCTCAACCTGCTCAAGGCCCTCGACGCGCTGCTCGACGAACGCAGCGTGACCCGCGCCGCCGACCGACTGTCCCTCACCCAGCCCGCTGTCAGCGGCATGCTCAATCGCCTGCGCGAGAGCTTCGATGACCCGCTGTTCGTGCGCGCCCAACGCGGCATCGTCCCCACTTCGCGAGCCGAACAACTGGCCGGGCCGGTCAAGCGCTTGCTGACCGAGATCGAAGCGTTGCTGCATCCGCAGGCGTTCGACCCGGCCAGCGCCAGCCTCACCGTCAGGCTCGCCTCCACCGATTACGCACTGCGGGCGGTGGTCACGCCCTTTCTCGCAGCGCTGCGCGCCCAGGCACCGAACATCCGCGTGTCGGTGCAACCGGTCGATCACCAGACCCTGCACAACCAGCTGGAACGTGGTGATATCGACCTCGCGCTGGTGACGCCTGAAAGCATCACGCCCGGCCTGCACGCGACTCACCTGTTCGACGAGCGCTACCTGTGCGTGCTGCGCGCCGACCATCCCGCCGCCAGCGGCAAACACTTGTCGCTGGCACGATTCTGCGCACTGGATCACGCGCTGGTGTCGTCCTCGGGCGGTGCATTCGAAGGTGTGACCGACGAAGCACTGGCCAAGGTCGGCAAAGCCCGCCGCGTCACCGTATCGGTCACCAGCTTTCTGATCCTTCCGGAACTGCTCACGCACAGCGATCTGATTGCCGTGGTGCCCAGCCGCCTGGCGGTGGACCAAACGGGGCTTGCGGTGATGAAACCGCCCGCCGAGATCCCCGGGTTCAGCAAGATGCTGGTGTGGCATGAGCGGACGGATCGGGATGCGGGGCTTGCGTGGGTGCGAGGGTTGCTGACGGCCGTGGCCGGTCAGCCTTCACGCTGACCGGCCGCGTTGCGTCTCAGTTCAGCGATGCGGTGCTAAGCCTGGTCGCCCTGCCCGGATAATCCAGCACGAACCGCACGTGAGCCTTCACCCCGGTAGCCAGTGTCGCGTCATCGACGGTGAAATACGGGCTGTGGTTGTTGGCCGCTCGCGTCATGTCCTGATCAGCCGGGGTTGCACCCAGAAACACGAACAATCCCGGGACCTTTTCGGCGTAGTACGAGAAGTCTTCACTGGGCGACAGCGACGTTTGCAAAGGGTGCACCTTTCCCGGTGCAGCCTGATTCAGGGACGCCACCATCGCCTGGGTCAGCGCCGGGTCGTTCACTGTCACCGGCGCGTGGTGCACGATCTGCAGATCGGCCGAGGTGTCGTAGGCATTGGCGATGCCATTGACCAGTGGCGGCATCTTTTGCAGCACAGACTCACGGATCGAAGCATCGTTGGTGCGAATGGTGCCCGTCAGCTCAACCGACTCAGGGATGATGTTGCTGGCCGAGCCGCCGTTGATGGTGCCCACGCTGACCACGCCCATGCCCTTGCTCAGATCGGCACGACGACTGATCAGGGTCTGCAAACCGGCGACGATGCCTTGGCTGGCGACGATCGGATCGACGCCGCTCCAGGGTGCCGACCCGTGAGTCTGCCGGCCTTTGACGACGAGCCTGAAACCGTCGCTGCTGTTGAGTACGGTGCCGGACTTGTAATACAGATGGCCGGTCGGATATCCGGCCATCACATGAATACCGAAGACGGCCTCGACCTTTGGAGCATCCAGTGCGCCGTCGCGAATCATCGCCTGCGCGCCGATCAGGTGTTCAGTGTCCATGTCATCGACGTCCGCCGCACCCTCTTCGGCGGGCTGGAACAGAAACACCACCGTGCCCTGAATCTGATCCTTGTGCTCGGCCAGTACCTTCGCCGCCCCGAGCAACATTGCGGTATGCGTGTCGTGGCCGCAGGCGTGCATCACCGGCACCGTCTTGCCCAGACGCACACCCTGCGCCTTGCTGGCGAACGCGAGCCCGGTTTGCTCCTCGACGGGCAGTGCATCCATGTCGGCACGCAACGCAACCACCGGCCCCGGCAGTGAGCCCTTCAGCACGCCCACCACGCCCGTCTTGCCGACGCCGGTACGCACTTCGATTCCCGCAACGCGCAGCTGCGCAGCCACCAATCCGGAGGTTCTGACCTCCATATTGCCCAGCTCGGGATGCTGGTGAATGTCGTGTCGCCAATCGACCACTTGACGGTTCACGCCTGCGACAGCGGAATCGACCCAGGAAGTATCGCGCGCCTGACTGAACGCCAGCGCGGGCAGGCCCAGCAGACAGAGGGCCAACAAGCGAGAGGGGAAATTCATGGCTAAGTCCTTGTTTGTTGTTATGGAGTGTGACTGCAACTCGCTACACAACAGGGACTATACGAAGCAGAACGCTGGAGCAGAAATACCTTCTGGGTCCGACGCGATACCTCAGAGGTATCGATGCTGGAACCCGGTCCGTAGCAAGGCCTGCCCCACGGCAGACCTTGCTCACTGGCACGATGAACGTCAGCCAGCCGCCACCACGGTAATCTCCACCAACAGATCCGGCGCTGCCAGGCGTGACTCGACCGTAGCTCGCGCAGGCGCGTGGCCCTCCGGTGCCCAGGCGTCCCAGACTTCGTTCATGCCGGCGAAGTTCGCGCCGATGTCGGAGAGCCAGACCTGCGCGCTGAGGATGCGGGTCTTGTCCAGGCCGGCCTTGGCCAGGTAGTTGTCGATCTTTTCCAGCACCTGAGCGGTCTGGCCCTTGATGTCCAGGGTGCGGTCAGTAGCGGTCTGGCCGCCCAGAAAGGTGAAGCCATTGCACTGCACGACGCGGCTCATGCGTTGGTTGGTTTCGATACGGGTGATGTCCAGCATGGGAACTCCTTATTGGTTGGGAACGGATGTAGCGGGTTGATGGGTGGGCAGCGCGATGGCGCTGGCGGGTTTGTCGAAACGGTCAATGGCGAACGCATCCAGCGAAATGAGCGAATGCTCTCCCAGAATCTGCTGCGCCAGGCGCAGTCCGGTACCAGGGCCCATCTGAAATCCGCTGCCGCTGAAACCGAAGGCATAACTGAGCCTGCTCGCTTTACGGCTGGCGCCTATCACCGGCAGATCGTCCGCGGTGAATGCCTCGACCCCGGCCCAGACGCGGTTGACGCCCAGATGCTTCAAGTGTGGAAAGAGGTCGGTGACGGTGCGAGCGCTGGTGCCCAGTCGCGTCATGTCGACCTCACCATGGCGTGCCGGAAAATCCAGCGCCCCGATCAACTTGCCACCGATGACCACCGTACCGTTGGCGTACTGTTTGAACGACAGCGCACGGCCGGTCGCGCCAAGGGTCGGGGTGCAGAATGGCGCAACGCGATGGGTGACCATCAGCATCAGGCCCTCGGGACGAGCAGGCACTGCCTCCCCCACTTGCGCGGCCAGTTCCTGCGCCCAGGCACCAGCCGTGATCACCACATGTTCGGCGCTGAACACGCCACGGGGCGTGGTGACCTGCCACTGAGTGCCGCGCTGTTCGATGCGCTGGGCCGATGTGCCTTCCAGCACCTGCACGCCCAGTTTTTCTGCCGCCAGGCGAAACGCCGTGACCGTTCTGAACGGCAAGGCATAGCCATCGTCCTTGACCCAGATGCCGCCCACCACATGACGGGCGACGGTGGGTATGATCTGGAACACCTGCTGCTGGTCGATCAGTACTTCATGCTCGAAACCCAGTGCTTGCAACTGCTCTACACGCGCTCGGCACTGGTCGAGTTCGGCAGGGTTCTCTGCAAGCTTCAGCTGACCGCCTGGCACAAAACCACCGTCGTCGCCAAGCAAATCCTCCAGCCCGTGCCACAGCTGGCGCGAGGACAGCGCCAGAGGAATCTCGGCGATGTGGCGACCCAATGTGCGCACCCCTCCAGCGTTGCCCCCCGAGGCATGGCGCGCGCAATAGTCGGCTTCCAGAACGGTCACCTTTACCCCGCGCAGGGCCAGGTGAAACGCCGTGCTCAGACCGTGGATGCCACCGCCGATCACCAGCACATCGCTCCCTCTATTCACTGGCCAGCTCTCCCAGCGTGATGGGTTTGATCGGCGGCCGGATGCGGTAGTAGCCGACCTCGGCGGCAGACACGCCGCGGGCTTTGGCGATGACTTCAGTCACCGTCAGGCCGCACATGCGCCCCTGGCACGGCCCCATGCCACAGCGCCCGAAGGACTTGGCCTGATTCGGCCCGGTGCAGCCCAGCGCCACGAACTGGCGCAGTTCCCCGGCCGTGACCTCTTCGCAGCGGCAGACCATGACATCGTCCGTTGGAATGCGATTGGCTTCCTTGGGCTGATACAGCGCATCGAGAAACGGCCTGATGCGCAGATTCGACGCAAGCCGCTCGCGCAGCGACTCGGCGCGATAGTCGCGCTGTGCGTCACTGAGTGCACCCAATTGCCGGGCAATACCCAACGCCGCCAATTCGCCCTGCAAGGCTGCCGCCTGCGCGCCACCGATTCCGGCGCCATCTCCGGCCACGTGAATACCGGGCACATCCAGCGCCCCCCACGCATCCACGTTGGGGCTGAAGCACAGTTGATCGGCGTCCCAGTGATGCCCGGCGCGCAGTGACTGGCTGAACTGGATGTTCGGTACCACCCCCTGATGCAACAGCACGCAGCGGGTCGCCACGCGCTGCGCTTTGCCCCCCGCGCTGAAGGTCAACGCTCGCGCCGCTTCATCGCCCTCCACGGCCAGTTGCTCGGCACCGGTGTAATGAGCGATACCGGCACTGCGCAAGCTACGCATCAATTCCAGGCCCTTGCGCAGGTAGGGCCATGCGCGCAATGCCGCAAACAGATGCCGCCGCGCCCGCCAGTAGTCTTCAGGCCGGGTGGTGTCCACCAGCGCCTTGATCGCTACGCCGGCGCGCAGGTATTGCCAGCCCAGCAGGTAAAGCAGCGGGCCGCAGCCGGCCAGCACCACCGGTTCGCTCGGCGCCAGACCCGAGCTTTTCAGCAGAATCTGTGCCGCGCCCGCGCTCATCACACCCGGCAGTGTCCAGCCAGGAATCGGGAACGGACGCTCCATGGCACCGGTCGCCAGCAGCACGGCACGGGCCTGCAGGGTGTGCAGACGGCCGTCGCGCAAATAGCTGACCTGATGCTCGCGCGTCACCTGCCACACCGAGGCGCCTTTTTCATACTGCACGCTGGACGATGCCAGGGCCTGGGCCAGTTGATTGCCATGGGCGTAATCAGGGCCGAGCATGTCGCGACGCCCCAGCGGCGCCAGGGTGATACCGCGATAAATCTGCCCGCCGGGGCTGCCCTGCTCATCGAGCAAGACCACCTGCAGGCCCAACCGGGCGAGCGCAACGGCGCCTGACATACCCGCCGCTCCCGCCCCCACGACCACCACATCGACCGATAGCGGATTCATGACTGCACCTCGAACGTCTGGACATCCACTGGAGCGAAGACCAGGTCCCGCGCCCCTTCCTGAGAGCGAATGCGCATGCCTTCGCTGACTTCGATCAGACAGCTCTGGCGATTGGGCACGCCATCGATCTCCACAAGACATTCAAAACACACCCCCATCATGCAGTACGGCGCACGGGGGGCTTCGCTGACCGGCGTGGCGCGAAAGCGGCTGATGCCGGACATCAGCAAGGCGGCCGCCACACTGCTGCCCGCCGGCACGTTCAGCGTTTGTTCGTTGAAGGTCAGTTTCACGGTGCGCGTCGACTTGACCTCACTCATGACCGGTTGAAACAGCGGATCAGTGCGCATGGGCATACACCTTGTCAGTCAGGAAACGATCACCTGCGAACACACCAAGCTCCCGGGGTTGTTCACCGCCGAGAATCCACGGCGCAATGCGCAAGGCGTGGGCAGCGGCCAGGGTCACGCCGCTGTGGCAGGTGACCACGAAGGCTCCGGGGTGCCGGGTCGACTGCTGATAGATCGGGAAACCGTCCGGGCTCATGACCCGCAGCGCGCCCCAGGCTCGTACCAGCCTCACCTGGGCGAGCAATGGGAAGGTCGCGACGCCTCGCCGGGCAATTTTCGCCAGCACCTGGGTGGTGGTGCGGTCGTCGAATCCCACCTCCTCCATCGAATCCCCCAACTGCACGGTGCCCTCGTCGGTCTGCCGTACATTGATGGTCGGGTAGTCAAGAAACGGCCGGACCCGCTCGCTGATCAACACCTGCCCGCGATTGGGCGCGACCGGCGCATGCAGCCCGACTTGCCGCGCCAGTGCGGGATTGCCCAACCCGGCTGCCAACACCACTCTGGCCGCGACGAAACGCCGCTGCCCGGCCGTGACGCGAAACTCTCCGGGCGCACACTCGATGCGGTCCACCTGCACGCCATTGATCAGCCGCGCGCCTCTTGCCTGGGCCGAGGCATGCAATGCCCGTAGCAGCTTCAGCGGATTGACGTGACCATCCTGCGGCGTGTAACTGGCGCCCACCACCGACGGACCTATCAGCGGCAAGCGTGCCTTGAGGTCGGCGGCGTCGAGCATCTGGAACGGGTAATCACCGAGCGCGTCTTGCAGGGTCTGCAGCCGGGACTGGCGCTCCAGCATTTCTTCGTCGCTGAAGCACATGTGAAAACCGCCCCGCTGACGCAGCTGCACATCCACGTCGCAGTCCTCGCGCAACGCCCCTGCCAGCTCTGCCCAGCGAGTGGCCGAGGAGCGAGTCCAGCGCGAGTAATCTGGCAGGTCGTGGCCTTTGCCCTGCACCCACACCAGGCCGAAATTGCCCCGCGAGGCACGGAACGCATCGTCGCCCTGGTCGAGTACCAGGGTGTTGGCGCCGCTGCGGGCCAGACCGTAAGCCACTGCCATCCCGACCAGCCCGCCACCGATGACGATCACGTCGGCCTGGGTGGCGCTGTTTGCATCCTGGCTCATTTGCCTTCTCCGATCAGTACCCGATCCAGCCCGACCATGCGGTCCAGCACCAGCATCAACAGCAATGTGCCGATGATCAGCACCGTGGAAACCGCGGTGATCAACGGGTCGATGGTCTGAGAAATCTGGTTGTACATGGCCACCGGCAAGGTGGTGGTGCCTGGGGTGGCGACGAACACGGTCATGGTCAGTTCGTCGAAACTCTGGATGAACGCGAGCATCCAGCCACCGATCACCCCGGTGCGAATGCGCGGCAGAATCACCCGGTAAAACGCCTTCCAGCGCGTAGCACCCAGCGACAGCGCGGCGTGTTCGATATCGCGTTCAAGCCCGATGGTGGACGCCAGCGTCAAGCGCAATGCATAAGGCAGCACCACGATCACATGGGTCAGGGTCAGAGCCCACAGCGAGCCTCCGATGTGCGCCAGTGAAAAGAACCGCAGGAATGCGATGCCCAGCACCACCGAGGGAATCATCAGCGGCGACAGCAGAAAGCCGGTCACCGCGCCACGGCCGGGAAAGTCGTAACGACTGATCGCCAGTGCCGCCGGGATGGCCAGAAGCGCCGCCAGCGTGGCGGATGCCAGGCCCAGTTTGATCGACAGCACGAAGGCGTCGAGCATCTCCTGATTGTCCAGCAACGCCCGGAACCAGCGCAGCGACAGACCGTCGGTGGGCAGCGAGAGGTAGCCTTTGCTGGTGAACGCCATCGCCATCACCACCACCAGCGGCGCGACAATGAAGGTGATGAAAGACGCATGAAACAGCAGCGAGAAAAATCCGTTCTTGTGCATGGTCGTCTACTCGAAGACTTGCTTGAAGCGACGTTCGGCCAGCTTGCTGCAACCCAGAATGATGATCAGGTTGGCGACCAGCAGAAGCATCGCGATAGCCGCGCCAAGGGGCCAGTTGAGGGTGCCGAGGAATTCGTCATAGGCTGCGGTGGCGACCACTTTCAGGCGTCGCCCGCCGATGATCGCGGGGGTGGCAAAAGCCGAAGCGGCCAGAGCGAACACAATGATCGATCCCGAGAGCACACCGGGCATGATCTGCGGCAGGATGATGCGACGAAACACCGTCAGCCTGGAGGCACCCAGCGACAGGCCCGCCCACTCCACTTGCAGATCGAGCCGCTGCAGGGTCGCCCACACCGCGATGACCATGAACGGCACCAGTACATGGGTCAGCGCGATGATCACGCCGACCTGGGTGAACAACATCTTCACCGGTTGCTCGGTAATGCCCAGTGCCTGCAAGGCGTCATTGATCAGGCCGTTATTGCCCAGAAGAATCGCCCAGCCGAGGGTGCGCACCACCACCGAAATCAACAGCGGTCCGAGCACCACCAGCAAGAACAGCGAACGCCAGCGCGGCGCCATGCGGGCAATGATGATGGTTTCGGGAATGCCCAGCAGCACGCACAGCAGCGTCACGGCCAGCGCCATACCACCGGTGCGCAGAAAAATATCGTGGAAGTAGTCGTCCTTGAACACCTCCAGATAGTTGCCCAGGCTGTAGGCCGCGACCACACCTTCGCTGTCATTGAACAGGTTCAGTGACAGCACTGCGGTGAGCAGCAGCGGTGCCAGCAACAGCGCGATGAACACCAGCAACGCCGGACCGCTGAGTATCCAGGGCGCGGCGCCAATGTGTTCGGCGTCATACCTGGCCATGGGCGACCTCCCGATCCAGCAGGCGCAAATCGTCATCAGACCAGTCCAGCCCGACTTCACAGCCTTCCTCCGGCGGTGGCGTGCCGAGGTTCGGCTGGGTCATGTGGACCAGGCCCAGATGGCTTTCGACCGCGATCAGCCACAGGTTGCCGAGAAATACCCGCAAGCGGATGCGCCCGGTGACCCGCCCGCTGCCGACAGGTGTGAGGCCGATCTTTTCCGGGCGGATGTACACGTTGACGTCGTTGCCCAGCGAGCGGTCTTCGTGGGGCACATGCAGCACTGTGTCGTGGACCTGCACATGGCAGCAACGCGCATTGCGCAGTTGCACGGCACCGGCGAAGGCGTTGGTCTTGCCCAGAAACGCCGAGGCGAACGGCGAATGAGGCCGTTCATAAGCCTCGTACGGCGTATCGATCTGCACGATGCGGCCTTTGTGCATCACGGCGATGCGGTCGCTCATGGTCATGGCCTCGACCTGGTCATGGGTCACCAGAATCGTGGTGATGGCCAGTTCGCGCTGGATCGCCCGCAACTCGATGTGCATCTCTTCACGCAGTTTGGCGTCGAGGTTGGACATCGGCTCATCGAGCAGCAACAGGTTCGGGCGGATCGCCAGCGCCCGGGCAATCGCCACTCGCTGGCGCTGCCCACCGGAAAGCGCCTTGGGGTAGCGCTCGCCCAACCCGTCAAGACGCACCAGACCCAGCGCCTCGGCGATGCGTTTGCTGCGCTCGGCCTTGGGTACGCCACGCATTTCGAGGCCGAAGCTGATGTTTTGTGCCACGGTCATGTGCGGAAACAGCGCGTAGCTCTGAAACACGATCCCAAGCCCGCGCTGCTCGGGGCGTACATGGGTGATGTCGCGGCCATCCAGCACGATGCGCCCTTCGGTGGGCTGAACGAAACCTGCAATCGATTGCAGGGTGGTGGTCTTGCCACAACCGGAAGGCCCGAGCAGGGCGATGAATTCACCGTGCCGGACTTCCAGGTTCAAACCGTCAATGGCCTTGAAACTGCCGTACGTCTTGACGATGCCTTCAAGTGTGAGAAATGCCATGGCGTTTCACGCAGGCGCGGGCCTGCGTCTCCAGGAGGGGTGTGCGCAAGGAATGGGAAGTCGGACCGCAGCCCTGATCAGACGGGCGATCAGCGCTCGACCGTGCGATTCCAGCGGGTCGTCCATTCACCCCGTTGCTGGTTGATCGTGTCCCAGTCGACCTTGATCAACGCATTGACCTTCTCGGGGCCATAGGGCATGCGCGAGGCGATATCGGGGGTCAGCCTGACGGTCTGATTGACCGGGGCAAAGCCGTTGGCTTTCGCCTGGATTTCCTGAACTTCGGGGGACAGCACGTACTGAATGAACGCCTGGGACAGCTCCGGCTGTGCGTTGGGAGTGACCCCACAGGCCGCGATCTGCAGGGCGATACCGCCTTCCTTGGGGTAGATGAATTTCAGCGGAAAGCCGGTGCTCTGTAACGCTACGGCACGGCCACTGCCGTACACGGCCATGACCACATCGCCGTTCTGCATCATGCCGTCCATCTCACCCGGAGCCGCGACCCAGGCCAGCACGTTGGGGCCGATTTCATCCTTGAGGGCTTTAAAGCCGGGGTCGATATTTTTCTCACCGCCACCGCGCAAGCGGGCCATCTCCACCAGGGTGTGCAAGCCATAGGTGTTGGTCACCGGCGGCATCCCCAGCAGCTGTTTATAACGCGGGTCCGTCAGGTTCTCCCAGGAGTCCGGCGCCGCCCAGCCACGCTTCTTGAAAGCCTCTTCGTTGTAACCGATCCCGGTCGCGACCACGCCGATGCCAGTGGCTTCGGGGCTCAGCCGGGCCAGCGGGTAAAGATCCTTGTACACCGGTGCATCGCTCAATTTCTCGCACAGGCCCAGTTGCAGCGCCTGGTACATCGGGCCATCGTCCATCATCGCCACGTTGATCTGCTGACGCCCCTTCTGCGCCTGGAGCTTGGCCAGGGTTTCGGTGGAGTTACCCGCGACATACACCACCTTGACGTTATGCAGTTTTTCGAAGGCAGGAATGACCTGGGTCTTGTACATCTGCTCGGTGGAGCCGCCGACGCCAGCCACATAAAGAGTGGGCTCGGCAAAGGCCTGGCTGCTGGCCAATCCTGCAAGTGTCACGGCAAGGGCAAGCGCTGCGCGCTGGAAGGGACGAAACGACTGTGCTGCTGGAAACGATTCAAGGCTATTCACAGACTATCTCCGAAGTGCATGAGGGCAGATCGAACAATGCGTCAGTGCTTCAACCGAAGCCGAAGCCTTGCATGCACGGTGCATGCTCCCCGCAAGTCCATCGCGGGGCGGCGCATCTTCATGTGCGCTATGGGTTTGCCATTCGAGTATTGCGACGGCTCTCTCATATGGTCAAATACGGATATCCAGGTTAGTTATTCATATTTGATATGGAAGGCGTCATGAATCTCAGACAGATCGAAGCGTTTCGAAGCGTCATGCGTTTGGGTTCGATGACGGCAGCCGCTGAGGTGCTGTACACCTCGCAGCCGAACGTGAGCCGGTTGATTTCCCAGCTGGAACTGAGCACCGGGCTGACGCTGTTCAAGCGCGCCGGGGTGCGGCTGATTCCGACCCAGGAGGGCCAGGCGTTCTTTCAGGAAGTTGAGCGCGCTTATGTCGGAATGGACTCACTCAGGCTATCGGCCAAGAACATTCGCAATCTGGGCACCGGCCGCCTGCGGGTGGCTGCCGTGCCCTCGACGGGGCTCAGCATGATCCCCCGCGCGCTCAAGGCATTCACCTATTCGCGTCCGGAGCTGACGGTTTCGCTGCACGTAAACTCGTCCCAGACCGTGGAGCAGTGGGTCAAGTCGCAGTTCTGCGACATCGGCATCGTGGTCCACCCTGGCGACGCCAGCACCGAGCAAAGCGAATTGCTGGCGATGATTCCTGCGGTCTGCGTGCTCCCTGCTGCACACCCATTGGCCGAACGCGACCACATCACCTTCACGGACCTGGAAGGCGAAACCTTCGTCTCGTTGTGCCATGGCGATGGCACTCGCTCGTTGGTCGATGGCCTGTTCGAGCAAGCGGGCGTTGAACGGGTCATGGCGGTAGAAGCGCAATACAGTGCGATCAACTGCGAAATGGTGGCGCTGGGCATGGGCATCACCCTCGCCCATCCGTTGGTAGCTCACGATTATGAGCATCGGGCAATCGCGATCCGGCCGTTCAAACCCGAGATTCTGTTCCCGACCTACGTGATCTGGCCGGCCGCCCATGCACGCACACGGTTGGCGGAGGAGTTTGTCGAGACGCTCAAGGACTTTTATGAGGAGATGTTTGGCGTGGTACGCCAGAGATGAGTTTGAGAGAGGCGAGCGACAACAACAAAAACGCTGCGATCAACGCAGCGTTTTTATTCAACTTCTTGCGGGGCTGTTAATCCGGATTTAATCATCCGTTCTGACGACCGTAGCCGATGGTGGTGTAATCCAGCGTATGGGTGGCGCCATTGCTGTCGACATACACCATGCTCGATTTGACCAGGCCGTCGACTTTTTCAGGGTCTTGGGCGGTGGTGACGCTGGAGACCTTGGCGATGTCCAGACCCTTGTGCTGGTTGTATTTTTCGGCTTGAGTCAGCTCGCCAGCAGAGGCGAACACACTGAAGAACGAGAGAGCGGCGAAGGCAACGTATTTCATTTTGAATCTCCAGAAGTGAGGTAATCGGATCAGTAGGCAAACCGTTGTGTTCGTTTGCCTTGGTGCTGATTCTTGCGCGTTATCGTTGCGTTGAAAAATATTAACGGTCGATAGGAAACATTACCCACGTCGATATAAGCGCGATTGTTTCGATTCCGGAAAGACTCTATTACTTTAACTAGCGATATAAAACTTAAACTAACTTTATAGATTTTTCATATAGCAGGAACACAATCGTAGCAGCACGGCTTACCGGCGGGATCGATCTTGAGGGCGCTCCCGCCGGCAAGCCGTGCTGCTACCGGGCGAAGGTGATCCGCCGATCCCCGGCACGCCGAAAATCCCGTAGCAGCCGGGCTTGCCCGCGGGAGCGATCTTAAGGACGGCACGGCCGGCAAGCCGAGCCGCTACGGGGAGTAGGTAGCTGTGCGTTAGCGGCGGATCGAGTTGGGGTGTTCCCCTTCCGCGCGCACCATCAGCATGATCGCGTCGCGTTTTTCCAGCAGGTGATGGCGCAGGATTTCGCTCAGGCGCTTGCCGTCCCGCGCCTGCAGCGCCTCGATCATTTCTTCGTGGTCGTGCAGCGCCCGCTCCCACTTCGGTGCCTGCTGGTTGGAGAGATAACGCAGCGCCTGAATGCGTCGATTGAGCGACAGGTACACCTGACGCAGAGCGCTGTTGCGCGCGGCCAGGTTGATCAGGTCGTGGATGGCGCGGTTGCGCTGGTAGTAGCCGGGCAAGTCGTTCTGGTTCTTGCTCACCACCATGGCGTAATGCAGCGCCTTGATGTCTTCCAGCTCCTGGGCGGTGATGCGCTCGCAGGCCAGCTCGCCGGCGAAGGCTTCGATACCGCTCATCAGTTCGAAGGTCTCGCGGATCTCCATTTCCGACATGCGCGAAACGCTGGCGCCGCGGTTGGGGTTGATCTCGATCAGGCCCTCTACCGCCAGCACTTTCAGGGCCTCACGCAGCGGCGTGCGGGAAATGCCGAGGGTTTCGCACAGTTCGCGCTCGTTGAGCTTGGTACCGGGCGGCAAAACGCCTTCGGTGATGAAGCTGCGCAGGTGCTCGACGACGATGTCGTGCAGGCGCTGACGCTCGACCTTGAGCGACAGACGCGGATCGGGAGTGGTGCCCGACGGCTCGAAATTTTGCATGCAAGATTCCTCTACTGCATCACGGAAAGCGGTATTCCGGGGTGATTCTTATACTTAAAGCAGGCCATTTGCGGCTGATATTAGCTCAAATTCATCCATTGACGTAGGCGAATGGGGTGCTAACGTATTTTGCATTCAAAATACAAAAACAAGAGGAACGCCCCATGCTGAAGCTCGATTTCCACCCCGCCGGCCGTCATTTTCTGCAGATTCCAGGGCCCAGCCCGGTGCCGGATCGCATCCTGCGCGCCATGAGTTACCCCACCATCGACCATCGTGGCCCAGAGTTCGCCGAACTGGGGCTCAAAGTGCTCGACGGCATCAAGAAAATCTTCAAGACCCAACATCCGGTTGTCATTTATCCAGCCTCCGGCACCGGTGCCTGGGAAGCGGCGCTGTGCAACACGCTGAGTGCCGGGGATGAAGTGTTGATGTTCGAGACCGGCCACTTCGCCACGCTGTGGCAGAAGATGGCGCTGAGCCTCGGGCTCAAGCCGCAGTTCATCGGCAAGCCGGGCATCGAAGGCTGGCGCGGCGGGGTCGACGCCGGAATGATCGAGTCGCACCTGCGCGCCGACGCTGGCCATCGCATCAAGGCCGTGTGCGTAGTGCATAACGAAACCAGCACCGGCGTGACCTCCGACATTGCCTCGGTGCGCCGCGCCATCGACGCTGCCGGACACCCAGCGCTGCTGCTGGTGGACACCATTTCCGGCCTCGCCTCGGCCGATTATCGCCATGACGAATGGGGCGTGGACGTCACGGTGTCCGGCTCGCAGAAGGGCCTGATGCTGCCGCCGGGCATCAGTTTCAATGCCCTCTCGCCCAAGGCCCTGCAGGCGAGCAAAAGCGCCGGCCTGCCGCGCAGTTTCTGGGGCTGGGAAGAAATCGTCGAGATGAACAAGACCGGCTACTGGCCGTACACGCCCAACACCAACCTGCTCTATGGCCTGTCTGAAGCACTGGACATGATCCTGGGCGAAGGTCTGGACAATGTCTTCGCCCGTCACAACCGTCTGGCCCACGCCTGCCGTTCGGCGGTCAACGCCTGGGGCCTGGAAATCCAGTGCGCGGACCCTGCGGTGTACAGCCCGGTGCTGACCGGCGTGATGACGCCCGAAGGCATCGATGCCGACCAGGTGCGCAAGATCATCTACGAGCGCTTCGACATGTCGCTGGGCACAGGCCTGGGCAAGGTCAAGGGGCGCATGTTCCGCATTGGCCACCTGGGCGACTGTAACGATCTGACCTTGATGGCTACGCTTACCGGCTGCGAGATGGGCCTGCAGATGGCCGGTGTGAAACTGCAATCGAGCGGCGTGCTGGCCGCCATGGATTACCTGGGAGGCCAATCGGTGCCGCTGCGCCGCGAATGATCGCCCCTTAAAGCGCTGCGGCCCCTGCCGCAGCGCCCACGTACGACTGACTCACTATCCCGAATCAACGCGCCAGCCATGGCGCGAACAACAAGAAACTGGAGATAGAACATGAAGTTTTTACGTCTGCGCCCCACCACGGTGGTGCTCATCATGCTGTGCGCCATGTACTTCATCACCTACCTGGACCGCGTCAACGTCAGTACCGCGGCGGTCGGTTTCGGCAAGGAATTCAACCTGACCAAGACCGAAATCGGCCTGGTCTTTTCTGCCTTCGCGTATCCCTATCTGGTGTTCCAGATCATCGGCGGTTGGGTCAGCGACCGCTTCGGCGCCAAACGCACGCTGGTGTTCTGCGGCATCATCTGGGCCGGTGCAACGGTGCTGACCGGGCTGGCCGGTGGCTTCGTTTCGCTGATCATCGCGCGCCTGCTGCTGGGCCTCGGAGAAGGGGCGACCTTCCCCGCCGCGACCGCTGCCATGTCGCGCTGGGTCTCGAAAGATCAGCGCGGTTTCGCCCAAGGCATCACCCACGCCTTCGCCCGCCTGGGCAACGCCCTGGCCCCGGCGGCGATGGTCGCGGTGATGGCGGCCTACGGCTGGCGCGAGTCGTTTTATGTCTGCGCCGCCATCAGTTTTGTCTGGGTGATGCTGTGGATGCTGGTGTTCACCGAACAACCCAAGGACCACCCGCGCATCTCGCAACAGGAACTGGATGTGCTGCCGCCGCCCAAACCCAAAAGCAACATCAAGCTGCCGTGGGGCCGCCTGTTCAAGCGCATGGCGCCGGTGACCATCGTTTACTTCTGCTACGGCTGGACGCTCTGGCTGCTGCTGAGTTGGGTGCCGATGTATTTCATGAACATGGGGCTGGACTTGAAGAACACGGCGATTTTTTCCTCGCTGGTGTTTTTCGGCGGCGTGGTCGGCGACACCCTGGGCGGCATCGTCAGCGACCGGATCTACAAGCGCACTGGCGACTTGAATCGGGCCCGCAGCCGTATGGTCGCGATCTGCCTGACCTGCACCCTGGTGGCGCTGGTGCCGTTGATGTTCACCCATGACATGTATGTGTCGCTGGCGTGCCTGGCGATTGCGTTCTTCTTCTCTGAAATGACCATCGGGCCGATGTGGGCGATTCCGATGGACATTGCGCCGGATCATTGCGGCACGGCCAGCGGGATGATGAACACCGGCTCGGCGATGGCGGCGATCATCAGCCCGGTGGTGGCAGGGTTGCTGATCGACAAGTTTGGTAACTGGCAACTGCCGTTCATGGTGAGCATTGCGTTGCTGGCGATTGGGGTGGTGTTGTCGTTTACGATGAAGCCGCAGAATCGGTTTGTGTACGAGAAGCCTTCGGTCCCAGGTCAGGCGGGTGAAACGGCGGGGTCTGTGGTGGTTTCCAAATAGCGTATTTGTCCGGAGGCCTTTTTGATCTGGCTAACGCCAGACCTGTTTCGGCTTCGCCGAGTTACTTTGTTTCGGCAAAGTAACCAAACCATTGCTCCTGGTTTGGGTCCTCCTTCGTCGGACTTCCTTCATTCCGGTCCCGCTCCGTGGGCCCGCCGCGAAGGGCCATCCATGGCCCAACGCGGCTCTCGCGGCATCCATGCCGCTCGACCCACTTAGCGAGACCTCCATTCAGCCTGCACCCAAGTCGCGATTTGTGGTGTCTGGGCTATCGCGCACGAAGATCAAAAGCAGGAGCAGGAGCAGGAGCAGGATGCAGTTTGCTCTTGATTCTGCCCGGAGGGCGTGGGAGCCCGGCTTGCCGGCGATCTGGCGCGAAGCGGCAGTCATTCCGGAGCATGCAGTGTGCCTGATACGGTGAGGGTGAATGGTTTTGCTGCCGCTTCGCACCAGATCGCGAGCAAACTTGCTCCCACGCCCTTCGGGCAGAATCAAAAGCAGATCGCCAACACCAGCCGCTGCCGTTGCCATTGCTTTTGATCTTCCTGCGCGATAGCCCAGACACCACAAATCGCGACTTGGGTGCAGGCCGAACGCAGGCGATGTGGAGTGGGCCAAGCGGCAGGATGCCGCGCGAGGCGCGGGGCCATGGATGGCCCATTCGCGCCGGGCCCACGGAACATCGCCGGAGTGAGGGAACCTCGACGAAGTCGAGGCCAAACCAGGAGCAAAAGCCCTTGGTTACTTGGGGCTTTTCCAAGTAACTCGACGAAGTCGAAACAGATCTGACGTTAGGAAGAGCGCTCTTGATCTTGATCTTGATCTTGATTCGACGAAACCGGAAACATCCAGAAATATCCGCTTGACGAACCTCCCCCTCCTGAGCGTTCATATTGGCGCACGACCATACTCCCTTTTACCCCGCCCTCCAGGAAACGCTCATGGTTTCGTCCGTCCTTGCGGCCTCCCTCTCCCGCCGCCGCATCCACTACAGCTGGGTCATCCTGGCCGTGACCTTCCTGACCATGCTGGTCATGGCCGGCGCCGTCGGTGCGCCGGGGGTGTTCATCAAACCGCTGGAAGCCGAATTCGGCTGGGACACCGCCGAAATCTCCTCGGCGCTGGCAATCCGCTTCGCCCTGTTCGGCCTCACCGGCCCTTTCGCTGCCGCGTTCATGAACCACTTCGGCGTGCGCAACGTCGTGCTGTCCGCCCTGACCCTGGTCGCCAGCGGCATGATCCTCTCGCTGTTCATGACCCAGTTCTGGCAACTGGTCGTGCTCTGGGGGCTGGTGGTCGGTTTCGGCACGGGCCTGACCGCCATGGTCCTGGGCGCCACCGTCGCTACCCGCTGGTTCGCCCAGCGCCGCGGCATGGCCATGGGCTTGCTGTCGGCAAGCTCCGCCACCGGCCAGCTGGTGTTCATGCCGATGCTCGCCAACCTCACCGAACACTTCGGCTGGCGTACCGCGCTGACCTGCATCTGCGTGGCTATCGTCATCGCCGGTGTCGCCGTGCTCGCGCTGATGCGCAATCATCCGGCCGACCTGCAACTGCCGTCCTACGGCGACAGCGAGGTGCAGCCCGCAGCTGCCAGCAACCAGAGCTTCGGCCAACTGCTGCTGACCCCGCTCAAGGTGCTGCGCGAGGTTTCCGGCACCTGGACGTTCTGGGTGCTATTCATGACGTTCTTCATTTGCGGGGCCAGCACCAACGGGCTGATTCAGACCCACTTCATCAGCATGTGCGGCGATTTCGGCATGGCCGCCACCATAGCGGCGAGCATGTTGGCGGTGATGGGGATTTTCGATTTCTTCGGCACGATCGGTTCAGGCTGGCTGTCGGACCGCTTCGACAACCGCAAGCTGCTGTTCTTCTATTACGGCTTTCGCGGGATCTCGCTGATCATCTTGCCGTTCTCGGATTTCACTGTGTACGGCCTGTCGTTCTTCGCCCTGATTTATGGCCTGGACTGGATCGCCACCGTCCCGCCGACCGTGAAACTCACGGTGCAGAAGTTCGGCCCTGCCCGGGCCAATATCGTGTTTGGCTGGGTGTTTGCCGGCCATCAACTGGGCGCCGCCTTTGCCGCGTTCGGCGCCGGATGGACGCGCACTCACTTCGCCACCTACCTGCCAGCTTTCTTCATCTCGGGCCTGTTGTGCATCATCGCGGCGTTGATTGCGCTGTCCATCGTGCCTGCGGTCAAGGCGGCGCAGCCTCAGAGCGCCTGACGCGCCATCAGCCACATCCCGTACCCAGCGGCCATCAAGGCCCACGCCAGCAGCGGGTGGAACACCACCCGCCAGGCCAGCGCCCGGGGCTCGAAGCCCACGCCATGCACGAAACCACCGGCCACGCCCCACATCACCAGCATCAACAGGCTGTGGGAGTAGTGGCCGTTGGCGTCGAGCATCGACGCCGGATGGATCAGCAGCACCAGGCTCATGGGCACCGCCATCAGCAGGGACAGCGCCCGGCTGACGGCATGCCGCAACGGGGCGTTCAACGCCTCAGCGCTCACCAGCGTTCTCCACCGCGTCGCTGTCCGACGCCTCCAGCCACAGGGCGTTGATGATGCCGAAGCTGCAGGCCAGCAACACCCCGAGAATCCAGGCGAAATACCACATAGTCAGCTCTCCTTAATACAGGCCGTGAGGGTTCTGTTCGATGTGCGCGTCAGTGACCTTGCCCCACATGCGGGCGTAGCACCACAGCGTGTAGCAGAGGATCAGCGGCACGAAAATGGCGGCGGCAACCAGCATGATGACCAGGGTTCTGTGGCTCGACACCGCGTCCCATACGGTCAGGCTCGACGCAGGGTCCAGGCTCGACGGCATGACGAACGGGAACAGCGCAAACCCGGCCGTGCACAGGGCACCGACAATGGCCAGGCTGCTGCCCATGAACGCAGTTCTGCCCTGCCCTGCGCTGGCCCCCAGCAGCGCCAGCAGCGCGCCGAAAATCCCCAGCAGCGGCGCGATAACGGTCAGAGGGTGCGCGTGATAATTGGCCATCCAGCCGTGATTGGTGGCGGCAACCGTCTTGGACAGCGGGTTGAGCGCCGCGCCTGCATCGAACGCCGACGTGATCGCCAGCCCTTGAATACCGCCCAGCGCCAGCCACACGCCGGCGCCGACGAACGACAGCACAAATACCAGCGACAGCCACTGCGCCGCACGCTGGGAGCGACGAGCAATCGCGCCTTCGGTGCGCATCATCAGCCAGGTGCCGCCGTGCAGGCCCAGCATGCTCAGGCTGACCACACCAGCCAGCAGGCCGAAGGGGCTGAGCAGTTGCCAGAAATTGCCGTGATAGCTGGAGCGCAAGGTGTCATCGAACTGGAACGGCACGCCCAGCAACAGGTTGCCGAAGGCCACACCGAACACCAGCGACGGCACCAGCCCACCGACGAACAGCCCCCAGTCCCAGCTCTGCCGCCAGCGGGTGTTGGCCAGTTTGCTGCGGTAGTCGAAGCCCACCGGCCGCACGAACAACGCGAACAGCACCAGCAGCAGCGCCCAGTACAACCCGGAAAACGCCGCCGAGTACACCAGCGGCCAGGCGGCGAACAGCGCGCCACCGGCGGTGATCAGCCACACCTGATTGCCGTCCCAGTGCGGGGCGATGGTGTTGATCACCACCCGCCGTTCGGTGTCGTTGCGGCCCACGAACGGCATCAGCATCGCCGCGCCCAGGTCGAAGCCGTCGGTCAGGGCGAAGCCGATCAGCAGGACGCCGACCAGCACCCACCAGATCAGTTTGAGTGTCTCGTAATCGAACATCATGCGTTCCTCAGGCCAGCGCCGGTTGTTTGGCTGCGCTCACGTCGCTCTCGCGGCGCTCGAAGTGATACCGCCCGGTGTGCAGGCTGCTCGGGCCCAGCCGGGCGAACTTGATCATCAGGTACATCTCGATAATCAGCAGCACGGTGTAGAACGCCACCAGCGCCAGGATCGAGCCCATCACATCGCCGGCCGACAGGGTCGAGGCCGACAGATGCACCGGCAGCACTTCACCGATCGACCAAGGCTGGCGACCATGCTCGGCCACCCACCAGCCGGTCTGCGTGGCGATCCACGGCAGCGGCAGGCTGAACAGGGCCCACTTGAGCAACCAGCGCTTGCCAGTCTCGTTCTTGCGCGCCGAGGCCCAGAAGGCGCAGGCGAACAACAGCAGCATCAACGCACCGCTGAGGACCATGATGCGGAAGGTCCAGAAAATCGACGCGACATGGGGAATGGAATCCAGCGCAGCCTGGTGGATCTGCTGCTCGTTGGCGTCCACCACCTTGTCGGTGTACTTCTTGAGCAACAGGCCGTAGCCCAGGTCCTTCTTCACATCGTTGAAGGCATTGAGCG
Source organism: Pseudomonas sp. 2 (assembly GCF_056627435.1). NCBI lineage: Bacteria > Pseudomonadati > Pseudomonadota > Gammaproteobacteria > Pseudomonadales > Pseudomonadaceae > Pseudomonas > Pseudomonas sp. 2. Next base: position 462,189 of record NZ_JBWXNG010000001.1, read on the forward strand.
TCTGCTCGCTCTTGTCGCCGGCGCGCAGCTTGCCCAGCAACTCGTAGGCGACCATGCCGTTGCGGATGCGGCCCTGATGCTCGCCGACCAGGTCCTTGATGCCGGTGACCTGTTTGTCCACCGAGCGGGTGGCGATGATGCCCATCACGTAAGGGATCTTCACCGCGTAGTCGGTGCGCTGCTGCTCCTGATTCGGCAAGCCGAACAGGGTGAACGCCGCCGGTGCCGGTTCGGTTTCCCACTCGGCCTCGATGGCCGCCAGCTTGGTCTTCTGCACGTCGCCGATCTCGTAGCCAGATTCGTCCCCCAGCACGATCACCGACAAAATCGAGGCCATGCCGAACGCCGAGGCGATGGCAAACGAACGCCGGGCAAAGCCGATGTCGCGGCCCTTGAGCAGGTACCAGCTGGAAATCGCCAGCACGAAAATCGCCCCCGTGACGTAACCACCGGCCACGGTATGGACGAACTTGACCTGGGCCACCGGGTTGAACACCAGTTCGCTGAAACTGGTCAGTTCCATGCGCATGGTGGTGAAGTTGAACTCGGCGCCGACCGGGTTTTGCATCCAGCCGTTGGCAATGAGAATCCACAGCGCCGACATGTTCGAGCCGATCGCCACCAGCCAAGTCACGGCCAGATGCTGCACGCGGCTCAGGCGATCCCAACCGAAGAAAAACAAGCCGATGAAAGTCGATTCGAGGAAGAACGCCATCATCCCTTCGATAGCCAGCGGCGCGCCGAAGATGTCGCCCACGTAGTGGCTGTAATACGCCCAGTTGGTGCCGAACTGAAACTCCATGGTCAGCCCGGTGGTCACGCCCAAGGCAAAGTTGATGCCGAACAGCTTGCCCCAGAACTTGGTCATGTCCTTGTAGACCTGCTTGCCGGTCATGACGTAGACCGACTCCATGATGGCCAGCAGGAAGGTCATGCCCAAAGTCAGGGGCACGAAGATGAAGTGGTACAGCGCGGTCATTGCGAATTGCAGTCGAGACAGGTCGACGACTGATTCCGAAATCATTTTGGGTTCTTCTCATCAGGTTCGGGAGGGGCACCCATTACATGCAGGCCGACTTGCACCCCGTCGTCGCCGACGTCGACCGGAGCGTCGAACCAGACGCTGCGGATTCCCATCAGCAGGACAAGTTTGAGCAACAGGATCAGGCCGATTTCTTTCGCCAAGGGGTGTTTGAGGAAATCAAAGGGACCGGGCATGTTTAATACTCGTCTGGGGGCGAGGTATTTTTCCTACATGCGTTTTCTGGACTGTTGATCCAGATCAAGTGCGGGAAATGGGTGGGGTGTGGCAGAACGCCACAGTCGCGGGAGAATGGTGTCTTTAATAAGGACGGCGTTTACGGCGTGCGTAGTGATCCGCTTCAAGCGGTTTTTGCGGATGGGTTCTGCCGGGCGGCAGAACCCTTGTTCGGTCAGGAAAGTGCCCCGATCAAAGGGCACTGCAATCGAGCGTTCGACTTACAGATTGTAAACGGTCACCAGCTTGGTATTCAGGTAAGCTTCGATCGCTTCGGGCCCGCCCTCGGACCCATACCCGGAATCCTTGATCCCGCCGAACGGCACTTCCACCAGGCCAATCCCCTGATGGTTGATCGATAGCATCCCCGCCTCGATCCGCGTGCTGAGAATGTGCGCCGTCTTCATCGATGTGGTGAACGCATACGACGCCAGACCGAACGGCACCCGGTTGGATTCCTTGACCGCCTCTTCAACGGTATCGAACGGCACGATCAGCGCCAGCGGACCGAACGGCTCCTCGCTCATCGCCTTCATGTCGGTGGTCAGGTCGCTCAATACCGTCGGCTCGAAGAAATAGCCCGGGCCATCCACCGCCTTGCCGCCGGTTTCCAGCTTCGCGCCCTTCTCGCAGGCGTCCTTGACCAGCGCCGCCAGTGCCGGAGCACGACGCTCGTTGGCCAGCGGGCCCATGGTCACGCCCTGGTCCAGGCCGTTGCCCATGTTCACTTCGCGGGTCAGGCCGACGAATTTCTCGACGAACTGCTCATACACGCCGCGCTGCACCAGAATGCGCGTCGGCGACACACATACTTGCCCTGCGTTGCGGAACTTGGCCGTCGCCAGGGTGCGTGCCGCCAGGTCGATGTCGGCGTCGTCGAACACCAGTGCCGGGGCATGGCCACCCAGTTCCATGGTCGCGCGCTTCATGTGCTGGCCGGCCAGTGCCGCCAGTTGCTTGCCGACCGGGGTGGAACCGGTGAAAGTCACTTTCTTGATGGTCGGATGGGCAATCAGGTAGCTGGAAATCTGCGCCGGATCACCGAACACCAGGCCGATCACACCGGCCGGAACGCCGGCGTCGATGAATGCACGGATCAGCTCGGCAGGCGATGCCGGAGTTTCTTCCGGGGCCTTGACGATGATCGAGCAACCGGCGGCCAGCGCCGACGACAGCTTGCGCACCACCTGGTTGATCGGGAAGTTCCACGGGGTGAACGCGGCCACCGGGCCGACCGGCTCTTTGATGACCTTCTGCTCCACCGAGACGTTGCGCGACGGCACCAGGCGACCGTAGGCGCGGCGGCCCTCTTCGGCCAGCCAGTCGACGATGTCGGCAGCGGACAGGGTTTCCATGCGCGCTTCGGCCAGCGGCTTGCCCTGCTCCTGGGTCATGATGCGGGCGATCTGATCGGCGCGCTCACGCAGCAGGTTGGCGGCTTTCTGCATGATCTTGTAGCGATCGTAGGCCGGGGTGCTGCGCCAGGTTTCGAAGCCGCGCTCGGCGGCGGCCAGTGCCTGATCCAGATCGGCGATGCCGGCATGGGCGACGCTGCCCAGGGTTTCGCCGGTGGCCGGGTTGATCACGGCGATAGTGCGGCCGTCTTCACTGGCGCGCCATTGGCCGTCGATGTACAGCTGAACGTCTGGGTACATATAGAAGCTCCGAGTGCGCCTGTCACAGGCAGGAGAAGGAAAAAAAGCGTGGGGCGGGCAATTTACTGGCGTATGCCGGTAAGGGTCAAGGACCCTTTATATGATGACTGACCGATTGTGTCAGCAGTGCTGCATCAGCTGTTGGGCATAGGCACGCAAAACCTCGCGTTGCATGGCGAAACGGGCATATTTGCCTTCGCGCAGGGTTGCGATCAGCCCCGCCCGCTCCAGCTCCTTGGTGTGGTGCGAGACCGTGGCAGCGCTGACCGGATGCACCTTGAGCAGCTCGGCACAGGGCACGGGCTCGGTCGAGGCGCTGATCTGCAGCAGGATCTGATAGCGGCGGCTGTCCGCCAGCGCCCGGGAAATCAGGGCGATCTGCAGATCGGTCAACGGAAATGGCTGTGCAGTGCTCATGAAGATCGATACACCCTGTGTTGAAACCTCCTTGTAGCGTCTGAATGCGGACACTGCTCAAGACCGTGCGTCGTTTTTGACGCGTACCCGCAGCTCAAGGTTCAGTCACGACAGATCAAGTGCGACAGAATAAGCGCGGATCGCAGACCCGCGAAGCATTTTCTGGCATTCTGCGCGCCCTTTTCCTACGGCCTTGTTCCTCGCCCATGGCTTATTTTTGTACACAATCTACAAATGAATTGTTTTTAGATCTGTCGACATGTTGTAGAGTCGCAAAACCTGACCCGGCAGACAGCTTTTGTATACAGGTCGGGTCAGCGTCAACTGCAAAGCCCACGACCGAATAAAAACAACAGGCAGGCTAACCATGACCACAGCTCACAGCACACCCCCGTCGCGTCCTGCGTCCGGAAAAACCGACCTGATCTACGGTCTCAACGACCGCCCGCATTTCACCGCTGCGATCTTCGCCGCGCTGCAACACGTCCTCGCGTCCTTCGTCGGCATCATCACCCCGACCCTGATCGTCGGCAGCGTGCTGGGGCTGGACAGCGAAGTGCCCTACCTGATCAGCATGGCGCTGTTCGTCTCGGGCCTTGGCACCTTCGTCCAGGCCAGGCGCTTCGGGCCCATCGGCTCGGGCCTGTTGTGTCTGCAAGGCACCAGCTTTTCCTTTTTAAGCGTGATCCTCAGCGCCGGTTTCCTGGTCAAGAGCCGCGGCGGCGGCACCGAGGAAGTGCTTTCGACCATCTTCGGCGTGTGCTTCTGCGCAGCCTTCATCGAAGTCGCCCTGAGCCAGTTCATCGGCAAGCTGCGCAAGCTGATCACCCCGGTGGTGACCGGCACCATCATCACCCTGATGGGCCTGTCGCTGCTCAAGGTGGCCATGACCGACATGGCCGGCGGCTTCGGCGCCACCGACCTGGGTTCGGCGACCAATCTGGGCCTGGCCGGTCTGGTACTGGTCACCATCGTGGTCCTCAATCGTTTCAATATTCCGCTGCTGCGTCTTTCGGCGATCATCATCGGCCTGGCGCTGGGTTTCTTCGTCGCCTGGCTGCTGGGCCGGGTGGATTTCGCCCACATGCCGCAGGTGCCGGTGATGAGCATTCCGGTGCCGTTCAAGTACGGCTTCTCGTTCGATCTGCTGGCGTTCATTCCGATTGCGGTGATCTTTCTGGTCTCGCCGCTGGAGGCCGCGGGCGATCTGACCGCCAACTCGATGATCTCGCAACAGCCGGTGCGCGGCCCGGTGTACATCCGCCGGATCAAGTCGGGCCTGCTGGCCGACGGCCTGAACTCGGCCATGGCGGCGATGTTCAACAGCCTGCCGATGGTGACCTTCGCCCAGAACAACGGGGTGATCCAGCTGACCGGCGTGGCCAGCCGCTACGTGGCGTATTTCATCGCCGGGATTCTGGTGTTGCTGGGGCTGTTCCCGATCATCGGCGCGGTGCTGCAGCTGATGCCCAAACCGGTGCTGGGCGGCGCCACCTTGATCATGTTCGGCACGGTGGCGGTGGCAGGCATCAAGATCCTTTCCGAGGCCGGCCTGCATCGGCGCAACATGCTGATCGTGGCGATTTCCATCGGCATGGGTCTGGGCGTTGCGGCAGTGCCCGATGTGCTGCGTGAGCTGCCCAAGGCGCTGCACAACATTTTCGAATCCCCGATCACCGTGGGCGCCTTCTGCGCGATCATTCTCAATATCTTCTTGCCTGAAGAACACGAGGAAGAAGAGATCACCGAATTCGACCCGGAAGCCTCTACGGTCAAGGTTCTGCAAGACCCGCAGCAACCCGGCGACGGCGAACCTCTTGCGCCGCGCGCGGTCGCAGAGGTGAACCGCTAGGCTCAATGGCAGGGGCGTATTCGCGTCCCTGCCACGCCTTGCCACCGGAGCGCCGTCGATGCCGCAACACCCCTTCCGCACCCTGTGCACCTGTCTGCTGTTGCTGGCCCTGAGCGCCTGCGCACTGTTTCCCAACCGTGACCCGCTGAACATCAACGTGGTGGGCATCGAGCCGCTGCAAGGCCAGGACCTGGAAGTGCGTTTCGCGGTGAAGCTGCGCCTGCAGAACCCCAACGACATCGACATCCCCTACGACGGCGTGGCGCTGAACCTGGACGTCAACGGCAAGCTGCTGGCCTCCGGCGTGAGCGACCAGAAAGGCACCATCGGACGTTTTTCCGAAGGCATCCTGACCGTGCCGGTGACGGTTTCGGCCTTTGCTGCGTTGCGTCAGGCGGTGGGCCTGAGCGAACGCCAGAGCCTGGATAACCTGCCCTACGAGCTGCACGGCAAGCTGGCGGGCGGGTTGTTCGGCACCATGCGCTTTTACGACAGCGGCACATTGAGCCTGCCGCGGCCAGCGAGTGGGGGCTCGTGACCTTGTAGGAGTGAGCTCGCTCGCGAATGCGGTGTATCAGCCAATGCATTTGTCACAGACAGACCGCATTCGCGAGCAAGCTCACTCCTACAGGGTTCGGCGGCAGCCGTTCGCGCGTGGATCAATCCCTGACGAACCGCACCCCCGGTTTGGCCCGCTCATCCACCACCAGCTCGAACACATCCGGTCGCGCATAATGCCCGACCACGTCGAAGTCATAGCGCGCACGCACCAGCTCGTCGGTGTCGATCTCGGCCGTCAGCAACCCTCTTTCACCGATCAACGGCCCCGCCAGCACTTCGCCCATGGGGCTGACGATCACGCTGCCGCCGTTGATTAGCGGACGGTCGGCCGGCCAGTTGGCGACCTCGATCCCCAGCGCCCGGGGAGAATCCTGAACCTGGCAGGCACTGATCAGAAACACCCGCCCTTCCTGAGCGATATGGCGCATGGTGCATTGCCACATCTCGCGTTCATCGACCGTCGGTGCACACCAGATCTGCACGCCCTTGGCGTACATCGCCGTGCGCAGCAGCGGCATCTGGTTTTCCCAGCACACCGCTGCGCCGATGCGCCCGGCCCTGGCGTCGATCACCGGCAGGGTCGAGCCGTCACCCTTGCCCCAGATCAGCCGCTCGGTGCCGGTGGGCATCAGCTTGCGGTGCTTGGCCACCAGGCCGCCTTCCGGCTCGAAAAACAAAACGGTGCAGAACAGGCTGCTGCCGGAGCGCTCGATCACGCCGATGACCAGGCTGGCGCCGGTGCGTGCCGATAGTTCAGCCAGCGCGTCGGTTTCGGTGCCCGGCACGTCGATCGCGTTCTCGAAGTAACGGGCGAAGGCATCGCGCCCTTCCGGCAGGCGATAGCCCAGTTGCGTGCCGAAGGTTTCGCCTTTCGGATAGCCGCCCAGCAGGGCTTCGGGCATGATCACGACGCTGGCGCCCGCGTCGCGAATCGCCGATTCGTAGGACAGGATCTGCGCCAGGGTGTCGGCCTTGCCGCCGGGCAGTGCGCCGATCTGCAGTGCAGCGACGATGGACTTGCTCATGGAGATGTTCCTTTTGAAGTGGGCCTGTGTTGCCAATTCTCCGCCCCAGCGCCAACATGAATAAAGCCCACCTCAATTGTTAATGATATGAACACCATGAATATCACCAACCTCGACCTCAACCTGCTGAAGGTCTTCGAAGCGCTGCACGATGAAGCCAGCGCCAGCCGTGCGGCGTTGCGCCTGGGCGTGACCCAGTCGGCGGTCAGTGCTGCGTTGCGGCGCCTGCGCGAGGTGTACGACGATCAGCTGTTCGTGCGCACCGGCCGCGGCCTGGCGCCGACGCTGCGGGCCAACCAGCTCAAGCCGGTGCTGTCCGACGCATTGAACAAATGCCGGCAGAGCCTGGCGATGGTCGACCCGGCGGGCGTTCATTTCGAGGGGCGTTCGGTGGCACTGGGGCTGTCGGATGATTTCGAGATCGCCTTCGGCAGGCGGCTGATCGAAGCAGTGCGCGAGCGCGCGCCGGGCTTGCGCCTGATCTTCCGCCAGACCCACAGCCAGATTGTCGGGCCGGCGCTGATGGAGCGCAGTATCGATCTGGCGATTGCCTCGGGCGGATTCGCCGACCGGCTGCTGAGTCGACGGGTGCTGGGTGAAGGCGGCTATCTGTGCCTGGCGGACCCGGCGAGCCTCGCGCCCGGTCAGCGGGCATTGAGCCTCGATGAGTTCATTGCCCGCGAGCAAATTCTGGTGTCGTCGGGCGGGTTCATCGGCATGGTCGACGAGGGGCTGTCGAGCCTGGGGCTGAGCCGCAGCGTCTGCGCCTCGACCACCCACTTCGCCGCCCTGCCCTGGCTGCTCAAGGGCACTGCGGCGATCTCGACCATTCCGTCCCATGCCGCCGAGGCCGTGGCGCAGATGTCCGGGTTGACGCTGCTGGAGTGCCCGCTGCCCATGCCGCGCTACCCCATCGAGCTGGGCTGGCGGACCTCGGCGCAAATGGACCCGGCGGTGCTCAGGGTCAGGGAAGCGATCGAGCAGCTGTTCTGAACATCAGGCGCGGGCAGCGGCCACCAGCCGGTTGACCTCGGCGCGCACCATGTTGGCGTATTCGGGCGGCGACATGACGTCCAGTTCCGCCCGCACCCATTCCGACCACTTGCCCTTGCGCTTGGCGCGCTCGCCCATCAAGCGGGCGGCCTCGCCCTTGGCCTTGCCCAGGTTGCTCTGCCACAGCTCGAACAGACGGGATTTCTCGTCTTCGATCGCCGCGCGCTCGGCAAGGGTCTTGTTGGCCAGGTTGAAACTCATGACGTCTACCTCGATGTGCAAAAACGCAATGCCGCGGCTCAGACGGCGATTCAAAAGCGTCAGCATCTTACACCCGCCCGGCGCCAAGCTCGTCTTCATTCGTCGCACTTTTTCACGACGCATGAAATGCGCTGCAACTTTTTCGAAGCGCCAGGACTCCATTGCTCACTGCCACCCTCCACTGAAAGGAAATAGCCATGGCTCGTAAAACCGCTTCCCAGAACGCCGCCGAACAGATCAAGGATCAGGCTTTCAGCGAACTGGCGGCCCTGATCGAAGAGTCCGACAAGTTGCTCAAGGACAGCGCCGCACTGGTCGGCGAAGAGGCAGAAACCGTACGCGCGCAACTGAGCCTGAAGCTCAAGCAGGCACTGGATTCGGTGGGCAGCGTGCGTGATCGCACCAAGCCAGCCGTCGAGGCGACCGAAACCTACATCGGCGGCCATCCGTGGCAGACCGTGGCGGTCTCCGCGGGGTTCGGCCTGGTGGTCGGGTTGCTGCTGGGGCGTCGTTGATCCCGCGATGATTATTGATTGATCCAAACGTAGCAGCACGGCTTGCCAGCGGGGCGATCTTTCGTGCGGTCCCGCCGGCAAGCCGTGCTGCTACGGGTCAGCGATCAGACCCGAATCCTGTAAATGGGCTCAGGATTTTGGCGGGATCACTTCCAGCTGCGACAGGCGATGGCCCTTGACCAGCGCGGCGTCGATGTCGGTCTTGGATTTCTCGGCCGCCTCTTGAGACTCGAACGGGCCGATCATCACCACTTCCTTGCCTTCGACCTTGACCACGTACATCGGGTAATGGTGCTCGACCAGCCAGTAGCTCATGTCGCTCAGGGCTTCTTTCAAGTGAACGCGAATGGTCCACTGATTCGACGCCGGGGTCGGGGCTTCTGCCACCGAGTCGGCGGTCGCTGCCTTGGGCGTCGGCGCCGGTTTGCCGCCATCGCAGCCTGCCAGCATCAACACCGCCACCATCATTGCCATCTTGCGCACGTCTGTCGCTCCTCGTCTGAAGTGGCGAGAGTCTACCACCGCAGGTCATTTCGAGTTGTAACAGGACAGGCTGACAGCCCGCGAACACCCGCCGACGGCCAGCCCTTGCGCCTTAGCCCTGCGACTTTCCGACGCGGGCGTCTGCCAACGACTTGGCACCTATCGCCCCTTCATTCATTGCTGAAAAAACGTTCGCGAATGAATTCGCTCCTACAGAGAAAGATCAGCGCATCACCGACCGAGCGGGTATCCGGCGCCCTCACCCAACTCGCGCATCACCGCATACAGCGCCGACTTGGCTTCGAAGCCCACCCCCGGAATGTCCGGCAGGCCGACGTAGCCGTTCTCCACGCGAATGCCGTCGGCAAAGCCGCCAAATGGCTGGAACACGTCCGGATAGGATTCGTTGCCGCCCAGATGCAGGCCGGCCGCAATGTTCAGCGACATCTGGTGGCCGCCGTGGGGCACCACGCGGCGCGATGACCAGCCCAGTTCCTTCATCACGTCCAGGGTGCGCAGGTACTCGACCAGGCCGTAGGACAGCGCGCAGTCGAACTGCAGGAAGTCGCGATCCGGGCGCATGCCGCCGTGGCGCAAGAGGTTGCGCGCGTCCTGGTGGGAGAACAGGTTTTCGCCGGTGGCCATCGGCAGGTCGTAGTGATTGGCGAGCTCCGCTTGCAGCGCGTAGTCCAGCGGGTCGCCGACTTCTTCGTACCAGAAGAGGTTGTACGGGCGGATCGCCTCGGCGTAGGCGATGCCGGTCTTGAGGTCGAAGCGGCCGTTGGCGTCCACCGCCAGGCGCTGGCCATCGCCCACTACTTCCAGCACCGCTTCGATACGGCGCAGGTCTTCGGCCAGCGGCACGGCGCCAATTTTCATCTTCACCACGTCGTAGCCACGGTCCAGATAGCTCTGCATTTCGGCCTTGAGCTTGCTCTGGTCCTTGCCGGGGTAGTAGTAGCCGCCCGCCGCATAGACCCAGACCTTGTCGTCGGCCACGCCGTCGCGATAACGGTCGGCCAACAGGCGATACAGTGGCTTGCCTTCGATCTTCGCCACGGCATCCCAGACCGCCATGTCGAGGGTGCCCACTGCCACCGAGCGCTCGCCGTGGCCACCGGGTTTTTCGTTGGTCATCAGGGTTTTCCAGATGGCGAACGGGTCCAGGTTGTTGTGTTCCTTGTCGATCAGCGATTCAGGGTCGGCTTCCAGCACGCGGGCCAGGAAGCGGTCGCGCATCAGGGCGCCCTGACCGTAGCGGCCGTTGGAGTTGAAGCCGTAGCCGATCACCGGTTTGCCGTCGCGGATCACGTCGGTGACCACGGCCACCACCGAGCAGGTCATCTTGGAAAAGTCGATGTAGGCGTTGGCAATGGGCGAGGCAATGGAAACGGTTTTCTCGCGAATGTCGACGATACGCATGGGTCACTCCTGTTGTTTTTCAAAAGAGGTGCAGCAGGTGATGGGCCCACTCTAGGGCTGGACCTCTGGAAGCGGCCAATGCTAAAAACGCGGCACTCAATGCGCGGATGGCATCACGATGGAATTGGTCTGGCTGGAAGACTTCAATGCACTGGCCCAGAGCGGCAACTTCTCTCGCGCCGCCGAATTGCGCCATGTCACGCAGCCCGCGTTCAGCCGCAGGATCCGCGCGCTGGAGACTTGGGTCGGGGTCGATCTGTTCGAGCGCACCACCCAAGGTGCGACCCTGACCGAAGCCGGACAGCACATGCTCGATAGCGCGCAGGAGATGACCCGCAGGCTGTATCAGATGCGTCAGGAAGCCCGCGAAGTGGCCGGCAAACAGGCACGTTCGCTGCATTTCGCCGCCACTCACTCGCTGTCGTTCACCTTCTTTCCCGGCTGGGTGCGCTCGGCCGAACGCACCAGCCCCATCGAAGCGATCCGCCTGCATTCGGACAACATGCGGGTCTGCGAGCAGATGCTGCTGAGCGGCGAAGTGCAGTTTCTGCTGTGTCATCAGCACCCGGAAGTGCCGCCGCAGTTTCCTGCCGAATCGTTTCTGTCCAAGGTGGTCGGCAGCGATCTGCTGATGCCCTTGCGCGCGCAGCAGGTCACGGCCGACGACGCGGGCGCCACTTCACTGCTGGGCTACACCGCCGAGTCGGGACTGGGGCGCATCGTCTCGGCGCGCCTGCGCAAGGAAGCCCAACCGCCGCACCTGCACACGGTGTTCAGCTCGCACCTGGCCGCGGTGTTGCTGTCCATGGCGCTGGAGGGCAAAGGTATCGCCTGGCTGCCCAAAACCCTGGCCGAGCCGGAAGTGGCGAGCGGCAAACTGGTGCGCGCGCTGGATGAGCAGTGGGACATTCCGGTGGAGATCCGCCTGTTCAGGCCGGCGATGGCGTTGAGTGATTTTGCCGAGGAGTTCTGGGCGAAGCTTTGATCCTTTGCCCAAGCTTGCCTATGCGTTGTTCTCGAAAACGTCCCGCCGGCAAGCCGTGCTGCTACGGGGCAGGTGTCGAATGCAACTGTTGCAACACCTCCGACCCCGTAGCAGCCGGGCTTGCCCGCGGGGCGATCTTGACATTTCGCCGCCGGCAAGCCGGACGGCTACGGGTTCATTTCATGAAACCTTCCATGAAATCCGCCACGCCACTGGCGATCTTGCGCCGCCACAACGGCGTCGCGGGGTTGGCCAGGGTCTGGTCTTCATGGACGAAGCTTTTGATGATCGCGTTGTAACCCAGCCAGCGGCACGGCTCGGGCTCCCAGGCCTTGAGGCGTTTCAGACCGCCGTCGCGAATAACCCAAGGCTGCTGAACCAACGGCGTATCGCGCTGCAGAATCAGGTCGGCCAGGGTGCGCCCACCCAGATTGCTCGCCGCCACGCCTTCCCCACCGTAACCGCCCGCCAGGGCGATGCCGTTCGCCCGGTCGCACAGCATGTGTGGATGAAACCGCCGGGACATGCCCAGGTTGCCGCCCCAGGAATGGGTAATGCGCACTTTCTTCAATTGCGGGAACAGCTCGCCGAACAGGTAGCGCCGCAGCTCGACTTCACTGCTGGTCAGGTCGAAATTTTCCCGCAAGCGGCCGCCAAACTGATAACCGCCACGGGCGCCGAACACCAGCCGATCGTCCATCGAGCGCTGGCCATAGGTGACTTGCCGGCTGCTCTCGCCAAACGCCTGGCCCTGATTCAGGCCGATCTCGTCCCAGACACTGGCGGGCAAGGGTTCGGTAGCAACGAGCAGGCTTTGCACCGGCAACTGATAGCGGTCCAGCGCCGGCATCGCTGCGGCGTAGCCCTCGACCGCCGGCACCACCCAACGGCAGCGAATCTGCCCATGGGCAGTGCTCACTCGCCCTGATTGCCAGTCGGTCGCCGGCGAATTCTCATAGATCGGCACGCCCAGCGCCTCGACCGCCCGCGCCAGCCCGCGCACCAGTTTTGCCGGCTGAATAGTAGCCAGATGTGAGAAATGAATGGCGCCGTAGGCTTGTGCGATACGTAACTGCTGGCTCAGTTGTTCAGGGGTGAGCCAGCGATAATCGGCCTCGGTCATCCCCTGCTTGTAGAGCTTGTCCAGGTATTGGCGCAGGCTGTTTTGCTGCTCCGGATAACGCGCGGCGCAATACAGCGCACCGCCCTTGCGAAAATCACAGTCGATGGCTTCGCGGTCGATGACGCTTTTCACTTCATCGGGAATGCCGAACAACAGCTCGTAGGAGGCGCGGCGAGCCTCGGTCGGGACACCGGCGAGCATGCGGTCGTCGCCCAGCAGATTGCCCATGACCCAGCCGCCATTGCGCCCGGATGCGCCGAAGCCTGCGGTCTGCGCCTCGACAATCACCACGTTCAGCTGCGGCGCGTGGCGCTTGAGGTAATACGCCGTCCACAGCCCCGTGTAACCGGCGCCGATGATTGCCACGTCAGCGTCCAGATCCTGCTGCAACGAGGGCCTGGGCGACAGCGGCTCGTCCAGCTGGTCCATCCATAAACTGATCGTTCGCCAAGCAGACATCACCACGCTCCATCGGTCCGGACACAAGGCGTCGATGCTAGTCGCTGGGATCGTCAGCTGTCCAACAATCGTATACAAAGCGCACTGTGCGAAGCGCGCAGGGCCATGTCGCGGTACACTTGCCGCCTTTGTGATCAAACAAGCCGCAACAGCTCAAATCCGGGCTCCTTGCAAAAACGTGCTTTGCTTCAGCAAATACCGACCCACTGCCATCGAACCGGGTGATGGCAATGTGGTCAATGTCTCAATCGAACCTTTCAGCGTACTGTCCATGTCCTTAAGTCCTCCACCTGCGGACGATCCCGCTCAGTGGATCATCTGCGAGCATTGCGACTCGCTCTACCAGGCCCAGGCCTTGAACAAGGGCGAGTCGGCCTATTGCCTGCGCTGCGCGGCCATCCTCGACCGCGGCCGGCGCATGAGCATCGAACAGATGCTGGCATTGAGCATCGCCGCCGGGATCCTGTTCATCTTCGCCAATGTCTTTCCGGTCATCAGCATCAGCATGAAAGGCCTGTACAACGAGGTCACCCTCTGGGGCTCGGTCGAGGCGCTGGCCCAGGGGCAGATCACCCTGATTGCGCTGGTGGCCGGGCTTGCGATCATCCTTGCGCCAGCGCTGCAGATCGCCCTGCTGTTCTGGGTGCTGGTCCATGCCCACCGCAACGAAATCGCCCCGGGCTTCAAGACCTGCATGCGCACCCTGGAGCACCTGCGCCCGTGGAGCATGCTGGAAGTCTGCCTGCTGGGCATTCTGGTAGCGATCATCAAGCTGGCGGGGATGCTCGACGTGCACCCGGGCGTCGGCCTGTGGGCCATGGCGATGCTGATGGTGCTGATCGTGCTGATTGCCGGCAAGGACATCCGCAGGCTGTGGGACGAGCTGGGAGTAGAGCCTGAATGAACGGCATCCCCTTCGCCCGCGAGCGCAACGTCACGCTGTGCCATGTCTGCGGCTATGTGTGCCCGGACGACACCCATGTCTGCCCGCGCTGCGAGTCGGCGGTGCATGTGCGCAAGCCCAACAGCATGGCGCGCACCTGGGCGTTCCTGATCGCCGGGCTGATCTTCTACATTCCGGCCAATACGCTGCCGGTGATGTTCACCACGCTGCTCGGCAGCGCCAGCGAGAACACCATCATGAGCGGCGTGATCGAGTTCGCCGAAAGCGGCTCGTGGGACATCGCCATCCTGATTTTCATCGCCAGCGTGCTGGTGCCGTGCATCAAATTCGTGGTGCTGGGCATGCTCCTGGTCACCTGTCAGCGCCGCAGCCAGTGGGCCATGCGCGAGCGCTCGCGGCTCTATCGTTTCATCGAGCTGATCGGCTACTGGTCGATGCTCGATGTGCTGGTGGTGGCGCTGGTGGCAGCGCTGGTCCAGTTCCGCGGCTTGAGCACCATCGAGCCCCGGCTGGGCATTCTGTTTTTTGGTTTGGTGGTGGTGATGACGATGTTCGCCGCCATGAGTTTCGATCCCCGGTTGATCTGGGATGCAGAGGTTGAAGATGTCCGATAACACCCTACCCCCGTCGCCGCAGGCACCCGGGCGACCGCAAGTCAAGGCCCGCAAGGCGCGCATTTCCCTGGTCTGGCTGGTGCCGATCGTGGCCGGGGTGATCGGCCTGTCGATGCTCGTCCACGATTTTCTCAACGTCGGCCCCAAGGTCGTGGTCAGCTTCCTGACCGCCGAAGGGCTGGAAGCGAAGAAAACCCAGGTGAAATACAAGAACGTGGTGATCGGCACGGTGACCGACATCGCCCTCAGTGATGACCGCACCCACGTGCTGGCGACCATCGAACTGAACCAGTCGGCCACGCCGTTCACCCGCGCCGACACGCAATACTGGGTGGTGCGCCCGCGCATCGGTGCCCACGGGGTTTCCGGGGTCGACACCCTGCTGTCCGGCGCCTTCATCGGCGCCGATGCGGGCAGCTCCGAAGAAACCAAGAAGGACTTCACCGGCCTTGAGACCCCGCCGCCGGTGACCTTCGGCGAAAAGGGCAAGCGCTTCATCCTGCACACCGATGACCTGGGCTCGCTGGACATCGGCTCGCCGATCTACTTCAGGCGCATTCAGGTCGGCCAGGTGGTGGCCTACGAGCTGGCCAAGGACGGCAAGGGCGTGGACATCGAAATCTTCGTCAACTCGCCCAATGACCAATACGTGCTGACCGATTCGCGTTTCTGGAATGCCAGCGGCGTGGATGTCAGCCTCGGCGCCGCCGGGTTGAAAGTCTCCACCCAGTCGCTGACTTCGATCCTGGCTGGCGGCATCGCCTTTCGCGAACCCAAGTACAGCCCGGACGCCAAGCCTGCCGACAGCAATGCCGAGTTCAAACTGTTCGAAGACCAGGCCACCGCGCTGGCGCCGCCCGATGGCGATCCCAAGTACATCCGCATGCGTTTCAATCAGTCCCTGCGCGGGCTGGTGGTCAATGCACCGGTGGACTTCCTGGGGGTGAACATCGGTCGCGTGGTCTCGGTGGACCTGGACTACGACCCCGCCACCGGCACCTTCCCCGGCGTCGTCGGCGCCGTGATCTATCCGCAACGCCTGGGTGCGGCCAACGACAAGCTGCGCGAGCAGGCCGGCGGCGGCGATGAAGAAGAACAGACTTCGAGAATCCTCGGCCGCTTCGTCGAGCGTGGCCTGCGCGCGCAGATCCGCACCGGCAACCTGCTGACCGGGCAGTTGTACGTGGCCATGGACTTCGACCCCAAGGCGCCAAAAATCGCCTACAACGCCAAGGCAAGGCCCATGGAGATCCCGACCGTGGCGGGCAGCTTCGACAAGCTGCAGGAACAGTTGCAGGCCTTTGTCGACAAACTCGGCAAGATCCCGATCGACGAGTTGGCCAACAACCTCAACGGCAACCTTGTCGAACTGCAGAAAACCTTGAAAAACGTCAACGGTCAGGTATTGCCGCAAATGACCGGCACCCTGCAACAGGCGCAGAAAACCATCGGGGCGGCCAATGCAACGCTGTCGGAAGACTCGCCAGCGCGCCTGCAAATGGGCCAGGCCCTGGATGAAGTACAGCGCACCGCCCGCTCGGTCCGCGTGTTGACCGACTTCCTCAGCCGTCATCCCGAATCGCTCATTCGCGGGCGCACGGGCGACGCCGCCCCCGGTTCGTACAAAGGTTCGTCCTCTTCCCGTGAAATTGCTCCGGAGCCTGCGCAATGACTCTGCGTAACCACCTTCTGGCGTTGACCTGCGCCCTGGGCCTTGGCGCCTGCTCGTCCACACCCACCCATTACTACACGCTGATCGCCCCGCCCACCCAGGCGCAACCGGTCAGCGCCCAGGCGCCGTTTCAATTTGAAATGCAGCCGGTGTTGATGGCCGTGCAAGTCGATCAACCCCCGTTAGTTGTCCGGCAAGGTGATGGCACTTTGGCTATATTGGAAAACGAGCGTTGGGGCGCACCACTGGGCGATGAATTCCACGATGCACTGACCGGCGAACTTGAACGTCGTTTCGGCACTCGTGATCTGGCCGGATTACCCAAACAAAGTGATCAGCCGATAATGTCCGTTCGTACCGACGTTCGCCGCTTCGAGTCGGTTATTGGCCAATATGCATTGATCGATGTGGTGTGGAACTTGAGTCTTCGCAATAACGGTAACAATGCCCAGCGTCAGACACTGACCTGCAGCAGTGTGATTCGACAGCCTGCGGGGATGGGCATGGAAAATCTGGTGGTGGCGCATCAGAAAGCGGTCGCGAATCTGGCCGACGTCATCGCCAGAACCGCAACCGGCTGGGCTCGCCAGCCGGGCACACGCTGCCCGAGTTGATTATCATTACGCATTTATGGACACTCAAATGAGTGTCCATAAAGTATGTTTTTGAATATATATCAATTCATTTAAGATAGAAACAGTTAGAAAACACTGACAAATCTATACAAATCGAATAAGACGTACAACTTACGTCAACAATACGTCATACAGGCGTTTCATAAAAATTATTCCCAACCGTTTGAATAGTTTCGGATCCAACCGGATACTTGCTCTTGTCTTGGCAGCGATCAACGGTTTTAATGCGCCAACTCATGACACATTCATGAAGTTTATTGTTTGAATACCCCTACATCTTTAACGTGATTTATACGGTGCAGCAACCGGTAGAAATATGGGATGCTGCACCCGCACTGCCACCGGAGAAAATACATGACAGGGATTGGCCCGAGACTTCGAGAGGAACGCACTCGCCTGAAACTGTCGCAAAGCGCGCTGGGAACACTCGGTGGCGTCGAAACCAATGCCCAGGGCAATTATGAAAGCGGGGCCCGCTCGCCGAAAGCCGACTATCTGCTGCGTATCGCCGAGGCGGGCGTCGATATTTATTACGTATTGACCGGCACTCGCTCGCGCCCGGGAGACGCCGTTGCCCAAGCGCTGCTGCCGGCCCGAGACGCGGCCACGGAAGAACATCTGGGCAAGGTCACTCACCAGCTGCATCGCAATCTCCATGGCCTGATCGATGCGCTGTATCAGATCACGCTGCTGATCGAGACCCGCGCAAACGACACCGAGGACGAAAGCGTGAAGACGGAACTCGATACCTTCAGAAGCGAAGCGCAGGCACTGGCCCAGGCTTCCGTCCGGCTGATTTTCGAAACCTCCAAGCTCACCTGATTCCTCCTCCGGGCGCGGTGTACAACCGCATCCTGCCTGCGGCATGATCCGGCATCATGACAAAAACGACCGGACAGCCTCGTGCCCAAGACTCCCGATGACCTGACCCGACTCACCGCCAGCCAGGCCGCCCGCCTGCTGCAAGCCCGCACGCTGAGCGCGCAGACACTGCTCGCTGCCTGCCTTGAACAGATCACGACCCGAGAGCCTCAGGTGTTGGCCTGGCGCGAGTACGACGCGGCCAAGGCTATGGAACAGGCGCGAGCACTGGACCGGGGACCTGTTCGCGGCCCCCTGCACGGCTTGCCGCTGGGCGTGAAGGATCTGTTCGATACACGGGATTTTGCGTCGGGCTACGGCTCACCGATCTACCAGCAGCATCGCCCGTTCAACGACGCCGCCGCCGTGGCCCTGTGCCGCGACGCTGGCGCCATCGTACTGGGCAAGACCGTGACCACCGAGTTCGCGACCTTCAGCCCTGGCCCCACGCGCAATCCGCACAACCCGGCGCACACTCCCGGTGGTTCATCCAGCGGTTCGGCCGCGGCCGTCGCTGCGCACATGGTGCCGCTGGCACTGGGCACGCAAACCGCCGCCTCGGTCATCCGCCCGGCAGCCTATTGCGGCATCGTCGGTTTCAAACCCAGCTTCGGCCTGATCCCTCGCGCCGGGGTCAAGAGCCTGAGCGAATCGCTGGACACCGTGGGCGGTTTTGGGCGCAGTGTCGATGACGTGGCGCTGCTGACCTCGGTGATGGCCAACGCGCCGCAGTGGCGCGAACTGTCAGCCGACCGCCCGCCGCGCATCGGGGTATGCCGTACCCCTTGGTGGGACCAGGCCAGCCCGGCGGCGCAACGGGCATTCGACTCCGCGGTTGACAGGTTGCAGGCCAGGGGCGCGCAGGTGGTGGATGTGGTTCTGGCGGATGCGATCGCCTCATTGGTAGAAGTACATGACGAGGTGATGTGCGCCGAGGCGTTCAAGGCACTGGCCGATGAGCGCCTGAATCATCGTGATCTTTTGAGCGAGCGGCTGGTTTCAATGCTTGAACGCGGTTCGCACATTACCTTCGAAGACAGCGTGCGGCATCGGGCGCAGGTGGCCTCGGCGCGGCATCAGCTCGGACGAGGGTTTACCGGCTACGATCTGCTGATCACACCCAGTGCTTGCGGTGAAGCGGATCTGGGACTTGAGCGCACAGGCGATCCATTGTTTTCGCGGGCCTGGAGCCTGCTGGGCGTGCCGAGCCTGAACCTGCCGGTGGGGGCTGGCGATCAGGGGCTGCCGCTTGGCGTTCAGCTGATTGGGCCGGTGATGGGGGATGCGGTGATGCTTGGGTTTTGCAAATGGGTTGAGGGGGCGTTGAGCGGCTGAGCCGGGGGTCGGCTTGCAGATCAAGATCTAGATAAAGATCAAAAGCGCTCTTCCTAACGTCAGATCTGTTTCGACTTCGTCGAGTTACTTGGAAAAGACCCCCAAGTAACCAAGGGGTCTTGCTCCTGGTTTGGCCCTCCTTCGTCGGGTACCTTCATTCCGGTCTCGTTCCGTGGGCCCGGCGCGAAAGGGCCATCCATGGCCCACGCGCCTCTCGCGACATCCTGTCGCTCGTCCCACTCCACGAGACCTCCATTCAGCCTGCACCCAAGTCGCGATTTGTGGCGTCTGGACTATTGCGCATCAAGATCAAAAGCCAAATCAAAAGCATGCGGTGAGCCCGGTCCCGTAGCAGCCGAGCTTGCTCGCGGGTCGCCCTCAAGATCGCTCCCGCCGGCAAGCCGTGCTGCTACGGGACGGTGTACACCCGCTTTGATCGTTCCCACGCTCCGCATGGAAATGCCGCCATGATGTTGCCGTTGCCGTTGATCTTGCTTTTGATCTTCATGCGCGATAGCCCACACACCACAAATCGCGACTTGGGTGCAGGCTGAATGGAGGTCTCGCGCAGTGGGCCAAGCGGCAGGATGCCGCGCGAGGCGCGGGGCCATGGATGGCCCATTCGCGCCGGGCCCACGGAGCGGGACCGGAATGAAGGAAGTCTGACGAAGTCAGACCCAAACCAGGAGCAGGACCCCTTGGTTACTTGGGGGTCTTTTCCAAGTAACTCGACGAAGTCGAAACAGATCTGACGTTAGGAAGAGCGCTTTTGATCTTGACCATGATCTTGATCTTGATCTTGATCTTGACCTTGACCTTGACCTTGACCTCAATCCGCCCCAGCCCGACATCCCCCCGTCACGAACCAGTCATAAAGCAGTATTATTCTGCCATCACTTTGCGGCAGGAAATTCCAGCAGTGATCCGCCGATCCTTCTCCTCCTTAAGCTTTCTCCAAGTGCTGCTCATGACGCTCTGCGCCGCGACACTGGTGTTCCTGTGGGCGCTGTACTTCCAACAGAAAGCCACCTCGCGCCATGAAGCACTGGCCGCCAAAGCCGCCGAGCACCTGAACCTGGCGACCATTGCCGCGGAAAACCTGCGCCAGCTGGTTGATCGCGCCCAGGCCATTGGTCGGGTCACTCGCAGTGACATGGAAGACCTGGGCCAGCGCCACCGCGGCCTGGTGCGCATGCTCGCCGAAGACCCGGTGTTCAAGCGCATGAGCCTGTACGAGAACGACGGCAGCCTGCTCTCGGCCAGCCACTTCGACGAACCCCATCAACTGCCCGCCCAGTGGCTCGAACAACTGCAAAGCCACGAACACCGCTACGGCTTCAAGGCCCTGCTGCCCAGCGCGGTGTTGGCCCCGACCAGTACCCTGTTGCCCAACTGGCGCCTGCCCTTCCTGCTGCCGCTGGTTGACTCCGCCAGCGGCAGCAGCAACAGCGTGCTGGTGGTGCAACTGGACGTGGGCTATATCGCCGCGCTGTTCGAGCACATCGATCTGGGCCAGAGCGGCATGATGCGCCTGCTCGACAGCGAGGGGCACGAACGTCTGCGCATCAACAACAGCGGCGTGGTGGTGGCCGGCGCGGCACTGTCTCCTGAACTGTCGGGCAGCGGCGACACCAATGGGGCGTTGACCCAGGCGGCCGGCCATGACCTGTTCCAGAGCATGTACCTGCGTGTACCGCAGCGCGGGTTCAGCGTGGTGGTGAGCCAGTCGTTCGATGAAATCCTCGCCTCGTCGCGCCTGACCTATCAGCGCCAGTTGTGGCTGAACCTGTGCATGACCCTGCTGATTCTCGGCAGCCTGGTCTGGACCCTGCGCGTGCTCCGCAAACGTCAGGAAGCCTTCAACGCGCTGGAGCAGGCGCAGCGGGTCAATCAGGGGCTGATCGGCCGCCTGGAAGAAGAACATCGGCGCAGCAGCCACGCGGCGGCCACCGATCATTTGAGCGGCCTGCACAACCGTCGTCAGTTCCTCGAAGTCGCCGGGCGCACGCTGTCGGCCCAGCGCGGCAAACGCCGGTTGATGGCGATTCTGTTCATCGACATGGATCGCTTCAAATCGATCAACGACTCGCTGGGCCACAAGGTCGGCGACATGCTGCTGCAGGCGGTCGCGGGGCGGATCAAACGCATGCTCGAATGCGACGACGAAGCGGCGCGCTTTGGCGGCGATGAGTTCGTGGTGCTGCTGGCGGGCGAACGCACTGAAGAGCAGATCGATGCCTGGGTGCGGGCGCTGGTGCAGAAGCTGTCGGCGATCTATTCGCTGGGCGAACACGAACTGACCACCAGCCCCAGCGTCGGCGTGAGCATCTGCCCACGCGACGGCCAGGATGTCGAGGACCTGATCCGCAGCGCCGACGCCGCCATGTACTCGGCCAAGCGCGCGGGCCGTGGGCAATACCGCTTTTTCGACCCTTCGCTGAACGTGGCGGATGTCGAGGAGTTCATTCTCGAACAGGCCTTCGGCAATGCCTTGCGCGAGCGCCAGTTCGTCCTGCATTACCAGCCGCAGATGCGCCTGGATTCAATGGTGGTCGACGGCTACGAGGCACTGGTGCGCTGGGAGCATCCGGAGTTCGGCCTGCTGTTCCCCGACCGTTTCATCTCGCTGGCCGAGCGCAGTGGCTTCATCATCGCGCTGGGCTTCGAGGTGCTGCGCCTGGCCTGCGAAACCCTGGAGCAGTGGCGCGCTCAGGGGCGCATGATGCGCCTGGCGGTGAACGTCTCGGCCCTGCAACTGCATCAAACGGATTTCAGCGACCGGGTGTTGGCCAAGCTGGCCCGCCATGGCCTGGCGCCCCGGGACATGGAACTGGAAATCACCGAAACCACCCTGCTCGATCAGGAAGGCCGCGCCATTGAACACCTGCGCCGGCTGCGCGAGGCCGGCATGAACATCAGCCTGGACGACTTCGGCAAGGGTTACGCCGGTTTCGCTCACCTGCAGTCGCTGCCGCTGACCAAGCTGAAAATCGACCGCACGCTGATCGCGCCGCTGTCCAATAGCCCCGACGACAGCCCGATCGTCTCCTCCACGATCATCCTGGCCAAGCGCCTGGGGCTGGAAGTGGTGGCCGAGGGCGTCGAGACCCGCGAGCAGGTGGTGTGCCTGAAGCTGGCCGGTTGCGACGTTGCCCAGGGTTATCACTTCAGCCGGCCTCTGTCGGCTGCACAACTGGATCAATACCCGCCGTTCGCCCACGCGACGCTACCCGATACCCCCAACATGGATGTGGCCGAAAAGACATGCGTGCCTTAAAACGCTTCACCCTGTTGTTCGCCGCCTTGATCTTCAACGCCGTGCCGATGGCAGGCGCAGCCCATGCGGCCACGGCCTGCCCCCAGCACAGCCTGCGCATTGCGGTGATTCCGAAAAAGAGCATGGACGAGCTGCTCAAGGAACATAAATCCCTCACCGAGCGGCTGACCCAGGCCACCGGTATTCCCGTGGAAATCGTGCCCTCCTCGTCCTATGAGAGCGTGGTCGATGCGATCATCTCCGGCGGCGTCGACATCGCCTGGCTGGGCCCGGCGTCCTATGTCATCGCTCATCAGCGCGACCCGCGCATCGAGCCGTTCGCCAGCCTGACCATCAGCCACGGCTTCTTCACCCCGGCCGGGCATCACTATCAGGCGCTGTTGCTGGTGCGCAGCGAAACGTCGGGCGACATCCCTGCCCTGCGCGGCAAGCGCGTGGCCCTGACCGACCCGGCCAGCACCTCGGGCAGCGTGGTGCCCAATGCCGAGTTCTCGGCGCAGGTGGGCGAGCCGCTGGCGAAGTTTTTCGGCTCGATCGTCTACGCCGGCTCCCACGACAAATCCCTGGATGCGCTGCTGGCGCGCAAGGTCGACGCCGCGTTCGTCTCAAGCGTACGGGCCGATGAATACCTGACCAACGGCGTGATCAACAAGGACACGCTCAAGGTGCTGTGGCGCTCCGAGCCGATCTACTACGACCCGTTCGTTTTCAGCGGCACCCTGTGCCCGGCACTCAAAGAGCAAGTGCGCAACGCCATGCTCAACGATCAGCAAGGCCTGGCCGAGTTTCTCAAATCCCAGGAAGCCTCCGGGATCGTGCCGGTGGACCATGCCGCTTATGCGCCGTTACTGGGCAAATTGCAGGCGGCGCAGTGACATGAGTTAGCGCATAATCCTGCGGCCCTTTTTCGCACCGAGGATCGCCAACCATGACGCTCGTTCACAAAGCTGCTCAAGTGGGGTTTTCAACGCAGGCCGGCACCTACACCCAGGGCCGCCCGGACTATCCGCAGGCCATCGGCGCCTGGCTCAGCGACACGCTGGGTATCGACGGGCATTCGATCGTGGTCGATCTGGGCGCCGGGACCGGCAAATTCAGTCGCCTGCTCGCTCCCTTGACCAGTGACCTGATCGCTGTCGAACCTGTCGAGGCCATGCGGCAGGAATTTGCCAAAACCCTTCCCGAGGTGAAGGTTCTGCAAGGCACCGCGCAAGCGATCCCGCTGGGTGATGAGTCGGTGGACGTGGTGGTCTGCGCCCAGGCCTTTCACTGGTTCGCCACTCAGGAGGCGCTTGAGGAAATCCATCGCGTGCTCAAGCCCGGCGGGCGTCTGGGGCTGGTGTGGAACGTGCGCGACGAGTCGGTGGACTGGGTCGCCGAGATCACCCGCATTATCACCCCGTACGAAGGCGACACCCCGCGTTTTCACACCGGCGACTGGCGCAAGCCCTTCGACGGGCGCCTGTTCTCGTCGCCGCAGGTGACCCGCCTGGGCTACAGACACAGCGGCCCGGCCGAAACTGTGATCATGAATCGTTTTCTGTCGGTGAGTTTCATCGCCGCGTTGCCGGAGACCGAAAAGGCGCAGGTGACCGCACAGTTGCGCGAGTTGATCGCCAGCCACCCGGCGCTGCGCGAGCGCGAGAGCATCGATTTTCCGTACCAGACCCAGGCGTATGTGTGCCAGCGGCTGGGCTGAAATAGCACCAACATGACTCGCTTTGCATGGACGATTTACTCCGGTTGCCTGCACTCTGCTTCTGCCCGAAAGGCGTGGGAGCGCAGCTTGCTCGCGATCTGGCGCGCAGCGGCAGCAATTTGAATAGACGCGGTGCACCTGACGCAACAGTGGTACCCGGGTTTACTGCCGCTTCGCGCCAGATCGCTGGCAAGGTCGAGCGCGACCCCGGCAGCTCCCACGCCCTCTGGGCAGAATCACAAGCTGGACAGCGCCTGCTCAAGCACTGCGTGATTTAACAGGCGCGAAGCGCATGGCGTATTCGCGCGGGGTCACGCCCAGGCGGCGGACGAACACCTTGCGCATCACGTCGACACTGCCGTAGCCGCAACGCCGGGCGATTTCGTCCACCGAGCGGTCGCCCAGTTCAAAGCCACGGCGCGCCGCTTCCAGCCGCACGTCTTCGACGTATTTGGCCGGCGTGGTGTTCAGGTCGCGCTGGAACATGCGGATCAACGTCCTGACGCTGGTGGACATGCGGTCGGCCAGCAGCTCGACGGTGATGTCGGTCTGCAGATGCTCGCCAATCCACAAGCACAAGGCTTCCAGCGCCGAGCCGGCTGCGCGCTGGGATTGCAGGGTGACGCTGAACTGCGCCTGGCCGCCGGGCCTGCGCAGGAACAGCACCAGATGCCGGGCGATCTGCAGGGCGATCTCGTCGCCCAGGTCCTCGCTGACCAACGCCAGCGCCAGGTCGACCCCCGCCGAAATCCCCGCCGAGGTGTAGACGTTGCCATCCTTGATCCAGATCGGGTCGGCATCCACTTCGATCCTCGGATAACGCTCGGCCAACTCCTGGGCCACGCCCCAGTGAGTCGCCGCCCTGCGCCCGTCCAGCAGCCCCGCAGCGGCCAGGGCAAACGCCGCCACGCAGATCGAACACACCCGTCGCACGCCGGGCGCACGCTCACCGATCCACGCCAGCGCCGCGGAATCCAGCGCCTGATCCGGGTCCCAGCCGGTGGCGACGATCAGCGTGTCGATCGGCAGGTTGTCCTGCCGCTCCTGATCCAGCGTCCTGTGGGCCATCAGGGCGATGCCGGTGATGCTCGGCAGCCGGGCGTCGTCGGTGGACGACACCAGCTCCAGCAGGTAAGGAGGCGTCGGGCCCGGGCTGAAGCGGTTGGCGACGGCGAACACTTCCGCCGGCCCGATCACGTCCAGCGCGTCCACCGGCGGCAGGCCGAGGATGACCACGCGCTTCTGTCGCGGGCCGTTACGCCTCGGGCGTTGGGTCGTCTGATCGTTCACGGCGGGCTCCTGCAGGCGGGAAAAAAGGGCAAGGCGCATCTTGTCACTAATCGACTGAAATTAGTCAATTCTGACAACGGCCGGTCCCTAGAGTAGAGACATCTCTCCTTACCACGGAACGCCTCCATGAGCACCCTCATCACCCTCGGCGGCCTCGCTGCCCCGGACTCTGAACTGGCCCGCAAGGCCACCTCGCTGGTCGCGCGGGTGCATTCCCCCGCCCTGCTCAATCACGTACATCGCAGCTGGTGGTTCGCCGACTTCCTCGGGCAGAAACGCGGCCTGAAATACGACCGCGAAGTGGTCTACCTCGCCGCCCTGATGCACGACCTGGGGCTGACCCAGGAATTTGCCGCCGACCAGCGCTTTGAAGTGGACGGCGCCGATGCGGCCAGCCGCTTTCTGCTCGACAACGGCTACGCCGACGCCAAAGCGCAACTGGTCTGGGACGCCATCGCCCTGCACTCCAGCGCTGGCATCGCCGACCGCAAGCAGGCAGAGATCGCGCTGATTTTCATGGGCGCCCACGTCGACGTCATGGGCCTGTTCCTCGACGAAATCACTCCGTCGCTGATCGACGACACCCTGGCGCTGTATCCGCGCCTGGGCATGAAGGCCGCGTTCACCGCAGCGGTGGCCGACGTGGCACGCAAGAAACCCCACACCGCTATCGGCACCGGCCTTGCGGATGTCGGCCGCCGCCACGTTCACGGCTTCGACTGCGCCAACGTGTGCGACCTGATCGACAACGCGCCGTTCGAGAGCTGACCTTTCCAACCCCTTCGGAGACTCCATCATGCAACGCAAATACCTGGTCACCGCCGCCACTGGCAAAACCGGTGTCTACACCGTCCGTTACCTGCTCGATGCCGGCCATGCCGTGCGTGCATTCGTGCACTGCGAAGATGAGCGCAGCGAGGCGCTGCGCCAGCTGGGTGCGGACATCTTCGTCGGCGATCTGCTGGAGCACGACGACATCATTCGCGCAATGCAAGGCATCACCGGCGCCTACCTGTGCTACCCGGTGCGTCCGGGCTTCATTCAAGCCACCGCCTATTTCGCCGATGCGGCACGTCGCGCCGGGGTCGAAGTGGTGATCGAGATGTCGCAGATTTCCGCCCGCGAAGACAGCAAGAGCCACGCCGCCCGTGACCACTGGATCGCCGAGCGGGTATTGGACTGGTCCGGGGTGCCCACCGTGCACATCCGCCCGACCTTTTTCAGCGAGTGGCTGACCTTCCCGTGGGTGCTCGACGATATCGTCAAGGACAACCGCATCACCCTGCCCTACGGCGCCGGTCGCCATGCACCGATTGCCGCCGAAGACCAGGCCCGACTGATCGCCGCCGTGCTGACCGATCCCGCGCCGCACATCGGCAAGACCTATCCGCTGTTCGGGCCGGTGGAGATGGATTACACGCACATCGCCACCGAACTCAGCGCAGTGCTCGGACGCACCATCAGCTACACACCTTCGACGCTCGGGCAGTACCAGACCCACCTGCAAACCTATGGCCTGCCGGAGTTTCTGATTCAGCATTTCATGGAAGTGGCGGTCGACTACCAGAACGGCATTTTTGCCGGCGCCGATGGCGAGCAGAGCCCGATCGAACGCATCACCGGCAAGGCGCCGCAAAGCGTACGAGGATTCGTCGAAGCGAATCGCGAGGTGTTTGGCTGATCAGGAGAGGTGCCTGCAGGTCATGACAGACCTGCAGGTGATGGTACGAGTGTTCTGAAAAGATCAGAAGTCGATGGTGCCGGAGAACTTCACCAGACGCGGATCGCCCTGGGTCAGGTAGCCGCCGTTGGCCGATGCCCAGTAGTTCTTGTCGGTGAGGTTTTCCACGTTCACGCGCAGGGTCAGGTCCTTCTGCTCGACCTTGAATTTGTAGCGCGCGCCGACATCGAAGCGGTTCCAGGTCGGCAGGCTCAGGTTGTTGGCCTGATCGGCGTACTGCCCGCCTGTGCGCAGCATGCGGGCGTTGAGCGCGGCGCCTTCCAGACCCGGGATGTCCCAGTCGACACTGGCGTTGAGCTGGAAGGTCGGCACGCCGATGGTGTGGTTGCCGTCGTTGGTGCCACCGGAGGTTTTCTTCAGCTCCGAGGTCATGCGAGTGCCGCCGGCCATCAGGCGCAGGCCTTCGATGGGCTCGCCGAACACGGAAAGCTCGACACCTTTGTTGACCTGCTCGCCATCACGCACGTACAGCGCACGGGTTGAATCGACGTAACCATCGGTAGGCTTCTCGATACGGAACACACCCAGGTTGGCGCCGAAGGTCTGCATGTCCAGCTTGATGCCGGCTTCCAGCTGCTTGGTACGCCCCGGCGGGAACGCTTCACCCAGGTTGGTGATGTTGCTGCCGGACGCCACCGGCCCTTGCGCCAGGCCTTCGATGCGGTTGGCGTAGAGCGAGACGGTGTCGGTCGGTTTGTAGACGATGCCGTACACCGGCGTGGTGATGGATTCGTCGTACAGCGAACTGCGGCTGCCGTCGTTGTTGCCGTAGGCCACGCCGCCGCTGGTGGTGCCGTCGTAGCTGTAGTTTTCGACACGCAGTTGCTGGCGACGCACGCCATAGGTCAGCAACAGGCTGTCGTCGAACAGGCCCAGGGTGTCGGAAATCGCCAGGCTGCGGTTGCGGGTCTTGCCAGTGACGCCCGGGTCGCCCATGTCGCCGCCAGTGAGCGAGACGGTGGTCGGTTTGGGCAGGTTCGGCGTGTTGTAGATGTTGGTGTTGCCCGCCGTCGATTTATAGAAGGTGTAGGCGTTTTCCTGCTGGGTCCAGATGGTCGATGCGCCGATCGCGATCTGATGGCTGACCGGGCCGGTCTGGAAGTGGCCATTGAGGCCGGCAGCGAAAGTGGTGTTGTCTTCGTTGTGCGGAATCTCGGAGCCGCCCACGGTCGCCAGGCCCGTGTTGCCCACCAGCGCAGGGGTGCCGTACACGCCGGTCTCGCGGGTGTGTTTGGCGCCGCCGGCCAGGTAGGCGGTCCAGCTGTCGGAAAGGTCCCAGTCACCGCGAATCATGCCGAAGGTGTCTTCGGTCTCGGTGTAGGTCCAGTCCTGGCCGTAGTTGTGGCTGGCGTCGGGCGCGGTGGGGATCTTGGTCGCGCTGCCCAGTTGCACGGAGTTGCGCAGGCCATTGACGCGCTGCTTCTGATAGCCGAAATCGGTGGACACCCGGAAGTCGTCGCCGCGGTAGTCCAGCCCTGCGACGAACAGCTTGCTGCGCTGGTCTTCATCGTGCACGGCGGTTTCGCCTTCGCGCTGGCTCAGGTTGACCCGCGCGCCCCAACGGTTGTCCTCGCCGAAACGCTGGCCCAGATCCAGATGCTCGCCGATGCGGCCATCGGTGCTGATGTCCTGGGTGTAACGACGAATCGGCGTATCCCCCGCGCGCTTGGGCTGCAGGTTGACGCCGCCGCCCAGGCCGCTGCCGGTCGGGCTGACACCGTTGATGAACGCGTTCGGTCCCTTGAACACTTCGACTCGCTCGACGGCATCGGTGGAGAGGATCTGCCGCGGCAGCACGCCGTACAGACCGTTATAGGAAATGTCGTCGCCGCTCAGTGGCAGGCCGCGAATCACGAACACCTGGGACTGGTTGCCGTAGCCGTAGGACTGACGCACCGACGGGTCGTTGAGCAGCACGTCGCCCACGTCTTCGGCCTGCTGGTCCTCGATCAGTTTCGAGGTGTAGCTGGTCATGGTGAACGGCACGTTCATGTTGTCCTGGTTGCCCAGCACGCCCATCTGCCCGCCACGCGCGACCTGACCGCCAGCATAGGCTTCCGGCAAGGTGTTGGAGTTGGTCTTGACGGCGTCGGCGTTGACATCGGTGGCGCCGAGTTCGAGGGTATCGGCGGCATGAACAGCGAAACTCAGGGAACAGCAGACTGCGAGCATCGTAGGACGAGACGGGAACATCATGGAGCGAATCACCTGCGCGAACTTAAGGAGGTAGATAGATGCCTCCCTGGCAATGCGACTCATTAGCAGGCGCGCACCTTAGCAGATGTAATTGCAAATTGTTATCAATCATTAACGATTTTTTCACATTTCGCGTACATCGGTTCTCTTCTCACTCGACTGGCTGAAAATGTTGTCTTAGAGCCTGCCAAGTGATCACCTCGGCGGATCGATGACCGCTGCATGCCGCCCCATCAGCTCCACCACCCAGTCGATGAACACCCGCAACTTGAGGCTGATATGCCGGTTGGGCGGGTACGCCAGGTACATCGGCATGGTGTCCGCCTGCCAGTCTTCGAACAGCGCCACCAGTTCGCCGCGCGATGTCGCCTCAACCGCCATGTACTTCGGCAACCAGAGCACGCCCAGGCCGGCGATGCCCGCCGCCAGGAAGGCATTGCCGTCGTCGACTGCCAGCACGTAGCGTCCCTGGACTTGCAACGCCTCGCCGCCGCGCTGCAGGGCGAGAGGAAACAGCTTGCCGGTGCGGGCCCAGCGATAGCCGACCACCTGGTGGTGAGCATTTTCAAGATCGCGCGGGTGCTTCGGCGTCCCCGCGCGTTGCAGGTAGCCGGGCGCGGCGTAGACGCCCAGTTGCAGGTCGCCGATGCGTCGGGCCATCAGCGATTGGTCGGTGAGTTCGCCGCCGCGCACCACGCAATCGACGTTCTCGCCGATCAGGTCGACCCGGCGATCACTCACGCCCAGATCGATCTGGATGTCCGGGTAGCGTTCATGAAATTCCGGCAGCGCGGGAATCAGAATCGTGCGGGCGAATGGACTGGGCACGTCCACCCGCAGGCGCCCTCTTGGCGTTATCGCTGCACTGGACAGGCTGGTCTCGGCATCGTCTACATCCGCCAGCACCCGCACCGCGCGCTCGTAGTAGGCCGCGCCGTCGGCGGTGACGTTGACCTTGCGCGTGGTGCGGTTGAGCAGCTTGACCCGTAGGCGCGCTTCGAGCTGCTGAATCAGCTGGGTGACACTGGTCTTGCTCATGTGCAGGGTGGTCGCGGCCTTGGTGAAACTGCCGGTTTCCACCACCCGGACGAACGCCTGCATCGCATCGAAACGGTCCATCGCGGCTCCAGAAAAGTGCGGGATTTTTTGTCATTAATTGTTTGCCATTGATTGTTTGGAAAACGCAAACAGTGCTGAACAAGGTTGCGCGTTTATCCGCGCGGCGCAAGCCCCTTAAAGTGGCTCCATCGTCAACGACAACTCCCGATGGAGGCTTCACATGAACAATCGCCAAGTGGTATTCCCCGCTGGCCGCCAGGCGCTGTACGAACGCAATCGCTACTCGCCGGCGGTAAAAGCCAACGGGTTTCTGTTCGTCTCGGGCCAGGTCGGCAGCCGTGAAGACGGCTCTCCGGAACCTGAATTGCAGGCTCAGGTGCGCCAGGCCTTCAGCAACCTCAATGCGGTGCTCGCGGCCGCAGGCTGCACCTTCGATGACGTGGTCGATGTGACGGTGTTCATGGTCGATCCGCAATCGACCTTCGAACGGGTCTGGCAAGTGGTGCCGGAGTTCTGGGGCGAGGCGCCCTTCCCCAACGTGACGGCGGTGGGCGTGACCTGGCTGTACGGGTTCGATTTCGAGATCAAGGTGATTGCGAAGCTGCCGCAGGAAAGTGCCGCGTAAAGCTCACCCGCGCCGTGATGGGGAAATTTTCCGATACAAAAGTCCTTCTCATATGATATTAAATCTCATTTAAAGAACGACGTGTGTACTCGCCCGCCATGGCTTCGCTCAACGCCTCCCAACTCCACGAGCTGTACGAACAGCAGCACCGCTGGCTGCGCGGCTGGCTGTTTCGTCAGCTCGACTGCTCGCAGCGCGCCGCCGACCTGATGCAGGACACCTTCATGCGCCTGCTGCAAAGCCAGCAGGTGCTGGAGGTGCGCCAGCCCCGGCCATTTCTGGCCAAGGTCGCGCGCAGCGTGCTGTCCAATCACTACCGCCGCGCGCGGCTGGAGAAGGCCTACCTGGAGGTGCTGCAGGCCCAGGCCGAGACCGTCGGACCGGATCTGGCCACGCAACTGATCGTGTTCGAAACCCTGGTACGGCTGGACGAGGCGTTGTGCGAGCTGGAGATTCCGGTGCGCCAGGCGTTCCTGTGGTCGCAGCTCGATGGCCTGAGCCATGGTGACATCGCCGAGCGCTTAGGGATTTCCATCGCAACGGTCAAACGCCACATCATCAAGGCCGGCGCCCGCTGCCTGATGATCGCCATGCCCGAGGCGAGCGGTTCATGAACCGGGCCGACAACGGCGCGCAGGAGCAACTGCCGCTGCAGGTGTGTGAACAGGCCATGGAGTGGTGGCTCAGAACCCACGGCCAGCAGGCCAGTGCCTCGACCCTTGCCGCGCTCGAACGCTGGCGCAACGAATCGCGCCTGCATGAAATCGCCTGGCACCGCGCCCAGGTGCTGGCCGGGCAGATGAACGCCTTTCGCCAGAATGCCGATGCCGGTCTGGCCAAACGCGCGCTGCTCTCGGCGGACAGCACCGGCATCAGCCGACGCCGGGCGATCAAGAGCCTGGCATTGCTGCTGACTGCGGGCACTGTCGCCTGGACCGCACGCGACACCGCGCTGGTCCAGCGGGTGACGGCCGACTACAGCACCGGTGTAGGCGAACAGCGCAAGGTCGCGCTGAGTAGCCAGATCGAACTGCAGCTCAACACCCGCAGCGCCGTCAACGTGCAGCACCACAGCCAGCAGTGGCAGGTCGAGCTGCTGCGCGGGGAAGTGCTGATCGACACCCGGGCTGTGCCGCCTTTGCTGATGAAAACCGCCCATGTCGAAGCGCGGGCCACGGCGGCGCAGTTCGGCACGCGGCTGTTCGACAACGGCAGCACCCTGCTCTCGGTGTATCGAGGCTCGTTGCAGGTCAGCTCGGCGCAGGGCATCACCCTGCTCGATCAGGGCCAGCAGGCACGCTTCGGGCCTCTGGCCTTGTTGGAACGTGGCGCGCTGGAGCAGACGTCGGCGCCGTGGGCCGAAGGCATGATCGTCGCCCACGGCCAGCCGCTGGAGGCATTTCTTCAGGACCTGGGGCGCTATCGCTACGGCCACTTGAGCTGTGACGCTGCGCTGTTCGGGTTGCGCGTGTGGGGCACTTATCCGCTGGCCGACAGCGACCGGGTGATCGACGCCGTGGCCGATACTCTCAAGCTCGATGTGCAGCGTTTCACCCGGCTGTGGGTGAACCTGCGACAGCGCGAACGCAGCGCCTGAAACTTTTTTCGTCCTCGATGAGCCGTTTCGAATTCTGGCGAGACTCATAGGCCAGAGATCAGCATTGCACAGGAAACGGCACCCCATGTATCACGGCAACAAATCAGCGCTTCACGCACCTTCACTGTTCCCAGCATCGGCCAGCGGCATCGCTCAGGTCTGTGCGGTACTGGCCGCTTCGGCGCTGCCGGGCTGGGCACTGGCCGAAGACAGCAGCATCCGCCATTACGATATTCCCACTGCGCCGCTGGCCACTGCGCTGAACCAGTTCGGCCAGCAGGCGCACCTGTTGTTGTCGTTTCCGGAGGATCTGGTGGCCAACCGCATGAGCCACGCGGTCAAGGGAGACTACAGCGCCGAAAGCGCCCTGCAAGTGCTCCTGCAAGGCAGCCAGATCGTTGCCATTCGCCTGCCCGATGGGCGCTACACGTTTCAGCAGGCGGCGGACTCCTCAGCCATGCAGTTGCAGGCAACCTCCATCACAGGCATGGCGTTGGGGCTGGTCACCGAGGGCACCGGTTCGTACACCACCGGCGCTACGACCACCGCGACGAAACTGCCGTTGACCCTGCGCGAAACCCCGCAATCGGTCACCGTGGTGACCCGTCAGCAGATCGACGATCACGGCTCCCAGGACATCGGCGACGTGCTCCGCAACACGCCCGGCATTTCCCGCCAGGCCTATGACAGCGAGCGCATGGAGTATTCGGCGCGCGGGTTTGCGATCACCAACTACCAGTACGACGGCGTCAACACCATCTATGACGGGGTGTACGACGAAGGAACGACCCACGTCGACATGGCCACCATCGACCGCGTCGAAGTGATCAAGGGCGCGACGGGCCTGATGACCGGCTCGGGCGATCCGTCGGCGACGGTCAATCTGGTACGCAAGAAACCCACCCGGGATTTCAACGCGTCGGTCAGCGGCAGCGTCGGTTCCTGGGATGCCTATCGCACCGAAGCCGATGTGTCCGGCCCGCTCAATGACAGCGGTAGCGTGCGCGGTCGAGTGGTGGGCGCGTATCAGGACCGCAACTCGTATCAGGACCATTACTCGCAGAAAAAAGACGTGTTCTACGGCGTGCTCGAAGGTGACCTGACGCCCGACACCACCCTGACCTTCGGCGTCGACCAGCAGAGCGTCACGCCCCGCGGTTCGACCTGGACCGGCAACCCGGCCTACTACTCCGATGGCACGCGCACCCACTTCTCGCGCAGCTTCAACCCGGGCGCCGACTGGAGCCGCCGCGACTTCGATTCATTGACCTATTTCGCCAACCTCGAGCAGGCGCTGGCCAACGACTGGAAACTCAAGCTCAGCCTCGATCAGCGGACCACCGACCACGACACGCGCCTGGCCTCGGCCAGCGGCGGCAACCCGGACCCGGTCACCGGCGAAGGCATGTTCCTGTACTGGGGCCGCTGGGAAGGCCATCGCGTGCAGAACACCGCAGATATCAACGTCTCCGGCCCCTTCACCCTGGGCGGGCGTGAACATGAACTGGTCGCCGGTTTCATGGCCTCGCACTCACGGCAGACCGGCGCGACCTACGACACCTCGGCGTTCAGCGAAGTCCCCGGCAGCATTTTCGACTGGAACGGCCACCTGGCCGAGCAGGACTTCCCCAAGAACGGCAAGTACGAGCGCACCCAGAGCCAGAATGGCCTGTACCTGGCGTCACGATTCAAGCCCACCGATGACCTGTCGCTGATCCTCGGTGGCCGGCTCAGCACCTTCAAATACAACGAGGATTACACCTACTACCCCGGCAGCGGCACCGACGACACCCACGCCAGCTACAAGGAGCACGGGGTTTTCACGCCCTACGCCGGGGTGGTGTATGACCTCGATGACGTGTACTCGGTGTACGCCAGCTACACCTCGATCTACGAGCCACAGGTGTACAAGGACGCCAAGGGCTCGACCCTCGCGCCGATGGAGGGCAACAGCTATGAAACGGGGCTGAAGGCGGCATACCTGGACGGTCGCGTGAATGCCAGCCTGGCGTTTTTCCGCATCGATCAGGACAACGTCGCCGAGTCCATCGGCACCAATCCTGTGACCAACGAGGACATCTACAAGGCCATCGACGGCGCCACCACCAAGGGCGTGGAACTGGAAGTGGCGGGCGAACTGCTCGACGGCTGGAACCTGTCAGCGGGCTACACCTACGCCCGCACCCGCGATGCCGATGGCCAGCGCATCTACGGCTACCCGCTGACCACCACCAAACCCGAACACGTGGCCCGGATCTTCACCAGCTACCGGTTGCCCGGCGCGCTGGACAAGGTCACCGTCGGCGGCGGCATCAGTTGGCAGAGCAGCTTCTACGGGCAGATCTACAGCAACGCCGCAGGCGACTACACGCGCATCAAACAGGGCGGCTACAGCCTGGTCGACCTGATGACCCGCTACCAGTACAACGAACACCTGAGCTTTGTGGTCAACGCCAACAACGTGTTCGACAAGCGCTACCTCAGCGGCCTGGGCAACTTCGACACCACCTACTACGGCGAACCGCGCAACCTGATGCTCACCAGCCGCTGGGATTTCTGATCCGGGGATCGGCAGGCAATCTCGTCCTCGTAGCAGCACGGCTTGCCGGCGGGAGCGATCTTGAGTACGCCCCCGCGGGCAAACCCGGCTGCTACGGAACAGCGTCACGGCCGATCAGACCGCCAACAACCGCTCACGCAGCTTGGCGATTTCGTCGCGGGTCTGGGCGGCGGCTTCGAATTCCAGGTCGCGGGCCAGTTGGTACATCTTTTCTTCCAGTTGGCGGATGCGCTTGTTGATCTCGTTCGGCGAGCGCAGCTCGGCTTCGTACTTGGCGTTCTCTTCCGCCGCCTTGGCCATGCCCTTGCGCTTCTTGCTGCGCGCGCCGGGGACGGTGGCGCCTTCCATGATGTCGGTGATGTCCTTGACCACGCCTTTGGGGATGATGCCGTTGGCTGCGTTGAAGGCGATCTGCTTGTCGCGGCGGCGTTCAGTTTCGCCGATGGCGCGCTCCATGGAGCCGGTCATGTTGTCGGCGTAGAGAATCGCGTGGCCGTTGAGGTTACGCGCCGCGCGGCCGATGGTCTGGATCAGCGAGCGCTCGGAACGCAGGAAGCCCTCCTTGTCCGCATCGAGAATCGCCACCAGCGACACTTCAGGCATGTCCAGGCCTTCGCGCAGCAGGTTGATCCCCACCAGCACATCGAAGGTGCCCAGGCGCAGATCGCGGATGATCTCGACCCGCTCCACGGTGTCGATGTCCGAGTGCAGGTAGCGCACGCGCACGCCGTGGTCGGCCAGGTAATCGGTGAGGTCTTCGGACATGCGCTTGGTCAGCGTGGTGACCAGAATCCGCTCGTCCTTGGCAACCCGCTTCTGGATTTCCGAAAGCAGGTCGTCGACCTGAGTCAGCGCCGGACGAATCTCCACCTGCGGGTCCACCAGGCCGGTTGGCCGCACCACCTGCTCGACCACCCTGCCCGCGTGCTCGCCCTCATACGGGCCGGGGGTTGCCGAAACGAAGATGGTCTGCGGGCTGACCGCTTCCCACTCGTCGAAGCGCATGGGCCGGTTGTCCAGTGCCGAAGGCAGGCGGAAGCCGTACTCGACCAGGGTTTCCTTGCGCGAACGGTCGCCTTTGTACATGGCACCGACCTGCGGCACGCTGACGTGGGACTCGTCGATCACCAGCAGCGCGTCCGGCGGCAGGTAGTCGTAAAGGGTCGGCGGCGGCGCCCCGGCAGGACGGCCCGACAGGTAGCGCGAGTAGTTTTCGATGCCGTTGCAGTAGCCCAGCTCCAGAATCATTTCCAGGTCGAAGCGGGTGCGTTGCTCCAAACGCTGGGCCTCGACCAGCTTGTTGGCGCCGCGCAGGTATTCCAGACGCTCCTGCAACTCGACCTTGATCCCCTCCATGGCCTCCAGCAGCGTTTCGCGCGGGGTCACGTAGTGGCTCTTGGGGTAGAACGTGAAGCGCGGCAGCTTGCGGATGATCTCGCCGGTCAGCGGATCGAACGCCGACAGACTCTCGACTTCATCGTCGAACAGCTCGATGCGAATGGCTTCCAGATCCGATTCGGCCGGGAAGATGTCGATCACATCGCCGCGCACCCGGAAGGTGGCCCGGGCAAAATCCATGTCGTTGCGGGTGTATTGCAGGTCGGCCAGGCGGCGCAGCAAGGCGCGCTGATCGAGTTTGTCGCCGCGGTCCACGTGCAGGACCATGCGCAGATAGGTTTCCGGGCTGCCCAGACCGTAGATGCACGACACCGTGGTGACGATGATCGCGTCCTTGCGCTCCAGCAAAGCCTTGGTCGCGGACAGCCGCATCTGTTCGATGTGGTCGTTGATCGAGGCGTCCTTCTCGATGAAGGTGTCCGACGACGGCACGTAGGCTTCGGGCTGGTAGTAGTCGTAATAAGAGACGAAGTATTCGACGGCGTTGTTGGGGAAAAACGCCTTGAACTCACCGTACAGCTGCGCGGCCAGGGTCTTGTTCGGCGCCAGCACCAGGGTCGGCCGCTGCACCTGCTGGATGACGTTGGCGATGCTGAAAGTCTTGCCCGAGCCGGTCACGCCGAGCAGGGTCTGATGCGAAAGCCCGGCTTCGATGCCTTCGACCATCTGCCGGATCGCTTCGGGCTGGTCGCCAGCCGGCGCAAATCGGGTAACGAGCTGAAACTCGGACATATCGGACCTCTGTGTTCGCCTGTGCCGGAAAATTCCCGGGCGGGCGCGAAATAAGCGCGGACGCCTGATCCCGCCATAGGAAAAGACGCACGTATAAGGAAGTAATGGGACTACAAATGGAGCCCACAACGCCAGCTTTCAAGCGCGTCTCGGGACATTAGTCTGCACGACATGACTAATGGTCGAAATAATTCTGAAAAAACCCGGAAAAACCGGCCCCGGCCTGTCGCCCCCGCCCGCGATGCTCTCTATACTGACTCCCCGTTTGTGCACCGCTCTAGTGCATTCGGCCGGAGCGATGCAATCCATTCACTCCCATTCAGAGCCCCCGCAAAAATGAGCCTGTTTTCCGCTGTCGAAATGGCACCACGTGATCCTATCCTGGGCCTCAACGAAGCATTCAACGCCGATACCCGTACCACCAAGGTCAACCTGGGTGTAGGCGTCTACAGCAACGAAGAAGGGAAGATTCCGCTGCTGCGTGCCGTTGCCCAGGCAGAGGAAATCCGTGTCGCTCAACACGTGCCGCGTGGCTACCTGCCGATCGACGGCATCGCCGCCTACGACAAGGCCGTGCAGACCCTGCTGTTCGGTGCCGAGTCGCCACTGCTGGCCTCCGGCCGCGTGATGACCGTGCAGGCCGTCGGCGGTACGGGCGCTCTGAAGATTGGTGCGGACTTCCTCAAGCAGCTCTCGCCCAACGCCATCGTGGCCATTAGCGACCCGAGCTGGGAAAACCACCGCGCGCTGTTCGAAACCGCCGGCTTCCCGGTGCAGAACTACCGCTACTACGACGCTGCCACCCATGACGTGAACCGCGTCGGCATGCTCGAAGACCTGCAGAACCTGCCATCGGGCTCCATCGTTGTGCTGCACGCCTGCTGCCACAACCCGACCGGCGTGGACCTGACCCTGGAAGACTGGAAGAAAGTTCTGGAAGTTCTGAAAGCCAAAGGTCACGTGCCGTTCCTCGACATGGCCTATCAGGGCTTTGGCGACGGCATCGACGAAGACGCCGCTGCGGTGCGTCTGTTCGCCGAGTCGGGCCTGACCTTCTTCGCCTCCAGCTCGTTCTCCAAGTCGTTCTCGCTGTATGGCGAGCGCGTGGGTGCGCTGTCGATCGTCACTGACTCCAAAGAAGAGACTGCGCGCGTGCTGTCGCAGGTCAAGCGCGTGATCCGCACCAACTATTCCAACCCGCCGACCCACGGCGCGACCATCGTCGCCGCGGTCCTGAACAGCCCTGAGCTGCGTCAGCAATGGGAAGACGAACTGGCTGAAATGCGCCTGCGCATCCGTGGCATGCGTGAAGAGATGACCAATCGCCTGGCGAACAACGCAGCCGGTCAGGACTTCAGCTTCGTGGCGCGTCAGCGTGGCATGTTCTCGTACTCGGGCCTGACCACCGAGCAGGTGCATCGTCTGCGCAACGAGTTCGGCATCTATGCGCTGGATACCGGGCGTATCTGTGTGGCGGCGTTGAACAAGCGCAATATTGAGGTGGTGACCCAGGCGATTCTGGCGGTCATCTGACGCCTCGCTTGGTGCAAAAACGGGGGGAAGCGGATTTTGGTCTGCTTTCCCTTTTTTTGTGGTGTCTGATCTGGCGTAGTTATTCTGGCTAACGCCAGAGCTGTTTCGACTTCGTCAAATTAAGATCAAGATCAAGAGCGTTCTTCCTAACGTCAGACCTCTTTCGACTTCGTCGAGTTACTTGAAGGGACCAAGTAACCAAGTCCTTGTGCTCCTGGTTTGGCCCTGACTTCGTCAGGGTACCCTCTCTCCGGTCCCGCTCCGTGGGCCCGGCGCGAAAGGGCCATCCATGGCCCACGCGCCTCTCGCGGCATCCATGCGGCTCGACCCACTCCACGAGACCTGCGTTCGGCCTGCACCCAAGTCGCGATTTGTGGTGTCTGACCTATCGCGCATGAAGATCAAAAGCCAAATCAAAAGCGGGCAGAGTATGCCGTCCCGTAGCAGCCGAGCTTGCTCGCGGGTCGCCCTCAAGATCGATCCCGCCGGCAAGCCGTGCTGCTACGGGACGGCGTTAGCCGGTTGCTTTTGATGTTGATCTTCATGCGCAACAGCCCAGACACCACAAATCGCGACTTGGGTGCAGGCCGAACGCAGGCGATGTGGAGTGGGACGAGCGGCAGGATGCCGCGAGAGGCGCGTGGGCCATGGATGGCCCTTTCGCGCCGGGCCCACGGAACATCGCCGGAGTGGAGGGAAGTCCGACGAAGGAGGACCCAAACCAGGAGCAGGACACCTTGGTTACTTGAGTGTCTTTTCCAAGTAACTCGACGAAGTCGAAACAGGTCTGACGTTAGGAAGAACGCTTTTGATCTTGATCTTGATCAAAAAACCAACCATCAGTTAAGCAACCGCTGAATCTGCACCTGCAAACTGTCCATCGTAAACGGCTTGGCCAGAATCGGCGCCTTGCGCGCAATCGGGCTGCCCGACTCGACAATCTCCGCCGGATACCCACTGATGAAAATCACCTTCAACTCCGGCCGCAACTTCACCGCAGGCTCGGCAATCATCACCCCCGACACACCGCCGGGCAGCCGATAATCGGTGATCATCAAATCCAGGTGCGGCTTGGTCGCCAGAATTTCAAACGCCTGCTCGCCGTTCTCCGCCTGCAAAACCCGATACCCCTCTCCGGACAGATAGTCAGAGAGCAGCATCAGAATCAGCGGCTCGTCTTCGACGATCAGTACGACATTTTCTGCATCAGAGCTCATTGGGACGCCTTCGATCTTGTAAATAGCTGCCATTACGACCATGGCCCGCGCTGGAGGTTGCGCCGAAAAATCAGATATTTACCCCAGCGGTCATGCCAGCTCGAAGTGCAGGTGACGGCAGAATGGCAGCAGGGCTCTGGCCCAAGGTTTTCAGGCCTCAGAGCCCATTCAGAGCGGTAGGCTCACGCGGAACATCGAGCCCTTCCCCTCTTCACTTTCGACACTGATCGAGCCTCCGTGGGCGGCGACGATCTGGTCGGAGATGAACAGCCCAAGGCCCAGGCCGGCGATGGCGTGGCTGGCCGAGACCCGCTCGAACTGCTGAAAGATGCGCTGCTGGTTTTCGGCGCTGATGCCGATGCCCTGATCGCGCACTTCCACCCGCGCCTCATCGCCCTCGCAGTACACCCGCACCTCGATGGGCTTGTGGGCGCCATAGCGCAGGGCGTTGGTCAACAGGTTAGCCACCACCTGCTCCAGACGAAACTCGTCCCACACCCCGATCACCGGCTCGCGGGCATGCAGGGTCACGCTGCTGTCGGCGGCGGCGATCTGTGCGGCGTAGCTTTCCACCAGGTTGCTCACCAGCTCCGACAGATCGAACGCGCTGGTGCGGATCGACAGTTTGCCGGTGCGGATCCGCGAGACATCGAGCATGTCTTCAATCAGGCGGATCAGGCTC
Organism: Pseudomonas sp. 2; assembly: GCF_056627435.1. Lineage (NCBI taxonomy): Bacteria > Pseudomonadati > Pseudomonadota > Gammaproteobacteria > Pseudomonadales > Pseudomonadaceae > Pseudomonas > Pseudomonas sp. 2. The sequence continues at coordinate 502,825 of NZ_JBWXNG010000001.1, forward strand.
TGGATCTGCCGCTCGTCGCGTTCGACCATGGCCTTGAGCTTGTCCATGGTGAACGCCGAGGCGTTGTCCTTGGCCAGGTGCAATTTGCGCAACTGGGTTTCCAGGATCAGCCCGTTCAGCGGCGTGCGCACTTCGTGGGAGACGATGGACATGAAATCGTCGCGCATGCGGATCGCGTGTTCGAGTTCGTTCTGCGTCGACTTGAGCTCGCGCAGCAGCGCCTCCTGCTCCTGACGGCTGCGCTCGAGTTCTTCGACCTGCTCCTTCATGGCCTTGCGCTGGCGGTACAGGTCGACGAAGACGTTGACCTTGCTCTTGACCGCGTGGATATCCAGCGGCTTGTGCAGAAAGTCCACGGCGCCGCTTTCGTAGCCCTTGAACGCGTAGTTGTGTTCGTGCCCGGCGGCGCTGACGAAGATGATCGGGATGCTCTTGGTCTTCTCGGTGCTGCGCATCATCTCGGCCAGCTCGAAGCCGTCCATGCCCGGCATCTGCACGTCGAGAATCGCCATGGCGAATTCATGTTCGAGCAGCAGCGACAGTGCCTCGACAGCGGTTTGCGCCCGATACACCAGGCGGTCCTCACGCTTGATCAGCGCTTCCAGGGCGAGCAGGTTTTCCGGCAGATCGTCGACGATCAGCAACTTGGCAATGGTTTCAGTCAACATGCAATTCGTTCCAGCTCAACCAACAACCGCCCGATATCGGGCAAGGGCAAGAGAAAATCCGGTGTACTCAGGGCCAGCGCCGCCTCGGGCATGGTGCGCGCCAGGGCGCCGGCGGGGTCCTGGATCACGGTAAGACCACCGTACTCGTTGATTCGTGCCATGCCTTGCGCACCATCGTTGTTGGCACCGGTCAGCAGCACCCCGGCCAGCCGCGAATCGTAGGCGTCGGCGGCCGATTCGAAGAGGATGTCGATGCTGGGGCGCGAGTAGAACACCCGCTCTTCCTGGCTCAGCGACAGGCTCAAATCCCGTTCCACGGACAGGTGATAACCGGGCCCGGCGAAGTACAGCGTGCCCGGGGCGATGGTTTCCTTGTCTTCGGCTTCCTTGACCGGCATCGGCACGTGGGAAGCGAACACGTCGGCCAACAGGCTGCGGCGCTCGTCGGGCAGGTGCAGCACGGTGATGATCGGCAGGCGAAAGCCCCGGCGCAGCTGCTGGAAAACCTTCAGCAGCGCCTCGACCCCGCCGGCCGACGCACCGACCACGATGGCATCGACCTGGGGTAACGCGGGCTGATCGGCGTCGCTACCGGGAAAGGACGTTCTCATGATTTGCGATAGATCCGCTCTTGTTTGACCAAAGGCTCGAATCGATCCTTGAAAGCGGAAAACTCCAGGGTTTCCTTGCTGCCCAGTACCAGGAAACCGCGATGCCCCAATGACTCGTGGAACAGGCTGAAGGCCCGGTCCTGAAGCTTCTTGTTGAAGTAGATCAGCACGTTGCGACAGGAGATCAGTTGCGTCTCGGAGAACACGCTGTCGGTGGCCAGGCTGTGGTCGGCGAAGGTCACGTTCTCGCGCAGGGTCTTGTCGAAGATCGCGTAATCGTAGGCTTCGGTGTAGTACTCGGAAAACAACCGCTTGCCGCCTGCCTTGAGGTAGTTCTCGTTGTAGGCACGCACGTTCTCCATCGAGTAGATGCCCTGCTTGGCCTTCTCCAGCGACGCCGGATTGATGTCGGTGGCGTAGATGATGGCGCGGTCGAGCAGCCCTTCTTCACGCAACAGGATCGCCATCGAATAGACCTCCTCGCCCGTGCTGCATCCGGCGATCCAGATTTTCAGCGACGGGTAGGTCCTGAGCAGCGGCACCACTTCGTGACGGATCGCCAGGAAGTGCGTGGGGTCGCGAAACATCTCGCTGACCGGAATAGTCAGAAATTGCAGCAACTGCATGAACGCCGAAGGATCATGCAGTACGCGTTCCTGCAGCGCGGAAATGGTCTTGACCTCGAACTGGCGAAGCGCGTGACTGACGCGTCGCTTGATCGACGCGCCGGAATAATCACGAAAGTCGTAGCTGTATTTGAGGTAGATCGCTTCGATCAGCAAACGCAGTTCGATGTCGACGTTGCGCTCATGGGCCATCGGTAAAACCTGGTCTTTCTACGGGCGTGGTCAATTGATCGAATCCATTCAGATACGTTCCATTTTTGGCAACCACACCCGGATCAGCGAGAACAGCCGGTCCAGGTCGATCGGCTTGGCCAGGTAGTCGTTGGAGCCCGCCGCCAGGCAGCGCTCCTGGTCGTCCTTCATGGCCTTGGCGGTCACGGCGATGATCGGCAGCTTGCGCCAGCGCGGGTCCTTGCGGATTTCTGCGGTGGCTTCGTAGCCGTCCATTTCCGGCATCATCACGTCCATCAGCACCAGGTCGATGTCATCGACAGTCTTGAGCTTGTCGATGGCCTCCAGGCCGTTGCGCCCGACCTCGACGATGGCGCCCTTGTGTTCCAGCGCGCTGGTCAGGGCGAAGATGTTGCGCACGTCGTCGTCCACCACCAGGATCTTGCGCCCTTCGAACACGCGGTCGCGGCTGCGGGCGGTCTTGAGCATTTTCTGCCGCTCGTTGGACAACTGCGCCTCGACCTTGTGCAGGAACAGCGTGACCTCGTCGAGCAGGCGCTCCGGCGAGCGCGCGCCCTTGATGATGATGGTGCGCGAGTACTTGAGCAGCTCAGCCTCTTCCTCGCGGGTGAGGTTGCGCCCGGTGTAGACGATGACCGGCGGGAACGAGCAGATCTCGTCCGTGGACATGCGCTTGAGCAGGTCGTTGCCCAGCATGTCCGGCAGTTTCAGGTCGATGATCATGCAGTCGTAGGCGTTGTCGCGCAGCAGCTCCAGCGCGTCCTGGGCGAAGCCCACGGCGGTGATCTCGATGTCGTCGTCACCGATCAGCCGGGCAATGCTGTCGCGCTGCAGGGCGTCGTCTTCGACCAGCAGCACACGCTTGACCTTCTGCGTCAGCTTGGCTTCCAGGCGGGCGAACACGTCTTTGAGTTCTTCGCGGGTGGTCGGCTTGACCGCGTAGCCGATGGCGCCCATCTGCAGCGCGGCTTCCTGACGGTCTTCGACGGAAATCACGTGAACCGGAATGTGCCGGGTGCTTGGCATTTCTTTCAGGCGCTGCAGCACAGTCAGGCCGGAATGGTCGGGCAGGCGCATGTCCAGCAGGATTGCGTCGGGCATGAAGCTTGCCGCCAGATCGAAGCCCTCGTCGGCGGCGTGGGCCACCAGGCAGTGGTAATCCAGCTCGTGGGCCAGGTCGTAGAGGATATGGGCGAAGCGCACTTCGTCCTCGATCACCAGGATGCAGCGCTTGCTGAATGGCCCCTTGTCGCGGTCATCGGCGAAGCGCGGCGTGGCGTCGATCACCTGCGCCGCCGGAGCGACCACTGGCGCTGCCACAGGCGCGGCGGCCGGTTGCGCAATGGTTGGCACCACGGGTGCCGCGACCAGGCTGGCCTGCACCGGCAGCGGTGCAGTCTGCTCGACGTACTGCTCGGGCATGATCAGGGTGAACACGCTGCCCTCGCCCGGCACGCTGGACACCGAAATCGAGCCGCCCAGCAGGTGCGCCAAGTCGCGGGAAATCGACAGGCCCAGGCCTGTGCCGCCGTATTTGCGGTTGGTGGTGCCGTCGGCCTGATGGAAGGCCTCGAAGATGATCTGCTGCTGGTGCTCGGCGATGCCGATGCCCGAATCGCGCACCGTGAAAGCGATGCCTTCGTCGGGGCGACGCGAGACCGTGAGGCTGACCGAGCCGGCCTCGGTGAACTTGACGGCGTTGGACAGCAGGTTCTTGAGCACCTGTTCCAGACGCTGGCGGTCGGTGAACAGCGCCACCGGTGTGCCGGGCTGCACCTCCACCGAAAACTGCAGGTTCTTGTCACCGGCCAGCGGCTCGAAGGTCATGCGCAGGCTGTCTGCCAGACGGCTGATGCTGGTGTTTTCCGGACGCACATCCAGCTTGCCCGCCTCGACTTTGGCGATGTCGAGAATGTCGTTGATCAGGTTGAGCAGATCGTTGCCCGCCGAATAGATCGACTCGGCAAAGGTGACCTGTTCTTCGGTGAGGTTTTCGTGGGGGTTCTCAGCCAGCAGTTTGGCCAGAATCAGCGAGCTGTTGAGCGGTGTACGCAGCTCGTGGGACATGTTGGCGAGGAACTCGGACTTGTATTTGCTTGAGCGCTGAAGCTCGTCGGCCCGCGATTGCAGCTCGACCTGAGCGATGCTCAGCTCCTCGTTGTTGCGATCCAGCGCGTCACGCTGGCTGGCCAGCGCCCTGCTCTGCTCGGCCAGTTGCTCGTTGGTCTGCTCCAGCTCCACCTGCTGGGTTTCCAGATGGGCCTGAGACTCCTTGAGAATCCGCGACTGTTCTTCGAGCTCTTCGTTGGCGGTGCGCAACTCTTCCTGCTGCACCTGCAGCTCTTCGTTGAGCTGCTGGGTCTCGGCCAGCACTTCCTGCAGGCGCTGACGATAGCGCGCCGCTTCCACCGAAGTGCCGACGTTGCCGGCCACCAGTTGCAGGAATTCCAGATCCCGCGGCGTCAGTTCGCGCAGGAAGCCCAGTTCGATCACGCCGTTGACCGACTCGTCGTTGCGGGTTGGCACCACAACAACGCTGCGCGGCGAGCCTTCACCCAGCCCCGAAGTGACCTTGAAGTAGTCCTGAGGAAGGTCGTCCAAGGTGATGATCTGATTCTGCTCGGCCGCCTTGCCGACCATGCCTTCGCCGCTGAAGATCGACTGTTCCTGCAACTCCTGCTGGCGCGAGAAGCCATAGGACGCCACGCGTACAAGGCCGCCGTGCTCTTGGCGCACGTAAGCGGCCGCCACCACCGCGCCCAGATAATGAGCGAAGAACTGCAGAATGTTGCGCCCCAGCAGGTTCAGGGTCAGTTGCCCGATCACTTGCTCGGCCAGTTCGCTCTGGCCGTTGCGCAGCCAGGCCACGTGGGCCAGGCGCTCGGCGTCTTCCTGCTGGGCCTTGAGGTTGGCGGCGTAGGTCAATGACAAGGCAGTCATGTCTCTTCGGCCGACCCAGGCCAGAATACCGCTGACCAGCAAAATGAAGGCGATGTACACCGACACCGTCCAGATGGTGGTACGGGTCACGTCAGCGTTGCGAGATAGACGCAACTGATGCTCCACCGCTTCGGCCTGGTCGTACTGTTCGCGAATCTCATCAGTCAGGCGCTTGCCCCGCCGGGTTTGCACGGCGGTCTGGTAGTCGCCGTTGTTGCGGCGCAGGGTGATCATTTCCTGAGCGAAATCGTTCCAGGAGTTCTGCAGGGCGTTCAGACGTTTGAGGCGGTCGACCTGATCCGGATTGTCGGCCACCAACTCTTCAAGCCCCTTGAGTTCGGCCGCGATGCCGGGTTTGGCAACCTCATAAGGGTCCAGAAAACGCTCATCGCCGGTGAGCAGGTAACCGCGCATGCCGGTTTCCATGTCAATGGAAAGCTTGAGCGAGCGATTGATGTTGTTGATGACCCGGTCGGTGTGCTCCACCCACTGGATCGCCGACAGCAGGTAACTGATCAGCACGACGAAAAACACCGCGCTGAGCACTCCGACTCCAAGGGGTAATCCGACGTTGCGGCTCAACAGCTTGCGAAAACGTTGCTCATCGACTGCAGAGGTTTGGATCATCGCAAAAGGCCCGGTCAAATTCGACTAAACGACGGAGTGTGCCGTAATCGTCGGCAAAAAACTCCAGTTTCTGACACCCAAAATAGAACATTCCCACATTCGAATAGCTGCAAAAATGCCATTACTATACGTTTGAATGATTTTATCTCGCCACTACACCCAATTGAATTGTGTCGTTGACGCCGAGAACTTGTCACAATCGCTGGCTTAATTGTTTAGCAGATCGGGCGCCGATCGCCTGATCCTGCTTCCTCCCGCGCAAGGAAAATTTTCATGTCCAACCCGGCCAGCACCATCCTGGTGGTTGAAGATGACAGCATCGTCCGCATGCTGATCGTCGATGTGCTCGAAGAACTCAAGTTCAGCGTGCTCGAAGCGGCCGACGGCAGCGAGGCGCTGCAATTCCTGAAAAACCAGGGCCAGACCATCGACCTGATGATGACCGACCAGGGCCTGCCCGACATGCGCGGCACTGAGCTGGCCAAAGAGGCGGCCGCCCTGCGCCCGGCCCTGCCGATCCTGTTCGCCAGCGGCTACGCGGAAAACATCGACACCCCGGCCGGCACTCACCTGATCGGCAAGCCTTTCTCCATCGATCAATTGCGCGACAAAGTGAACAGCATTCTTGGCCAGTGATTCCCGCTCCCCTGCGCGCCACACCCATGTGCTGATCATCGGCTACGTGTGGCCCGAACCCCGCTCTTCGGCCGCCAGCGGCCATGTCATGCAACTGATCGACTGCTTTGTGGAACACGGCTGGCAGATCACCTTCGCCAGCCCCGCGACCGAGGGCGAGCACAGGGCGGATCTGGCGATGCTCGGCGTCACCGAAGTGGCCATCAAGCTCAATGACGCCAGTTTCGATGAGTTCGTCGCCGGCCTGCAGCCGGACGTGGTGCTGTTCGACCAGTTCCTGATGGAAGAGCAGTTTGGCTGGCGCGTGGAGAAACACTGCCCGAACGCCGTTCGCGTGCTGGAGACCTGTGACCTGCAGAGCATGCGCCACGCCCGGCATCAAACGCTTAAGGACTTGCTCAAAGCCGACGCCAACTCCGAGCGCTATGACCAGCTGTTCGCCACACCGGGCGCTGCCCTGTTCACGCAGATGGCCGAGACCGACCTCGCCCAGCGTGAAGTGGCGTCCTTCTATCGCTGCGATCTGAATCTGGTGGTGTCGGAGGTCGAAATCGAGTTTCTGACCCGTCATTTCCGCATCCCGCCCGAGCTGTTGCACTGGTGCCCGTTGATGCTGCGCGAGATTCCGGATGCCGGGAAGGGTTATGCCGAGCGCGCGCACTTCATGACCATCGGCAACTTCCGCCACGCCCCTAACTGGGACGCGGTGCTGTGGCTGAAAAACGCGATCTGGCCGTTGATCCGCCAGCAATTGCCGGGCGCCCAGGTGCATGTCTACGGCGCCTACACTCCGCCCAAGGCCACGGCGCTGCATAACGCCGCCCAGGGCTTCCACATCATGGATCGGGCCGAAGACGCCTTCGAAGTGGTGTCGGCGGCGAGAGTGTCGCTGGCGCCGCTGCGCTTTGGCGCCGGCATCAAGGGCAAGATCATGGACGCCATGGCCTGCGGCACGCCCAGCGTCACCACCCCGATCGGCGCCGAAGCCATGCACGGCGAACTGCCCTTCCCCGGCACGATCGCCAGCAACGCCCAGGGCCTGGCCGACGCCGCCGTGCGCTTGTACAACGAGCAGGCGTTGTGGGAACAGGCGCAACAGGCCGGCTGGCGAGTGCTGAGTGAGCGCTTCCGCTTCCAGATGCACTGCGCGACGCTGATCGAACGCATCGAGCAGATCCGCGACAATCTGGTAGCCCACCGCACCGCCAACTTCACCGGCGCGATGCTGCGCCATCACCAGCACAAGAGCACCCAGTACATGGCGCAGTGGATCGAGGCGAAGAATCGGGTTTGAAATACGCTCTCCCCTCCCTGTAGGAGCGAATTCATTCGCGAAAAATCGTTCAGTCGACACATTTGTATTGCCTGATCAACTGTTCGCGAATGAATTCGCTCCTACAAAGTGATTCCTGTGACCAGCACAAACCAATAATCTCCCTACTGCGCACGAGCCAACCGGGTTTTGTCAGACCGGATGTAACGCGACCAAAAAATAGTGCACATTACGGTCTGAGCAATCTTGTGAAGTGCGCCAGCAGCATGACCAAAACAACAAGAGTCACCGACCCTTCCTACGAGTTGATGGACGACCACAACGGTCTGTCGATCATCTACCGCGAGCACGGTTTTCCCTGCCCGCTGGTGCGCTGGCACTTTCACAAGGAGTACGAGCTGCACCTGATCGTGGCCAGTTCCGGCAAGGTGTTCGTCGGCGACTACATCGGCAACTTCTACCCCGAGACGCTGTTCCTCACCGGCCCCAACCTTCCGCACAACTGGATCAGCCAGGTCGAGGAAGATGAGGTGGTGCCCAAGCGGGACATGCTGGTGAACTTCACCGAGGAGCTTTTGGAAAGCGGCAATCAGGTGTTCGCCGAGCTCAAGACCCTGGCCCCGCTGCTGGAACGGGCGCAGTACGGCATCGAATTCCGCTGCAAGCGCACCATTCGCCAGGCGGTGAAACTGATGCAGAAGATCGCCGACTCCAACGGCATGACGCGTCTGGGGCATTTCTTCATTCTGCTGGAGCTCCTGGCGTCCAGTGACGACTTCCAGTTGCTGTCAGGCACCACCGCCTCGCAGCTGTCGGACGACCACGCGGTGGAGCGCACCAACAAGGCGGTGGATTACATCTTCACCCACTACGCCCGCGAGCTGACCCTGGAAGAAGTGGCCGACCATCTGGGCATGAAGCCCACCTATTTCTCCCGCGTGTTCAAGCAGGCCACCGGCCGCACCTTCGTCGAGTTCGTCAACCGCCTGCGCATCAGCAAATCCTGCGAGCTGCTGGCCGATGGCGAGAAACCGGTCACCGACGTGTGTTTCGAATCCGGCTTCAACAACATCTCCAACTTCAACCGACGCTTCCAGCAGCTCAAGGGCATGACGCCGTCGCACTACCGGCGCCTTGCGGTGCAGCGCCTGACCGAACAGAACCTGTACTGATTCGTTACTGCCTCCCCGCAAAAAACGCGATTTTTCAGACGTTCCCCCCGTAGCAACACGGCTTGCCGGCGGGAGCGATCTTGCGCACGCACCCGCCGGCAAGCCGGACTGCTACGGGTGCCAGGCCTGTTCCAGAGCGGTTGGCCATGCGACAGCCTGGATCCCATCGACTACGCTGCAACTGCGCCGAAACACGCCGGATCGTCACTGTGGTGTGTTTTCGCCTGAACTCCGAGTGCAAAAAAGTATCAGTTCCAGTGTGTCGCAGGATTTGTCACCGATCCTGCGCGACGTTGTAATCAACGGACATTCTTCCGGGTCTTTGGAAGGAACAACAACAATAAACCAAGCTTCTGCCGTTCTCTGAACGCAGGAGAGGAGAGATACATGAAGACCTCTGCAAAAGTTCTCCTTGCCAGCACCTGTCTCACGCTCAGCACCCTCGCCTGCGCAGGCGAAGTGACCATCGCCACCGTCAACAACAAAGACATGATCCGCATGCAGGCGCTGTCGAAGGAATTCGAAGCCAAGCACCCGGACATCAAACTCAATTGGGTGGTGCTGGAAGAAAACGTACTGCGCCAGCGCCTGACCACCGACATCGCCACCAAGGGCGGCCAGTTCGATGTGCTGACCATCGGCATGTACGAAGCCTCGCTGTGGGGCGCCAAGGGCTGGCTGCAGGAAATGAAAGACCTGCCGGCCGAGTACGATCTGGACGACGTGTTCCCCTCCGTGCGCGACGGCCTGTCGGTGGACAAGAAGCTGTATGCGCTGCCGTTCTACGCCGAAAGCTCGATGACCTATTACCGCACCGACCTGTTCAAGGCCGCCGGCCTGACCATGCCGGACAAGCCCACCTGGACCCAGATCGGTGAGTTCGCGGCAAAACTCACCGACAAGAGCAAGGACCAGTACGGCCTGTGCCTGCGCGGCAAGGCCGGCTGGGGCGAGAACATGGCGCTGATCAGCACCCTGGCCAACTCCTATGGCGTGGCCTGGTTCGACAAGGACTGGAAACCGCAATTCGACCAGCAAGGCTGGAAGGACGCGCTGACCTTCTACGTCGACAACATGAAGAAATCCGGCCCGCCCGGCGCCTCCAGCAACGGCTTCAACGAAAACCTGGCGCTGTTCAACAGCGGCAAGTGCGCCATCTGGGTCGACGCCACCGTGGCCGCTTCGTTCGTCACCGACAAGTCCCAGAGCAAGGTCGCCGACAACGTAGGCTTCACCTTCGCCCCGCACGAGACCAGCGACAAGGGCTCCTCCTGGCTGTACTCGTGGGCGCTGGCAATTCCCAGCAGTTCCAAGCACAGCGAAGACGCCAAGACTTTCACCACCTGGGCCACCTCCAAGGAATACGCCAAGCTGGTGGCCGACAAGGAAGGCATCGCCAACGTGCCGCCAGGCACCCGCGCCTCGACCTACAGCGACGCCTACATGAAGGCTGCGCCGTTCGCCAAGGTCACCAAGGAGTCGCTGGACGCGGTCGACCCGACCAACTCCAAGCGTGAAGGCGTGCCGTACGTGGGCATCCAGCTGGTGACCATCCCCGAGTTCCAGGCCATCGGCACGACAGTCGGTCAGCAATTCTCTGGCGCCCTGACCGGTCAGATGACCGTGGATGCAGCGCTCAAGGCCGCACAGAGCTCCACCGAACGCGAGATCAAGCGGGCCGGGTATCCGAAGAAATCGTCCTGATCCTCTCAGGGCCATGCCTTGACGAAGGGGCCCAGCCCCTTCGTCATCCCGTTCGCAGCAGGTCGGAGTCACCATGAACACCACCACCGTCCCCCACGCCGCCAAGGCCGATGACGCGCAGCACCGTCGCACCAGCACGCTGAAAAAGCCCGGCTGGTTCCTGGTCAGCCCGTCGGTCCTGTTACTGCTCGTCTGGATGATCGTGCCGCTGGGCATGACCGTCTACTTCTCGCTGATGCGCTACAACCTGCTCGATCCGGGCAATGAAGCGTTCGTAGGCCTTGAGAACTTTCAATACTTCGTCACCGACAGCGGGTTCATTCCCGGTGCGTTGAATACCTTGCTGCTGGTCGTCAGCGTGCTGGCCATCAGCGTCGTGCTCGGGGTGCTGATCTCGGCGCTGCTCGAAGCCAGCGAATTCCTCGGTCGCGGCATCGTCCGTGTGCTGCTGATTTCCCCGTTTTTCATCATGCCCACCGTCAGCGCGCTGGTGTGGAAGAACCTGATGTTCCACCCGGTGTCGGGCATTCTCGCGGCGGTCTGGAAGTTTTTCGGCGCAGAACCGGTCGACTGGCTCGCCACCTACCCGATGCTGTCAATCATCATCATCGTCGCCTGGCAGTGGCTGCCGTTCGCCATTCTGATCCTGATGACCGCCATGCAGTCCCTCGACCAGGAACAGAAAGAAGCCGCACGCCTGGACGGCGCAGGCCCCATCGCGATCTTCTGGCACCTGACGCTTCCGCATCTGGCGCGGCCGATTGCCGTGGTGGTCATGATCGAGACCATCTTCCTGCTCTCGGTGTTCGCCGAGATCTTCACCACCACCAACGGTGGCCCGGGCTACGCCTCGACCAACCTGGCGTTCCTGATCTACAACCAGGCGCTGTTGCAGTTCGACGTCGGCATGGCCTCGGCCGGCGGCCTGATTGCCGTGGTGATCGCCAACATCGCTGCCATCATCCTGGTGCGGATGATCGGCAAGAACCTGACCGAAAAAGGCTGAGGACACGACCATGATGACCCTCAAGCAATCCCGCAGGCTGCAGAGCCTGACCCTGGGCGTGCTCTCCTGGCTGATCGCCGCGCTGCTGTTTTTCCCGATCTTCTGGATGGTGCTGACCAGCTTCAAGACCGAGCTCGACGCCTTCGCCACGCCACCGCAGTTCATCTTCACGCCGACGCTGGAGAACTACCTGCACATCCAGGAGCGCAGCGACTACTTCCACTTCGCCTGGAACTCGGTGCTGATTTCCTTCAGCGCGACAATTCTGAGCCTGCTGATTTCGGTGCCGGCGGCGTACTCCATGGCGTTTTTCGAGACGAAGAACACCAAGCGCACGCTGCTGTGGATGCTGTCGACCAAAATGCTGCCGTCGGTGGGCGTTCTGGTGCCGATCTACCTGCTGGCCAAAAGCATGAACCTGCTGGATTCGCGCCTGGTGCTGATCGTGATCTACACCCTGATCAACCTGCCGATCGTGGTCTGGATGATTTACACCTACTTCAAGGACATCCCCAACGACATCCTCGAAGCCGCCCGCCTGGACGGCGCCACCACGCGCCAAGAAATCTTCCGCGTGCTGATGCCGATCTGCAAAGGCGGCCTTGCGTCCACCGGCCTGCTGTCGCTGATCCTGTGCTGGAACGAGGCGTTCTGGTCGCTGAACCTGACCTCGTCCAACGCCGCGCCGTTGACCGCGCTGATCGCCTCGTATTCCAGCCCCGAAGGCCTGTTCTGGGCCAAGTTGTCGGCGGTCTCGACCCTGGCCTGCGCGCCGATCCTGATCATGGGCTGGGTCAGCCAGAAACAGCTGGTGCGCGGCCTTTCGTTTGGTGCGGTGAAATAAATTGAGTTGAGCGAAGCGAACCCCTTCATGTGGGAGCCGGCTTGCTGGCGAATGCAGTGTGTCATTCACGCAGCAGCGTCTGAACCGACGCATTCGCCAGCAAGCCGGCTCCCACAGGGGTGAACGTTTAACGTTTGCAAAGAACAAAACTGGAGCCCCACATGGCTAACCTGACAATCAGAAATCTGCAAAAAGGCTTCGACGGCCACCAGATCATCAAAGGCATCGACCTGGACGTCAACGACCGCGAATTCGTGGTGTTCGTCGGCCCGTCCGGCTGCGGCAAATCCACCCTGCTGCGCCTGATCGCCGGCCTTGAAGACGTCACCAGCGGCACCATCGAACTCGATGGCCGCGAGATCACCGAAGTGTCTCCGGCCAAGCGCGACCTGGCCATGGTGTTCCAGACCTACGCCCTGTACCCGCACATGACCGTGGGCAAGAACCTGTCCTTCGCCCTGGACCTGGCCGGTACGCCCAAGGCCGAAGTCGAGAAGAAAGTCGCTGAAGCGGCGCGCATTCTTGAACTGGGCCCGCTGCTGGAGCGCAAGCCCAAGCAACTGTCGGGCGGCCAGCGCCAGCGCGTTGCGATCGGTCGGGCCATCGTGCGCAACCCGAAAATCTTCCTCTTCGACGAGCCGCTGTCCAACCTCGACGCCGCGCTGCGCGTGCAGACCCGCCTTGAGCTGTCGCGCCTGCACAAGGAGCTGGAAGCGACGATGATCTACGTGACCCACGATCAGGTCGAAGCCATGACCCTGGCCGACAAGGTGGTCGTGCTCAACGGTGGGCGCGTGGAGCAGGTCGGCTCGCCGCTGGAGCTGTATCACCACCCGGCCAACCTGTTCGTTGCGGGCTTTCTCGGCACGCCGAAAATGGGCTTTCTCAAGGGCAAGGTCAGCCGGGTCGAATCCGCCGGCTGCGAAGTCACGCTGGACGCCGGGACGAAAATCAACCTGCCGTTCACCAACGCCCAACAGAGCGTCGGCGATGCGGTGACCCTGGGCATTCGCCCGGAACATCTGGAACTCGCCAAAGACGGCGACTGCACGCTGCAAGTGGTGGCCGACGTCAGCGAACGCCTGGGCAGCGACACCTTCTGCCACGTGCGCACCCGTTCCGGCGAAATGCTCACCATGCGAATTCGTGGCGACCTCGCCAGCCAGTTCGGCGAAACCCTGAACCTGCATCTGGATAGCAGCCATTGCCATCTGTTCGACGCCCAGGGCCAGGTCATTCGCAAAGCCATGCAGGCCGCCGCCTGAGCCGGCGGCACTCACAGAATCAGGAATGCAGTCATGAAACTGAACCAACACAACCTCTCCAATCTGGGCGCTGGCGTGGCCGTGCCCGCCTACGCCCTCGAAGACCGCCGCCAGGGCATTGCCCATATCGGCGTCGGTGGCTTCCACCGTGCGCATCAGGCGTTTTACACCGACGCGCTGATGTCTCTCGGTGCCAGGGACCAGAGCGGCGAAGGCCTGGACTGGGCCATCTGCGGCGTCAGCCTGCGCGAGGAAGACCGGGCCAATTTCGAAGCGCTCAAGGGCCAGGATTTCCTCTACACCCTGTTCGAACTGGGCGACACCCCGGACACCGAAACCCGGGTGATCGGCGCCATGAGCCAGATGCTGATGTCCACCGACAACGACTTGGCGCTGATCGACAAGCTGGCCAGCCCCGGCATCCGCATCGTCTCGCTGACCATCACCGAAGGCGGCTACTGCATGGACGACAGCACCGGCGAGTTCATGAGCCACTTGCCGCAAATCCAGCACGACCTGCAGCACCCGGCTACGCCTAAAACCGTGTTCGGTTACCTGTGCGCCGCACTGGCCAAACGTCGCGCCGAAGGCACCCCGGCGTTCACCGTGATGTCCTGCGATAACCTGCCCCACAACGGCGCCGTGACCCGCAAGGCGCTGCTGGCTTTCGCCAAACTGCGCGACGCCGAGCTGCACGACTGGATCGCCGCCAACGTCAGCTTCCCTAACGCCATGGTCGACCGCATCACCCCGATGACCAGCACCGCCCACCGCCTGCAGCTGCACGACGCCAAAGGCATCGACGATGCCTGGCCGGTGGTCTGCGAGCCTTTCGTGCAGTGGGTGCTGGAGGACAAGTTCGTCAACGGTCGTCCTGCCTGGGAAAAGGTCGGCGTGCAGTTCACCGACGACGTCACGCCCTACGAGGAAATGAAGATCAAGCTGCTCAACGGCAGCCATCTGGCGCTGACTTACCTAGGCGCGCTCAAGGGCTACCGCTTCGTTCACGAAACCATGAACGACCCGCTGTTCGTCCAGTACATGCGCACCTACATGGACCTGGACGTCACCCCGCAACTGGCGCCGGTGCCGGGCATCGACCTGACCGAGTACAAACAGACGCTGATCGACCGCTTCTCCAATCAGGCCATCGCCGACCAATTGGAGCGGGTCTGCTCGGACGGCTCGTCGAAGTTTCCGAAATTCACCGTGCCGACCATCAATCGCCTGATCGTCGACAGCGGCAACATGGACCGCGCATCCCTGGTGGTCGCGGCCTGGGCGCTGTACCTGCAGGGCAATCGTAATGGCGATTTCAAAGGCGAGAACGGCGTCGAGTACAAGGTCGTCGATCCGCGCGCCGACTTCTGCAAGGCGCTGGTGGCCGATGACGTGCTGATCACTCAACGCCTGCTGGAAGTGGAAGAAATCTTCGGCGCGGCGATTCCGAAATCCGCCGAGTTCGTGGCATCGTTCGAACACAACCTGAACAGCCTCAAGCAATTGGGCGTCAGCAAAACCCTGGAAAACCTGTTGGCGAAAACCATCCGAGCTTGAGAGGTGAGCATGTTTCTTGGCATCGATTGCGGCACCCAAGGCACCAAGGCCATCGTCCTGGATGCCGTGAATGGCAAGGTACTGGGCGAAGGTTCGGCGGCGCATCACATGATCAGCGGCGCCAATGGCCGTCGCGAGCAGGATGTGCAGGAATGGCTCGATGCGTTCGAGCAGGCCACCGCCGCCGCGCTGAAAGCCGCCGGTGTGTCCGGCGCCGAGATTCAGGGCATCGGCGTGTCCGGCCAGCAACACGGGCTGGTGATGCTCGATGAAACCGGGCAAGTGTTGCGCCCGGCCAAACTCTGGTGCGACACCGAATCGGCCCCGGAAAACCAGCGCCTGTTGAACTGGCTGGGTGGCGAAGCAGGCTCCTTGGAGCGCCTGGGCGTGGCCATCGCGCCGGGCTACACCGTGTCGAAACTGCTGTGGACCAAGGAGCAGTTCCCCGAGCTGTTCGCCCGCATCGACAAGATTCTGCTGCCCCACGACTATCTCAACTACTGGCTGACCGGGCGCTGCTGCAGCGAGTACGGCGATGCGTCCGGCACCGGGTATTTCAACGTGCGCAGCCGCCAGTGGGACCACGGCATTCTGCAGCATATCGACCCCGACGGGCGCCTGGTCAAGGCTTTACCGCAACTGCTCCAGGCCCATGAGCCGGTGGGCACGGTGCTGCCGGCGATCGCCGAGCGCCTGGGCATTAACCCCGAGGCCATCGTTTCCAGCGGCGGCGGCGACAACAT
Organism: Pseudomonas sp. 2; assembly: GCF_056627435.1. Taxonomy (NCBI): domain Bacteria; kingdom Pseudomonadati; phylum Pseudomonadota; class Gammaproteobacteria; order Pseudomonadales; family Pseudomonadaceae; genus Pseudomonas; species Pseudomonas sp. 2. The sequence goes on from NZ_JBWXNG010000001.1 coordinate 518,689, forward strand.
GATGGGCGCCATCGGCACCGGCAACATCGCGCCGGGCTCGATCACCATGAGCTTGGGTTCGTCCGGGACCGTGTACGCCTTCGCCAGCGAGGCGAACGTCAGTGCGCAGCCTTCGGTGGCGACCTTCTGCTCGTCCTCCGGCGGCTGGCTGCCGCTGATCTGCACCATGAACCTGACCAACGCCACCAGTGCGATTCGCGAGTTGTTCGCGCTGGACATCGGCGCCTTCAACGCCGCCATCGCCTCCTCGCCCATCGGCGCCCAGGGTGTGCTGATGCTGCCGTTTCTCAACGGCGAACGGGTGCCTGCCCTGCCCCACGCCACCGGCAGCATCCTGGGGCTGGACAGCACCAACCTGAATCAGGCCAACTTGTGCCGCGCCGTGGTCGAGGGCACGACATTCGGCCTGCGCTACGGCCTGGACCTGTTGCGTGACAGCGGCATCAAGAGCGCCAACATTCGCCTGATCGGCGGCGGCGCGAAGAGCGCGATCTGGCGGCAGATCGTCGCCGACATCATGGACACCCCGGTGATCTGCACCACCGGCACTGAAGCGGCGGCGCTGGGCGCGGCGATTCAGGCGGCCTGGTGTCACTCGTATGCCAACGGCAAGCAGGAGTCGCTGCAGGCCCTGAGCGAACGCTGCGTGAGCCTGGACCCGCAGAGCGAAACCCGCCCGATGCCCGAGCATGTGGCCGCGTATCAACAGGTTTATCAGCACTATCGCAATCAATTGCAGGGCCTCTGACGCCTGGCGTCGGCCCTTAACGGAGCACCTATGTATCTGGTCTGTGGCGAAGCACTGTTCGACTTTTTCAGTCAGCCGGACAGCAGCGCTGATCAAAGCAGCACGAATAAAGTCGCGTTTCAGGCGGTTGCCGGAGGCTCGCCGTTCAACGTCGCGGTGGGCCTGCGCCGGCTGGGCGTGGAATCGGCCTTCTTCGCCGGGATTTCCACCGACTACCTGGGCAAGCGTTTGGCCAGGGTGCTGGAAGAAGAAGGCGTGCGCGATGACTTCCTGATTCATCTGGACGCGCCCACCACGCTGTCGATGGTGTCGGTGGGCGCCGATGGCTCGCCGCAATACAGCTTTCGCGGCGAAGGCTGCGCCGACCGGCTGTTGACCATCGAGCAACTGCCGACCCTGGACAACAGCGTGCGCGGCCTGCACGTGGGTTCCTACTCGCTGGTGGTGCAACCGGTGGCCGACGCGCTGCTGGCGCTGGTGCAGCGCGAAAGCGGCAAGCGCCTGATCACCTTCGACCCCAACGTACGCCTGAATCCGGCGCCGAGCATCGAACTGTGGCGCGAGCGGGTGGCGAAATTCGCCGAACATGCGCACCTGATCAAGGTCAGCGATGAAGACCTGCACCTGCTTTACCCCGACCTTGACGCCGAAAGCGTCGCCAAGGGCTGGCTCAAGGACAATTGCCAACTGGTGATCATGACCCGCGGCCGCCAGGGCGCGACGGTGTTCACCCGCGATCAGGGCCACTGGTCCGTGCCAGCGCGCGAAGTGAAAACCGCAGATACCGTAGGCGCCGGCGACACCTTTCAGGCCGCGCTGATCACCTTCCTCACCGAACGCGAACTCGACACCCCCGCAGGCCTTGCCGGGATCGATCGCGACACCCTGACCGCCATGCTCGATTTCGCCGTCGCGGCAGCGGCCGTGACCTGTACTCGGGTTGGGCCCGTTTTGCCGTATCGGGATGAGGTGAAGTAGGTCACGACAGAACTTGCCGGCGAGGCACTCTTGAAATCGCCCCGCCGGCAAGCCGTGCTGCTACGGGGGCGCGACCTCAGGCTCAGAAATAAAAAAGGGGCAGCCGGTCGACACCGCTGCCCCTTTCCTTTTACGCACCCGCAAAACCGGCCGAACCGGTTCCTCAGGCCATTTCCGCCTTGGCCATGGCGATTTTCGTCTTGACCTCTTGCTCGGCGATTTGCTGCTCGGATTTCTGCTTCTGCAGATCGGCGACTTTCTTGTCCACCGCTGCCTGCTCTTCCGGCGTCATGGCGTCGTACTCTTCCTTTGAAACGCCGGTCAGTTGCTGACGCACCTTCTCGGCATCGCTCTGGTTCATGTACGCCAGGAACTGGTCTTTGGCCGAAAGGGCCGCTGACGCGCTGGAGTCGCTGTCGCTCACCGCCGCGATGTCGCTGTCGACGGTTTTGGTCACGCTGTCCGAAGCCGCCACCTGTTTGTCGGCGCTGGCGGCGAACGCAGCAGCGGCAGCCGCCTTGTCGTCGTCAGTCACTTGCACAGCGTTGTTGGCCATGGCTGCCTTGAGGTTCACCATCATCTTGGCGAAGGACTCGTTGTAGCCCTGGTCGGTGCTGCTCTGGGTGGAACTGTCGGTACTGCCCGCGATCGCGGCGACCGGCGCCGAGGCGGTTGCCATGGCGCTGGTGTAGGCATCCTTGTCCGTCGTGTCGTAATGCGTGTTGGCCACGGCCTTGGACACGAAGTGCTGGATGGCACTGTTACCAATGATCATCTTTCACCTCCTTATTCAGGTTCGATGCATCGGCGGTAGCAGCAAAAGCGGTGCCACAACCTGTTACATCTTCTGTAGGCCTTGTCCTACAGCACCTGGAGGTGTTTCCGCGAGAAATGGAAAAGCGGCAAAGGCGGCCCGTCATTGCCGACAACGGCAGGTGCTGGCCGCTCCACGGACGACATCGTTTGCTGGCAATGGCGCATTCAAGATCGATCCCGCGGGCAAGCCCGGCTGCTACGGGTCAGGGGGCGTGCTCAGGATTTGCAGGCATCTTCCCTCTCGTAGCAGCACGGCTTGCCGGCGGGGCGTTCTCAAGGGCAATACCGCCGACAAGCCGGACTGCTACGTCGGAGGATCGAGCTCTTGCAGGCGCAACCCCCAGTCGCGCAGCGACGCCACCACCGGTCCGACTTCGCGGCCCTTGGCGGTGAGCAGGTATTCCAGGCGTGGCGGGTGTTGCTCGTAGAGGCGCCGCTCGATCAGGCCGTGGGCCTCCAGCGATTTCAGGCGGGTCGACAGGGTGCTGGGTGCGCAGCCTTTGAGCGAATCCTGCAGATCCTGGAAACGCCGGCTGGGATTGCGCAGCAGATCGCGCAGAATCAGGATCACCCAGCGCTCGCCGATGATCTCAAGCGCAGTGATCACCGGGCAAAAAGCGTAGGTCACAGGTTCTGACGCGGGTGTGGATTTGGTGTCTGACATGGGCCGGAGTCTAGCAAGGGCACCCGCGGCTGAACAGCCGCCAGCGGTGCTCAGGCCAGCCTGCTCAGGTCCAGCTTCTGCCACGGCACCGGCATCGAGAAGTAATACCCCTGCGCCTGCCCCGCGCCCATCTCCCGCAGCAGCTGCAGGGTGTCGGCATCTTCCACGCCTTCGGCCACCACACTCAGCCCCAAGGATTCGGCCATGCGCACGATGGCGCGGACGATGGCGCGGCTGCGCGAGCTGGTGGTCAGTTCCAGGGTGAAGGACTTGTCGATCTTCAGACCACTGAAGCGATACTGATGCACATAACTCAAGGACGAGAACCCGGCGCCGAAGTCGTCGAGCACCACCGACACGCCATTGGTCGCCAAATGCTCCATGGTCTGGCGAGCCAGCTCGGGCTCGGCCACCAGCGCGCCTTCGGTCAGTTCCAGACAGATCCGAGACGGCGCCACATCGTGCTGGCTGAGCAAGCCCAGCACTTCGTTGGCGAATTCAGGGCGGCTGATGCTGTAGCTCGAACAGTTCACATGCACCGTCGGCCAATGCGCATGTTCCGGCTGGGCGAGCATGGCCACCACCTGTTGCAGCATGTAGAAGTCCAGCCGGCCGATCAGGCGCAGGCCTTCCAGCGCTGGCAGGAAATGCCCCGGCGCGATGATCCGGCCATCGGGCTGACGCCAGCGGATCAGCGCCTCCAGCGCCAGGATCTGGCCGCTTTCCACATCGATGATCGGCTGGAAGTATGGCAGCAATTCATCAGTGCGCTTGAGTGCGTTACGCAGCGCGGTTTCCTGCTCCATCTGGTCGGAGACCTCGCGGCGCACCTCCTGGTTGAACACCGCGTAGCTGTCGCGGCCGGCGTTCTTGACCCGGTACATGGCGGTGTCAGCGTCGCGCAGCAGGTCGGCCGGTTCGCTGTGAAATTGCAGATCTGCGGCCACCACGCCGATGCTGCACGAGGAAAACACCGCGTGGCCGTCGATGTAGAACGGCACGTCGAAGGCCAGCAGGATTCGCTCGGCGATGGCAATGGCAACATCCGACGGCGCCGAATAGGCCAGTACCGCAAACTCATCGCCGCCCAGACGCGCCAGCAGATCGCTGTCGCGCATGCAACTGCGCAGGCGGTCGGCGGCCTGGATCAACAACAGGTCGCCGGAATGATGGCCCAGGCTGTCGTTGACCATCTTGAAACGGTCCAGATCGATGAACATCACCACCAGTTCACGACCCTGATCGCAGAATTCGCGCCACGCGCCCTGCAGGCGCTGTTGCAGATGGCTGCGGTTGGGCAGCCCGGTCAGCGAATCGTGGGCGTTCTCATGCTGCAGCTTGGCGTTGGCATAATCCAGCTCGCGGGTGCGGTCCTGAACCCGTGCTTCCAGGCGCTGGTTGGCAGTCTGGATCGCTTCGGCGGCGCTGCGCCGGGACAGCGCGGTGTCGATATGCCGGGAAACGAAGGTCAACAGGTCCTGATCGCGCAGCGAATAGCTGACATGGGGCGAATAGCTCTGCACCGCCAGCACGCCGCGTACCACGTCGCCATCGAACAGTGGAATGCCCAGCCAGGAACAGGAGCGGTTGATCTCGTTCTGGATGGTGATCTCGCCGCAGGCTTCCAGCCGCCGGGCCTCGGCGCCGTCGATCAGGCACGGGCGGCGCTGGCGGATCACGTACTCGGTAAAGCCGCGCTCGCCCCGGCGCGGGTTCGGGCGCCGCACTAGGCGCTCGTCCACGTAATAGGGGAATGTCACCTCGCCGGTCGAGTCGTCGAACAACGCAATGTAGAAGTTCAGGGCGAACAGCAACTCACCGACGATCCCGTGCAGGCGCTCGAACAGATCGGCCATGTCGCCGGGTTGACTGGACAGCTCGGTGATCTGGAACAGCGCGCTTTGCAGGTGCTCGGCCCGCTCGCGGTCGGCCACTTCGTTGCGCAGCGCATCGTTGAGGCGCGACAGCTCAAGTGTGCGACGCACCACGGTTTCTTCAAGGTGGGCGCGGTGCAGGATGCGATCCAGGGCCATGGCTACATGGCGAGCCACCACCAGAAACAGTTCCTGATCCTCGACGCTGTAGAGCCGCGACACGTCATAGACCTGCATCGCCAGCATGCCGAACACATCGTCCGAGGCGTTTTTCAGCGGCGCACCCATCCAGAATTCCGGACGATGGCCCACGCAATGGAAACGCTCCTGGGCCTGGGCCCGCTCGATGTCAGCGGCGTCGACGAACAGCGGCTGCTCGGTGGTCAGCACGTAACCGGTCATCGACAGCCGCTCAGGATCGAGGAATTCCTGGGTCTCGGCTTCCAGCGCGTCGACGTCAGTGATGTCGATGTAATACGGATAGGTGATCTTGCCGCTGTGGGCCTCGTACAGCGCCAGGTAGAAGTTTTCCGCGTCGATCAGCGTCGACAGCTGCTCGTGCACGCCCTGCAGGAACGCCGAGCGATCACGCGTGGAGCTGGCCAGATAGCTGATTTCGTAGAGCACCCGCTGGGTGGCCTGAGCCCGGGCCAGCGCATCGGCCTGCAAGCGCAGCCCCAGCCTGCTGGCCAGCGCCTGCAGAAACGGATTGCCCGACTCGCGCTCCGGCGTCAGCAACCAGCCGAGCGCCGACTCGCCCTGCCCGGTCACCCAACGCTGCAGGGCATGATCGCGACAAAAGGCATCGAAACCTTCGCGAGGAATCAGTTTCGGCCATTCGGTGGTCTGCGCGCCCTGAGCCAGCAGGTGCATGTGCTGGTTGGCCCGATAGGCGGCCCAACTGAGGTCCGGAGCCGCTTCTTGCGCCGCGCGCAGCAAGGCGTCGAGCGAGTGCTCATCGCCCGTCAAGGGAAGAGATTGCGCCCCATCGCTGTGTGGCCGGGCCATCGTGTCAGTGGAGGATGGCGAGCGCTGCGTTGGGTTCGATACATGAAAATTCACAGGCGCTCCATTGCCAGCGTGGGACTGGTCTATCTTCATGGGGTCTGACAGATGGATGCAAGCGCCATATCGGAAATTGCTGCCTGTAAACGACGAAAAAGTCCGCATTTCACGACATTTCCCGTGATGCGTACCGGGTTATCGGCAGACGGCCATTTAAATGAAAGAAATCCCGTGCACGTTGGTCAGCTGAACCGACACGCGCCACCTCTGTCCTTCTATTGATCGACGCATCCGCAACACCGTCCTGCCCATGCAGAGATTCGAAGCCTTTTTGCCCAACTGGAGATGATCGACATGATCAAGACTTACAGCTATGCCGCGCAAAAACCCACCGACCGCCTGGCCCCCTTCCAGATCGAACGTCGCGACCCCGGCGCCGATGACGTGCAGATCGACATTCTGTTCTGCGGCGTCTGCCACTCGGACCTGCACACCGCACGCAACGAATGGAACAACACGCTGTACCCGTCGGTGCCCGGCCATGAAATCGTCGGCAAGGTCACGGCCGTGGGCGCCAACGTGAAGCATTTCAAAGTCGGCGATCTGGCGGGCGTCGGCTGCATGGTCGACAGCTGCCAGCACTGTGCGTCCTGCGCCGAGGGAGACGAGCAGTATTGCGAGAATGGCTTCACCGGGACTTATAACGGGCCGGTGTTCGGTGGCGAAAACACCTATGGCGGTTACTCGGACAAGATCGTGGTGAAGGAGAAGTTCGTCCTGAAGATTTCCCACAGCGACAACCTCGCCGCCGTGGCACCGCTGCTGTGCGCCGGGATCACCACTTATTCGCCGCTGCATCACTGGAAGGTCGGCCCCGGCAAGAAAGTCGGCGTGGTAGGCCTCGGCGGCCTGGGCCACATGGCGGTGAAAATCGCCCACGCCATGGGCGCGCATGTGGTGCTGTTCACCACCTCGCCGAACAAGCGCGAAGACGGCTTGCGTCTGGGCGCCGATGAGGTCGTCGTATCGAAAGATCCCAAGGAGATGGCGACTCAGACCAATCAGCTGGATTTCATCCTCAACACGGTGGCTGCGCCTCATGATCTGGATGCATTTCTGAACCTGTTAAAGCGCGACGGCACCATGACCCTGGTGGGCGCGCCGGATCATCCGCATCCCTCGCCTTCGGTGTTCAACCTGATCTTCAAGCGCCGCAGCCTGGCGGGGTCGTTGATCGGTGGCGTCAGGGAGACCCAGGAGATGCTGGATTTCTGCGCCAGGCACGGGATCGTTTCGGATATCGAGATGATTCACATGAAGGACATCAATGAGGCGTACGAGCGGATGGTCAAGGGGGATGTGAAGTATCGGTTTGTGATTGATATGGCGACATTGAAGGAGGAGGCAGCCTGATTCAACTGCAGTCGCGGCATGAACCGTGATCGTGTTCATTGCCGCGGGTGCGGCACCTGCTTTTTGTTCTGGCTAACGCCAGACCTGTTTCGACTTCGTCGAGTTACTTGGAAAAGACCCCCAAGTAACTCGACGAAGTCGAAACAGATCTGACGTTAGGAAGAGCGCTCTTGATCTTGATCTCTGGCGTTAGCCAGAACATCGCGTCAGGTCAGGCGCCAAAAAACTCGATGACACAACGCAAAGACCGGATTGCCCCTCTACTGCGCCTTCTTCCGATAAGCCATCGAATCATCAATCCGCTTGAGTATGTAATCCCCCGCCGCCACCGCCGGATAAAGACTCTCACCCGAATCAATCCCCAAATCACAAGGATCAACAACAGCGCTGTACGTAGGATCGTAAAACGTCGCGATGGAATACCGCTCATGCCCCGACTTGTTGATCACCCGATGCAAGGTCGAACGGAAACGGTCGTTCGACCAGCGCGCCAGCAGATCCCCAACGTTGACCACCAGGCTGCCCTCGATCGGCGTCGCGTCGATCCAGCTGTTGCTGCCCAGCTCCCGCACCTGCAAGCCGCCGCTGTTGTCCTGATACAACAGCGTGATGCAACCATAATCGGTGTGCGGCGCAACACCGAACTGATCGGACTCGGCCATCGGCGGATGCGGTGGGTAATAGACCATCTGCGTGCGTTGCAGGCGTTTGCCGTATTTGGGGGCGAAGAAGTCCTGCTCGATACCCAGGCCCACCGCCACTGCCTTGAGCAGATCAGCCCCCGCCAGGCCGATTTCTTCGTAATAGGCATCCAGCGCCAGGCGCAACTCGGGCATGAAATCCGGCCATTGGTTCGGCCCGCGCAGCGCTTCACCGGCCAGCACGCAGGGGTCGTCCTCGGGCAGCTCCAGGCCCATGCTGAAGAACTCCTTGAAATCCGGCTTGGTCGCCTCGTACATCAGCGCCCCGCCCAGCGCATGCCAGCCGCGATGGCGTTTGTTCACCGCAACGCCGCGCTTGGTCTCGGCGGGGTAGGCAAAGAAGGTTTTCGCCGCGGCCATGGCGTTGTCGATCACTGACTGAGACACGCCATGGTTGATGATGTAGAAGAACCCGGTCTCGCAACAGGCCTTGCGAATGGCCTCGCCGGCACGGGCGATGGCGGCTTCGTCGCCCTGGCGCACGCCCGCCATGTCGATCAGCGGAAGGTTGGCGGTGGCAGTCATACGGGCTCCTCATGGGGTGGATGGCGGCAGCTGTATAGACAGGGGTAAGCATTTCCCATGCCGCAGAAGAAAACGCGATAGCAGGTACACCATCCACGTAGCAGCACGGCTTGCCGGCGGGGACGTCCGCAAGATCGCTCCCGCCGGCAAGCCGTGCTGCTACGGACCGCATTCAAGCGTTCAGAAGTTTCGGTATGCCCCAGCAACGGGCACGGGGAACCCATTCGGTGCAACTTTTGGTGACATCCTCCCGGCGCCTTTCCCCGGCGCCGCGTCTGAGCCCGCGATCTCAACCTGTGCCATGAACTGGCCTGCATCTTGCCTTGGCTGTCTATACAGCTTGCCCAGGGACTTCCATGCGCCGCTATCACTCAGGTTCGGATTTTCGTCGCGCCCACAGCATCGCCGAACTGGCCCACATGGCCCGTCGGCGCCTGCCGCATTTCGCCTGGGAATACCTGGAAGGTGGTGCCGAGGAAGAACTGACCTTGAAGCGCAATCGCCAGGCCTTCGCCGAGGTCGACCTGCTGCCCAAGACCCTGGTGCCCTGGCAGACGCCCGACACCCATCGCACCCTGTTCGGCCGTGGGCAATCCCTGCCGATGGCCATCGCCCCCACCGGCTACAACGGCATGCTGCACCGCGATGCCGACATTCATCTGGCCCGAGCGGCCACCGAACGCGGCCTGCCGTTCACCCTGAGTACGGTGTCCACCAGTTCGCTGGAGCAGATCCGCGCCGCCGTGCCTGACGTCAATCTGTGGTTCCAGCTGTACAGCATGAGCGACCCGGCGGTGCAGGAAGACCTGATCCAGCGCGCCGAAAACGCCGGTTGTCAGACCCTGCTGCTGACCAGCGATGCCGTGCTGCTGGGCAATCGCGAATGGGACAAGCGCAACTTCGCCCGCCCCCGGCAGTTGAGCCTGCGCAACAAGCTCGATGTGCTGCGCCATCCGCGCTGGGTCAGGCAGGCACTGTGGCCTCAGGGCATGCCGAGCATGGCCAATCTGGATCGCTACCTGCCTGCCGATCAGCGCAACGCCGCAGGCGCCGCGCACTTCATCGGCGAGAAAATGGAGAAGCAGCTGAATTGGGCCTTTCTCGCCCGGCTGCGCGAGCGCTGGCCACACCGGCTGCTGCTCAAGGGCGTGATGCATCCCGATGACGCCGAACAGGCCGCAACCCTTGGTCTGGACGGCATCGTGGTGACCAACCATGGCGGGCGGCAGCTGGACGGTGTGCCTGCCAGCCTGGATTGTCTGCCCGCTATCGTTGACGCGGTCAAAGGCCGCCTGAGCATCCTGCTAGACAGTGGCATCCGCCGCGGCACCGACATTCTCAAGGCCTGCGCACTGGGCGCCGATGCCGTGCTGCTGGGCCGCGCGACGCTGTATGGCGTTGCTGTCGGCGGCCAGGCGGGCGCCGGCCATGCGCTGGATCTGCTCGCCAACGAACTGCGCCTGGCCCTGACCCTGCTCGGCCAGCCGGACCTGAATCAACTGCACGCCCGCCGCAATTCCGGCGCTGGCGCCTCCTTTACCGTGAGTTGAACCCATGAGCGACGTGCAACAGACCCTCGACCAGTTACGCGCGGCCCTCGGCGAGGCCCAGGTGCTGACCGGTGACGCGATCAACCCGCGTCACCACAGCGACTGGACCCGCCACGCGCCGGCCTGCCCGGCGGCACTGATCCTGCCCAGGGACACTGCCGACATCTCCACCGCCCTGCGCATCTGCAACGCCGCCGGGCAAAGCGTGGTGCCACAGGGCGGCATGACCGGGCTGGCCGGTGGCGCTGTGCCTCGCGCCAGCGATTTTGCCCTGTCGCTGGAACGCCTGCGCGGTATCGAGGAGATCGACGAAGCGGCGGCCACCGTCACGGTCAAGGCCGGCACCACGCTGCAAGAGATCCAGCAGGCCGTGGCCGACGCAGGCTACCTGTTCGCCCTGGACCTGGGGGCCCGCGGCTCGTGCCAGATCGGCGGCAACATCGCCACCAACGCCGGGGGCAATGCGGTGATCCGCTACGGCATGACCCGCGATCTGGTGCTGGGCCTTGAGGTGGTTCTGGCGGATGGCCGGGTGTTGAACCTGATGAACAAGATGATCAAGAACAACTGCGGCTACGACCTCAAGCAGAACTTCATCGGCAGCGAAGGCACCCTGGGCGTCATCACCCGCGCGGTGCTCAAGATCGCGCCGCAGCCAGGGCAGACCACCACCCTGCTCTGCGCCCTGCCCGACTACACCAGCGCGGTGGCCCTGCTGCGCCGCCTGCAGCGCAGCGCCGGCACGCCCCAGGCCTACGAGCTGATGTGGCAGGACTTCTTTCGCATGGGCGTGTCGTGGCTGGAAAACCCGGTGACACCGATGCCCGACCACCATCCGCTGTACGTGCTGCTGGAGTCCTCGGCCAGCGCCGATCTGCTGGAGCAGACCCTGCAAGCCGCCATCGAGGCCGGTGAGGTGGTCGACGCCATTGTCGCCAGCTCCCACACCCAGGCCCGCAGCCTGTGGAAGATCCGCGAGGCCACGGGTGAATTCCCGGTGCGCATCGCGCCGCTGAATTTCGACATCAGCCTGCCCATCGGCCAGATCGGCGAGTTCGCCGATCTGTGTCGCCAGCGCCTGGACCTGCGCTGGCCGGGCAATCACAGCGTGTACTTCGGCCACATCGGGGACAGCAACCTGCACCTGACCGTGGACTGCAACAGCCTGCCGCAACCTGCGCCAGTTCTGGAAATCGAGGAACTGGTGTATCGCGCGGTGGGTGAACTGGGCGGCGCGGTGTCCGCCGAACATGGTATCGGCCTGCTCAAGCGCGAGTTCCTGCACCATTCGGTCAGTGACGAAGCGCTGGACGCGATGGCCGAGCTCAAACGCTGTTTCGATCCGAACAACATCCTCAACCCCGGAAAAATATTCGGCTGACCGCCGAAGAAGGAGCGCGCACCATGCAACTCGATTTTCCATTTGGCAGCACCTTGAAAAGCCTCGGCATCGCGGTCGCACTGGCCTGCCTGCCCCTGGCGGCACACGCCGACCAGTTGGCCGATGTGAAGAAGGCCGGCGAGCTGGTGGTCGGTACCGAAATGCAGTTCGCCCCGTTCGATTATCTGGAAGGCGGCAAACAGCAGGGCCTGAACGCGGAGCTGTTCGCCGAGCTGGGCAAGGAACTGGGGGTCAAGATCAAGTTCCTCGACCTGCCGTGGCCAAGCGTGTTGCCGGGTCTTGAAGCGAAGAAGTTCGACGTGGTCGCCGGCCCGATCATCGTCACCAAGGCGCGCAAGGAGCGTTACCACTTCGTCTCGCCGATTGCCGAAGCCACTGTGGCGCTGATGGTCGGCGCCAAGGACGACAGCATCAAGAAACCTGAAGACATCGCCGGCAAGACCGTGGGTGCGGGCAAAGGCTCGGCGCAGCTCGAAGAGCTGAAAACCTTCGCCGCGACCTTGCCTGCAAAGGTCACCATTCGCGAATACGTCGACAACAACCAGGCCTACGCGGACCTCGCCGCCAAGCGCATCGTCGCCGTGGCCAACTCGTTGCCGAACATCTCCTTCGTCGCGGCGCAGAAGGCCAATCTGTACAAGGTGGTGCAGCCGCCGTTCGGCAAGAAATCCTACTTCGCCTACCTGGGCCGCAAGGATGCCGACGCCGACAGCCTGATCGCCGCGCTCGACGCCGCCATGCTGAAGATGCACGACGACGGCCGCCTCGCTGCGCTGCAGAAGAAATGGCTGGGCGCGGAGATGGACGTGCCTAAAGGCGATTTCGAGCCGACCTGGTAACACCGCAACGCCTTCTCTGTAGGAGCGAATTCATTGGCGAACGGGTTGGACAAGCGACACCTCTTCATCGTCTGACCTGCCTTCGCGAATGAATTCGCTCCTACAGAAGGTTTGCGTCGTATTCGAATCCCTGGAGTCACACCGTGTTCGATTGGCCCTTGCTACAACAGAACGCCCCGCTCCTGCTCGACGCCCTGTGGGTGACCTTGCAGGTGTCGATCGCGGCGCTGGCGATCGGTTTCGTCATCGGCGTGATCGTCGGCAGCCTGCGGCTGTCCCCCGTGCCGCTGCTGCGGCGGCTGGGCGGCGCCTATATTTTCGTGTTCCGCGGCATTCCGCTGCTGGTGCAATTGCTGTTCATCTATTACTTCCTGCCGCGCATCGGCCTGCCCAACGTCTCGCCCACCGTGGCGGCGGTGATCGGCCTGTCGCTGGCGGCCGGGGCCTACATTGCCGAGATCATGCGCGGCGGTTTCATGGCCATCCCCGGCGGGCAACTGGAAGCCGCTGGCCTGCTGGGCCTGAACGCCCGGCAGATGCTGCTGCGCATTCGTGTGCCCCAGGCCGTGCGCCTGACCCTGCCTTCGCTGGTCAATGAAATGATCCTGCTGATCAAGGCCTCGTCGCTGGTTTCTGTGGTGGGCCTGGCCGACCTGACCCGCACCGCGCAGAACCTCGCCGCCAGCGACTACATGTTCGTGCAGGACTACCTGATGCTGGCCGGCTTCTACTGCCTGATCAACATCCCGCTGGCGTACTGCGGCAGCCTGCTGGAACGCCGACTGAAGGAGCGCGGCGCATGATCTTCGACCCGACCATCATCACCGACCATCTGGGCGACATCGGCTCGGGCTTTCTCGTCACCCTTGGCACCTGGAGCAGCGGCGTGGCCCTGGGGATGGCGCTGGGCATGCTGATCGCCATCGCCCAGGTGTTCGGCAACAACCTGCTGCGCGCGCCGCTGCGGGTGTTCATCGAGTTGATTCGCAGCACGCCGTTTCTGGTGCAGCTGTTCCTGATCTACTACGGCGGGCCGTCGTTCGGCCTGAGCCTGGACCCAGTGCCCGCCGGGATTCTGGGCCTGGGCGTGTATGGCAGCGTGTACTTCGCCGAGATCTTCCGCTCGGGTTTCGAGTCGGTCGCCCGTGGCCAGCTGGAAGCGGCCGATTGCCTGGGCATCACCCGCCTGCAATGCATCTGGCGCATCCAGGTGCCGCAGATGCTGGTGATCATCCTCCCGGCGCTGGTCAACATGATCACCGTGTTGTGCAAGGAAACCGCCGTGCTGTCGATCATCACCATCCCGGAACTGACCATGGTGCTGACCGGCATCGGCTCGGAAACCTTCGCCTTCGTCGAAACCCTGCTGATGCTGTGCATCGGCTATCTGATTCTGGTGGAACTGTGCTCGCGGCTGGGCATGCTCCTGGAAACCCGCGTCGGCCGCTTCATGAACAGGCAAGCACGATGAACAGTTTTCTGATCCCAAGCGGCGCTGCATCTGCCGATTCACGTGAGAAACAAGGTGACAGCATGAAAACCGATGCAAGCGTACCCGGCGCGCAGCCCACCATTCTCAAGCTGAGCCAGGTCGGCAAAAGCTTTGGCGCGCTGCGGGTGCTCAAGGGCATCGACCTTGAGGTGCGGCGCTCTGAAGTAATGTGCCTGATCGGCCCGTCCGGTTCGGGCAAGAGCACGCTGCTGCGCAGCATGGCGTTCCTTGAGGAATACGACGAAGGCCAGATCCACATCGAAGGCCAGTTGCTCGGCTGGCAGGAGACCGACAAAGGCCGCAAGCGCGCGCCGCAGTCGCAGATCAACCAGGTGCGGCGCAACGTCGGCATGGTCTTCCAGCAGTTCAACCTGTGGCCGCACATGACCGCGTTGGGCAATGTCTGCGAGGCCTTGCGTCAGGTGCGCAAACTCTCGGCGATTGATGCGCGCAAGCGCGGCATGGCGATGCTGGAAAAGGTCGGCCTGGCGCACAAGGCCGACAACTACCCGGCACAGCTCTCCGGCGGCCAGCAACAGCGGGTGGCGATCGCCCGGGCGCTGGCGATGGAGCCGCACATCATGCTGTTCGACGAACCCACCTCGGCGCTGGACCCGGAGCTGGTGGGCGAAGTGCTGCAGGTGATGAAAACCCTCGCAAAAGAAGGCATGACCATGGTCGTGGTCACCCACGAAATGGGCTTTGCCGCGCAGGTGGCCGATTCGGTGATTTTTCTCGATCAGGGCGAAGTGGTCGCCCGCGGTACCCCGCGCGACATTTTCCACAACGCCAGCCAGCCGCGCTTGCAGCAGTTCTTGCAGAATTATCTGGATCGCAATGCGTTCTGGCAGGGCGGCGGTACCTGATGGCTCACCTCGATCCGTAGCAGCACGGCTTGCCGGCGGGGCGGTGTGTCAGTCGATGCATCCGTCACAGATACACCGCCCCGGCAAGCCGTGCTGCTACGGGATCGGCATTGATTGGGAGGATCGCACATGGACAAACCCGTGCCCCAGGCTCTGTATCGCCAGGCCAAGGAGTTCGTCCACGGCAAACTGGCCTCGGGCGAATGGAAACCCGGCGATCTGATCCCCTCGGAAAACCGCCTGGTACTGGAACTGGGCATGTCGCGCATGACGGTCAACCGGGCGCTGCGTGAGCTCAGTGAAGAAGGCCGGCTGGTGCGGGTGTCCGGGGTCGGCACCTTTGTCGCCCAGAGCAAGCCGCAATCGAACCTGTTGCAGATCACCAACATCGCCGACGAAATCCTCGCCCGCGGCCATCGCTACCGCTGCCAGGTCCTGCACCTGGCGCGGGAAGCAGCGTCGATGCCCATCGCCTCCGCCCTCGCCTTGCCCACCGGCGCCTCGGTGTTTCACCTGCTGTGCGTGCATTTCGAAGAAGACGTGGCGGTGCAGCTGGAGGATCGCTACGTGAATCCGCAGACCGCGCCGGACTTTCTGCACCAGCCCTTCGGCGATCAACTGCAGTCGGCGCGCTACCTGCTGCAGATCATCCAGCCGGATGAAATGGAGCACATCGTCGAAGCCAGCCACCCCAGCGCCGACGAGGTTCGGCATTTGCAGATCGACGCCAGCGAGCCGTGCCTGGTGCTGATGCGCCGCACCTGGAACAAGGAGCGGGTGGTGACCTTTGTGCGGCTGATTCATCCGTCTTCGCGTTATCGGCTGGGCAGCCGTTTACCGGTTACGGGGGCCTATCAGAACACCTGACAACCGGTCGGCGGATTGTTCGAACGCCTGCAGCTTCATGCCCTCGAAGTCAGTAAGTCCTGTCCAGTCGGACTGCTGAAGAGGTGCATATGACCAATCAGAACCCAAAGACTGCTGAACGCCACGACCCGGGTATCGACCCGGACCAGAAAACCAGTGACGAAAACAGCTACACCCCTGACTTCGAGCCTGAGGAACATCAGTCGCCGGATACCACCAAGGAAGAGAATCAGACCGGCGAAACCGACCGGGATATCGATACCGCCGGTGGCTGACACACCGTACATCCCCTGTAGGAGCGAATTCATTCGCGAATGGCCGTACGGACGACACGTCTTCATCGTCTGACCCACCTTCGCGAATGAATTCGCTCCTACAGAGGGCACGCCGTCGGCAACATCGTGGATTTGTCCATTGCATAGCTGGCTAATCAATCGGCACCATAACGCTTTCGCCTGCCCTGGCAGCTCGGTCTGCCGCGTTTTCCGGAGCGTTGTCGATAATGGTCCAGCCCGCCCAGTCCTCTGCCCAAGAGGCGCCACGTACTCACGATAAACTCACCTCCCGCGAATTTCGCGGCATGGTCGCCATTCTGCTGTCCATCGCCCTGGCCACCCTCGATACGGCCATCGCTAACACCGCCCTGCCCGCCATCGCCGCCGACCTCAAGGCCTCGCCTGCCGCCTCGGTATGGATCATCAATGCCTACCAACTGGCCGCCGTTGCCACACTATTGCCCTTCGCGGCGCTGGGTGGCGTCGTGGGCCAGCGCAAGGTTTATCTGGGCGGGCTGATGCTGTTCGTGCTGTCGTCGGCGCTGTGCACCTTTGCCTGGTCGCTGGAAACCCTGACCATTGCCCGCGTGCTGCAAGGCCTGGGCGCCAGCGCGATCATGAGCGTCAACGCCGGGCTGATCAGTTCGATCTTCCCGCCAGAGCGCCTGGGTCGCGGACTGGGCATGAACGCGCTGGTGGTCGGCACCTCGTTCTCTATCGGCCCGACCATCGCTTCGCTGGTGCTGTCGGTGGCCAGTTGGCCGTGGCTGTTCGCGATCAATCTGCCCATCGGCGTGTTCGCCCTGGTGTTCGCCTGGAACTCGCTGCCGGTGGTCAAACCGGGCAGCCTGACCTTCGACCGCATGACTGCCGTGCTCAACGTGCTGACCTTCGGTGCACTGATCTTCGCCCTGAGCCAGGCCGCCCAGTTGGGTTCGCTGACCAGCGTCCTGATCGCATTGGCGGTGTTTCTGATCTGCGGCGCGGCGATGCTCAGGCGCGAAGCCGGGCACCCGGCGCCGATGTTTCCGCTGGACCTGCTCAAGCGGCCGATGTTTGCCCTGTCGGCACTGACCGCCTTCTGCTCGTTCGCCACCCAGGGACTGGCGTTCGTCTCGCTGCCGTTCTTTTTCGAAACCACACTGGGCCGCGACCCGGTGCAGACCGGCTTTCTGATGACGCCGTGGTCGGTGGTGGTGGCATTGATCGCGCCGTTCGCCGGGCGCATGTCCGACCGCTATCAACCGGGGCTCTTGGGCGGGATCGGCCTGGCGCTGCTGTGCTGCGGGATGATCTCGCTGGCGAGCATGCCGGCCGACGCCAGCGTGATGTCCATCGGCGCGCGGATGATTCTGTGCGGCATCGGCTTTGGTTTCTTCCAGGCGCCGAACCAGAAAGCCCTGATGACCAGCGCCCCTCGCTCGCGTGCCAGCGGCGCCAGCGGCACCATCGCCACGGCAAGGCTGATCGGCCAGGCCACGGGGGCGGCGTTGGTAGCGTTGAGCTTCGGGATTTCCAGCGCCCATGGGCCGGTACTGGCGCTGAGCATTGGTGCGGGGTTTGCGGCGGTGGGCAGTATTGCCAGCGGGTTGCGCCTGGTGACGAAAAACACCGCTAACGCATAGTTTCCTCACCTTGTAGCAGCACGGCTTGCCGGCGGGGCTTTTGATTCTGCCCGGAGGGCGTGGGAGCCTGGCTTGCCGGCGATCTGGCGCGAAGCGGCAGCTAACCGGGTGCCTGCGGTGTGTCTGAGAGAACGAAGGCGGATGGTTTTGCTGCCGCTGCGCGCCAGATCGCTAGCAAGCTCAACTCCCACGCCCTCCGGGCAGAAGCGAATCGCGTCTGCCCGGAGGGCGTCAAATCACGGCTTGGCAATATCCGTACGATTCACCGCAGGCAACTCCTTGGGCAGGGTCGCGCGCAGTTCGGCCACCTGGCTGGCCTTGACCGCAGGCGCCTGGTTGCCCCAGCTGCTGCGGATGAAGGTCAGCAGTTGCGCCACTTCCTCATCCGACATCCGCCAGGCGAAACCGGGCATGCCCAGTTGCGAAGGCGCCGTTGCGGTGGCAGGCAGTTTGCTACCTGTGAGCACCAGGCGAATCATCGACACCGGATCCTGCGAGAGCACCGACGAGTTGCCAGCGATCTTCGGGAACACCCGCGCATACCCTTCGCCGTCGGTGCGATGGCAGGCGGCGCAGTTGTCGACGTACAGCTGGGCGCCGCGACCGCTCTCCTCGCCTGACTGCAACGCCTTGGCAGTCGCCGGATCGGCCTTGAAGCTCGAGCCCTGGTAGGCGCTCGGCGGCAGGCTTTTCAGGTAGGCCGCCACGGCTTGCAGGTCGGTGTCGTTGAGGTGCTGGGTGCTGTGCACCACCACATCGCTCATCGCCCCGCCCAGTACCGCGTGGGTTTCGCTGCGGGCGCTGCGCAGGGTGGCGACGATGTCGTCGGCGCTCCAGTTGCCCAGGCCATCGGCTGGGTTGCCGCGCAGGTTCACTGCGAGCCAGCCGTCAATCACAGGCCCCCCTGACAGGTAGTCGGCGCCGGATTCATCCAGAGCCTTTTCCTGCAAGGTCAGCGCGCGAGGCGTGTGGCAACTGCCGCAATGGCCCAGGCCCTGCACCAGATAGGCACCGCGGGCAATCTGCGGGTCCTTGTAGTGCGAGGCATCGAACGCCACCGCTTGCGGCGCGGGTGCGAACACCTTGAGCCAGATCGCCAGCGGCCAGCGCATCGACAACGGCCAGGGCACGTCGTTGGCGCGGTTTTCAGCCTTCACCGGTTCCACGCCCTGCATGAAGTACGCATACAGCGCGCGGATGTCCTCGTCGCTGGTGCGCGCGTAGGACGGGAACGGCATGGCCGGGTACAGGCTGTCGCCGTTGGCCGCGATGCCGTGACGAACGGCGCGGTCGAACTCGTCCAGCGAGTACTTGCCAATCCCGGTGTCCTTGTCCGGGGTGATGTTGGTGCTGTACAGCGTGCCCACCGGCGAGGCGATCGGCAGGCCGCCAGCGAACGGCTTGCCGCCATGGGTGGTGTGGCAGGCGGTGCAGTCACCGGCATCGGCCAGGTAGCGGCCTTTGTCAATCAACGCCTGATCGATGTTCAGCGAGGCATTCAACGCGGGGGTCGAGGTCGGCCACAGGGCAAAGGTGAACAGCACCACGAACACCAGCACACCCAACGCGATCAGGCTCAGAAGAAACTTTTTCATGGTCGTTTCTCCTTATGCCTGAACCAACGGGCCGGGGTTTTTCAGGTACTGCTCGCGAATGGCCTTGGCAGACCAGTACGCCAGCGCACCCACCATCCCGGTCGGGTTGTAGCCATTGTTTTGCGGGAAGGCGTTGGCGCCGATGGCGAACACGTTGTGCACGTCCCACGACTGCAGGTACTTGTTGAGCGCCGAGGTCTTCGGATCGCTGCCCATGATCGCGCCGCCGCAGGTATGGGTGCTCTGGTACTTGGTGATGTTGTAGTGCTCGCCGGGCTTCTTGGCGTCACCAGACATGGCCGTCGGGTTGAGGATCTTCGACATTTCCATGGCCTTGCCGACCAGGAACTGCGAGGCCTTGACCTCGTTGTCGTGCCAGTCGAAGGTCATGCGCAACAGCGGGCGGCCGAAGGCGTCCTTGTAGGTCGGGTCCAGGCTCAGGTAGTGCTGCTTATAGGACATGCATGCGCCCTGCACTTCGAAGTAGAACGAGTGACGGAAGGCATCGCTGGCCGCCTGCTTCCAGGCCGTACCCCAGTTCGGCGTACCCGGCGGCACGTTGATGCCGCGAATCGGACCGGCACCCGGCTGACGTGCCCAGACAATACCGCCACCGACGAAACCGACCTTGCCGTTGTCCAGCTGGTTGCCGTTGAGGTTGTCCATGGTGGTACCGGCGCCGCCGATGCCGATGAACTGGTTGGCCTGCACGTCCTTGTCGAAGAACAGCACCACGCGGTTGAGGTTCTGGTAGGAATAGTTGCGCCCCACCGTACCCTCGCCGGTTTGCGGGTCATACGGCTTGCCGATGCCCGATAGCAGCATCAGGTGCACGTTGTACAGCGAGAAGGCGCACAGCAGCACGATGTCGGCCTGCTGCTCGACTTCCCGGCCCTGGGCGTCGAGGTAAGTCACGCCGGTGGCTTTCTTGCCGTCGCTGTCCAGGTTGACCTTGAGCACTTGCGCGTGGGTGCGCAGCTCGAAGTTCTTGCGCTGGCGCAGCACCGGCAGAATGCTGATGTTGGGGCTGGCCTTGGAGTAGTTCAGGCAACCGTAGTCGCTGCAGAAACCGCAGGCGTTGCACGGGCCCATCTGGCAGCCGTACGGGTTGACGTAAGGGCCCGAGGCGTTGGAGGCGGGAATCGGATACGGGTCCCAGCCCATCTCGCGGGCGCCCTTGTAGAACATCTCGGCGCCAAGGTAATTGGGGTTGGGCCCCAGCGGGAATTCACGGGAACGCGAGCCTTCGAACGGGTTGCCGCCGGGCTGCTTGACGCCCTGGATCACACCGGCCTTGCCCGAGGTGCCGCAGACGTATTCGAAGTGATCGAAGTGCGGCTCCAGGTCTTCGTAGCTGATCGGGAAGTCCTGGATGCTCATGTCGGTGGGGATGAATTTCGCGCCGTAGCGCTGCTCGACATTGCTGCGCAGCTTGAAGTCTTCCGGCAATGCGCGGAAGTGGCAGCCGGACCAGTGACTGCCCGCGCCGCCCACGCCGGTGCCCGGCTTGAACGAGCCCATCTGCCGATACGGCACGGCGGTGCCGTTGGGGCTGTGACGGGCGGTGACGGTTTCCTGGGCCAGGCTTTGCAGATAGCGGCGATGCACCGAGCCTTCCAGTTCGTCGACCACTTTGGGATAGGCGAAATCCGGCTGGGTGTCGCGATCGGCGCCACGCTCCAGCACCACTACATTCAAACCGGCGTCGGTGAGTTCCTTGGCCAGGATCGCCCCGGTCCAACCCATGCCGACGATGACGGCGTCCACTTTAGGTTTTGCATTTGCCATGTTCAGCCCCTCCGCCCGGCCAGATCCACCGGCCCGAATGGATACGGCTTGTCGCGCACCGTGACCCAGTCCATGTAGTCGGCGCGCATGCCCGGATAACCGATCATTTTCCACGCGCCCATGTTCTTGTTCCCGCCGTGGGACGGGTCGGCGAAGTAGCCGTTGCGCACCTCGCTCAGCAGGTTGCTGAAGAACAGCTTCGAGGAAATGTCTTCCAGCGCCAGCTTGCCGCTCTCGGCGGCCTTGAGCAGTTCTTCCTGTTGCGGATGGGACAGCTGGGCGAAGGTCTTGCCGGAGAAGGTTTTCTTGCAGCTGGCGTCCATCGCCTTGATGCCGATGCGCAGGGTTTCGCGCAGGTTCAGACGGCCCTGATAACCGAACTCGGGGGCGGCTTCCAGAAACGGTCCCTGCATGTACCAGATCCCGCCGTTGGCGTACGGGGTCTGCATGTGCCGGTCGAGAAACTCCGGCACGCCCAGCTCGACGGCGCCGGGGCCGACGTGGTCAGCCGGGATCAGCCGGTCGCAGGCGGCGATCAGAAAGGCCCACTCTTCAGGGGTGAAAAAGGTCGGCTTGTAGTCGCCGGCGGCCACTGCCGGTGCGGCTTGCGAGCCCTGAGCGGCATCGCTGGCCGGGGTCTGGGCGAAAGTGGCGGTGGGAAGGCCGGTGCTGGCCAGGGTCACAACGGGGATCAGGGTCAGCGACTTGCGCAGAAAATCGCGCCGCGCCGGTGACGTGTCGTCATCGAACATCGGTTAGTACTCCTCGGTCTGAACACGGGTGTGCTTCGGTTTCTTTTTGTGTTTGTTATTGCGGCCTCTTGTCGTGGCTCTCGTTTTGAATCGTCCGGGCGCAGCCTGCACAAGCCACTGAACCCGGCGATTTGATCGCCAGCTAATCATTAGATAGCTAAGCAATCAGGCGTTACTAAAACAGCTATTGCCGTGCTCCGCCACGAGCACGACGGGTTAAACGTTTCATCAGATCTTGAACTGGCCCACCAGGGCGCTGAGGTTGCCGCCCAGTGCCGACACGTCGCGCATGGTGCGCGCGCTCTGCTCGGTTTCTTCGGCAAGGTTTTCCACCGCACCGGCGATCTGGTGCACGCTGCGGTTGATCTCTTCGGCCACCGAGGTCTGCTCTTCGGCGGCGCTGGCGATCTGCGCGTTCATGGCATTGATGGTGCCGATCAGGCCCGAGATCGAATCCAGCGAAACACCCACTTCGTTGGTCTGCTGGTTGGCGCCCTCGCCCGCTTCGGTGGAACGGCGCATGGCTTCGACCGAGGCATGGGTGCCTGTTTCAAGGCGGGTGATCATCCCCTGGATTTCCTGGGTGCTCTGCTGGGTGCGGCTGGCCAGCGCGCGAACCTCGTCGGCGACCACGGCAAAGCCTCGGCCTGCTTCACCGGCGCGGGCAGCCTCGATGGCGGCGTTGAGCGCCAAGAGGTTGGTCTGCTCGGCAATCGAGCGGATCACATCGAGCACCGAGACGATGGAGCGCACGTCCTGTTGCAGGCTGTCCAGGCTGGTGCCGCTCAGGCGAATGTCATCGACCAACGAACTCATGCCACTGATGCTGGTGCCCACCACCTTGCGTGCGGCCTGGCCTTGCTGGTCGGTTTCTGAGGCGGCTTCGGCGGCGCGTTGCGCGCTCAGGGCGACTTCCTGTGCGGCAGCGGACATCTCGTGAATGGCCGTGGCCACCTGATCGGTCTCTTCGCGCTGACGCTGCATGGCCTGCTCGGAGCGCAGGGTCTGTTGCGTTGCCTGCTCCACCAGGCCTGCGAGGTCGGTGGTCATCTGCGCGATCTGCCGCACCATGGCGTGGATCTTGTCGACGAACAGGTTGAACGAGGCCGCCAGATCGCCCAGCTCGTCGCGGCTGGTGACCACCAGACGGTGGGTCAGGTCGCCGTCGCCGGCAGCGATGTCATCCAGGTTGGTCTTGAGAATGCGCAGCGGACGGACGATGCCGTTGGCGGTCCAGATACCGGCGGCAGCGGTGATCAGCAACAGGATCAAGGTCACGACGAACACGCTGACCAGGATGCTGCGGGTGCGGCTGGTGACAGCCTCCTGCTCCAGCACCATGGCGGCGTCGATGTCGTCCATGTTGATCGCGCTGCCCAGCACCATGTCCCATTTGTCCAGATACACGGTGTAGCCGAGTTTGGGCACCTGCACCGCTTCGTCACCGGGCTTTGGCGCGGCGTAGTCGATGTAATGCTTGCCGTTTTTGGCGACCTCGACAAAGGTCTGGTAGTGGTAGGAGCCATCCGGATCGCGGGTGTCCCAAAAGCTCTTGCCGATCCCGGCCGGGCTGTCGCCACGGAAGACCCGCACGCCCTTGGTGTCGTAACCGAAGAAATAACCGTCGTCGCCGTACTTCATCGGCTTGAGCAGCTCCAGCGCCTTGTCCCGCGCGGCCATGTCGCCCTGGGCGGAAGCATCATGCAGCGGCTTGATGGTGGTCAGCGCGACGTCGACGTAGTTTTTCAGCACCTGGCGGTTGCGCTCCACCAGCTGTTCACGGGTTTCCTTCATTTCCTGATTGGCGCTGCTTTGCAACATCCACGAGGCCACGCCACTGAGAATCAGGGCGAACAGCAACGCGGGGATGATGGCAAGACACAGCAGCTTGCTCTTGACGGTCAACTTCATGAGACGAATCACCTCCTGGTCGTGTGGTCTTCCACTATCGGCCGGTGATCGTACATCTTGAAATAATTTGATGGCAAATTGACGTCAACCAGTTGGCAGCTTTATTGACGTTGCAGAAGATGCGGCCCTTGGGCGCTAGCGTTCGCGCAATGACAATTCGTGGTCGACGGCTGTTCTGCCCTTGCGATTGGGCAGCGGGCAGTTCTCGCAATAGGCCAGACCGCCGACCAGATAGCGCACGCAGCACACCCGGCGCTGGCGCTTGAGTCCGGCCTGCCCGGCCAGTTTCAGATAACGCACCGGCTGGTACAGCGGGTTGCGCGTGCCATCGGGCAGGTGTTGCGTGGCGAGCAGTTCACGGCCGTGGCTGAGATCGGCATGGGGCATCGCCCCGGCGAGCACGCCCAAAAGCCACTCGAAGTAATTGCCGGCGTTGCTCCACAGGACCTTGGGCGAGACATTGACGTGGCCGGCGATGGCGTCGATGAAGGGTCGCATGTGGTCTTCGATCAGACCTGCGAAACGCTCGAAGGGGTCGGCGGGTTTGGGTGTCCAACGCTGGCCAGGATCGGGGAGCTTGAAGGCCTGGGGCATGCCCTGCTCGTCGAGCACCAGTTGCAGTTGGTTCAGTTGAAGTGGCAGGCGATGGTCGAGAATCAGCGATGCGGCGACCACCGGCGGAATCAGTTTGATGAAATAGTACTTGGTCCAGATCGACGCCAGGCCGCGTCTGTCGCCTTCGGCGTACTGCGCGCTGAAGCGGCCGAGCATTTCGTCGAAGCCATCGGCGCCCAGCAGCCTCGGCAATGGCACGGCGGCACGCGGGTCATCGTGCAGCACCAGCACGTCGCGATAGTGCGCGAATTCGGCAATGAACAACGGCGCCAGCGCGGCAATCATCGCGCGGGCGCCGTGTTTGCAGGGCAGCTGTTAATGAGGTTGACGCCGCGCCAGCACCAGCAAGCCCTGCTCCAGCGCCGGGAACAGGCTGTTGTTGAAGTTGTTCCAGCGCAGTTCCAGGATGGTGTCGTCCGGGGCGATCGGCGTGTCGAGCACGTCGAAAATCACCTCGCCCGAATCGATGCCGTTGTCGACGTAATGGAACGACGCGCCGGTCATGTCCACCACCGGGATGTCCACGGTCTCGAGGGTTTTCCAGTCGATCACCTTCTTGCCCCGGGCGCCATACAGCGCATCGAGGGTCGCATAGGCGCCGCGGCGCTCGTAAGGCGATTCCAAGCGCGTGATGCCTGGATGAATGTTGACGATGCGGCGATGGAAATCCGCGCCCGGACGCACCAGTTCATCGAGGATCACCAGCAGCCCGTCGAGCACCACCACCTCGGCTTCTAGGGCATGCAGGCGCTCGCCCAGACGCCGCTCGAAATCCGATTTGCCCGCCGGCCGGCCAGCATCGCCCAGCGGCAGCGCGCGGTAGGTGGACGGCACGTTTTCCAGCAATTCATTGACCAGCCGGCCCTGGACCTTGAGATCAGCTGGATAGAACCAGTGCTCGCCCTGCCCCGGCGCGAAGCCGTATTCCTTGATGCTTTCGCGGTCGCGGGCCGATTCGGGGTTATCGTCGCAGATCACTGCTTCCAGGGAGTAGTAATCCCCCAGCGGCGTGTCGTTGAGCGCCTGCACCAGATATTCCAGCGGCGACTTCATGTAGCGTTTTTCGCCGTGGTAATCGACGTACTGACCGGCCTTGTCGGCCGAGCCGTTACGCAGCGACCAGACGTAAACAAGTTTGGTTTTCTGCATGGGTTTCGAACTCATCAAGTATTGAGCAGCGTGTGGCCGTTGACGCCTTCGGCCATGGCCACGACCACCTTGCGCTCGCCGCTGAACGGCTTGCGCGAGTGGGCGGTGAGCATGTTGTCGAGCATCAGCACATCGCCGGTATTCCAGGGGAACACCACTTCGCATTCAGCGAGCACGCCGCGAATCTGCGCCAGCGCGTCTTCTTCCAGCGGGCTGCCGTCGCCGTAATAGACATTGCGCGGCAAGCCCTCCTCGCCCACGGTGTCGAGCAGGATTTCCTGCATTTCCGGGTCGAGGTTGGAGAGGTGGAACAGGTGCGCCTGATTGAACCAGACCCAGTCCTTGGTGCGCGGGTGTTGCGCCACGCCCTGTACCAGTTCGCGGGTGCGCAGGTCGCCGTCTTCGGTCCACTCGCACTGGATGCCGCGCTTGTGGCAGTAGGCTTCGACTTCGCCGCGCTGCTCAGTGTTGAACACCTGCTCCCAGGTCAGGTCCAGGCCATTGCCGTAGTTGCGCACGTACATCAGGCGCTTGTCTTCGAAGCGCTTGCGCAGGGCCGGATCGATGCGGCGGAACACTTCGCGGCTGTCGGCAATCGGCGTCTCGCCACCGCTGGCCGCAGCCTTGGCGCAGTAGAACCAGATGCGCATCGGCCATTCGGTGGTGTAGGCCTGTTCGTTGTGCAGCGGGATCGAGCGGTGCGCCGGGTATTCGGTGGAGGTGTACACCCCCTTGCCGCCGACCTTGCTGCGCGGGGTCGAACCGAACTCGTAGTTGAGCAGCGGATGACCGAACGCCGCAGCGAAACGCTGGAAGCCTTCGACGCCGTCGCTGTCGAAGCCGCTGAACAGGATGGCGCCGTCGCGCTCGAGCATCCGCTCGACCACCCCGCGCAGGGATTCGAATTCAGCCGCCAGCGAGGCGCCTGCCTGGCCGGGATAGACCCGCAGCGGGAAGCCGGTTTCGACGTGAAGCTGGTGTGGCGTGAGCACGCTCATGTTCATGGGCAGTCGCTCCAGAAGCTGCTGGAAATGGGATTGATCAGGCCATGGCCTTGCGCAGGCTCAAGGGGCGCATGTCGGTCCAGGTGGTTTCGATGTAGTTCAGGCAGGTCTGTTTGTCGCCTTCGACACCGACGCTTTTCCAGCCTTCGGGGATGGCCTTGTAGTCGGGCCAGATGGAGTACTGTTCTTCGTGATTGATCACGACTCGGAATTGGGTGTTTTCGCCGTCAAAGCTCATGTGCGGACCTCGTCATGTTGAATCGCCTTCGTACAGATGGCGTTATCTACAAGACGATTGAGGGGGCGGGATGATTAGTGGTTTTTTTAAAAGCGTGATTTTTAGACCGTGCTCATGCTTCATGGCGCAGGTGATGCTGATTTTTTGTTCTGGCTAAGGCCAGAGCTGTTTCAAGATCAAAGGCGCTCTTCCTAACGTCAGATCTGTTTCGACTTCGTCGAGTTACTTGGAAAAGACACCCAAGTAACCAAGGTGTCTTGCTCCTGGTTTGGCCCTCCTGCGTCGGGTCCCTTCATTCCGGTCCCGCTCCGTGGGCCCGGCGCGAATGGGCCATCCATGGCCCCGCGCCTCGCGCGGCATCCTGCCGCTTGGCCCACTACGCGGGACCTCCATTCAGCCTGCACCCAAGTCGCGATTTGTGGCGTCTGGTCTGTCGCGCACAAAGATCAAAAGCCAAATCAAGAGCGCAAGAGCGATGCCCTCCGTAGCAGCACGGCTTGCCGGCGGGAGCGATCTTGAAGGCGACCCGCGGGCAAGCCAGGGTGCTACGGGGGCGGCGTTAGCCGATCGATGGCGTTAGCCCATCGCTTTTGATTTTGATCTTCGTGCGCAATAGCCCAGACACCACAAATCGCGACTTGGGTGCAGGCTGAATGGAGGTCTCGTGGAGTGGGACGAGCGACAGGATGTCGCGAGAGGCGCGTGGGCCATGGATGGCCCTTTCGCGCCGTGCCCACGGAACGAGACCGGAATGAAGGTACCCGACGCAGGAGGGCCAAACCAGGAGCAAGACACCTTGGTTACTTGGGTGTCTTTTCCAAGTAACTCGACGAAGTCGAAACAGGTCTGACGTTAGGAAGAACGCCTTTGACTTTGACTTTGACTCTGATCTTGATCTCAAAAACCGCAAAAAAAAGGGAAGCCAGCTCTCACCGACTTCCCTTTTCCAGATCCAACCCAGCGGCTATCAGCCAACCGGATTGATCGGCTTTTCCGGGTACCAGGCATCCATCAGCGGGCTGACTTCGACCTTGGTCACTTCACTGCGCGCCTTCAACCAGCTCTCGACGGTTGCACGCTGCTCTTCGGTGACCGAACCACGCTTGGCCGAGCAGACCAGACCGTAGTCGTCGCCGCCCACGTAATCCAGACCATTGGCATCCATGGCCTCCTCCAGGAAGGCGTCGAGGAAGGCATCGACCGCCGCGTCGTCCAGGTCTTCCTTGAACTCCAGGTTCAATTCAAAGCCCAGCTCCTGAAATTCATCCACGCACAGTTTCTTGCGCAGACGGCGGGAACGATTAGTCGCCATGAAAACAATCCTCAAAAATGAATATCGGGCGGCACTCTACCAGTTTGGCTGCGCAAAAGCCCGAAAACCACGTCATCAGCCGACGACCCTGCACAGAAAATCGGGTTTTAACGTGACAATCCGAAGACTTTTGCAAAAATAGCGGCGTTTGACGACCATACTCTGACGCAAGTCACCAACGCTTGCGGCATAATGCCGCTTTGGCGGAAGGCATCGCCTTTTTCCAGCGGGACGGGACCTTTTTACCCGTGCCGGTTTTTTGAGTCATGAGGGAATCCATCCCCTCTCCCCCCTCGTCTTGCAGTAGGGTTTTATTGAATGATCAAATCTTTGCGTCCACTGTTTCTTGCCTCCCTCCTCCTGCCGATTTCCCTCTGCGTCTCTGCCGCCCCCATCAATACCGCGTTGCCGCCCAAGGTCGAACAGGCCCTGAAGGCCAGCAAGCTCGATCGCAGTGCCCTGTCGCTGGTGTTGCTGCCGCTGACCGGCCCGGGCACCCCGACCGTCTACAACGCTGACGTTTCGGTGAACCCGGCGTCGACCATGAAATTGGTCACCACCTACGCATCGCTGGAAATGCTCGGCCCGACCCACCAGTGGAAAACCGAGTTCTACACCGACGGCACCCTGAGCAACGGCGTGCTGCGCGGCAACCTGTACCTAAAGGGCGGCGGCGATCCCAAGCTGAACATGGAAAAGCTCTGGCTGCTGATGCGTGACCTGCGCGCCAATGGCGTCACTCAGGTGACCGGCGACCTGGTGCTGGACCGCAGCCATTTCATCCAGCCGCAACTGCCGGTGTTCGACGACGACGGCAACGACAAGAACAAACCCTTCCTGGTCCGTCCCGACTCGCTGATGGTCAACCTCAAGGCCCTGCGCTTCGTGACCCGCAACGATGGCGGCAAGATTCTGGTGTCGGTGGAACCGCCAATTGCCGCAATCCACATCAACAATCAGGTCAAGGCCCTGGCCTCCAACAAGTGCACGGGCGATGTGCTGTACAACCCGGTGCCGGAAGCCGATGGTGGCATCACCGTGACCGTGTCCGGCCAGTTGGGCGACGGCTGCAACTCGCAGACCTACCTGTCGCTGCTTGACCATCCGACCTACACCGCCGGCGCCGTGCGCGCGATCTGGCAGGAACTGGGTGGCACCATCCAGGGCAAGGATCGCCTGGACGTCGTGCCGGGCAGCGCCAAGCTGCTGGCCAAGGCCTATTCGCCGGACCTGGCGGAAATCATTCGCGACATCAACAAATTCAGTAACAACACCATGGCCCAGCAGCTGTTCCTGAGCCTGGGTTCGGAGTTCCGCAACGAAGCCGACGGCGACGATGCCAAGGCCGCACAGCGGGTCATTCGCCAGTGGCTGGCGAAGAAAGGCATCGTCGCGCCGCATCTGGTCATGGAGAACGGTTCGGGCCTTTCCCGTGCCGAGCGCGTCAGCGCCCGGGAAATGGCGCAGATGCTTCAGGCCGCATGGAACAGCCCGTATCAGGCCGAGTTCATGAGCTCGCTGCCGCTGGCGGGGATGGACGGCACCATGCGCAAGCGCCTCAAGCGCACCGCTCTGCGCGGCGAAGCTCACATCAAGACCGGCACCCTGAACACCGTGCGCGCCATCGCCGGTTTCAGCCGCGACAGCAACGGCAACACCTGGGCAGTGGTCGCCATCCTCAACGACCCGCGTCCATGGGGCGCCTCGTCGATCCTGGACGAAGTGCTGGTGAGCATGTTCAACCAGCCGAAGCTGGCCAACACCACCATTTCGCTGCAGCAATAACGCTCGCTGCAACCAAAAAGACCGATCATATGATCGGTCTTTTTTTGCCTGCTGCCTGCCGATCTGCGGGGCGTTTCTGACAGAGACGTCATGAACCGCGCGCAGATCCGGCGCTATGCTCTGTCACTCGTTCCGCTCCCACAGGACTGTGACCCTCATGAAACTTCCTTCCGGCAAACGACTGCTCGACAACATGCTGGCCGCAAGCATGCTCGCCACGGCCCTGCTCATGGCACTGCCCTCCCATGCCGAAGACGCCAAGCCCACTCGGGTGCGCGGCGCGATCACCGCCGTTGACGGCGATGTGCTCAAGGTCCACAGCAATCGTGGCGAAGATGTGCAGGTCAAGCTGACTCAGGACACTCAGGTGCGCGGCGTGACCCTGGCGCAGGTGTCGGAAATCAAACCCGGCAGCTACGTCGGCTCGGCCGCCGTACCGCAAGCCGACGGCACGCTCAAGGCGCTGGAAGTGCATGTTTTCCCACCCGAGATGGCAGGCACCGGCGACGGGCATCGCGCGTTCGACCTGGCCAAGGACAGCACCATGACCAACGGCTCGGTGGGCGATCTGGTGAACACCAACGGGCGCACCATCACCGTGAACTACAAGGGTGGTCAGAAGACGATCGTCATTCCCGACGACGTGCCCATCGTCAATCTGGTACCCGGTGATCGCAGCCTGCTCAAGCCTGGGGTAAAAATCGTGCTGCAGGCGCAAAAGGACGCGGGCGGTGCGCTGCAGGCCCTGTCCATTTCAGCGGGTGAGAATGGCG
This sequence comes from Pseudomonas sp. 2, assembly GCF_056627435.1. NCBI lineage: Bacteria > Pseudomonadati > Pseudomonadota > Gammaproteobacteria > Pseudomonadales > Pseudomonadaceae > Pseudomonas > Pseudomonas sp. 2. Next base: position 549,251 of record NZ_JBWXNG010000001.1, read on the forward strand.
TGACGCCGCCGATGTAAAACCGGCGGCGCAGATTACAGGCAGGTCGCCAGCGCAGCGCCGCGCTGGTCGACGACCTTGGCGCCCGGCTTGGCGTAGAAGTTGATCGAGGTCAAACCGCCCTTGCCTGCCACGTCGGCAAAGTATTCGCCCTCGGTGGTGTAGACGGTGAATTCGCCCGGCTTGCCCTTGTCCATGAACACGTCCGCGACGTCGCCGAACAGCTGCACATTGGCCCAGGTCACCTTGATGCATTCAGCCACCGCAACCGCCGGTTTCTGGCTGGTGTAGACCTGCGCAGGCCCCGCCGAACGGGTTGACCCCATGTTCATGCAACCTGCCAGCATCGCCAGCGCTACCGCTCCCGCCCAATGTTTCATGACAGTCCTTTCGATAAAAAAGGAGCGATGTTAGCAGCATGGCCAGCTTCGCTTCTATTCTTTGCAACAGCCTTTGTCATAGCTTTTGTCACAGTGCATCAGTCATCCAGCGGCGTGGGTGCTGCAGCCGGTGCACCCTTGCCTGCCTTGCCGGGCTTGCCATTGGCGGCGGCCTTGGGCTCGGCGGCAGGCGCCACCGGTGCCGGGGCGGCCGCTTCCTTTTCGGCCATGGGCATCTGGTCGATGGTACTGAAGATTTCTTTCGGATCGATGGCGCCCTTGTGGTCGATCTTGGTCTCGCCGTCCTTGCCCACCAGGATCACCTGCGCCTCGGAGCCTGCGCGTGCGCCCAGCTTGAGATCACGAATCAGGGCCATGGTCGACTGCGCGTCCATGTCCCTGCCCTCGCGCTGCCCCATCATGTTGACGATGGTGTAGAGCACCATATTGCGCTTGGTGAAGGCCTCCTTGTTGGCCGGCTCGGCGAGGCTTTTCTTCAGGCTCACCAGCGTCGGATCCACGGAGCTTGAAGCAATGATGATCAACGGCCGCGACCTGCCACGCTCCTGGGCCAGTGGGGTATCACTGTCGGCCGCCAGCAACGGGCTGGACACGGCAAACAGAATGGCAAGGGTCAGTGACCGACTTAACATACGCACCTCCTTTCGATATCCATGCACTGATGATCGCGCATCGTGGCAAAAGGTCCAGCCGATGGATTGAAAAATCAGGATTTTTTTCGGAAGGGAACGTAGGCGCCTGTTTCCAGAGAAGCGCACCGCTCGAACGACGGGACTTGCAGGCCCATCAAATGACAGGCAACAAAAAAGGGCGAATCTTTCGATTCGCCCTTTTCGTAACCCGCCCAGCAGAGCGGGTTGTATCTGGTAGGCACGATTGGACTCGAACCAACGACCCCCACCATGTCAAGGTGGTGCTCTAACCAACTGAGCTACGTGCCTGCTGTGAGGCGGCATTCTACGGATATTCGAAAGTGTGTCAACGTCTTTTTTCACACTAACCCTATGAATATGCGAATTTTTTGCAGCGCCCCCTGCCTGCGCCCAGCAACCGGGAAACCATCGCCTGCGCTACCCCGCCGTTTTGCCCGCCTATACTGAAAAAACCCTTGGCTGACTCACCCACGCCAGCCACGGATCCAACGCCCCAGACACACGCGGGGGATTGCCATCGTGATCGCGCGCGCCCTGCTGTTTTCCGTAACGCTGATGCTCGCCGGTTGCGCGTCCGCCCCCAAACCTGCGCCCGTCGCGACCCCCATCGCCGCCGAAACCTGGTACCAGGTCGACCAGGAAATCCTCGCGGCATCCAAGAACGCGACCCTCCCCGCCCGCCACTACGCCACCCAGACCATGGACAGCTGGATGGACAGCGTCTATCAGCGCACCGAATCGCACTTCATTCCCTGGTTCGCCGGCTACTGGACCCAGCAATGGCTGACGCTAAAAGTGAGCTGGTACAAGGTCAGCGCCAAGAAGGGCGAACCGACGGCGGCCCAGCGCCTGGACGCCTACCTGCAGGAGCAATACCACGAACGGGTGCTAGACCCGGTGTCGAAACAGATCGACCCCGAAGCCGTGACGAACCAGGCCACGGCGTACTACATCCAGCAACTGGGCCAGCAACTGCCTTCGATTGCCGAGCGCCACCAGATTCCGATCGAGCAGTTCAACGCTCACCTCAACAACATTCCCGCCATCGCCCTGGCGCCCCCCTCAAGCAGCAATGCAACGCTGTATCAGCTCGTCCATGCCGAGCCTCTGGTCAAACTGCCCGCCTACGCTGCCTTGATCGAGCGCATTCACGAGGCTGCCACCGGCCCTGAAGCCGGGCGCCCCGACGCGGGCATTTCGTCGGTGGCCATTCGCTCCAGCGAAAAACTCGAAGCCAGCCTCGCCCCGCGCGGCGCCGCCAGCGCCGTTGCCGCTGTGGTGGGAAGAGTCGCCGGGCTGATGATCTCGGTCGGCACCATCGGCTTTGGCGCCATTACCCATCAGAACGAACGGGCCTCGATGGAAGAGCAGATGCGCAACAGCCTGTATTCAGCGCTCAACGACAAGAAACGCAGCCTGATCGACAACCCGCAGTTCGGCGTCATGTCCGGGGTCTATTACCTGGCCGGGCAGATCGAAGGCAGCCTGGGCGACGCACCGCTGCTGCCGTCATCCCTGGAAACAGTGGCGCCGGAGACACCGCCGCCGATCCAGCCGTGAATTCACATACCGCCGCTGGTCGCCATGATGGCACTTTGTTGAGACTCAGACGGCCAAAGTCATCACAGGATTGACGACACGGAGATCACCTGATGAACAGATCGTTTGCGACACTGGTTTTGGGTTGTGCGTTGATTGCCGGCTCCCCCGGAGCATTCGCAAGCGCAGCATCGCCGGAAATGGGCCCGACGCCCTCGCAGATGGGCATCGACCCCAGAACCCAGGGCAGCGACGTGCAGCGACAGGGCACCGACATGGACAAGGGCGACCCCGGTACCGGCATCCGTCGCGGCATGAACACGGGCACTGGCACCCAGCAGCACAACGACGATGCCGACCTGCCGGGCGGCGACAGCACCGGCAGCGGCTCGATGGGCAGCGGCTCGAAAGGTTCGGCTGGTGGCTCGTCGAGCGCAGGCGGTGTCGGTGGCTGACCGAACAATCGGAAAGTGCCCACACAAACCGCAGCCCCCGCCGACGGCTAACCTCACCGCCGTCGTCTAGCATCACGCCGTTGTTACATTGCATTGCTAAGAAAGGACAGCGCCGATCCAATCGGCCTGTCCTTTCGGTTTTGGGGGATCGACACCGTGGGAATGAAAAAGTCAGCGCTCGAACTCAAGCGAGACCTGAACGCCATCGCCGGCAACCTGGAACGCACCGCCGGAGAAATCAGCCGCCTGGCCGAGAGCATCGAGGATGTCGACGTGGTGGCGGTGTTGCACCTGATGAATCAGCAATACCGCGATGCCGACCGGCTGCGGGCATATGTGGATGAAATCCGCGCCGGGCGGATCAGTCGGGCGAAGGCGTAACGGCAATCTCTGATCCGCAGACAACAAAAAAGGGCGAATCTTTTGATTCGCCCTTTTCGTAACCCGCCCAGCAGAGCGGGTTGTGTCTGGTAGGCACGATTGGACTCGAACCAACGACCCCCACCATGTCAAGGTGGTGCTCTAACCAACTGAGCTACGTGCCTGCTGTGGGTCGGTATTCTACGAATATTCGACAAGGTGTCAAGCGTTAATTTCAGCTAACTCTTTGAATATTCTGATCTTTTGATACGCACATGACGTAAGCGGCACATATTTCAAACACTTTTCAGTGGATGATCCGCTGGTGGCGCCCATTTATCTCAGGTAGGATCGGCGCATCGTTCAAAATATAAAACAGGGCTCACAGGATGACGAACACCGCGTACCCGCAGTCTTACTATGCCGCATCGGCCAATCCCGCCCCTGCCCGGCCGATGCTGCAAGGCGAGGTCGAGACCGATGTGTGCATCATCGGTGCCGGTTACACCGGCCTGTCGAGCGCCCTGTTCCTGCTGGAAAACGGCTTCAAGGTCACGGTGCTGGAAGCCGCGAAGGTGGGCTTCGGGGCGTCTGGCCGCAATGGTGGGCAGATCGTCAACAGCTACAGCCGCGACATCGATGTCATCGAACGCACCGTTGGCCCGAAACAGGCGCAGCTGATGGGGCAGATGGCGTTCGAAGGTGGGCGCATCATACGCGAACGCGTGGCCAAATATCAGATCCAGTGCGATCTGAAAGACGGCGGTGTATTTGCTGCGCTGACCAGCAAGCAGATGGGCCACCTGGAATCGCAGAAAAAACTCTGGGAGCGTTATGGCCACACGCAACTGGAGCTGATGGATCAGCGCCGCATTCGCGAGGTCGTGGCCTGCGACCAGTACATCGGCGGCATGCTCGACATGAGCGGCGGCCATATTCATCCGCTGAACCTGGCGCTCGGCGAAGCGGCGGCGGTGGAGTCGCTGGGCGGGGTCATTCATGAGCAATCGGCGGCCATTCGTATCGAACGCGGCGCGAGTCCCGTCGTGCATACCGCGCAGGGCAAGGTCCGGGCGAAGTTCATCATCGTCGCGGGCAACGCCTACCTGGGCAATCTGGTGCCGGAACTGGCAGCCAAGTCGATGCCGTGCGGCACGCAGGTCATTACCACCGAGCCGCTGAGCGAAGAATTGGCCAGCAGCCTGCTGCCTCAGGATTACTGCGTCGAGGACTGCAACTACCTGCTCGACTACTACCGCCTTTCCGGCGACAAGCGCCTGATCTTCGGCGGCGGCGTGGTGTATGGCGCCCGCGATCCGGCGAACATCGAATCGATCATCCGCCCGAAGATGCTCAAGGCCTTCCCGCAACTCAAGGATGTGAAGATCGATTACGCCTGGACCGGCAATTTCCTGCTGACCCTGTCGCGGCTGCCACAGGTCGGCCGACTGGGCGACAACATCTATTACTCCCAGGGTTGCAGCGGCCATGGCGTGACCTACACACATCTGGCGGGCAAGGTGCTGGCCGAGGCGCTGCGCGGGCAAGCCGAGCGCTTCGATGCGTTTGCCGGGTTGCCGCATTACCCGTTCCCCGGCGGGCAATTGCTGCGCACGCCGCTGACGGCGATGGGCGCGTGGTATTACAGCTTGCGGGACAAGTTGGGGTTCTGATTCGGCGATTCGGCTTGCGGGTGATGGCGATCACACCGCCCACCCGCGGGCAAGCCCGGCTGCTACGGGCGAATGTGTTGATCACATATCCGGCAACCAACCCCGCCCCGTAGCAGCACGGCTTGCCGGCGGGGCGATCTTGAGAGCGCTGCCGGCTGCCGGGCATACCGTTAGCGAGGGTTGTTGATCGCCTTCACCGCCTCGCCCGCCGCCTGTTCCTGCCCCGCCTGCGCGAGGTCGTTGGCCGCCTTGAGCCAGCGTTCGCGATCGACCGGCGTCGGCAACTGGCGTGGGCTCTGGACGAGAATGGCCCAATTGCCGGCGTTGTTCCAGTCCGAGGTGAACTCGTCGAAGCTCACGGTCAATCGGCCAAGGCCGGTGTAGATCAACACCGTGCGCTTGTTCTGGTTGAAGCCTACCAGCACGCCGTAGCGCTGGTCCTTCCACCACATCGAGCCTTCCGAGAAGCGCAGCAGCACCGGGTAACCGGCCGACACTTGGGCCAGCAAGTCGGTGAACTGGTGGTCAATCGGATACACCACAAAACCGTATTCACGGGCCAGGTTGCTCATGCTCTGGTCGAGTTTTTCCTCGGCGCCCGGCAGTTTCAGCGGTTTTTCCAGCAGGCCCGGGGTGGTCTGCACACCATGCACGGTGAGCATGCTGGCCAGCGCGTTGGGGCCACTGTTGTAGGCCTTGCCGCGGAAGAACGGCACCGCGTTGATCTCGACCCGGTCCGGAAGGTTCTTGTACATCGCCGGGTAACCGGGCTTGTAGGTGTGGGAATCGGCGCAACCGGCCAGCAACAGGGCCAGGCCCAAGGCGCACCATTTCCGTTTGGCCCCAAGGACATCCATTCGCGACAGTACCGGCACGTTGTTCACTCACTTGTCTGGCGCCGGGCAACCCGCGACCCGGCCGGACGCCGATCATAGAACCGCTTTGGCCCGGGGTATAGCCTCAACACGCAGTCAATCAGCACCGATAGAACAAAACGGTCCTGCAAACGCGACCTTCGGTCAATTTTCAGCAACAACCAGCGTACTAGACTGTCGGTTAGAAAGAGACGAAGAGCGAAGACCGGAGGAACCCATGAGCCTCGGAATGACCATTGTGATGTTGATCGCTGCGTGGCTGGCCGTCGCGGGCGCCATGCTATGGGGTGTGATGCGCATTGCCCGTCGCCATCACCCGCACCACCACAGCACGCCGATCGTCAAACCTGCGCAGGTGGCTGAGCGCAAGCACCGGCATGCCCACGCGCATTGAATCGTTGTTCAACCCCAATCATTAGAAGTGGATAAAAAAACGGTCGGTGATGGTGCTCCCATCCCGACCGTTTTCCATTGCGCCACCGCTCTCGACGGCCCGTCGTTCAGATTTCCTAGGCAGCCTCTTCAGCTTGCTGGCGCTTGAGCTTCGCCCGACGCGCCAGCATGTTCAGGCCTTCGATCAGGGCCGAGAACGCCATCGCGGTATACACATAGCCTTTCGGTACGTGGGCGCCAAAGCCTTCGGCGATCAGCGTCATGCCGATCATGATCAAAAAGCCCAGCGCCAGCATGACCACCGTCGGGTTGTCGTTGATGAACTTGGCCAGAGGCTCGGACGCCACCAGCATCACGATCACGGCAGCGATCACCGCGATGACCATGATCGGCAAGTGCTCGGTCATGCCCACAGCCGTCACGATGCTGTCGATGGAGAACACCAGGTCGAGCATCAGGATCTGCCCGATCGCAGCGGCCATGCCGAGCGTAACGGTATTGGACACGGCTTTTTCTTCTTCACCTCTGACGTCCATGCTGTGGTGGATCTCGGTGGTGGCCTTCCACACCAGAAACAGGCCACCGGCAATCAGGATCATGTCCTTCCAGGAGAACACCTGCCCCATGATCTCGATCACAGGTTCGGTCAGCTGAACGATCCAGGCCACTGTGGTCAGCAGGCCCAGACGCAGAATCAGCGCCATGCTGATACCGATCCGACGCGCCTTGGTGCGCTGATGCACCGGCAGCTTGTTGGTCAGGATCGAGATGAAGATGAGGTTGTCGATACCCAGCACGATTTCCATGACCACCAGGGTCGCCAGGGCAATCCATGCCGTAGGGCTTGCAGCCAGTTCCAGAAGATATTCCATGTGCCGGTATCCAGTGAGTTTGTTACAAAAAGGGACAGCGCGAATTCTAGAGAGCGAAACACTTCAGGAAAATTCGTATTTTCAAGGCGTATACTTCGGTTTTAACGAAGTATCAGAAGGCGTCGCACCCTATGCTCAACTATAGGCAACTGCATTATTTCTGGGTGGTGGCCAAGACCGGCAGCATTGTGCGCGCGTGCGAGCAGTTGAACCTGACGCCGCAGACCATCAGCGGCCAGATCAGCCTGCTGGAACAGACCTTCGGCGTCGCCCTGTTCACCCGCGTCGGGCGCCAGCTGGAACTGACCGAAACCGGGCGCATCGCCCTGCCCTACGCCGAACAGATGTTCCAGCTGGGCGGTGAGCTGGAAAGCCTGCTGCGCGCCCAGCCCGATGAGCAGCAGATCCCGTTTCGCGTCGGCGTGGCGGATGTGGTGCCCAAGTCGATCGTTTATCGCCTGATCGCGCCGACCATGGCGCTGAGCGAGCCGATGCGCATCACCTGCCGGGAAGACCAACTGGAGCGGTTGCTGGCGGATCTGGCCATTGCACGGCTGGACCTGGTGATTTCCGACAGCCCCATGCCCTCGCACTTGGACATCAAGGGCTACAGCCAGAAACTGGGGGAATGCGGCGTCAGCTTTTTCGCCACCACGGCGCTGGCTCACACCTACGGCCAAGACTTCCCCCACGGCATGCAAGGAGCACCGCTTCTGGTGCCCGGCCAGCAGACCGTGGTGCACAGCCGCCTGATGCGCTGGTTCGCCGAGCAGAACGTGCAACCGAGAATCGTCGGCGAGTTCGATGACAGCGCCCTGATGAAGGCCTTCGGCAAGTCCGGCAGCGGGATTTTCGTCGCACCCAGCGTGATTGCCGATGAGGTGATGGAGCAGTACGACGTCGAACTGATTGGCCAGACCGAAGCGGTGACCGAGTCGTTTTACGCGATCTCGGTCGAACGCAAGGTCAAGCACCCCGGCATCGTGGCGATTACCGAGGGGGCGCGACAGCAGCTGTTCACTGACTAGGCTTCACAGGCCTGAGCTTGGGGCCTGGCAGTCATCAGCAACAGCGCCAGCAGGATCGACAGCAGGATGATGCCGGCGGCAGCAAAGCCCAGATTGCCCAGGCCCAGATGATCGATGACCCGGCCGCCGATGATCGCGCCGATACCGATCCCCAGATTCGCCCCGGCGATGTTCAGCGAGGCCGCGAAAGCCGGTGCCTGGGGCGCAGCTTTCATCAGCCGTACGTGGCTGACCAGGAACAGCGCCGCCTGGGTCACGCCCCACACCGCCAACGCCAGAGCCAACGCCGGCAGCGAATGCATGCTCGGTACCACCATGACCATGCCGCCGACCATGAAGGTGCAGAAGGTCAGGCTGGCGATCAGCGGGTGGCGGTCCACCAGACGCCCGCCCAGCGAGTTGCCCAGCAGCCCCACTGCACCGAAGCCCATCAGGCACCAGCCCACCACCGTGCCGTTGAACCCGGCCAGGCGTTCGAGCATGTCGGCCAGATAGGTGTACGCCGTGAACATGCCGCTGAACACCAGCACCGAGAGCAACACGTGCCCCTGCATCACCCGGCTTTTGAGGATGCCGAACTGACTGCCGAACGATGCCTGATTCTTGTGCACGCTGCGCGGCAGGTAAATGAACAGCAGCAAGGCCTTGGCAAAGGCCACCACCGAGAGGATCGCGAAAGCGCTGCGCCAGCCGAAGGCGTCGGAAATCAGCGTGCCCACCGGAATGCCGAACACCGTGGCGCAGACGATGCCGAAGCCGATCTTGGCGATGGCCCGCCCGGCGTGGTCAGGGCCGACGATGTCAACGGCCGTCTCGCTGGCCAGTGCCCAGAACACCGGCAAGCCCAGTGCCGGTACCAGCCGGGCAAGTGCCATGACCCAGATATTGGGCGCCAGTGCCGCGACGGCGTTGGACACCGCGAACATGATCAGCACCGAGATGAACAGGCGCTTGCGCTCGAAGCGCGAGAAATAAGCGGTCAGGAACGGTCCGAAGCAGGCCACGGTAAAGGCGAACAGCGTCACCAGCAGGCCGGCCTGAGGGATGCTGACCGACAGGTCGCGGGCGATGGCCGGCAAGAGACCTACGATGACGAACTCTGTGGTCAACACCGTGAATCCGGCGGCCGACAACAGGTAGATAGGGAAAAACATCAAATCTCCAGAACGACGAAACGACCAGTCCTCGCGGAGCGGTCGGTCGGGTGAAAAAAACGGGAGGCGATGGCAACAGATACCGCCGCCTGAACGATTCAGACGGCGGTCGGGAGCAAGCGTTCAGTGAGAACGCCTGGGCAGCCAGGCTTAGAACGTGCCCATATAATCGCGCTTACCGACTTCCACGCCATTGTGGCGCAGCAGATCGTAAGTGGTGGTGACGTGGAAGAAGAACTGCGGCAGGGAGTAATGCAGCAGGTATTTCTGGGTGCTCAGGCGTTTTTCCTTGTCGGTGCCCGGACGCAGCACGATCTCGCGCTCTTCATTACCGTCAACCTGGTCAGGGGTGATGGTGTCCAGGAAAGCCAGCACCTTGGTCAGCAACGCTTGCAGCTCGGCGAAGGTGGTTTCTGTGTCGTCGTATTTCGGCGGCTCGATACCGGACAGACGCGCGCCCGCGCCTTTGGCGAAGTCCACGGCGATCTGCACCTGGCGCACCAGCGGGAACATGTCAGGGAACAGACGTGCCTGCAGCAGGGCATCCGGCTGGATGTTTTTGGCGGCGGCGTGCTCTTCGCCTTTTTTCAGCACCGCGCCCAGGGCGGTGAGCATTTGCTTGAAGACAGGAATCGAAGCGGCATACAGAGAAATGGTCATGGCAGTTCCTGATGGGATGAAGTCACATTGAAAAGGCATGCAGCGCATGCTGACGCGGCTTGTCTTTTACCTCATCGAGCCCCTACCCTCATAGCCTTTTCAATGTTTGGGGAACAGGTCATGTCCACAGAGACGGATGTCGAGAACACAGTTGAAAGCGCAGACGCTCTGCAACTGAACAGCACCGAGGTGCGCATTCTGGGCTGTCTGATCGAAAAACAGGCCACCAACCCTGAAACCTATCCCCTGACGCTCAATGCCCTGGTGCTGGCCTGCAACCAGAAAACCAGCCGGGAACCGGTGATGAACCTCACGCCCGGGCAAGTTGGGCAAAGCCTGCGTGCACTGGAAGGCCACCAACTGACCCGTCTGGTCATGGGCAGCCGCGCCGATCGCTGGGAACACAAGGTCGACAAGAAACTGGAACTGGTGCCGGCCCAGGTGATTCTGACCGGCCTGCTGTTCTTGCGCGGCCCGCAGACCGTCAACGAGCTGCTGACCCGCAGCAATCGCATGCACGACTTCGACGACAGCGCTGCGGTGGTCCATCAGCTTGAACGCCTGATCGCCCGCGGCCTGGCGGTGCTGATCCCGAAACAGTCCGGCCAGCGCGAAGACCGCTACATGCACACCCTGGGCGACCCTGCGGACATGGAAGCGATTCTGGCGGCGCGGCAGAATCCGTCAGAGCGCTCAGGCGGCAGCAGCCCGGCACTGGCTGAACGGGTTGAAGAGCTCGAAGCGCGGATTGCGGCGCTGGAAGAGCGTCTGGCGCGGCTGGAAGGCTGAACATTCGCTCTTCGTAGCAGCACGGCTTGCCGGCGGGTGCGGTGTGTCAGTGACAGATATACTGACTGACACACCGCTCCCGCCGGCAAGCCGTGCTGCTACGGGACGGTGTTGCGGCCGCGATCGGCGAATGGGTCACACACCCCGCGCAAACGCCGCCGCAGCCTCATATTGCGCCAGACTCGGCGTCACGCCGGTGTACAGGATGAACTGCTCCAGCGCCTGGATCGCCGCCACCTGATCGCCGGTGATTATCCGCTTGCCGTGCTTTTGCGCGTGAACAATGAACGGTGTGAGCGCCGGGCTGGCCACCACGTCGAATGCGGTATCAGCTGCTTCGATGGCATCGGCCTCGAACGCCAGCGCATCGGCCTGATCGCCGATCATGCCCAAGGGCGTGACATTGACCAGCAACGGCACCCGCTCGCTGCCCAATTCCGGCTGCCATTCGAAGCCACAGGCACGCGCCAGCGCCCTGCCCGCCTGTTCGTTACGCGCCACGATCAGCCCATCGGTGAACCCGGCATCGCGCATCGCGCAGGCCACCGCCTTGGCCATGCCGCCGCTGCCACGCAGGGCGAAGCGGGTGCGCGGCACGGCATGGCTGTCGACCAGTTGCGCCACCGCGATGTAATCGGTGTTGTAGGCTTTCAGATGGCCGTTGGTATTGACGATGGTGTTGATCGACTCGATGGCCGCCGCCGAGCCGTCCATCTCGTCGATCAGGGCAATGCACGCTTCCTTGAACGGCATCGACACGCCACACCCGCGAATCCCCAGCGAGCGCATGCCGGCGATCGCTGTCGGCAGGTCATTGGGTGCAAAGGCCTTGTAATAGAAATTCAGCCCCAACTGTTCGTACAAGTGATTGTGAAAACGCACGCCGAAGTTGCCGGGGCGGGCCGCCAGCGACATGCACAACAGGGTTTCCTTACTGGGCGAATGAAACATGAAATCTCCTGAACGGTATTAGTGAACGGGCCAGCAAAGGCGTAGAATTCAACCGCTTGCGGCGCATTCCCGAGCAATGGCTCTCAATGTCGCCCAATACCTTACACAAAATTTACGCAACGGCTTCGCAGATTTCCCGAAACCTGTTGTCTGAGAAGTTATCCCGTGGCAATGCCTGAGCGTAACGCAGGCTGGCGACAACGGGACTGAACACCCGAGGAACAGTCATGATTCGTCACATCCCCAAGGTTGCCTTGTTGTTAGGTGCCCTCGCCCTCGCAGGTCAGGCCGAAGCCCATGGCGGCGGCCCGGGCTGGGGCGGAGCGGCAGTCATTGGCGCAGTCGTCGGCGGCGTGGTGGGTGCAGCCGTGGCTTCAGGTCCTGTGTATGCAGCACCGGCACCGGTCTACGTGGCCCCGCCGCAACCTGTGTACTACGCGCCGCCACCGCCACCGCCTGTCTACGTACAGCCGGCCTACGTGGTTGAACGCCCGGTGGTGTACGGCCCTGGCTACTATGGCCCGCCACGCTACTACGGTCCTCCACGTGGCTACTACCACGGTGGCGGTCGCTGGTAACGGCAGATATCAAGACCGCTTCGGGTCATCGGCCCAAAGCCTCGAACACAACAACCCCGCTCGCAAGGCGGGGTTGTCGTTTTCGGGCGTTTTTTCTGAACGTGGCCGTCGCGCCACTGTGACCTGACAGACAAAACCGCACATCCGTCAAAGCCAGAACCTGACCTGTCGCTCATCAATGACGACTATCGAGAGCAGTGATTTCTGCCTGTGCCACCCTGATCGTAAAGTAGCGCCATAGATTGATGGAGGCACTTATGACCAAGGTTCAAATCATGTCGGTAGTGGGCAGCGCAGTCCCGGCACAACTTCGCGAACGCGGCCTGTTGGCGTGCTGGTACCTGATGCACAACGGCGAGCCAGTCAGTGGTCCTCTGTCGTCGCTGCCCGCAGCACAGGCGCTCTCGCAACAAATGGAAACCCGCCAGCTCAACGGCTGAAACGAATTCGCTTCTTCTTCAAATCGTGCGTTGCTCCGCACTTCCCTTTAGCCCGCCTCCCTGATGCGGGCTTTTTTTTGCCTGCGATTTGGCGTTTAGAGGCGCTCTGCCATGGTTGCATTCACCTGGCAGCGATGAGCCAGCTTCTGCAGGCGCTTTTCCAGTGCGCCGAGCACCACGCGATCGGAGCGACCGCTTTCCAGCTCTTCGATCAGGTCGTTGGCCACCAGACGCAGTTCATGGGCAATCACCACGCGGTCGTCGTTCTGATCCAGCTTGTGGGATTCGAACAGCCGATGCAGGTAATCCTCCAGGGTGCGCTGCAAGCGGTGACGATCGGCGGCGCGCAGGTGCACCAGGTTGACCGTGGTCTTGGCCAGCAGCTCGTTCAGCTCGCCGCACAGGTACTGCATGCGCCGCGCGTAGCCGGTTTCGCGGTCGCGCACCTGTTTCTGTTGCGCTGCCAGGTCCTGGCGACGCTGAATGGCCGGCACGGTAATGGCCATCATCAGGCCGACGATCAGGCCGATCGCCTGAATCCAGCCGGCCCAGTCCGAAGGCCGCACAAACAATCCTGCCACCAGCAAGAGCACCGCAACGACCACCGCGCCGGACACCAGCGCAGCGTAATCCTTGCTGACAAACCCCTTGGGCATCACGCAACTCCTAGGTCAATTCAAATGAAGGGATTCAATGGCGTGGAATGCTAATCGGTGGCCGCCGCAAGTGCCATGAATATCGACGCCACCGGCCTAAATACAGGGTTTTGGGATCCTTAACCTGAACGAATGCCATACAGGCGGTTTTTATTACTCAAAGGTCCAACCCAGGCCATCGACATAATTAGAAACATGCTCCTAAAATGCGCCGATCTTGTTGTCGTTCTTGAAAAAAGTCCGGCTTTCCACGCTATCTCTCATCCATAAGTGAGCTTTGCTCTTGAAAATTCGCACATCACTCATCGGCCTATTATTTGCATTTACAGGCTCTGCACTTTCCACTGGTGCACTTGCGAACGAACCTGCCGCCTTCAACCGCGACCCGGCCAATCTTCATCTGGCCTCTGGCAGCGCGATGATCACCGACCTGCAATCGGGCCAGGTGCTGTATTCCAGCAATCCTGACGTGGTGGTGCCGATCGCCTCGGTCACCAAACTGATGACCGCGATGGTCACCCTCGACGCCAAGTTGCCGATGGATGAGATGGTCAAGGTCGACATCTCCCAGACCGCCGAGATGAAGGGCGTGTTCTCCCGCGTCAAGCTGGGCAGCGAGCTGAACCGTCACGACATGCTGCTGATCACCCTGATGTCGTCGGAAAACCGCGCCGCCGCCAGCCTTGCCCACAGTTACCCGGGCGGCTACCCGGCCTTTATCAAGGCGATGAACGCCAAGGCCAAGGCGCTGGGCATGAGCCACACCGTGTACATGGAGCCGACGGGGCTTTCGGTGTTCAACGTTTCCACCGCGCGCGACCTGACCAAGCTGGCGCTGGCGGCGCGCAACTACCCGATGCTGCGTGAGTTGAGCACCACCCCGGAGAAGACTGTGACCTTCCGCAAACCCACCTACACCCTGGGTTTCAGCAACACTGACCATCTGGTGCGCAAATCCAACTGGGACATCAAGCTGACCAAGACCGGCTTCACCAACCAGGCCGGGCACTGCCTGGTGCTGCTGACCAGTATGGCCAACCGTCAGGTCTCGGTGGTGATTCTCGATGCGTTCGGCAAGTACACCCACTTCGCCGACGCCAGCCGCATGCGCCTGTGGATGGAAACCGGCAAGAGCGGCCCGGCGCCCGCCGTGGCGCTGCAGTACAAGAAGGACAAGAACCTGATCATGAAGCAGAAGGGGCTTCAGGCTTCCGAATGATCACACCTTTTTGACGTGGCACCGATCCTCGCCCCGTAGCCGCACGGATTGTCGGCGGGGGCGGTGTGTCAGTCGATATATCTGTCACTGACACACCGCTCCCGCCGGCAAGCCGTGCTGCTACGGAGCGGGGTTCAGGTCAGGATTCAAATTTTCATGAAACCTGTCCGCTGATCGAACAATCCTGCCTTTCCCGACTACGCTGAACAGGTTGATGCCTGCTTCGCATATCGCTCGGGGGAGTTGAACCATGCTCATCAAATGGGTACTGGCTGCGCTGCACTTGTTGGCTTTCGGTTTTGCGTTGGCGGCGGTACTGGCGCGGGGGCGGGCGTTGCGCAGGCTGCGCACCGATGACCCGCGCTCATTTCGCGATGTGTTCGTGGTCGACAACATCTGGGGCGTCTCGGCGGGAATCCTGCTGATCACCGGCGCCTTTCGCGCGTTCGGTGGCCTGGAAAAAGGCTCCTTCTATTACCTGCACCAACCGCTGTTTCACCTGAAGATGACGGCGTTCGTGGCGATCCTGGCGCTGGAAGTGGTGCCAATGTTCGCCCTGATCGGCTGGCGCATCGCATTCAAGAAAAACCAGCCCATCGACACCAGCCGCTCTCGCCGCTTTGCGCGGATCAGCCATATGGAAGCAGCATTGATGGTGATCATCGTGATCGCCGCGACGGGGATGGCGCGGGGCATTCTGATCAGCTAAAACCGATTCAGCCCCGCATACGGGGATTTGACTTGTCGCTCGCCCCGTAGCAGCACGGCTTGCCGGCGGGGCGATCTCAAGGCCGCTCCCGCCGGCAAGCCGTGCTGCTACGGGTTATGTGTTCAACGCAAGTCCGGCGTATTGCCAGCGAAATCTTCAATTCACCCAGAAAAACAGCAACGCCAGGTTCGCCGCCGAGATCAACCCGAACAGCCCCCAGGCCAGCACCTTCGTCAGGGCATTATTGGCAAACGGCCCCATCAGCTGCCGGTCGCTGGTAAAGCGAATCAACGGCCACAGGGCGAACGGCAGTTGCAGGCTCAGCACCACCTGGCTCAGCACCAGCATCTTGCCCACCGCACCGTCACCGAACCAGATCACCCCCACCAGCGCCGGAATCAGCGCCAGCGCGCGGGTGATCAGGCGGCGCTGCCAGCACGGGATCTTCGCCTTGAGAAAGCCTTCGAGCACGACCTGGCCAGCAATGGTGCCGGTGAACGTCGAGCTCTGCCCCGCCGCCAGCAGCGCCACGCCGAACAGCACGCTGGCCACGGCCCCGCCCACCAGCGGATCAAGCAGGTGATAGGCGTCCTGAATCTCCACCACATCGGCGTGCCCTGTGCCATGAAAGGCAGCAGCCGCCAGGATCAGAATCGCCGCGTTGATCACCAGCGCCATGCTCAAGGAGGCGATGGTGTCAACACGCGCGTAACGAATCGCGCTGGCCTTGCTCTCGACCGAGGTGCCGTTGACCCGGGTCTGCACCACCGAGGAATGCAGGTACAGGTTATGCGGCATCACCGTCGCACCAAGAATGCCGATGGCGATGTACAGCGGCTCCTGGTTGCTCAGCACGTCCCATGAAGGCTTCAGGCCGGCGGCGACGTCCGGCCAGAACGGCTTGATCAGCACCAGCTCGACGAAAAAACAGGCGGCGATGGTCGCGATCAGCCCCAGCACGATGGCTTCCAGGCGCCGGAAGTTGGCGCCCTGCAAGGCCAGCACGATCACCGTGTCGAAGGCAGTCAGTGCCACGCCGGTGGTGATCGACACGCCGAGCAACAAATGAAAGGCCAGCGCCGCACCGAGGACTTCGGCAAGGTCGGTGGCCAGGATCGACAGCTCCGCCAGAATCCACTGGCCCATGCCCACACGATGGCTGTAGCGCTCGGCCGACAACTGCGCCAGATCGCGCCCGGTGGCGATGCCCAGCCGCGAACACAGATTCTGCAGCACCATGCCCGAGAGACTCGCCAGCACCACCACAAACAGCAGCGCATAACCGAAGCGCGAACCGGCCTCGATGGCCGTCGCCCAGTTGCCCGGGTCCATGTAACCGATGGAGACCAAAAGGCCCGGCCCCACGAACAGCATCATCTTGCGCAGGAACGAGGCATTAGCCGGAATGGCGACGCTGTCGGTCACCGCCGAAGGGCAGAACGGCGCCGTGGCCGTGGTGGGAAGTCTGTATTTCACGGAAGTCCAGGGAGTGATTGCGATCAGCCATGAAGCTTACATCGCACGGAAATATTTTGTCTTGAATCTATCTAAAAGCTCTAACATGCGGGGTCCCACGCTTTCGGAAAAATTCGGATAACAATAATGTCTGCGCTTTCCCCCACTTCTGATCACGCCCACTCTCCCGGTGACGGCCTGGACCCGGTCCGCGCCGCGCACATCAGTGCCCGCATCGACCGCCTGCCTGCGGTGGCCACCTTGTGGAAACTGGTGGCGCTGCTGTCCATCGGCGGCTTCTTCGAACTCTACGACCTGTTCCAGACCGCCTACATCAGCCCCGGCCTGATTCGCGCCGGGCTGTTCGCCACTGGCGCCGACGGCGTGTTCGGTTTCTCCGACCAGGCCGCCTTCGCCTCGGCGACCTTTCTCGGGCTGTTCCTGGGCGCCAGCCTGCTCAGCCCGATTGCCGACCGCTTCGGCCGCCGGGCGATTTTCACCTTCGCGCTGGTCTGGTACACCCTCGCCACCGTGCTGATGGGCCTGCAGACCTCAGCCCTGGGCATTATCTGCATGCGCTTTCTGGTGGGCATCGGCCTGGGCATCGAGCTGGTGACCATCGACGCCTACCTCTCGGAACTGGTGCCCAAGCGCATGCGCAGCTCGGCATTCGCCTTTGCGTTTTTCGTGCAGTTCCTGTCGGTGCCGGCGGTGGCGCTGATGTCCTGGTGGCTGGTGCCGCAGGACCCGTTCGGTTACAGCGGCTGGCGCTTCGTGGTGATCGCCAGCGCCGTGTTCGCGCTGTTCATCTGGTGGCTGCGTTCACGCCTGCCCGAATCACCGCGCTGGCTGGCCCAGCATGGGCGCTTCACTGAGGCGGAAAAGATCATGGACGCTCTGGAAGCCCGCTGCGTGAAGGATCACGGCAAGCCGCTGGACGAGCCTGAAACCCACAACGTCGCCGTCGAAGGCAAGGGCCGTTTCGCCGACATCTGGCAGCCGCCCTACCGCCGCCGCGCGCTGATGCTGATCGTGTTCCATGTGTTCCAGGCCATCGGCTTCTTCGGTTTCGGCAACTGGCTGCCGGCGCTGCTCTCCGGGCAAGGCGTGAGCGTGACCCACAGCCTGGCGTACGCCTTCATCATTACCCTGGCCTACCCGCTGGGGCCGCTGTTGTTCGTCAAGTTCGCCAACCGCTTCGAGAACAAGTGGCAGATCGTCGGCTCGGCGCTGGGCGCGATGATCTTCGGCACCCTGTTCGCGCAGCAGAGCACGGCGGCGGGACTGATCTTCTGTGGGGTGATGATCACCTTCTGCAACGCCTGGCTGAGCTTCAGCTACCACTCGTACCAGAGCGAGCTGTTCCCCACCAACATCCGCGCCCGGGCGGTGGGTTTCTGCTATTCGTTCAGCCGCCTGTCGACGGTGTTCAGCAGCCTGTTGATCGGCCTGTTCCTCGACCATTTCGGCACGCCGGGCGTATTGACCTTCATCGTCGTCAGCATGCTGATCGTGATCATCACCATCGGCGCGTTCGGGCCGAAGACACGGAATCTGGCACTGGAAGATATCGCGCATTGATGCCAGGTAATAGCTTGCTCGCGTAGCAGCATGGCTTGCCGGCGGAGGCATTTTCAAGATCGCTCCCGCCGGCAAGCCGTGCTGCTACGGGGATACAGATTTGTGCCGATTTGGCCGCTCAACGAACCCCCAACCTTTTGGCCAACCGGCTGAGGTTGGCGCGGTCGACGTTGAGCTCGCGGGCCACGTCGGCCCATTTGCCCTGATGGCGGGTCAGGGCGCCTTCGATCAGCGCTCGCTGAAAGCCATCGACGGCCTCCTTCAAGCCCTCCCCCGGCTTGACCAGCGGCGCAGTCATACCCGGATCAGGCACCGCCGAGGCTTCGATGTGCAGCTCTTCATCGAGCCCCAGCATCGGCGCCTCGACCGTCAGGATGCGCGGCCGTTCGGGGTGCGCCGACAAGGCCTTGAGCACCGCCCGGCTGATCAGGTGCTCCAGCTCGCGCACGTTCCCGGGCCAGGGATAGGCCACCAGGATCTTCTGCGCCTCATGGCTCATGCGCAGGCTGCGCAGCCCCATGCGTGCGCGGTTTTCTTCGAGGAAGTAACCCGCCAGCAGCAACACGTCGCGGCCGCGCTCGCGCAGCGGCGGCACCACCAGCGGGTACACGCTCAGGCGATGATAGAGGTCGGCACGAAAGCGCCCGGCGCGTACTTCTTCGGCCAGGTCGCGGTTGGTCGCCGCGATGATCCGCACGTCCACCCGATGCTCCTGGTCGGAACCGACCCGCTGCAACTGCCCGCTCTGCAGCACCCGCAGCAGTTTGGACTGCACCGGCAATGGCAGCTCGCCCACTTCGTCGAGAAAGATCGAGCCGCCATCGGCCAGTTCGAACTTGCCGCTGCGCCCGCTCACGGCGCCGGAAAACGCGCCTTTGACATGACCGAACAGCTCGCTCTCCACCAGCAATTCCGGCAGCGCCGCGCAGTTGAGGCTGATCAGCGGTTTCTGCGCCCGGGGTGAACTCAGGTGAATGGCTTCGGCCACCAGCTCCTTGCCGACCCCGGTTTCGCCAGTGATCAACACCGTTAACGGGCTGTTGCCCACCAGCTGGATTTCCTGCTGCAAACGCCGATGCACCGCGCTCTGCCCGATCAGCTCGCGCGGCCCTCGCCCACCCGCTGCACGCTTGTAGACCTCGGCCAACTGGCGCTGGTCTTCGAAATTGCGCGCCAGCTGGCTGATCCGCTCGCTGGCCATGACCGTCGCCGCCGCCAGGCTGGCGAAGGCTTGCAGGTTGTCCAGATCGATGCTGCCGAAACTGGCCGGGTTCAGCGAATCGAGGGTGATCAGCCCCCACAGCGTGTCCTGCACGTACAGCGGGCAACCCAGGCAATCGTGGACCTCCAGGTGGCCATGCACGCCGTCCACCAGGCCGTCATAGGGATCAGGCAGCTCGCAGTCGGCGGAGAAACGCGTCGGTTCGCGGTTCTGCACGATGATGTCCAGCCGAGGATGCTCGCCCAGGCGGAAACGCCGGCCCATGGTGTCCGGGCTCAAGCCTTCGACGGACAACGGCACCAGAACATCGTCTTCCAGCTTGAGCAGCGCCACCGCATCGCACGGCAGCAAATGCCGCAGCGCGCGCAGCAGACGGCGGTAGCGCTCGTCGTCCGGCAGATCCCGGGACAGGTCGGCCACCAGTGGCACAAGCGCCAGCAATAGGGGGTTGGTCATGAACACTCCGAGCGGATCGAGTCGGGTCGGTGACAAAAGTGCGGTCATTATGACTACACAATCCGGCCAAGACCATTGATCACGCCACTTATCCGCACATATGTGAAAAAACCGCGCCAGCCATCGGTCGTCAACTAACCGACGCGCCGCCGCTTACGCCCCAAGTCCGAAACGCTGAAAGTGCCCACTTAGTTCAACTGATTATTCTGACGCCAAGTTGACGCCACCGATCCAACAGCACTTTGATTTAATTAAATCGGCACGGAACATATTTTGTTTATATTCGAGAAGTACTCGAACGGAGCACTCGATATGGCAAGAATTCAAGGACGAGTTCTGGAGAACTTCCCACCCCTTGTCGTGGATCTGGACGGCACGCTATTGCGTTCGGACCTTCTGCTGGAAACCGCCATGGCGTTCCTCAGAAGCCAGCCACTCAAGGTCTTCAAGCTGCTGGGCTGGCTGCTCCGGGGCAAGGCTGCGCTCAAGGAAGGCCTGGCGCTGGAGACCTGGATCGACGTCTCGGTGCTGCCGTACGACCCTCAAGTGATCGAGATGATCAAGGCTGAACAGGCCAATGGCCGGATGATCGTGTTGGCCACCGCCAGCCATGTCAGCCTGGCTGAACGCATTGCCGAACATTTGCAACTCTTTGATTTAGTGCTGGCCTCCAATGCCAACCGTAACTTGTCCGGCCACACTAAGCGCGACCTGTTAGTTGCCCACTTCGGCGAAGGTGGATTCGATTACGTCGGTAACTCGAAAGACGACCTGCCGATCTGGAAAGTGTCGCGCGACGCCCATGTGGTCAATCCCGACCGAGGCGTCGAGTCCCGCGTTACCGCCCTGCACGAAGTCCAGCCAACCCTGCGCAGCAACCCGGTGAAACTGCGCGACTGGCGCAAGGCGCTGCGTCTGCACCAATGGCTGAAAAACGCGCTGATCTTCGTGCCCCTGCTGGCCTCCCATCGCTTCACCCAGTTCGAGCTGATGCGCGACGGCGTGCTCGCCTTCTTCTGTTTCGGCCTGTGCGCCTCCAGCGTCTACATCCTCAACGACCTGCTGGACCTGGGCGACGACCGCCACCACAAAAGCAAATGCAATCGGCCCTTCGCCTGCGGACGATTGTCGATCAAGGCCGGGCTGATCGCGGTGCCGACACTGCTGATCCTGGCCTTCAGTGCAGCGCTGCTGCTCTTGCCCTGGCAGTTCTCGGCGGTGATGGCCGCCTACTACGGCGTGACCCTGGCCTACTCGCTCAAGCTCAAGCGGCTGATGGCGGTGGATGTGATCGTGCTGGCTATGCTCTACACCGCGCGGATCATTGCCGGTGTCGCCGCGTTCAACCTGACGCTGACGTTCTGGATCCTGGCCTTCTCGATGTTCATTTTCCTCAGCCTGGCCATGGTCAAGCGCTACGCCGAACTGCGCGATGCGCGGGTGCGTGAAGTCACCACCCTGGCCCGGGGGCGCGGCTATTACCCGGGCGATCTGGACATGATCGCTTCCCTCGGCGCCTCGTCGGGCTACCTGGCGGTGATGGTGCTGGCGCTGTACATCCAGGACGTGAAAACCACCGAGCTGTACGTCACGCCCCACGTCATCTGGCTGGCCTGCCCATTGCTGCTGTTCTGGGTGACCCGCGTATGGATGCTCACCCATCGCGGAGAAATGAACGAAGACCCGGTGGTGTTCGCCATCCGTGACCGCACCAGCCAGTTGATCGGCGCGGTGTTCCTGTTGATGTTCTGGATCGCCGCATGAGCACCGACCTGTATTCCTGGGGGCGCTTCCCCCGCGCGCCGCAGCACGGCCATCGCTGCCTGTGGCTGGACGAATTGCCCGCCCACCTGAACCGCGTCGTGGACGATCACGCCAGCAGCCTGCCCTACGGCAACGGCCGCAGTTACGGCGACAGTTGCCTGGCGGCCAGCGGCGAGGTGCTGGACATGCGCGCGCTGGACCGGCTGATCGAGGCCGACTGGCAAACCGGCCTGCTCAAGGTCGAGGCCGGCATCACCTTGGCCGAGGTCTTGAAAGTGGCCATTCCCCGCGGCTGGTTTCTGCCGGTCACGCCGGGCACGCAATTCGCCACGGTGGGCGGCGCGATCGCCAACGATGTCCATGGCAAGAACCATCATGTGCGCGGCACCTTTGGCCGGCACGTGCGCAGCTTCGGCCTGTTGCGCCACGGCCAGCCGGAGATGACCTGTTCCCCCGGCAGCAACACCTCGCTGTTCACCGCCACCATTGGCGGGCTGGGCCTGACCGGGATCGTGCATTGGGCGCAGATTCAGCTGATGCCGATTCAGGCCAGCCAGATCGACACCACCACCGTGCGCTTCGCCAACCTCGGCGAATTCTTCGCGCTGTCACAGGAACTCGATGAGAAACACGAGTACAGCGTGGCCTGGATCGACTGTCTGGCCAAGGGCGCAGACACCGGGCGCGGCGTGTTCATCGTCGGCGACCACGCCCGCTATGGCTCGCTGGAAACCGGCCAGCGCGCCCGATTCAGCATGCCGGTCACACCGCCGGTGTCGTTGATCAACAAGCTGTCGTTGGGCGCGTTCAACACCCTCTATTGGCGCCTGCATCCCAGCCAGCGCACCTTGGGCCGCAGCGCCTATGAGGCGTTTTTCTACCCGCTGGATCGCATCCTGCACTGGAACCGCATCTATGGCCGCCAGGGCTTTCAGCAGTATCAGTGCGTGATCCCCGGCAGCAATGCCGAAGCGGCGATGGGTGAACTGCTGCGGGCCGTCGCCGACGCCGGCATTGGCTCGTTCCTGGCCGTACTCAAGCGCTGCGGCGATGTGCGTTCGCCGGGGCTGCTGTCGTTTCCGATGCCAGGCACCTCACTGGCGCTGGATTTCCCCCAGAGCGAACACTTGCAGAGCGTGGTTTTCCCGCGGCTGGACGACATCGTCCGGGCGGCGGGCGGCCGGTTGTATCCGGCCAAGGACGCGCACATGAGCGGCAGGGATTTTCGCCAGGCCTACCCCGAGTGGGAGCAGCTCGAAGCGCTGCGTGACCCGGCATTGATGTCGCGCTTCTGGCGCCGCGTGCTGGCTTGAAGGAGCTGTCCATGAAGGAGCGAACGGATTGACCATGAAAAAAGTCCTGATCATCGGTGCCACCTCGGCCATCGCCAGTGCCTGCGCTCGCTTGTGGGCCAGCGAAGGCAGCGATTTCTTTCTGGTGGCGCGCAACATCGACAAGTTGCAGCAGACCGCCGCCGACCTCAAATCCCGCGGCGCGAAGAGCGTCACCCTGCACGAGATGGACGCCACCGACACCGAGGCCCATCCGCTGATGCTCGGCCGCTGTCTCACCGCGCTGGGCCAGATCGACATTGCGCTGATCGCCCACGGCACCCTGCCCGACCAGAAAGCCTGCGAGCGCGACGTGGACCTGGCCCTGCGCGAGTTCGCCAACAACGGCACCTCGGTGATCGCGCTGCTGACAATCCTCGCCACCCAGTTCGAGACCCAGCGTTGCGGCAGCCTGGCGATCATTTCCTCGGTGGCGGCGGATCGCGGTCGGCCTTCGAATTACCTGTACGGCAGCGCCAAGGCGGCGGTGTCGACCTATTGCGAGGGCCTGCAGGCGCGGCTGTTCAAGATTGGCGTGCACGTGACCACCATCAAGCCCGGCTTCGTCGACACGCCCATGACCCAAGGCCTGTCTCTGCCCGCCGCGCTACTGGCGCAACCGGCGCAGGTCGCCCAGCGCATCGTCAAGGGCATTGCCAATCAGGTGCCGACCCTCTACGCGCCGGGCTTCTGGGGCTTGATCATGCTGGTCATCCGCTCGATTCCGCAGCCGGTGTTCAAGAGGCTGAACCTGTGAACACCGAGTCGCAGTTGTCGGGCTGGCGTTACCGTGCGGTGATCCTGTCGGTGGTGGCGTCGGCGCTGGGCTATCTGGGTTTCTCGCTGTGGGGCGGCTGGCATGCAGTAGGCATGGCCGTGGCGCAAGTCGGGCTGCTCGGCATCACAATCGCTTTATTCATGTCCGCCGTGAATTACGGCCTGCGCTTTATGCGTTGGCAGTGCTACCTGCGCGTATTGGGCCATCCCGTGCCGTGGCGCCCGAGCCTGAACATTTATCTGGCTGGCTTCGCCCTGACCACCACGCCCGGCAAGGCCGGTGAAGCCTTGCGCGGTGTGCTGCTCAAGCGTTGGGGTGTGCCGTGGCCGCAGAGCTTCGCGGCGTTTTTCAGCGAGCGGCTGTCGGACCTGCTCGCCGTGGTGCTGCTGACGCTGTTCGGCCTGTCGCTGTATCCGCAAGCGATGCCGATGATTGTGCTGGGCGTCGTGCTGGTGGCGGTCGGCCTGGTGGTGCTGTCCCAGCGTCGGTTGCTGGCGCGCCTGAGCCTCGCGGTGCCCTTCGAGGGCGGCAGAATATCCGGCCTGCTGCGCCATGGGCTGCACGTGCTCGAGCACGCCCAGCAATGCCATCGGCTGCATTTGATGCTGGGCCTGACGCTGCTCAGCGTGGTGGCCTGGAGCGCCGAGGCCGTGGCCTTCCACTGGATTCTGCAGTGGATGGGCGCCGACATCGAACTGACTTTCGCGGTGTTCGTCTACGCGTTGGCGATGCTGGCAGGCGCTGTCAGCTTCATGCCGGGCGGGCTGGGGGGCGCCGAGGCCGTGATGGTCGGGCTTTTGGTGTTCAAAGGCATGAACAGCGCCGATGCGGTAGCGGCCACCGTACTGATCCGCCTGGCCACACTGTGGTTCGCCGTGGCCATCGGCGCGCTGATGCTGCTGCGCGTGAAGGACGAAACCGCGCCGACCGCGCAGGCCGTTCAGTAATTTTCATGACAACGCTTAAACAGGGACAGGAGTGTTTTCCATGGTCAAAGGGGTACGGATGCAGACGCAGGTGGCCATTGCCCTGCTGGTGCTGATCGGCGCGATTCTCGCGAGCTTTCTTGCCTCAAGCGGGCCGATCCAGTGGATGGACAACGGCATGTTCCTGGCCGATGCCTCCCTGGGCAACTACTTCAGCCAGACCTTGGGCCCGTTGGATCATCCGCTGTACCTGTTCGTCAGCACCGCGCTGTTTGCCGCTTTCGGCCCGCTGCTGCTCAGCTTCATGAACTCGCTGCTGCTGATCCCGCTGGCCTGGGCCATCTATCGACTGGCCCGCAGCTGCGGCGCCAGCGCACAGATGGCGCTGCTCTCGGCGGCCGCGGCGATCCTCTGCCATTGCGTGTTCTGGGTCTCGACCAAGGCCGAGGTCTACCTGCTGCACACGCTGCTGGTGACCCTGGCCTACATGCTGCACTTCGATGAAAAGCTGCGTCTGGACGCGCTGCCCAAACTTTTCCTGATCGGCCTGCTTACCGGCCTTGCCGGGGCGATCCATCAACTGACGTTCATCGTGCTATTGCCGCTCTATGTGCAACTGCTGTGGCAACACCGCTGGCAGACGCTGATCACCCTGCCCGGCTTCGCCGCCGGTTTCAGCGTGGCCTTCCCCGGCATCTATCACGAACTGCAGAACGGCCTGGGCCTGATCGACATCGGCCACCGCTACCTGATAGGCATCCCCAACCGAACCGCCGAGCAGAGCTGGCAGGGCTCGCTGTTTCGCTTCGACGACATGTGGCACGAGAAAAACTCCGTCGGCCTGTTGCTGCTGTCCCTGCTCGGCCCGCAGCTCCTGGGGTTGGTGCTGGTTCCACGCAATCCAAAACTGCGCCTGCTGTGGGTGGCGGCGATGATGAACTTCATCTTCGCGGTGTCCTACAACGTCACCGACCGCTTCACCTTCTTTCTGCCCGGCGCGGTGCTGCTCAGCATCATCGGCGTGATGCAACTGCACGCACTGTTGCCCCGCCGCATGACGCCCTTATTGAACGCGGCTCCTTTCAGCGCCCCGGCAGCGATCCTCACGGTGTTCGCGGTGTACGCCAGCGGCGCCATTCAACTGCCGGTGCACAAGGAATCGCTGCCGTTTCGCGACGACATCCACTACTTCATGGCGCCCTACCTGCGCGACCGCTCCGCCGAAGATTTCGTGCGCACCTACGAAACCTCGGCCCCGCAAGGCGCGCTGATCATCGCCGACTGGACCCCCAACGGCGCACTGCGCTCGGCGCAGGCCAGCGGGCTTTTAAAAAACCGGACGTTTGAGTTGTGTGAGGAAGTGGAGGATATCGATGCCTTCTTAAAAGGTCCGGGCGCGTATCTGGCCCGGACCAGTTATTGCGGTGGGGTGGCGGAGCGGTTTGATTTGCAGGCGATGGCGGTGGGGTTTGAGTTGCGGGCGAAGTAGGATCTGGACCTGTAGGAGCGAATTCATTCGCGAATGATCGAACAGGCGAAACAGGTGCATCGCCTGACTTGGCCATTCGCGAATAAATTCGCTCCTACAGGGGATTTGTGTGGGCCTCAACGGAGATCGTCTTGCCGATAAGTTCTGTCCGGCTTGGAGACCCAGCGTTTGACTTGCGCCTCCAAGGCGTCGCTGTGGTAGAGGTCCAAACACTTCAGCAAATCGAATCGAACGCCCTTCACCTCTGACTCGACGAGGGGATTGTGATAGTCCCGGGACAGGTAGTCATTGACCAGGTCATGAATGGGATTGGTCGCCTGATCAAGGTCAAAGTAAGTCCAGTCCCGTAGTGCACTGATGCTACTGCCCGCGTCCTTGGCTGCGCCAGGGTCTTTTTTGTAAGCAGTGGCAATACAAGTGGCCAGGACCATGTCCTTGTAATTGATCGAATAGGTGCGGGCACCGGCTTGTGGAGAATTGCGATTTTGTTCCTGAGCCTGACAGATAGACAGGAAGGTACTGATCATCAAAGCGGTATACAGAGCAGTCCGACTTGTGGTCATTTCAAGCTCCAAAAATTCGCTTTATCCGTGCGGTACAACGCCTCTGGTTGATTGAAGTAACACTGATCATAGCAATTTCGACCATCAAACAAAGTCGCGTGCCCCTGCGCATCTGACCACCCGGACACCTCAAAAAGAATCAGCCCTTTTCTGCCTGCCATGATGTCTGGTGAGGTAGGGAATTTGATGACATCAGGCTTTCCCCAGCGAAATCCAAGAAATGTGATGAGATCTCTTACCCGGTAGAAATATTGTCGCTTGTCGGCTCCAGAAACGGTTTCTTTTGGTATTTGCGGTATAAGCATCCCTGATTCATTCAAGATATAACTCATGCGGACAGCGCAAGTATTTTCCCAGCGCACCTTGGGATCCGGACTGTTGATATTTACTGCTACGTTCCCGCCTATCATTTGAGCGACTTTTGCACTTGAGTTAGCGGGATCATAGATTCGCTGCGCTGCAGCCCATGCAAAACTGAAAATCGGTCGCATTGCCTAGCATCCTTGATACTGCAAAATAAAGCCGACAACCTACTCAAGGATCCGGTCTCTAAAAAGAGGCGGTAGAAAATCAGGAGCGGGACTACAGGGTGGCAGTGAATTTTCCTACGGACGCCTGTCCATGGCATCCCTGCCTGAACCAATGGCCACGCGAGTACCGTAGCAGCGCGGCTTGCCGACGGTCGCGGTGTGTCAGTCAAAACTGTCGTGCCTGGCATACCGTTTCCTCAGACAAGCCGTACTGCTATGGAGGTCTGTGCGCGAATCAAATCTTTTGGAGCGCCTCCTCTTTATGCATCGCCAGATGCCCGGTCTTGTCGCTTTTCACCTCGTACTGTGGCTCATCTTTCGAGGCATGACGGGTGCGTCCCATGAACTCCACGTCATGGGTCACGACCTTGGTGACGACGCCGACCACATGCCCCACGTCGGAATTCCAGCGCACGTGATCACCTTTCTTGAATGCATGGCTCATGTCGCATCTCCTTCATCCGTTATCGCGAAAACCGGGGTACAGACTCATTCCGCCATCGATGAACAGCGTGGTGCCATGTACATAATCGGAGGCATCCGAGGCCAGCCAGACCACGGCGTTGGCGACATCTTCGGGTTCGCCGACGCGGCCGTAGGGGATGAGTTTGAGCAGGCTCTTTTCGGCGTCGCCGGTGGTGGCCTGGGTGTTGATCGGCGTGCGGATAGCGCCCGGGGCGATGCTGTTGACGCGGATGCGCTGTTCGCCGACTTCCTGGGCGATGCTGCGCATCAGCAAATCGACGCCGCCCTTGGACGCTGCGTAGTTGACGTGTCCGGCCCAAGGAATGACCTGATGCACCGAACTCATGTGGATGATCTTGCCCAGGGCGCGGGAAATGTCGGGGCGAATCTGCTGCCTGGCGAACTGGCGCAAGGCCGCGCGGGCGCAGAGGAACTGGCCGGTGAGGTTGACGTTGAGCACGGTGTTCCATTGATCGAGGGTCATCTCGGTGATCGCGGCGTCCTTTTGCAGGCCGGAGTTGGCGACCAGGATGTCCAGCCGGCCGAACGACTTGAGGGTTTCGGCGAACAGGGTTTCGACGTCAGCCTCTTTCGACACGTCGGCGCCAACGGCGATGGCCTGGCCGCCTGCGGCGATGATCTGCTCGGCGAGCTTTTGCGCAGGTTCAGCTTCGGAGTGGTAGTTGAGCACCACTGCCGCACCGCTGTCAGCCAGGGCCTTGGCGGCGCTCGCGCCGAGGCCGGAGCTGGCGCCGGTGACCAGTGCGACCTGGCCTTTCAGGGAAATCTGCATGGCTGCTACCTCAGGGTGAGCGTTCAAGTGCTGACTGGTGAGGTTGGCGGGAAGTTCAGTAAGCATGCGCCACGGTGAAAATCCTCTGTAGGAGCGAATTCATTCGCGAATGATCTAACAGGCGAAACAGCTGCGTCGCCTGCCCCGGCCATTCGCGAATGAATTCGCTCCTACAGGGAGATCGCGTCCGGCAAGAAGGGTGGCGGTGAATTCGACTGGGCGATGAAACATCCCCTTACACTGGACGCGAAGCAACCGCCCTTCATAAACTGTCGCCCATCATTTCGCCGGTTTGCCTGAAAACCCGGCTGGCAACGAGGACGCTTCATGAACCGCAACGAACTGCGCAAGGCCGATATCAACCTGATGGTGGTGTTCGAAACCTTGATGCAGGAGCGCAACGTGACCCGTGCCGCCGAGAAGCTGTTTCTGGGCCAGCCGACCATCAGTGCCGCGCTAAACCGTCTGCGGGCGCTGTTCAATGATCCACTGTTCATCCGCGTCGGCCACCGCATGGAGCCGACGGCGCGGGCCAACGAGATCATCAATCACCTTTCCCCTGCCCTGGATGCGATGTCGGTGGCACTGAGCCTGACCCGGGATTTCGACCCGGCCAGCAGTGACATGACCTTTCGCATCGGCCTGTCCGACGACGTCGAATACAGCCTGATGCCGCCCTTGCTGCGGGCCATCCGCGAGGAGGCGCCGGGCATCGTGATCGTGATCAAGCAGGTCAACTACTGGAATGTCTCGGAACTGCTGATGTCCGGGGAGATCACCGTGGCCGTGTGCCTGACCCGCGAGCTGCCCGCCAACGCCAAGCGCAAGTTGCTGCGCACGGTGCAGCCGATGGTGGTGCGCGCCGATGATGCGCGCGAGCCGCTGACCCTGGATGAATACTGCTCGCGACCCCATGTGGTGGTGTCTCACGTGGCGAACATTTCCAGCTTCGCCGATGAGTGGCTGGCGGCGATCGGACGCAAGCGCACGGCCGTGTTGTCGGTGCCGCAATACAGCACGCTGCCTGCGTTGATGGCGGGGACGGATCTGTTGTGCAACCTGCCCGATCACCTGACCCTGGCGATGAACAAGACCGGCATGTTGCGCGGCGAGCCGTTGCCGTTCATTACGCCGAATCTGGAATTGTCGATGGTCTGGCTGAGCGTGATGGACACCGACCCGGCCGAGCGCTGGCTGCGCAAGCGGCTGGAGCAGTTCATGGGCGATCACAGCGCGGTGCCGCCTGCGCCGATTGGCTGAACAGCACCCTGTGGGAGCCGGCTTGCTGGCGAAAGCAATGTGTCGATCGCCGAAGAGAGTGCCGATCAATCGCATTCGCCAGCAAGCCGGCTCCCACGGCCTTCGGCCAGAGGCAGATCGTGCAGAATGTAAAAACCCGTAGCAGTCCGGCTTGCCGGCGGGAGCGTCCTTGAGAACGCTGTCGCCGGCAAGCCGGACTGCTACGGGTGGGATCGAGCGATTGCGACTTAACCGAAACGACCGGTGATGTAGTCTTCGGTCTGGGTCTTGGTCGGCTTGGTGAAGATGGTGTCGGTGTCGCCGTGTTCGATCAGTTCGCCCAGGAACATGAACGCGGTGTAGTCCGAGCAGCGCGCGGCCTGTTGCATGTTGTGGGTCACGATGACCACGGTGAACTGTTCTTTCAGTTCAGTGATCAGCTGCTCGATACGCCCGGTGGAGATCGGGTCCAGTGCCGAGGTCGGTTCGTCCAGCAGCAGGACCTGCGGACGCAGGGCAATGGTGCGGGCGATGCACAGACGCTGCTGCTGACCACCGGACAGGCCCTGGGCGTTCTTGTCCAGCTTGTCCTTCACTTCATCCCACAGCGCCGCGCCACGCAGGGCTTCCTCGACGCGCTCTTCCATCTCGCGACGGTTGAGCTTCTCGTGGTGTTTGACCGCGTAGGAGATGTTGTCCTTGATGGTCATCGGGAACGGCACCGGCTTCTGGAACACCATGCCGACGTGGCTGCGCAGACGGTTCATCGAGTAGCCAGGGGCCAGGATGTTTTCACCGTTGAGCAGCACTTCGCCCTTGGCTTCCAGTTTCGGGTACATCGAGTAGATGCGGTTGAACACGCGCAACATGGTCGACTTGCCGCAACCCGACGGCCCGATGATCGCGGTGATGCGCTTCTCGGGGATGGTCATGTTGATGTTCTTCAACGACTGGTGGCCGTTGTAGAAGAAGTCGAGGTTGCGTACCTGGATCTTGGTTTTTTCGTCGGCAAGAGAAAGATTGTTCATCAGGACGCCTTATTGCGCAGAAGAAGGAGACGGGAGCTGAGGCTCAGCACCAGTACGAACAGTGTCATGATCAGGGCGCCGGCCCAGGCCAGAGAGTGCCAGTCGTCGAACGGGCTCATGGCGTACTGGAAGATCACGACCGGAATGCTGGCGATCGGTTTGAGGATATCGCCGCTCCAGAATTGGTTACCGAAGGCGGTGAACAGCAGCGGCGCGGTTTCGCCGGTGATGCGCGCCAGCGCCAGCAGGATACCGGTGACCACACCGGCACGGGCGGCACGCAGGACGATCTGCAGGGTCAGCTTCCACTGCGGCACACCCAGGGCCAGCGCGGCTTCGCGCATGGTGGCTGGTTGCAGCTGCATCATTTCATCGGTAGTACGCACCACGACCGGAATCACCAGCAGCGCCAGGGCGATCGCACCGGCAAAGGCGGAGAAGCCGACGCGGTGATCGGTCATCGCGCTGATCGGCAGGATCACGGCGGTGTAGACGAACAGGCCGAGCACGATCGAAGGCGCCGACAGCAGGATGTCGTTGATGAAGCGCACCGCGTTGCCCAGTTTGGTGTGGCGGGCGAACTCGGCCAGCCAGATACCGGCCATCAGGCCGATCGGCGTACCGATGATCAGGCCCAGGCCGGACATCAGAATGCTGCCGTAGAAGGCGTTGGCCAGACCGCCCGACGCGCCCGGCGGCGGGGTCATCTCGGTGAACAGGCGCAGGTTCAGCGCTTCGAAGCCGTTGACGATGGTGGTGATCAGAATCCACACCAGCCACAGCAGGCCGAACAGGGTAGCGCCGCAGCTGAGCAACATCGCGATGTTGTTTTTCAGTGCCCGCATGCGGTACAGGTTTTCGTTGTCTACCTTGCTCATACACCCTCCTTGCGCGACAGACGAGACAGCATCAGACGGGCGATGGCCAGTACGATGAAGGTGACGACGAACAGCAGGAAGCCCAGGGCGATCAGCGAGGAACGGTGCAGGTCGGTGTAGGCCTCACTGAACTCGTTGGCGATCACCGAGGCAATCGAGCTGCTCGGCATCATCAGCGATGCGGAGAACTGATGGGCGTTACCCAGTACGAAGGTCACCGCCATGGTTTCACCCAGTGCGCGACCCAGACCCAGGAACACACCGCCGACCACCGCAGTACGGGTGTAAGGCAGGACGATGTCCCAGACCACTTCCCAGGTGGTGCCGCCCAGTGCGTAAGCCGATTCTTTCAGGGCCACCGGCACGGTGCGGAACACTTCGGTCATGACCGAGGTAATGAACGGAATGATCATGATCGCCAGCACGATACCGGCGGTCAGCATGCCGATACCCAGCGGCGGGCCCTGGAAGATCGGGCCGATCAGCGGCAGAGCGCCGAGGTTATCGTTGATCCACGGTGCCAGGTGCGCGGCCATGAACGGGCCGAACACGAACAGGCCCCACATGCCGTAGATGATCGAAGGAATGCCCGCCAAGAGTTCGACGGCCGAAGCGATCGGTGTACGCAGCCATGGCGGCGCCACTTCAGTCAGAAAAATCGCGATGCCGAAACTCACCGGTACGGCGATCAGCAGCGCGAGAAAGGAGGTGACCAGCGTGCCGTAGATCGGAACCAATGCACCGAAATGGCCGTTGACCGCATCCCATTCGGTACTGGTAAGAAATTCGAAACCAAAGGTCTTGAACGCCAGGGCCCCGCCCCACAGCGTCGAGCCGGCGATGCTCGCCAGCAACAGCAGAACCAACAAAGCCGCGCCCAGCATGATGCGCCTGAACCAGGCGTCGTGCTTGTGATCGCGGGCCGCTCGTTTTTCGCTCTCGGATTCGACATCCGGAATAGCAGCGGACATATATTGGGTGTTCTCAGTCATGTTGGGTCCACTCGAAAAGAAACCCTGTCACCGAGCGCTCGATGACAGGGGTAAGCCGGATGACGTCGAGTTTTTACTTGAACTCGGCTTTCCAGTAGGTTTCGATCTTGGCAACCAGCTCTTTAGGCAGTGGTACGTAGTCCAGCGACTCGGCGTGAGCCTGGCCGTTTTCCAGGGACCACTTGAAGAAGTCGAAAGCAGCCTTGCTTTCGTCAGCCTTCTTCGGCTGCTTGTACATGATGATCCAGGTGGTCGCAGTGATTGGCCATGCTTCAGCGCCCGGGGCGTTGGTCATGATCAGGTTGAAGTCCTTGGCGCTGGCCCAGTCGGCGGTCGCAGCAGCGGCGGCGAAGGTCTTGGCGCTAGGCTCAACCACTTTGCCAGCCGAGTTCTGCAGCTTGGCGTAAGCGATGTTGTTGGTCTTGGCGTAGGCGAATTCCACGTAGCCGATCGAACCTTTGATCTGCTTGACGTAGGCAGCCACACCCTCGTTACCCTTGCCACCTACACCCACTGGCCACTGAACGGCAGAACCTTCGCCGACAGCCGATTTCCACTCTGGGCTGACTTTGCTCAGGTAGTTGGTGAAGTTGAACGAAGTACCCGAACCGTCCGAACGGTGAACGACGGTGATGTTGGTTTCAGGCAGTTTCAGGCCCGAGTTCAGCTTGGCGATCGCAGGATCGTTCCACTTGGTGATCTTGCCCTGGAAGATGTCGGCCAGCGTCTTGCCGTCCAGCTCCAGCTTGCCGCCTTCAACGCCTTCGACGTTGATGACCGGTACGATACCGCCGATCACGCTTGGGAACTGGCCCAGGCCGCTGGCTTGCAGATCTTCGGCTTTCAGAGGGGCGTCGGAAGCACCGAAGTCAACGGTGGCTGCCTTGATCTGAGCGATACCACCGCCCGAACCGATCGACTGGTAGTTAACCTTGTTGCCGGATTTTGCGCTGTACTCGGTGGCCCATTTGGAGATGACGGGGAACACGAAGCTCGAACCAGCACCAGTGACGTCCGTAGCGTGTGCCATTCCAGTCAGGCACATCGAAGCCAGCAGGAGCGACAGGCGTGTTTTTGTCAGCAGATTCACGGCAATACCTCAACAAGAGAGTGTGTGTTTGTGGTCGCAGTTGAAGACCCGATGCAGATTTAAAACCTCAAACATTTCTGTTTGATGACAGTCCGGGGACAGCGGCCAAATCAGGGACATTTCCGTAGCCGATTTCCTACAGCCTGTAAAAGCGAAACCCCCGGTTTCACGGGGGAAACCGGGGGTTGTCTAGTTTTTTGAAAATTAATATCAATGCGCCACTTCTGGCCATTGGCGGGTGGTTTCAAAGCCTGTTTTCAGGGCTTTTATGACAGTTATATGTCGCAAAAGCCGCGCCGTACGCGGGTTGCCGAAAAATCCCCGTCATTTGACGACCGCATCTCGCGCCTGAAGTGTGTCGAAGTTTTGCGGCGCAGCGCCCTGATCTGCCACGAAAGCGTTCTGCGGCTTCATGGTGAAGGTCATCAACACACCGAACGCCAGCACGCCGATGGAAATCAGGAACGGCAGCGCCCAGTTGCCGGTCTGGTCAATCAGATAGCCCGCCAGCACAGGGCTGATGATCGTCGCGGTGGCAGCGGTGCCGTTCATGATGCCGCTGGCGGTACCGGCGCGGTCCGAGGCAATGTCCATCGGCACGGCCCACATCGGGCCCACGGTCATTTCATTGAAGAACAGCGCCATGGCCAGGAAGATCAGCGAATACATCGGCTCCTGGAACAGCAGCACCGGAATCAGCGACAGCCCGGTACAAGCCATGCACACCGCCACCAGATAACTGCGGGCCAGCTTCACGTTGCCGGTCTTGCGCAGCAACCTGTCGCTGATCATCCCGCCCAACAGGTCGCCCACCACGCCCGCGAAGAACACCCCAGAGGTGAACAGCACGGCGTTTTTGATGTTCATCTGGTAGTTGTGCATGAAGTACATCGGAATCCAGCTGAGCATCAGCCAGAGAATCCAGTTGTAGCAGAAGTACACGCTGGAGACCGGCAGCATGCGCTTGAACAGGCGCCCGTAAGTCCCAGGGGCGTCCACCCGACGCGGCTTGGGCGCAGGCAGCACAGCCAGCTCCTGCGGCGTGATGCGCGGATGATCGGCCGGTTTTTCGGTGTAGGTCACGTACCACAGCACCACCCAGCCGAAACTCAAGGCGCCCAGCAGGTAGAACGAGAAACGCCAGTCATAGGCCGTCATCAGGGCCGCCACGATCAGTGGCGCACAGGCATTGCCCAAACGGGCGGCCGCGTGGGTGATGCCTTGGGCGAAGCCGCGTTTGTCAGGGCTGACCCACGCGGCCATGGCGCTGGTCGATGCCGGGAAGGTTGCGCCCTCCCCCAGCCCCAGCAACATGCGCGCGGCGACCAGGCTCAGGAAACCGCCCGCCATGCCGGTCAGCACCGTGGCGCCTGCCCATATAAAGGCACAGACGATCAACGTGCGCTTGGCGCCGTATCGATCGCTGACCCAGCCGCCAATAAACTGAAACACCATGTACGGGTAGGCGAAGGCCGAGAAGATAAAGCCCAATTGCGTGTTGCTCAGCCCAAGTTCTGCGCTGAACTGCCCGGCCGCCGTGCTGACGTTGACCCGGTCGACGTAGGTGATGAAGTACATCAGGCACAGCATCATCATGACGACGGTGGTGGCCTTGATCTTTAGCCTGTTCATGTTTGCGATCCTCAGTGTCTTTCTTGTAGTTGTTCACTTGGGGTGGATCAGGGCTCAACGTTCGAGAATCGCCCCTTGCAGGCGCAGCTCCTCGATCTGCCCGGCATCGAAGCCGTACTCGGCCAGAATTTCCAGGGTGTGCTCGCCCAACAGCGGCGAAGGCCGGTTGACCTGTTTCGGGGTTTCGGAAAAGTGGATCGGCAAGGCGATGCTGCGCGCCGCGCCTGTCACCGGGTGATGGGTTTCGACGATCATCTCGCGTTCGAGGATCTGCGGATGTTCCACCGCCTGGGAGATGTCCAGCACCGCGCCCACGGGCAGGCCCGCGGCGTCAAGTCGCTTGACCCAGCTATCGGTGGTGTCGTGGGACAGGCATTCGGTGATCAGCGCCACCAGCGCCTCGCGGTTGTTCATGCGCAGCACGTTAGTGGCAAAACGCGGGTCGTCGCTGATGTGCGGCGCATCGAGCACCTGCAACAGCCGCTCGTAGTTGCCCTGGTTGGCAGCGCCGATGTTGATCCAGCCGTCTCTGGTCTGAAACGCCTGGTACGGCGTGCTGGTGGAGTTGGCAGAGCCCATCTTCGGCAGGATCACGCCTTCAGAGAAGTAGTTCGCCGCCGGCCAGTACATCTGCTGGAAACCGGCCTCCAGCAGCGAGGTATCGACCACCTGCCCCACGCCGGTTTTCTGTTTATGGGCGTAGGCGGCAGCAATGCCCAGCGCGGCGAGAATACCCGCATTGATGTCGGCAATGGGCGAGCCGGCCTTGATCGGCGCCTGGCCCGGCTCACCGGTGGAACTCATCAGGCCCGACAGGCCCTGGGCGATCAGGTCGAAGCCGCCCTTGTCAGCGTAAGGCCCGGTGCGGCCATACCCCGATACGGAGCAATAAATCAGGCCCGGATTGAGCTGCTTGAGGGTCTCGTAACCCAGCCCCAGTTTTTCCATGGTGCCCTTGCGGTAGTTCTCGGTGACCACATCGGCATCGGCCAGCATGCGCCGCAGCACTTCCTTGCCGCCTTCGGTTTTCAAGTTCAGGGCGATGTCGCGCTTGTTGCGGTTGAGGATCATGAATGAGGCCGACTCGCCATGCTCCAGAATCGGCGCAAAACGGCGGCAGTCGTCACCGTCCATTTTCTCGACCTTGATCACGTCGGCGCCCATGTCGGCCAGCATCATCCCGCAAATCGGGCCGGACATGATGTGCGACAGCTCGATGACTTTCATGCCTTGCAATGGACCGGCCATCTCATTTACCTCCGAATACAGGTGTGCGTTTGGCCAGGAAGGCCTGATAACCGATCTGGAAATCCTCGGTGGCGAAGCAGTCGAACGCCTCGTCGTACTCCTCGGCGCTCAGCGGCGTGGGGTCGAGCGAGCGCTGCACGAACTGCTTGTGCCAGCGCGCCACCAGCGGAGCGCCATCGGCGATGCGACGGGCGCTGAGCAACGCCTGTTCCTCGACCTCGGCATCGGCCACCACGCGGCTGACGATCCGTTTGTGCAGTGCTTCGGCGGCGCCGAACACGCGGCCTTCGAGGAGCATTTCCAGGGTCACGTCGGGGCCGGCGATGCGCATCAGGCCGCTCATTTCGTCGTGGGACATTGCCAGCCCCAGCTTGTTGACCGGCACGCCGAAGCGGCTGGATTCGCCACAGATGCGGATATTGCACAGCGAAGCGATCCCCAGCCCGCCGCCGACGCAGATGCCATGAATCATCGCCACCAGCGGATGTCGGCAGTTGGCGATGGCGCGCAGCGCGCTGTGCATCACCGGGCCGTATCGGCGGGCCAGCGCCTGGTTGCCGCGATGGGTTTCGAATTCGCTGATGTCATTGCCGGGGCCGAACGCCTTGGTGCCTGCGCCACGAATGACGATGCAGCGCACGCTGTCGTCGGCGTCCAGCGCGGTGATGGTGTCGTCCAACAGCTTCCACATCGACAAGGTGGTGGCGTTGAGTTTGTGCGGACGATTGAGCACGACCGTGGCAATGCCGCCGTCGCGTTGCAAGAGAATTTCCGGGGCATCCTGAACGCAGGATTCAGGCGGTGCGGATGAGGCGGAAACGGGAGCAGTCATAGGAGCACCTTTTTATTTTTGGGATACCATTTTTATGTTTTGGCATCCCAAATATAGGCTTCGATTTTTTCAGCGCAAGGCTTTTTTGCAGAAAAATGACGCTGCCGACGAACAGCAATCGCTGTCTAAACCCTTTAAAAACGGGAATAGCGCCTTCAAACCTAGGTTTTACGTGGAAATTTTTCCCGATCACCCAGATAATCCCTTCCAGCCTGAACGGACCATTACGGGATACCGATGGAGATGGACTGATGTCCGAGAACAACAAAGTGGGCCACACCAGCGAAGGCGGCAATATCAACGAGATCGCCTATGCGGCCCTGCGCGGACGCATCATCAGCGGTGAACTGATGCCCGGCGCTCCGCTGTCCGAGCGCGCGCTGTGCGAGCAGCTGGAAGTGTCCCGCACGCCGCTGCGCGAAGCGATCAAGGTGCTCGCGCGGGAAGGTCTGGTGGAGATTTCCGCGACGCGCCGGGCGAAGGTCGCCAGCGTGAGCCTGGAAGAAGCGGCCAACATGCTGACCCTGCTCGCCGCGCTGGAGGGGCTGTCGGGCGAACAGGCCTGTCAGAAGATTTCAGCGGCTGACATCGCCGAACTGGAAGCCCTGCAGGCCGCCATGCGCCTCTCCCACGAGCAGAATGATCTGGCCAGCTACTTCGAGCTGAACCAGCAGATTCACCTGAAGATTCTGCGGGTGGCGGACAATCAGGTGCTGTCGGAGATGTTCAACAACCTCAACGCCCGCCTGCGCCACGTCCGCCGCCGCCTCAACCCCACGCCGGGGCGCTGGCAGCAGGCAATCAACGAACACGAACAGATGCTCACCTACCTGAAAAAGGGCGAGAGCAAGAAGTTGAGAGCGTTGATGGAAGATCACCTGCGCAACAAGATCGACGTGTTCCTGGCGACGATGCTGGAGCACGGGATAGTGAGTGTGCAGCGGGCGGGATAAGCCTGCGCATACACCAGCTCCTCGTAGCAGTCCGGCTTGCCGGCGACAGCGTTCTCGAGACCGCCCCGCCGGCAAGCCGTGCTGCTACGGGTCATGTGGCGAACACAGGTTGTGTGAACACCACCAAGTCACGTAGCAGCCGGGCTTGCCCGCGGGGCGATCTTACAAGCGCCACAGCCCGCAAGCCGTACTGCTATCGCAACCTCACTCCCCATAAATATCGAAATCGAAGTACTTCTTCTCGATCTTCGCGTAGGTGCCATTGGCGCGGATGGTGGCCAGGGCTTGGTTGAAGCGCTCCTGCAGCGGGTCGCCCTTGCGCACGGCCACGCCGATGCCGGTGCCGAAGTACTGTTCTTCGGTGAACGCGGGGCCGGCGAAGGTGTAGTCCTTGCCTTCAGGCTTTTTCAGCAGCGATTCGTCAATCACCACCGAGCTTGCGACGGTGGCGTCGATGCGCCCGCCCAGCAGGTCGAGGAAGACTTCGTTCTGCGACGCGTAGCTGACGATGGTGGCACCGGCCGGGACGAATTTGTCGGTCACGTAGCGCTCGAAGTTGGTGGCGCGCTGCACGCCGATGCGCAGGCCCTTGAGCTGGGCCGGGACCTCGGTAATACCGCTGCTCTTGCGCACCACCAGCCGCGCCGGGATGCGGTAGTAGCGGTTGGTGAAGTCCACCGACTTCATGCGTTCCGGGGTGATCGACATCGACGAGATGATCGCATCGACCTTTTTCACCTTGAGCGCGGGAATCAGGCCGTCGAAGTCGTTTTCCTTCCACTCGCATTTGACTTTCATCTCGGCGCACAGGGCTTGGCCGATGTCGTAGTCGAACCCGACGATCTGGTTGTCAGCGGTCTTGGAAGCGAATGGCGGATACGCGGCCTCGATGCCCAATTTGATCGGGGCGTCGGCGGCGTGGGCATTGAAGGCAAACACAGAAGCCAGGCTCAGGGTGCCGATGAGGGTCTTGATGTTCATGCAAAGCTCCAAACGTTGTTGTTCAGGTCGGGCGTCCTCTCCATGAGGAAAACACCCGTTATGGCAGCAGCAATGTGAACGCAGTGGGCGAGCGCTCTATAAACGGCGCCCTGCCCTGCAACGGTTAAACCGCTGCGGTGACGATGATCTCCACCAGAATCTCAGGGTCGTCGAACTGCACCTGGCAGGTCGCCCGTGCCGGGGTCTGCGCGGCATCGACCCAGGCGCTCCAGGTCTCGTTCATGCCGGCGAAATCGGCGGTCATGTCCTTGAGCCAGATCTGCACGCTGAGCAGGCGGCTCTTGTCACTGCCGGATGCGGCCAGCAACTCGTCGACGCGGGCCAGCACCTGGCGGGTCTGGCCACGGATGTCCTGGCTGCAGTCCGCGGCGACGATGCCGGCCAGATAGGCCACACCGTTGTGCACCACGCTGCGGCTCAGGCGTGGGTTGCTCTCGATGCGATGAATCGGGGTGCTCATGACGGAATCCTTTTCAAGGGTGAAAAAACAGACAAATCGAACTCACGCTCCCCCGCCATCTGGCCCAACGTAATAGGTTTGAGAGGCGGACGAATGCGGTAGTAACCCACTTCGCTGGCAGCGACGTTGCGATGCTCGGCGATGATTTCGGTGACGCTCAGCCCGCACTGGCGGCCCTGACACGGGCCCATGCCGCAGCGGCCGAAGGCCTTGGCCTGATTGGGGCCCAG
Organism: Pseudomonas sp. 2; assembly: GCF_056627435.1. NCBI lineage: Bacteria > Pseudomonadati > Pseudomonadota > Gammaproteobacteria > Pseudomonadales > Pseudomonadaceae > Pseudomonas > Pseudomonas sp. 2. Next base: position 589,590 of record NZ_JBWXNG010000001.1, read on the forward strand.
ACAGCCCATATCGACATAACCGCGAATCGCCCCGGCGCTGACTTCCTCGCAGCGGCAGACGATGGTGTCGTCCCCGGGGATGCGGTTGGCCGGTTGCGGGCGATACAGCGCGTCGATCAGCGGGCGCGCGGCAGTCTGCTTGCGCAGCCGCTGTTGCCAGGGCTTGGCGAGTGACTGTAGCTGGCCGTCATTAAGCTTGTGCAAGCGATGGGCGATCGCCAGCGCGGCCAGACGCCCCTGGCTGGCTGCCGCTTTGGCGCCGCCGATGGCGCCACCGTCACCGGCGATGAAAATGCCCGCCACGCTGGTTTCGCCCCAGCTGTCGCGGCGGGCAGCCCAGCACAGTTGCTGTTCGTCCCACTGGTGCTCGGCGCGCAGCGACTGGCTGATCTGAGTGTTGGGTACCACACCCTGATGCAACAGGATCAGCGAGGCCCAGACCTTGTGCGACTGCCCTTGGCTGTCAAAGCTCAGCGCCTCGGCGCGCCGCTCGCCCTCTACGCGCAGGTTGCGCGCGGCGCGGTAATGGCGCACACCGGCCCACTTGAGCTTTGCCAGCAGGGTCAGGCCCTTGAGCAGATCAGGCCAGCCGGCCAAGGCTGCGCGCAACTCGCCCAGATGCCTGAAGGCTTCGCGCTGCTCGCTGGTATCGACCAACGCTTCGATGTGAATCCCGGCGCGCAGGTACTGCACCGCCAGCAAATACAACAACGGCCCGCAGCCGGCCAGCACCACCGGGCCCTGCGGCACCATCGCCGCGCTCTTGAGCAGAATCTGCCCGGCACCGGCAGTCATTACCCCGGGCAAGGTCCAGCCGGGAATCGGCATCGGCCGCTCCATGGCGCCGGTGGCGATCAGCACCTGGCGCCCCTGCAAAATCCGAGCATTGCCATTGAGCAGCACGTGCACCCGGTGCTCGTCAGTGACCTGCCAGACTGCAGCGTTCGGGACATAACGCACATCACTGGCCTTCAGGGCCTCGACCAGTGCAAGGCCGGCGGTGTAATCGCCGCCCAGAATCCTGCGGCTGCGTTCATCGGCCTGCGCGACATTGCGGTAGATCTGCCCGCCTGGCTGGCGTTGCTCGTCCAGCAGCACCACCTTGAGCCCGCGTGCACTGGCTTCGAGCGCTGCGCTGATGCCCGCAGGCCCCGCGCCGATGACGATCAGGTCCACTCGCGAATCACTCATGGGTCGCCTCCTCGTCCTGCTCATGATCGATCAACAGCTCACGGGCCCCGCGCTGGCGGCGCACCGACATGCCCTCCTCGACCTGGATCAGACACGCCTGGCAGTTGGCCTGGCCGTCGACCTCCACCAGGCACTCGAAGCACACCCCCATCATGCAATAGGGCGCCCCAGGCCTGCCGTTGACCGCGCTGTCGCGGGTGTGGCCGATGTCATGGGCCAACAATGCGGCAGCCAGCGAAACATCCGCCGGCACGTTAAGGGCCCGGCCTTCGAACTCGATGCGCACTTGGCGCCCGGTGTGCTGCAGATGACGAAAGAGCGCTTCAGTGGGCATAGCGCACCTCGCGATTGTCCTTGAAACGGGCGAGGTTGAACGGCGCGATGGCTGGCTCGTCCAGCTCGCCGGCAATCCACGGCGCGATGCGCAGCGCATGGGCGGCGGCCAGGGTCACGCCGCTGTGGCAGGTGACGACGAACGCGCCGGGGCTGTCGTGGGCGGCCTCATAAATCGGATAGCCATCGGAACTGAGCACGCGCAAGGCGCCCCAGGCGCGCACCATCCTGACGTTCTCAAGGCGCGGAAAACACTTCACTGCCCGCGCAGCGATTTCGGCCATGACCGGGCTGCTGGTGCGATCGTCGAAACCGGTCGCCTCCAGCGAGTCGCCCAGTTGCACCGTGCCTTCGTCGGTCTGGCGCACGTAGGTGGTGGGGTAATGGAGAAACGGTTGCAGGCGTTCGGTGACCAGAATCTGCCCGCGGTTGGGCCGCACCGGCACGTTCAAGCCGAGCATTTCACCCAGCGGACGATTGCCAAGGCCGGCGGCGAGCACCAGATACTCGGCGTCGAAACGGTAGTCGGCACTGCGCACCTGAAACCCGTTGATGTGCTGGTCGATGGCATTCACGCTCTGACCGTTGACGATGGTCACCCCGCGCGCACGACACGCCATATACAGCGCGCGCAAAAGCTTGAGCGGATTGACGTGGCCATCCATGGGCGAATAGCAGGCGCCCACCACGCCCGGGCCGATACCGGGCAGGCGCTTTTTCAATTGCGCGGGGTCGAGAATTTCGAAGGGATAATCGCCGCGAAACGCATCGTTCAGCCATTTCAGGCGACGGGTTTCTTCGGCAAGCTCGGCGTCGTCCATGCACAGCTGAAAGCCGCCAGGCTGGCGCAGGTGCAGGTCGATGCCGGTGTCGGCGTGGAGCAGTTCGTTCAAGCGCGGCCAGAGCGCCACGGATTGCCGGGTCCAGGCCGCATAAGGGCTGTTGCGATAGCCCTTGCCCTGCACCCACAGCAGACCGAAATTGCCGCGCGCGGCGCGCAGCGCATCATCGCCTTCGTCCAGCACGGTCACGCGGCGGCCAGCCAGGACCAGTCCATACGCAATGGACATACCCACCAACCCGCCACCGACGACGATTACATCAGTCTTGTCCATGATCAACTACTTGGCCTGCATGGCATATAACTCCGGTAAAGCGATGCTAGTAGCCGGGCAATGGTGTGAAAAATGCTTTATTTTTCGCCTGTCATGTTTTTTTGTTATGGGATTTCAGGATGAATCTTCGACAGCTGGAAGCTTTTCGGGCCGTGATTCTCGGCCAGACCGTCACCCGCGCAGCGGAAATGCTGCACATTTCGCAACCGGCAGCGACGCGACTGATCGCAAGCCTTGAAGAAGACATCGGCTTTGAGTTGTTCGACCGGGTCAAGGGCCGCCTGCAACCCACCCCCGAAGCCATGACGCTGTATCAGGAAGTGCAGCGTTCGCTGGTGGGTGTCGAACGCATCGCCCGCACCGCCCAGGACATCCGCAGCCTCAAGCGCGGCTCGCTGCACATCGCCTGTGCCCCGGCCATGGGCCTGATCTTCATGCCACGGGTGATCGCCTCGTTCATGGCCGAACACGAGGGCGTGCACATCTCGCTGGTGGTGCACTCCTCCTCGCAGGTGATTGAACTGATGGTCGGCCAGCGCTGCGACCTGGGCATCATCGTGTTGCCCAACACCTACCCCAGCCCTCGCTCGGAACAACTGATCGCCACCCGCATGCTCTGCGCCCTGCCCGCGGGGCACCGGCTGTGCGAGAAAGAGGTGATCGTGCCGGAAGACCTGCGCGACGAGCCGTTCATTTCCTATCCGCACTCCATCGGTTCACGCCAGCAGATCGACACGATCTTCGCCGCCCACGGCGTGGAGCGCGAACTGCGCCTGGAAACCCAGCTGTCGCAGCCGATGTGCGAGTTCGTCGAGCATGGCCTGGGCGTAGCGCTGACCGACGCCTTGAGCGCGGTGAATTACCGGGGCAACGGTATCGTGTTCAAGACCTTCGAGCCGGCCATCGAGATGGATTTCGCGATGCTGCTGCCGATCCACGGGCCGGTGTCGAAGCTGCACACGGCGTTTCTTGCGCACACTCAGGCGTTCATCGCAGAGCATGTGCCGCAGGCCTATCGATATCCGGGGTGAGTGGACCGTTGGTCGGTATCACGGCACGTCCGGGCCCGGCGCCCGGACCAATGTGTATCCATGACCACAAAAGGATTCACATCATGATCACCAGGAAATTGACGGCGCTGACGTTGGCAGGCTTGCTGGGCGTTGCGACAGGCTCGGCGTTTGCGGGCTCGACCGGGCCGACCGATCCGGTCGATACCAACACCAACGGGCCTCGTTCGAGCAGTTCGAGCATGGGGCAGAATACTGATGGTTCGACCACGACGCCGAAGACTTCGACGCCTGGGACCAAGGGAATGGGCGGGAATAATGGGACCAATGGCAGTGGTGGCCAGGATGGGGGTAATAGTAGCGGGGCTGGTGGGAGTTCTGGTGGGTCGTCCAGTAGTGGTAGCAAGTAGCGGCTTCGGTCGCCTGACCGCTTTGTGAAATTACTTGATATCTCGGGTGAAGCTGAGATGGTGATTCTGCCTAACGGCAGAAGCGTTCCGGCTTCGCCGGGTTACTTGGAAAAGACCCCCAAGTAACCAAGGGGTCCTGCTCCTGGTTTGGGTCTGACTTCGTCAGACTTCCTGAACGAAGGTCCCGCTCCGTGAGCCCGGCGCGAATGGGCCATCCATGGCCCCGCGCCTCGCGCGGCATCCTGCCGCTTGGCCCACTACGCGAGACCTCCATTCAGCCTGCACCCAAGTCGCGTTTGGCGTTGTCTGGGCTATCGCGCACCAAGATCAAAAGCCAAATCAAAAACCAGCCGGCTAACGCCGTCCCCGTAGCAGCCGGGCTTGCCCGCGGGTCGCCCTCAAGATCGCCCCGCCGGCAAGCCGTGCTGCTACGGAGCGGTATGGTGTTCTCAAACACATGCCTGGCAGACGACACAAATCGCGACTTGGGTGCAGGCCGAACGCAGGCGATGTGGAGTGGGCCAAGCGGCATGGATGCCGCGCGAGGCGCGGGGCCATGGATGGCCCATTCGCGCCGGGCCCACGGAACATCGCCGGAGTGAGGGAACCTCGACGAAGTCGAGGCCAAACCAGGAGCAAAAGCCCTTGGTTACTTGGGGCTTTTCCAAGTAACTCGACGAAGTCGAAACAGGTCTGACGTTAGGAAGAACGCTCTTGACCTTGACCTTGATCGTGATCTTGATCTTGATCCCCCCCAAAAAAATCTGAAATTGGTCTCCCAGTCAATCACCTCATTGGACGCTGGCAATTGCCCCAACCCCCACTACTATGGCAACCGGTGAAAGACGATCTCACTTCGACGGAGACACCCGCATGACCCAGCACGCCAACAACACGGTTCGTATTCATGCCGCCCACGGCCGCTCCGAAGAGCTGGGCGAGTACCTGGCCACTGTCGTGAAAAACCTGCCCAACCTGCCCGGCTGCCAAAGCAGCGTCCTCAACCGCGACAAGGACGACAGCGACCTGTGGATCATCGACGTGCGCTGGGAGTCCTGCCAGGCCATGGGCGAGCACTTCTCCCAGCCCAGCAACGAAGTCCTCAACGGCCTGCTCAACAACCTGTTCATCCGCCACATCGACTTCCAGAGCGATTCGGAACGCTGCAACCTGCCGGGCGCCCGCTGAGCCTCAATTAGCGCAAATAGCTGAACATCCACTTTAAGCACACCCCTTAATTGGCTGTTAACTAAACCAATCGTCAGAAAATCAGCCATCGGACGGCTGATTTCGCCCTTTCAGTGGCGAAGGCCAGAACCGCGATTATCCTTTGCGTCTTGCGGGCAAGTTCACGCCATTTCCCTTCCAGATAATGGCTATTTGCCTCAAAGACCCAAGAGGTAATGCAATCATGAGAATGATAAGTCTGAGTCTGATCGCTCTGGCGGTGTCAGCGGGATATGTTCAGTCCGTAGAAGCAGAACCCTTCGTCAGTGACCAGGCCGATGCCAAAGGCTTTGTCGAAGATGCCAAACTGGATATCTTGCTGCGCAACTATTACTTCAATCGAGATGGCAAGAGCGGTGCCGGTGATCGACGTGACTGGTCCCAGGCGGCCATGGCCAACTTCAGTTCCGGTTTCACCCCGGGCACTGTCGGTTTCGGTGTCGATGCTTTCGGCTGGTATGGATTGAAACTTGATGGCGGCGCCGGCCATTCGGGCACCGGTAATATCCCGGTCGACAGCAGTGGCAGCCCGGAAAGCGAATTCGCCACCGCAGGCGGCGCAATCAAAATGCGCATCTCCAAGACCGAACTCAAGTGGGGCAACATGCAGCCCACCGCGCCCGTATTCGCGGCGGGCGGCACGCGCCTGTTTCCACAGACCGCCACCGGCTTCAGCCTGCAAAGCAGTGAAATCAAGGATCTGGACCTGGAAGCCGGGCATTTCACTGCCGGTAATGGTCCGCAACACACCAGCCCCAGCGGCGAGCTGTTCGCCACCTATGCCAATGTCACGGCCGACAGCGTCGACTATGTCGGCGGCAAGTACGCCGTCAATGATGCGTTGAGCTTCCAGTTGTACGGCTCGGAGTTCGAAGATATCTGGCGGCAGTATTACGCCAATGCCAACTATGCCTGGGCCCTGCCCCACGATCAGTCGCTGACGTTCGATTTCAATATTTACCGCACCAATGACGAAGGTCAGGCCAAAGCGGGGGAAATCGATAACACCACTTGGTCATTGGCCGCGGCTTATAACTTCATGGCCGGCCATACCTTCACGCTTGCGTATCAGAAAGTGCATGGCGACACGCCGTTCGATTATGTCGCCTTTGGTGATAACGGGCCGGGCACCACCGGGGATTCGATCTTCCTGGCCAACTCCATTCAATATTCGGACTTCAACGGGCCGGGGGAAAAATCCTGGCAGGCGCGTTATGACCTGGCAATGAGCGCCTATGGCATTCCCGGCCTGAGTTTCATGGCCCGCTATGCCAATGGCCGCGATATCGACGGGACCAAAATGGCCCTCGACAGCCCTTATCGGGCTTATGGCTACGGCGCGGACGGCAAGCACCACGAGACCAACCTGGAAGCCAAGTACGTGATCCAGAGCGGCCCGGCCAAGGACCTGTCGTTCCGTATCCGCCAGGCGTGGCACCGTGGCAATGCCGATCAGGCCGAGGGCGATCAGGACGAGTTTCGCCTGATCGTGGACTACCCGATTTCGGTGCTCTGATCGACGAAGCCAATTGGCCCCCTGATCTTTCCAGGGATTGGGAGTGTGCCCTGCGCAGGCGCGAGCTTAGCGTGGGGTCATCACTCCCACTGCACAGGAACGATCATGAAACCGATGAAACGGCTGGCTGCCCGTGTCGCCGCGCTGACACTCGCCATCGCACTGCCCCTCACCGCCATGGCCCACGACGGCGAGCACGAGAAGATCACCGTGCTGGAAAACCACCCGATGCTCAACGCCCCCGGCAAGAAGGCGATGATGCTGACGGTGGAGTACCAGCCCGGCCAGGTGTCGATTCCCCACAGCCACAGCGGCAGCGCCCTGGCCTACGTGCTGGAAGGCGAAGTGGTGTCGCGGGTCAACGATGGCAAGGCCATCACTTACAAGGCCGGTGAGAGCTGGTACGAGCCGGCCGGTTCGAAACACTACGAGTCGCGCAACGCCAGCACCACCAAGCCTGCGAAACTGCTGGTGTTCATCCTGCTGGACGACAACGGCGAAGTGCTCACGCCGCTGCCCAAGTGAGCCACTGACCCGCTCGGTGCCGCTCTAGCGCGCGGCGCCGCTGGTCTGCCCGGCTGACTTGCGAATTCAATTTTTCCGCCGAAGTGTCGATAAGCCATCAGTAGAGCCCGAAGAGCGGGCCGGTCTCGATGAGCGATAGGCACAGACATGTACAACATTTTTCTGCTGGTGGAACACGGCCGCGATCAGGGCGAAGTGAGCGTGCTTGGCTGGTTCGACGATGAACGCGCGGCGCAGGAAACCGCAGACGCCATGGAATGGAAGGCCTATCGCCAGGAAGCCAAACGCCAGGATCGCTGGTCCAGCGAACCGCTGTTGCCGCCGGACCAGACGCCGTACCGGCGCTACTGGGTCAAGGGCATCGCCAAGTTCAGCCACACCCCGGCACCGCGCTCTTGGGCGCTGCACTGAGGCAGGGTACCGGTAACCGCTAATCTCCCGGCTGGGTCAGGTACGCGACGATCGCCCGAACGATCGTCCGCTCAACCTGAGCAATGTCCAGCACGGCATTGGGGTAAAGGACGGCGGAATGTACCATCGATTCGGTCATGCGCATCACCACCCAGGCCGCCAGAGCGTGATCCGAGTGGCAGACCTGCAGATCATGTCTGGCGAGAAGGGACTGAGTCCGCCGGTGAATACTGCTTCCCACCGCGGCCCTCTCGCCTGACCGCTCGAAACACGCCCGCTCCTCTTCAAGCAGACGGTGCAGCGCTGGATCATCTTGATGCGCAGCAACGGCAGCACGGACCAGTCTTGCCACCTCCACGCCAAGGTCAGCCCTCAAAGGGTTGGAGAGAATGACATCCAGCGACACAACCATCTGGCGGGCATGGCGCTCGTGTAACGCCACGATCAACGATTCCTTGTTGGGAAAGTATTGGTAAAGCGAGCCAACGCTGACACCTGCCCGCTCTGCCACCGCATTGGTGGTCATTTGAGCAAAGCCTTTTTCCACCAGAACGCGAGCACTGGCTTGCAGAATCGTCTCGACCGTAGCCATTGAACGGCTTTGCCGCGGGACTTTACGGGGGCGATTGTTGATAGACGCAGACATGATCAGACGCGAGTTGTCGGGCCAAAAAGCGGATTTTATTCTGGTCGTCGTCCACTGCCAGCGTCAATGGCGTTAAATTTTTATGGTCAAGAGGAAGCGATGAAAGAAATTCTGATCATTGGGGCAGGATTCGCCGGGTTGTGGAGCGCCGCCTCCGCTGTCCGTCAACTTGATTCACTGAACGAACGTGCGCGCGTCACGCTCGTCAATCCCACGCCGTGGCACAGCATCAGGGTACGCAACTATGAAGACGACCTTGAGCCTACACGTGTCGAGCTTGCATCAGTGCTGGATCCGATCGGTGTCAACCTGGTTCTGGGAAATGCCACGACCATAGACACTGTCGCAGGACAGGTCAGTGTGGAGCACGCTGGCGAACGCCAGGTCCTGCCCTATGACACGTTGATACTCGCGAGCGGCAGCCACCTGGTTCGCCCGCCCACTCCAGGTGTGGCTGAGCACACGTTCGATGTGGATACCTTTGCCGCCGCGCAACGCCTGCAGCAACACATCAAGGCCCTCCCCGCGCAAGCAGCCGCTCCAGGGCAATTGACAGCGATCGTGATCGGCTCGGGCGCAACCGGTGTGGAACTGGCCTGCGAGCTTCCCGCCCGCCTGCGCGCCGCGGCCACCGCCGCAGGCAACACCGCAAGCGTCAGGATCATCCTCGCCGATCGTGGCGCAACAATCGGACGTACACTCGGCGGCGGGCAAGCAATCATCGAAACAGCATGCCGCGATTTGGGTATCCAGTTATGGCCCCACTTCAGTCTGTCCGCAGTGGACGATCAGGGCGTGATACTGACAGACGGGACGCGCATCGACAGCAAAACCGTCGTCTGGTGCGCCGGTATGAAAGCCAACGAACTGACCGAGTGCATCCCCGCTGAGCGCGATTCACAAGGCCGGTTGAAAGTGGATGCCTTCATGCGGGTCGAAGGTGTCCAGAATGTCTTTGCTGCGGGCGATGTCGCGCATGCGCTGATCGATGGCGAGCATCCCTCTGTCATGTCTTGCCAGCATGCCCGCCCAATGGGTCGATACGCCGGACACAACGCGGTCAACCAGCTATTTGGCCAGCCACTGGAACCGTTGAGCATCGACTGGTACACCAATATCGTGGACCTCGGCCCGTGGGGTGCCCTCTACATGCAGGGACGTGATCGCGTACCGGTTGCACAAGGCATGCAGGCAAAGGAAACCAAGACACTGATCAACACCCGGCGCATTTATCCGCCGCGTAATGGTACGCGCGAGCAGATTCTCCAGGCCGCTGCCCTGAACCTGCAGCGCCCACCGGAGCTGAAACCACTCCAGCCGCCAGATGCCGGCCCGGAGTATCGCGCCTGACGCCGGCATCGTTGACGGGATCATCCTGAAACCACCCAATTGGCAATTTATCCCTGACACCACCTCGGATAGGTTCGAACGTATTCTCCCCGGGAAATGAGTGATATGAGCTTTGCATCAAAAAACGAAGAAATACCGGTATCCACCATCCTGATGCTGGACGAGGCTTATCAGCGGTGGACCGGCGAACCCCTGCCCGGCCCGTCGGGCGATCCGCAAGGCCGCGCGCAATGGATTCATTTGCACGCCCCGTACAGCCTCGTTTCCCACGATACCAAAGGCGATCCGCACTTCATCTACGCCAATGAGTGCGCGCTGCGTTGCTTCAAATACAGCCGCGACGAGTTTTGTGCGATGCCTTCCAGGTTCAGCGCTTCGAGCATCGACCGTGAGCAGCGCCAGGCGTTGCTCACGGTTGTCACACAGAAGGGATTTGCATCCGGATATACAGGTTATCGCGTGGACCGGCATGGTCAGCCGTTCACTATCCACGACGGTATCGTGTGGGAAGTGCTCGACACCCACGAGATTCGCAGAGGACAGGCGGCGTTGTTCTGGCCACATCCGGCACCAACTGGAAGAACTATTCAGGACAGCTTGACCTGAACAGCGCTGTCACTCCTTGGGCGCGTAATGCATCTCGCCGTTGCCGAATGACCAGTCCTCACGCTGCACGTCGACCAGGTTGATCCACACGTCTTCCTTGCGGATGCCGGTGCGCGCGTGGATCCCCTCGGCAATCCCCCGGTAGAAGGCCTTTTTCACCTCGATGGTGCGCCCGGCGCTCCACGTGATCTGAATGAACACGATCGAGGGTGTATAGGTCACGCCCAGATAGCCGGCCGCCGGGTACACCAGCTCATCGGCGGCGTGGCGATTGATGATCTGATAGCGGTCGTGCTCCGGCACATTGGCCACGGCCCTCATCACCTGGTAAATCACGTCGCCGATGGCGGCAACGGTCTCAGGGCTGGTCTGCGCGGATACATCGATTCTGGCGAGTGGCATGACGTAAATCCTCGTGCTGTTTCAGGTAGGCCGCCTGTCGTCGGCGGGTAGGCGCCTACCCTATTCCCGCTGCTAGAATTCCTCAAACGCATTATTTTTCTACTATTGATGAGAGAGAAGCATGCTATTCGAGGATTTACGCGCACTGGTCGCCGTGGTCGAATGCGCCTCGCTGACCAAGGCCGCCGAGCGCTTGTTCCTGACCCAGTCGGCGGTGTCGCGCCGGCTTCAACATCTGGAGGAATCCCTGGGCGCGACCCTGTTCGATCGCAGCTGCCGACCGCCAGCACCGACGCCCATGGGCCTGCGCATCTACGAAAGCGCTTTGGGTGTGCTGGCAGCGGCCGACCAGTTGCGCCGCATCCCCCAGGAAGACGCCACGCCTCGCGGCACGTTCAGGGTGGGCTTCACCCAGGTGGTGGCGGATGTCGTGGTGCTCGATGCGGTGACTTCGATCAGAAGCGCATTCCCGGAACTGGAAATGCAGGTGCTGACCAACTGGAGCAGCGTGTTGCATCGATTGCTGGGGGACGCCGAACTGGAAGTCGCGACCCTGTTGCTCAGCGCGCCCAGCAGCCTGCCCCCGGAATTGGATGGGCGCTGGATCACCCGCACCGAAGTGGTCGTGGTGCAGAGCCTTGCGCATCCGTTGATCGAGTCAGCCACCGATGTCCCGGGCCTGGCGCAACACGAGTGGATCCTCAACCCCAAGGGCTGCGGTTATCGCGCGGCGCTGGAATCGGCGCTGGGCAGGTGTGGCCTGGTGGTGAAACCGGTGATCGACACCCACGGCGCAACCATGCAGATGCGCATGATCGCCGCCGGACTGGGCCTTGGCCTGATCCCGAAAAAACTGCTGCTGGAAAGCCCTTTGCGCGAGCAGCTGACCATCGTCGAGGTGACAGATCTGGACCTGCAGATGGACATCTGGCTGGCCTGGCCGGCCAACCCGGGCAACCTCAGGCAAGCGATCGAGCTGCTGGCGCGGCATCTGGCTGAGGGGTTCGGCGCGCACACCGCACCCGGGCACACGCCGTGAAAGGTCAGTCCTGAAGTCGGTGCCCGGCGGCTGTGAGCGGCGCACGTTTCATGCTCACCAGCTCGATCAGTTCCTGGCGGTCGTCTTCGCTGGAGACCGGGACGGTCAGCCATTTTCCGTCGGGATAGGTCGGCGCCTGGTCATAAAGATCGAGCAGCTGAGGCCGCCAGAAATATCGCCGCTCTTCGAACTTCTCCCGCTCCGCCCGCCCCAGCACCACCATCACCGACAAAAGCCGGTAGCTGGGCAGCAAGGTACAGAACGCGCGGATTCGCTTGTAGCGCAGGGACCATCCGCGTTTCTTGCCGCCATACAACCAGTCCGGGGCGAAGACGCCGGGGTATGACGCCTCGATCCAGCGCTGCAGATGCTCCCAGTGTTCGAATGCTTCAGGCCCGATCCAGTGACGAATCATGGGCTGATCGGGAAGCGTCGCCTTGTCGGTGATCCGGTCGCCAACCGATGGTGAATGTTCCATGTTGCTTTCCTCACGTCAGGACGTTGTTGAAAGTTCATCCGCCTGCGTATCGCAACGGTTGAACAGTGTCGTGGCGATGAACATCGAGCCTTCAGAACGACGGATAGTCGATCGCCGTATCGTTGATGCGATTGACCGTGCTGATGAACAGGGTCGAGGCGATGGTCAGCGATATGCCGATGATCTGACGCTCGGAATACCCTACGCTCTTGAACCGATCGACATCGTGCGAGCTGACCTTTCCGCGCCGGGTCATGATGTGGCGCACAAATTCGATAAGCGTGTCGCGACGGGAATCGCCGGTTCCTCCACCCTCGCGGATATTTGCAATGGCCTCGCGGGAAAGCCCGTGAAACTTCGCCTTGAAACTGTGGGCAGCGACGCAATAGTCACACCCCGCCCACTGGCTGATCACCAACCTGATGGTTTCCAGATCGACATCTTCGATGTCGCTGTTGGCAACCACTTCATCGACTCGCAACACGGCATCCAGCCCTTCAGGGCTATGGGTTCCGATGGCCAGATACGCGTTTGGAATCATACCCGCCGCGTTTTTGATGGCGCTGAACGTGTTAGCCAGTAACCCGCTCGCGTCGGCCGGATTCATGGTGGTAAAGCGAGACATCAAGAACTCCTTCTGACGCGAGCTGTTGCACATCGAGCAGCAGCGCTGATCATTCTTTCACGCCCGTCAAGTCGATGGACACCAACGCCCTGTCCCTTGCCTGCGCCGCCTGATCCCAATCGAGAAATGCAGTGGCTTCGACCGAGAAGTACTGCACCCGATGCAGGCCGATGCAGCCCAGCGCTGCCGTCAGATAGGGCCGCATGAAATCCGGCTGGTTGGCGCGTTCGCCGGTAAACACACCGCCAGCAGCGATGCCGATGAACACCGGGCGATCACGCAGCAATCCGGCCTTTCCGGTGGACGTCGATGCGAACGTGCGTCCGGCACGAATGATCTGGTCGAGCCAGGCCTTGAGCGTCGAGGGCACCGTCAGATTGTTCAGGGGCGTGCCGATGACGATGGCATCGGCGGCCTCGACCTCCTCGATGAGGCTTTCGGAAAGATCGAGTGAGCCTTGGGGCGGCGCTGCCAGCGTGGCAAGCGACGAAAGCGCGATCGCATAATCGGAATCTGCGTGCGGCAACGGGCGCATGCCCAGATCCCGCCGAACGATGGTCGCTCCCGGCACCCGCTGCATAAGCGCGGCGACGATATCAGCCGAAAGTCTGCGACTGTGAGACGCCAGACGCGGACTGCAATCGATATGGAGGATCTTCATGCGTCTACTCCTGTCACGTTAATGCCGCGTTGCACGCCAGGGCGCGCCAAGCCGCGATCCAGCCACGCCTGAACATGGCTGAATCGCTGAAAGCCGACCAGCTCGTAAGCCTCGTAAAAACCAATCAGATTGCGTACCCAGCCCAGCAATGAAATGTCGGCGATGCTGTAGTCAGCGCCCATGACCCACAGGCGATCCGCGAGCCGGTCATTCAGCACCCCGAGCAGCCGGGCCGACTCGGTGGCGTAACGGTCGCGCGGGCGCTTGTCTTCGTAAGCCTTGCCGGCGAACTTGTTGAAAAAGCCAACCTGACCAAACATCGGCCCAACGCCACCCATCTGCCACATCAGCCACTGAATGGTTTCGTAGCGGATGTTGGGGTCGGCAGAAATGAATTGTCCGGTCTTGTCAGCCAGATACAGCAGGATCGCTCCCGACTCGAACAGCGCCAGTGGCTGGCCGGACGGGCCGTGGGGATCGTAGATCGCCGGAATCTTGCCGTTGGGGTTGAGCGCGAGAAAGGCCGGGTCATGATTTTCATTCGCCATGATGTCGACCCGATGGGCCTCATAGGCCAGCCCTGTTTCCTCGAGCATGATCCCCACCTTGACCCCGTTGGGCGTCGGCAGAGAAAAGAGTTGCAGCCGCTCAGGAAAGCGGGCCAACCAGCGCGTAAAGATGGGATGATCGAGCGTCACGTTACTGTTCCACAATCAAGTCAGCTGATACCTGCCGCGAAAAACGTCGTCCACGCCAGCGCCTTTTGCAACGTAAAAGCGAAGCGTCCGGATGCGCGCTCATTGATGTTCGATGAGGGCATCCGGACGCGTTCGTCAGGCCTGCATCGACGTTCTCACCATGGCAAGAGTCGATGCCGGTTGGGCGTGTATCAAATGGAGCCCGCTGGCGAAACCGCCGGGAAGTCCTTCTCCGGATCGAACACGTTGTTGAAAAAGTTGGTCAGCGAGTACATCGCCACCAGCGCCACGATTTCCATGATGTTGGCATCGGTATAACCGGCGTCACGGACAGCCTTCATATCGGCGTCGCGGACTTGGCCACGGCTTTCGATGACCTTGCGGGCGAACTGCACGGCAGCGTTACGCTTCGGGTCGTTGGCCAGCCCCTTGCGCGCCAGAATGATTTCTTCCGGCGACAGTTTGGCCATGTGTTCAGCGGTAAAGCTGTGCACGGTCAGGCAATAGTTGCAGCTGTTAACTTCCGAAACGACCAGGCCGATGCTGTCGCGGGTCTTGACATCCAGCGCCTTGCTCAATGAGCCCAACAGCGTTGCCCATGCATTGAAAGCGATCGGGCTCTGGGCGAATGTCGCCATCATGTTCGGGGTAAACCCGATGTTCCTGGTAAACGCGTCGAGAGTGGGTTTCGAATCAGCCGGTACTTGTTCAGGCTTCAGCAGGGTACTTCTAGGCATCGTAGACTCCGTAATCAATTGCAATAAGGGATGATCAGATCAGGTCCAGCACTTCATTCAGCGGGCGGCGCGGTTTCTGCGCCCAGTTGCCATCGCGCTCCTTGCCGATGGAGAGCAGCAGTACCGGGATTTCGTTATCCGCCAGACCGAATTCGCGAATCACGCCCTCGGCGTCGAAACCGATCATCGGAGTCGAACCCAGCCCCATGGAACCGGCGGCGTAAATCATCGCCGACGCGCCGAACGTCGCTGTGCGTACGGCCTCGTCGCGTTGGCGCTGCGGGTGCTCCATGTACAGGTCGCGTGCCGGCGCTTCCCACTCCGCAACAGTCTTGGCAGGCATCACGCCCATGTCGACCAGCGGCTGCAGACGCTCGGGGATGACGCTGGAGTCAGCCAGTTGCCCGCAGATGATGAAGGTAACGGACGCTTCGGTAATGGGCGGTTGACTCCAGGCAATCGGGCTCAACTTCCGTTTAGCCTCTGCCGAGCGCACGGCGATAAAACGCCAGTTCTGCAAATGAAACGAGGTCGGTGCAGTGGTACTGATGCGCACGAGTTCACAAATATCGTTATCGCTCAACACGGCAGAGGGGTCATAATATTTAGTGGCACGGCGACTTTCGATGCACTCAATAACAGTATTCTTCATGATGGATCCTAAAGGGGAAACGTTGGACGAATGTTTAAGAAAACGCGTTCTCCAAGTGAGCAATTTCCTGTGACTGTCGTTCATCGACTTTCGCTATTGGCGTTAAATCGATCATCGCATTTGCCAATGATTGTTCATTGACTGAGGCGATGAAAATGGTTCAAATACTTAACAGTTTTCGGCACTGTCCATGATCGCGTTAGTTCAGCTTGGTGGTTGCATCTTGTTGGATCGATAGTACGAATAAAAGAACCAAGAATTTCCTTATCCGTGTGTACCAAGACCATGAACCCAGACCTGCACATTCAGCTCGACCGCACCGCAAAAGTGACGCTGTCCGAACAGATCCGGCTCAGCATCGGCAAAGCGATCGAAGCTGGCCTGCTGACGCCAGGAACACGCCTGCCGTCCTGGCAGGATCTGGCGGCCCACCTAGGATGCGCACGCGGCACGGTTCAGACAGCCTACGAACGCTTGTCCGATTCACAGATGATCGAGTCCTTCGGCGCCGCAGGCACGCGTGTTGCGCCTCGCCCTCGTTCGGTGATCGCCGGGCCCGAGCCGACAGGGCCCAGTGCGTTCATGGATGCCTATCAGCGTATGAACAGCGGCCCGGCGATTTTCCAGATCGGCGTTCCGGCTGCGGGCGGCCTGCCGGAAAAGATCTTCGCCCGGATACGCTCCTCCAACTTGTTGAAGGCCGGCGCATTTTCATCGACGGCCTATCCCGATCCCAGAGGCGAGATTCAGCTGCGCCGCGAGATCGCCGCCTACCTCGCCATCGCCCGGAACCTGCACTGTCTCCCGGAACAGGTGTTCGTCACCTCCGGCTACAGTGCTGGCCTGGGCCTGACGCTGCGGGTGCTGGGTCTGGAGGGCAAAAAGGCATGGATGGAGGAACCGGGTTTTTTTCTGACTCGCAAGGGGCTGGAATTCAGCAGGCTGGATGTCATTCCCGTGCCAGTCGATGCCGAAGGACTTGATATCAACCACGCCATCGAAACGGCACCCGATGCGGCGCTTGCCGTTGTGACCCCCGGTCAGCAGGCGCCGCTGGGCGTGCCTCTGTCGTTGAACAGGCGCAGGCAATTGCTGGATTGGGCAGAGGCGAACCAAGCCTGGATCCTGGAAGACGACTACCTCAGCGAACTGCAACTGGAGGGCCGTGCCGCACCCGCCCTGGCGTCAATGGATCCGGGAAACCGGGTAATTCATCTGGGTTCGTTCAGCAAAACCATCAGCCCCGGCTTACGCCTGGGCTTCGTGGTCGTGCCCGCTGAACTGGCTGGCAACTTTTTCGAAATCGCAGCCACACTTTCCCCCGCTCCCGCACCACCGCTGCAACTTGCCACCGCGCAGTTCATGCACAACGGGCATTACGTTCGGCGCGTGCGACGGCTCAAACGCCTGTATATCTCCCAGCGAGATGCCTTGTGCGAACAACTGCGCTTGCGCGACGCCAAATGGACCAAGGCGGGCCTTGCGGTGTTGCTCAGGCTGCCGGACGGCGTACCCGACACAAGAATCGCGCGGGAACTGCTGAGCGTCGGCATGGCACCTTCGCCCCTGTCGACCTGGTTTGCCAACCCTTCGTCAGGCTCATCGGGGCTTTTACTGGGGGTCGCCACCGCACCCGAACCGTACATCGTGTCGTCCTGTCGACAGTTGTTCGAGATCATCGATAAACACTGTTGAACCTGCGCCAGAGCAACTTTCAGCAGAAACGCACGATCATGTAACCCGGCACTTTTTCGTCGAGCTAACATGGGCCTGTTCCTGCATGGAACATGGAAGGACCTTTGCCCATAAACCAGTGCTACACGGTGACCGGACAATTAACGACGTCGTTTTCAGCAATAAGGGTTGATCACTCCCCTGCCCCGTTATTTGCACCGGCGAATAACGTCGCTGACAACGAATGTTAATCATCCCTTTGTGGAGGTAATTTGCTGGTTTTGTACGCTCCACTTTTTTATTCCCAACAACTGTAGATAAAGCAGCGCTTTATCTACAGTGCCATTACTATCAATCGAGGCTTGCCATGGACACTACGCCCGTTTCACATTCCAGACACTCGGACCCCTTTCATCTAACAGGCACGTCACTGGGAGATGTCATTACCCGTTTTGGCCTATACGCCCTGTACGTCGCCCTCGCCGTTATTTACTTCTGGTTTGGCGGCATGAAGTTCACGGCGTACGAGGCAGCGGGCATCAAGGGTTTCGTGGGAGAGAGCCCATTGCTTTCATGGATGTACAACTTCATGAGCACCCAAGGGTTTTCGTACTTTCTGGGCGTGGTGGAACTGTTCATCGGCGTGATGATCGCCGCCAGAGTATTCTCGCCAGTGTTCTCTGCCATCGGCGGAGTGCTCTCGGCTGGTTTGTTCGTGACCACGTTGACCTTCATGCTATCGACGCCTGGGGTCTTCGAGCCCAGCCTGGGTTTCCCTGCCATATCCGTGGTTCCCGGTCAGTTCCTGCTCAAAGACCTGGGCCTTCTGGCGGCTTCGATCCTGATCGTCGGAACGTCTTTGAGCGCGATGCAAGCGCGTAACAGGTGAAGCAAAGACAGGCCGCTGCGCCACGACCTCGGGCGGTCTGTCTGTTCGAACGCCAGCAGCGTATCGTCATGAAACGGGCAAAACCGCACGATTCCGAAACGGCCCGCCTACGAGATGAGCCAGGCTAACGCGACGTTCGCGAGCAGCACGAGCATCGCGTCAATGTGCAGTCGTGATCAAACCACTACAAGAACAATCCGCAGTCTTTGAACTGCCAACCGGACGTATCACATGCCCAAGCACCCCAGCCTCATATGAGCCGCTCGTCATCGACTCGCTCCCTGCCGCTCTCGCGTCAGCTGTATGCCGTGGTCAGCGCTCGACTGCTGGAGACCGCGACTTGCCAGCGTTATCAGTCTCAGGAAGGCCGCCTGACGGTGTTGATTTTTCTGAGCGGAAACGGACGTCTGGCGCTGACCGATCCGGGTTCCACCAAAGAAATCAATATTCAACACGGAACAAGCGTCATTCTGCGCGGGCGCGATGGCGCACAGCAGATCAGTTGGAGCGACGCGAATACGTTTCTGGAAATCATGACGGACGATTACTTCTTCGCCTCATTAGTGGAAACGCTGGCGCTGGATCCGCAGAGCCTGGAAAATATTCTTTGCCATTACGGACCCGAAGCCGACTTCGGCCCGATCGCCACCCGCCTGGCGCATAAAATCGGCAAGGGTTTGACAACCAGCGCCAGCCTGATAAGGAACGGGTTTCACTGCCCTGCCATGACCCGTTTCATTCTGGCCATGATGCTGAAGACGAAAAATCCTCGGCACTTCAGACTTGAGTTCCAGCCCGAATGCCTGCGCCTGTCCGATACCCGTTACTTGAAAGTCTCCCGGCACGTAGAGCAGAAGCTGACGACCGCGATTCATGTCCGCGAACTGGCCAGTGCCGCTGCTCAAAGCCACTTCCATTTCATCAGGACATTCAAGGCCCGCACCGGGCAGTCGCCGCATGTATTCATTCAGGAAAGGCGACTGAGAAAGGCTGAACATCTGCTCGCGGAGAGCTGCATGAGTCTGTCGCACATCTCTCAGGAATGCGGATTCAGTTCGCAATCGCACTTCACCACGACCTTCAAACAACATGTCGGTATCACGCCTGGGCACTATCGTGATCAATACCACAGCTGATGGGCATTCAGCCGCGCAAACCCTGTGCCGCAGGCAGCAACCCACGAAACTTCTCATACCGCAGCTTCAGCGCAGGCTGAGCTCTGGCATCGGGCCGATAACGCGCTTTGACCAGCAATCCGGCTTGTACGTCCACACGTTGTCCGATGGCCATAAAGCCCAGCTTCGCCGCACCAATGCAGGCGCTCAACTCGCTGCCGTGCAGGGTGTAGACCTCGCGATCGAGAATGTTGGCCAAAAGCTGCGCCCAGTATTCACTGCGCGCCCCGCCGCCGACCAGCGCACAGGCATTGACCGAGGCACCGGCGGACAGCGCCGCGTTCATCGCGTCCAAGAGGCCGAAGCCCACGCCTTCGAGCACCGCGTAGCCCAATTGCGCAGGGGTGCTGTCATGCCCCAGATTCATGAAGCCGCCGCGCAGCTGCGGATCGTTGTGCGGCGTGCGCTCGCCGGCCAGGTACGGCAAAAACAACGGGTGGGTCAGCGCCACCGGTTGCCCGATGGGCAGCTCGCCTTGAATCTGGTCTAGCAGCGTCTGCTCGTCGGGCTGGCCCAGCACGCGCGTGGCCCAGCGCAGGCAGCTGGCCCCGGCGAGCATGGCGCCCATGGTGTACCAGCGCCGCGGTAACGCGTGGCAGAAGCTGTGCACGGCGCTTGGCGGGTTGCCTGCCGCGTGATCGGTGATCGCCACGATCGCTGCACTGGTACCGAGCGTGACGAACGCATCGCCTGCCTTGACCGCAGCAATCCCGACTGCCGAGACCGGATTGTCGCCTCCGCCCGCCGCCACCGGAAGCCCGCTCGGCAAACCCAGCATCTGCGATGCTTCGCCATGAAGACGCCCCGACAGCTGATCGGCCTCCAACAACGCAGGCATCTGCTTGAGGGTCAGTCCACAGGCGTGCAGCATCGGCTCGAACCACCGCCGCCGGGCGACATCCAGCCACAGCGTTCCGGCCGCATCCGACATGTCGCTGACCCGCTCGCCGGTCATGCGCCAACGCAGGTAATCCTTGGGCGACAGCACGCAATCGATCCGCGCGAACACGTCCGCCTCATGCTGCTGCAACCACAGCAGTTTTGGCGCCGTCAGCCCGGCCATCGCCAGGCTGCCAGTCACCTGGGCATAGTCCGGAAAATCCTGGTTCAAGCGATCGGCCTCGGCCACCGCCCGCGAGTCGTCCCACAGCACCGCCGGGTACAGCACGCGGTTCTCGGCATCGAGCAACACCGCGCCGTGCATCTGCCCGGACAGCCCTACGCAGGTCATTCGCGCCCAAGCCTGCGGATCGTTTTCTCGCAAAGCAGCCAGCGCGGTCAGGCAGGCCTGCCACCAGTCTTCGGGATGCTGCTCCGACCAGCCCGGCTGCCGGCGTGTCACGGTAAGCCGCGCACCCGCCTGGGCGAGTAAGGCGCCGCTGGCGTCCAGCAGAATGGCTTTGAGCTCCGAAGTGCCCAGATCGATGCCCAGCGAGACAGCTTGACTCATCTACGTTCCATTCCTGTCTGCGCGGATGCTCAGTGGCATCCGCATGAATTGCGAATCTTCAGACTCGCCGGCAAACGTTCTGATTGCCTGACGCCGTCTGGATTATCGATGCGCTGCAACAGCAGCTGCACCGCTCGCTCGCCCAGTGCCTGCACCGGCTGGGCGATGACGCTCAAGCGCGGCTGGAAGAAATCCGCCCAGTCGAAATCATCGAACCCGACCAGCGCCATCTGCTCGGGCACCGCAATGTGGGCGTCGCGCAACGCATGCATGGCGCCGATGGTCATCAGGTTGTTGGCCGCCATGATCGCGCTCGGCGGCGTGGCCAAGGCCAGCAGAGCCGAGGCAGCACGGCGGGCCGATTCACTGTTGGATTCGCCGTTGACCAGCAGCGCCTCATCGAAGGCGATACCGGCCTCCTGCAACGCCAGCCGATAGCCTTCGATGCGCTCCTCGGTGGTGCTCAAGCCGCGATGCCCGGCGATCATGCCGATGCGTCGGTGGCCGTGGCCAATCAGATGCGCCACCAGCTCGCGGGTCGACTGGCGGTTCTCCACGCCGACCTGATCGAAACCCTGTGGCGCCAGCCGGTCGACCAGCACCGTGGGGATGGCGTTGGCCTGCAGATAGGCCAACGCCGCCTGGCGGGGATCACTGGACGGCGCCAGCAGAATGCCGTCCACGCGCCGATGATGCAGCGCCTCGACCACCCGCAACTCCTGCGCGGGATCGTCATGGGTGTCGACGAACAGCATCATGATGCCGTGGCGCGCGCACTCGGTTTCGATGGCGTGCACGGTCTCGCTGAAGTAGTGGTTGGACAGCGCCGAAATCGCCACGCCAATGGTGTTGGTTCGCGAACGGGCCAGCGAGCGGGCCAGGGTGTTGGGGATGTACCCCAGTTCCCTGACCGCCTGCTGCACCGCTTCCAGCGTCTGCGGGCTGACCTTGCGTGTGCCGTTGAGCACATGGGACACCGTCGACGTCGACACCCGCGCCCGCCGCGCCACGTCCTCCATCTTGACCACGAACGTTCTCCCTGACCCTTAGTGCTTGCTCGACCAGCCGCTGTACGAGCCGACGTTGTCGCGGGTGATCAGCTTGGGCGTGAGCTGGGTGATTGCCTCGGCGGGTTTCTTGTCGTTGAGCAGGTCATTGCCGATCACCACCGCCTGCTGGGCCATGGCCCACGGGTCCTGGCTGGCGGATGCCTGAATCTGCGTGTCGGACTTGAGCGCGTGCTCGATGTCAGGCGCACCGTCCACCGAGGTAATGATGATGCCGCTGCGCTTGAGCTGTTTGGCCGCCAGGTCGCTGCCGATGGCTTGGGGGTCATTGATCGCGAACAGGCCGTCGATTTTCGGGAAACGCGTCAGGTAACCCTGCATGGCGTTCAGGCCGCCATCGCGCGAGCCCTTGGCGTCCTGGTCGTCGGACAGGATCTTGATGTCGGGTGCGGCGGCGAAAGCCGCTTTGCAGCCGGTGACCCGATCGGTCACGGCGGTGACTTGCGGACCGTTCTCGATGATCACATTGCCCTTGCCCGAGAGCTTGTCGACGATGAACTGGCAGGCCAGCTTGCCGGCCTCGACGTTGTCGGTCTGCACCGTGGCATCGACCTTGGCGGCGTTGACGTCGACCGCCACCACCTTGATCCCGGCCTTCTGCGCTTTCATCACGGCCGAGGCGATGGCGTTGGGGTCCACGGCGTTGATCAGGATCAAGTCGACACCGGCGGCGATGAAGTTGTCGATCTGCGAGAACTGCTTGCTCAGGTCGTAGTCGGCCGACACCGAGGTGACCTTGACGTTGGGGTTGATCTCCTGGGCCTTGGCCTTGGCGCCATCGGCCAGGGTGACGAAGTACGGATTGCCCAGCGAACCCAGGGTGATACCCACCGATTTCAGCTCGCGGGCCTCCACGCCCTGGGC
Organism: Pseudomonas sp. 2; assembly: GCF_056627435.1. Lineage (NCBI taxonomy): Bacteria > Pseudomonadati > Pseudomonadota > Gammaproteobacteria > Pseudomonadales > Pseudomonadaceae > Pseudomonas > Pseudomonas sp. 2. The sequence goes on from NZ_JBWXNG010000001.1 coordinate 612,341, forward strand.
CAGCAACGCGGCCAGACACAGGGAAACGACAGCAGGAAATTTGCGTTTGAAGTTCATGTTTTCTCTCTTGTGATTGTTGTCGAAATGCATGTGGTCCAACTCGTAGCCGCACAGCTTGCTGGCGGGACTCCCTCGAGATCGCTCCCGCCGGCAAGCCGTGACGAGTCAGAGGCCAAATTCAATATTGCGTACGGCGATCTCAAGGGTTGCACCCTACCGCCTCACGTCCGCGCGCCCGACTGGCGATAACGATCCAGTGCCACCGCGCCGATGATGACGATGCCCTTGATGATGTATTGCCAGATATCGGAAACGCCCAGCAACACCAGGCCGTTGGTCAGCACCGCGATGATCAGCGCACCGATCAGCGTGCCGCCGATGGTGCCCACGCCGCCGGTGAAACTGGTGCCGCCCAGGATCACCGCGGCGATGGCGTCCAGCTCGTAGGACTGCCCCAGCTGCAGGCCGTTGGCGGCGAACAGCCGTGACGCACTCATCACCGCGCCCAGGCCTGCCAGCGCGCCGGACAGCGCATAGACGAACAGCAGCACCTTCCACACCTTGATTCCGGACAGCCGCGCGGCTTCAGGGTTGCCGCCCACCGAATAGATCTGCACGCCCATCACGGTGCGGCGCAGGATGAACCAGGAAATCGCAATCACCGCCACCGCAATGATCACCAGCCAGGGCACGCCCAGCAGCGAATCGTTGCCGATAAAGGCGAATGGCAGATCGGGGTTGAACACGGTTTTGTCATCGGCCAACAAACGGGCCAGCCCGCGCATGGCGGTCAGCGCACCCAAGGTGACGATGAACGGCGGCAGACGCATGAAGGCGATCAGCCCGCCGTTGACCAGCCCCAACAACAGGCCGAAACCGACCCCCGCCACCATCCCCAGCATGCCGAACTGCGGCGACAGTGAAACCTGCAACGCCACCACCGCCGACGCCGCCAGAATCGCACCCACCGACAAATCGATACCGGCAGTGAGAATCACGAAGGTCATGCCCGCAGCGAGCACCACGTTCACCGACGCCTGCTGGGTGATGATCGACAGGTTCTGCCAGGTCATGAAGCTGTCGGTCATCAGGGCAAAGCCCACCAGCAGCAACAGCAGAACGGGCAGCATCCCTAAGGTGCGCATCAGTTCGCGGGCGCGTTCGCGCTTGCTGATGGCGGCCACGCTGGGCGAGTTTTCCAGGGTCAGGCTCATGGCTGGCCTCCTTTGTTGTTATTGAAATTCAGGGTGAATATCCGGCGGCGTGACCTGCTCTCCCCCGGTGGCCAGATCGATGATCCGCTCTTGGGAGATGTCCTGCCCCGACGCCCCGCCCACCTCGGCCACCAACTGCCCCTCGCGCATGACCAGCACGCGATCACAGGTGCCGATGATTTCCGGCAGCTCGCTTGAGATCACTACAATCCCCACCCCCGCCTTGGCAAGTTCGTTGATGATCCGGTAGATCTCGGATTTCGAGCCGATGTCCACGCCGCGCGTCGGCTCGTCGAGGATCAGCACATGGGGTTTGACCTCCAGCAACCGTGCCAGCAGAACCTTCTGCTGATTGCCGCCAGACAGCGCACCGACGTTGACGTTGCTCGAGGCCACGCGAATCGACAGCGAACGGATCGCCTCGACAGCCCGCTGCGCGCCACGCCCGCGATCGAGCACGCCACCGGCATGGGCGTCGGGCACGCAGGCGCAGACGTTGATGTTGTCGCGCACGCTCATGTCCAGAAACAGGCCCTGGGCCTTGCGGTCTTCGGTGAGATACACCACGCCTGCGTTGATCGCATCGGTGGGGTTGCGCAGATCGCGAAGCGCTTTGCCGGCCACTTCCAGCGTGCCCGAAGTGCGCGGGTCGGCGGCGAAAATCAGCCGCGCCAGCTCGGTGCGCCCTGCGCCCACCAGCCCGGCGATGCCCAGCACTTCGCCTGCGTGCAGATCAAAACTGCAGGGCTTCACCCGCTTGCCATCGGCCATGTCGCGCACCCGCATCACCACATCGCCGGGGTTGTAGGGCGCGTGTTCCTTCTTGTAGAAACCGGACAGATCGCGCCCCACCATCATTTTCACCAGCGTTTCGGCCGACAGCCCCTCGCGCTGCAGCATGCCCACGTATTCGCCGTCGCGCAGCACCGAGACGCGGTCCGACAACTCGTAGATTTCCGCCATGCGATGACTGATGTAGATGATCGCCAGGCCCTGATCGCGCAGCTGCTTGATCAGCGCAAACAGCCGGTCGGTCTCGCGGGACGACAGCGGCGTGGTCGGCTCGTCCATCACCAGAATCTTCGCGTTGGCATGCAGCGCCCGGGCGATTTCCACCAGTTGCCGCTCGGCGATCGACAGCACGCTGACCTTGGTCGAGGGTTTGAAATCGGCGCCCAGCCGGGCCAACACCTCGACGCAGCCCCGCTCCATGGCCCTTCGGTCGATGCCAAAGCCGTGCTTGAGCTCACGGCCCAGATAGATGTTCTCGGCCACGCTCAGGTTCGGGCACAGGCTCAATTCCTGATAAATCACCGCGATGCCGTGCGCTTTGGCACTCAGCGGGTCGAACGCCGTCAGCGGCTGACCGTCGATCTGAATGCGGCCGCCGGGATCGGCCTGATAGGCGCCGGACAGGATTTTCATCAGCGTCGATTTGCCCGCGCCGTTTTCGCCCATCAGGGCGTGGACTTCACCGGCAAAGACTTTCAGCGCGACATTCTTGAGCACGCGCAGGCCGTTGAAGGTCTTGGAAATACCGGACATTTCCAGCACAGGCAGGGGGGATTGGGTATCAGGGGCGAGAGCGGCGCTCATGGGCGAGCACCCTGGAATGGCGATTGAGCGTCGGTACGCGCAGAAAAAAAACGCGGCGGCAGAGCAGACAGGCTGTTCATGCAAATCTCCGAGGTTTCTTGTTCTTGTTTTTAGCGAACCACCTCATGTTCGGGCGGCTCTGCGGACTTGATTTGTAACACTCTAGACCAGCTGAAACGATTCACGCAAGCGCTTGCTTTTCCGCCCCAACGAAAAACGCCCTGATCCGCAGCATGATTCCTGCGGTCAGGGCGCTCGGCAGAAGGCTTGCGTTACGGTTTGACGACGTGCCAGACATCCTTGACGCCATCACCTGTGGTGTCGCCAGGCGCCTTGTCCTTGACCCAGGTGTACAGCGGCTTGCCCTTGTACGCCCATTGCTTGCTGCCGTCGTCTCGGGTCACGACGGTATAGCCGCCCTCATCCTTGGCATCGGCGCCTGCCATCAGCGGCGGCCAGTTGGTGGCGCAGTCGCCGTTGCACATCGACTTGCCGCCGCTGTCCTTGTCGAAGGTGTACAGGGTCATGCCCTTGTGATCGGTCAGCACGCCTTTACTGCCGGTCATGGCAGGCGCAGCGGCGAACGCCAGGCTCGACACGCAGGTCAGGGCAACGGCGCTGGTGAGGAGGATTTTCTTCAGCATGGTGAACTCCTTGGTGTTGTTCTTGATTGGGGGAGCAAATGCCGGAAACCGCCCAGGCTCCCGCTGCGAGGCGTCGATTGACGCTGGCAGTGAAGGTAGAACGTTTGGGGGGGAGGTTTATTCCAGTGCGCCGAAAATATTTTTCGATGCCGTAAACAGGTGTGTTTGCGAAAAATCTGACAATCCATGCGACACATTCCCGGCTATCGCGGCGGCCTGACCCCCTTTGACGCCTGAGGCTGACATGATCAGACTTGCGCCTCATTGATCAGCAGAAGATGCGAATGGACTCGCGCCATCATTCCAGGGAGTTGCGTGCATGCCAAATAGCCTTGATATCGCGAATTACTTTTTGACGCTCGAAGGGCACGAGGGCGAAATCTCCAACCTGCGGCTGCAAAAACTGGTGTATTACGCTCAGGGCTTCAGCCTGGCACTGCGAGACCAACCCCTGTTCGACGAGCCCGTCGAAGCCTGGATGCACGGCCCGGTGGTCTCCACCCTGTACCATCGTTTCAGCCGGTATGGCTCGGGGGCGATTCCCGCGCCGGCCGATTACGACCCGTCGGTGCTCGACCGGGAACAGCGCAAACTGCTCGATGATGTCTTCGAGGTCTATGGCCAGTTCTCGGCGTGGAAACTTCGCCAGCTCACCCATGGCGAAGATCCATGGAAGAACAACTACCTCGAAGGCTCGTACAGCCGGCCGATTCCCAACGACGAAATGGCGCAGTACTTCAGAGACCATCTGGTGAATTGAAATGGCAAAGCCCAAACGCAGGGATGCTGCTGGCAATGGCCTGATAAAAGCCAGACAAGCGCCCACTGAAGTGGACACATCGGAAGCACGACCTCCTGTCTTTTCATTCGAATATCTGCAGAGTGGCTGGTGCATTCAGGATTGTGAAAGCGCGGAACGGTCCAAGATGCTGGATCGCCTTCGCATCCTGGGGCAACTCCCCTGGAGAACCCTTCGCCAGGCACACAAACACGGCTACGGTACCGAAACCATTGCGCCTGGAAGCCTGAAAGTCGGCGTCCCCTCTTTCGTTACCGACGACGTGCGACTATTGGCCTTCCGTGCTTTCGAAAAAGTGGCCATGGTGGGATACAAGCAAGGCCGGATCTTTCATGTGGTCTGGATCGACAGAGAGTTCAAGCTTTATCAGCATTGATCCTGACTTAATCGCAGCCCGCGACCTAAAGCCTTCCCCCCACCCGCCGATACCCTTCTTTTCCCCGTCACGGATGATTCACATGCTCCGCCCTCTGCTTTTCGGCGCAGGTCTTCTGGCCGTCGCCTGTACCGCCCACGCTCAACCCGTCACCACCCCCGAACAACTGTTCAGCGAGTTTTCCCGCTGCGACGCGAGCTTCTTCGAAAGCCTGCGCGATGCGCGCTTGCCTGCGGGGACCGTTCGCCTGGGCGATTACGGCAAGGTCAAGGCGCCGACCGTGATGAACCCGCTGCAGGAAGGCGGCAACTACCAGGCGTTCGAGAACCCGTTGATGATCAACGGCGTGCGCGTGGTGGGCTATTACAATCAGGCGCAGACCATCAGGGACACCGGCAATTTCCTGTTCTGGGGCTTCGTAGCCGATGGCACTGCCACTGAGGTAGCGGCGAAACTCAAACCGCTGATCGTCGACAACAGCCGCTTCGCGCAAGAGGGCAAGACCTTCAGCCGCGCCGAGATGCGTCGGATTGGCGACCCGATCAGCCAGTGGCGCACCGAAGGTCTGACCGGCCCCGGGGTCGCGACGCCATTCGGTTTCGTCGACCGGGTGCTGACCGTCGATGACCGCGACACCACCCCACAGCTGGCCGGCCACACCACGGTGTTCTGCTCGCTGCAAGGCACTGTGACGGCGCCGCTGCTGCAGGTGTATCGCCCTGACCTCAACGCTCACCTGCTGGACTGACAAGGATGTTTTTCATGAACGCTCGCTTCACTGCCCTGCTCGCCTGCTCGGCACTTCTGACCGGTTGCGCCGGCCTGCAGAAACCGGTCGACCCCAACCTGGCTCACTGCCGCGCACAGCTTCAGGCCTCCAAGGCCAGCAACTACCCGCTGGTGTTGCAGGAAGGCGATCAGTGCCTTGAGAAAAACACCCTGACGCCGGCGATGCAAAGCCTGATCTACCTGGTGCAGGCCGACGCCTACGGCAACCTCAAGCGTTATCCGGAAGCCATCGTGGCCAAGGAAAAGTCGATGCAGTTGTCGATCAAACCCACCCCACGAGAGAACCTCGACCTGAGCTACCTGTACCGCAAGGCGGGCAACCCGAAGAAGGCACTGTCGCTGGTGCAGTACAACCTGGACAACAACCTGGGCGAAGCGGGCAAGGGCAATGGTTTCAACATGCCGACCTACTACCACCTGGGCCTGGCGTTGAATGATCTGGGGATGTACCGCGAAGCCGCCGAATCCTTCAGCACGGGCCTTCAGCGTCAGCGGGATTTTGCCTGGGCCTATTACGCCCGTGGCGTGGCCTACGACAACCTCAAGGACCGGGAAGACGCCCGCGCCGACTTCGTGCAGTTCGCGAAAATCGTCGACAAGAAGTACGTCGAAGAAGAACAGCGCAGCAAGCTGGCCGAATACCAGATCAGCCTGCCTTGAGTAAAAACACGGGGCAGGTGCATCTGGCCTGCCCCGTCAGTGATCAAGCGCACTCTTTGGCGACTTTCCCCACGCCCGAGCCAAGCAGGCTGCGCTCGTAGACGAACACCTTGCCGCCGCTGTTGGCCTTGTAAGCCTCGATCACGTTGTCTGCCGCCACCGAGCTCGACATCACGATCTTGTAATGGCGCTGCACCTGCGACAGCACAGGGGTCAGATCGCGATTCTGCAGTTTGGGCACCACACAGGCGGCGTACTGCTCGGGGCTCTTGCTGGTTTCCAGGGTCAACGTCGGCTCGTTGGGCGCGGAGGCGCAACCGGCGAGAAAAAGGGCAGCGGCGATGGCGGGAAGGGTCAGAAGGCGCATGGGCGATATCCTGTGGACGGCCTGCCGGATCGGGGCAGTGGCTTTGAATGCCTGCCATTTTCCAGTTATGCCGCAAGAACAGAACTTTTGATGTTTGATACTCACTATTACCGGTGGCGATAGTGCGGGTCCGCCCCCTCAGAACAACCCCATCTGCCCACCGATCAGCGTCGCGAAATCATCGTCCACGAACGGCAGGATCGCGTCGGCGACCGGTTGCAGTTGGCGGGTGAGGTAGTGGTCGTAATCGATGGGCGCGCTGCGGGCTTCCAGGGGTTCAGGGCCGGCCACGGTGATGACGTAGCTGATCCAGCCACGGTTCTGGTATTGCAGCGGGCGGCCCTGCTGACGGTTGTAGTCATCGGCGATCCGTGCGGCGCGTACATGAGGCGGGACGTTGCGTTCGTAATCGTCCAGCGCCCGGCGCAGGCGTTTACGGTAGATGAGCTGATCGTCCAGCTCGCCCGCCAGGGTGCGGCGCACGTAGTCGCGCACGTAATCCTGATAAGGGCGGCGCTGGAATATGCGCAGGTAAAGCTCCTGCTGGAAGACCTGGGCCAGCGGTGACCAGTCGGTCCGCACGCTTTCCAGGCCCTTGTAGACCATCTCGTCTTCGCCATTGGAGCGGGTGACCAGGCCCGCATAGCGCTTCTTGCTGCCCTCCTCCGCTCCCCGAATGGTGGGCATCAAAAAGCGCTTGAAGTGGGTCTCGAACTGCAGCTCCAACGCGCTTTGCAGGCCGAACTCGTTCTGCAGATGCTCGCGCCACCAGTCGTTGACACCCTTGACCAGATCCCTGCCGATTTGCGCCGCTTCTTCCTGGCCGTGAGGGCGCTTGAGCCAGACGAAGGTGGAGTCGGTGTCGCCGTAAATCACCTCGAAACCCTGAGCTTCGATGAGCTGGCGGGTCTGGCGCATGATCTGGTGCCCGCGCATCGTGATCGACGACGCCAGACGCGTGTCGAAGAAGCGGCAACCGCTGGAACCGAGCACGCCATAGAAGGCATTCATGATGATTTTCAGCGCCTGGGACAGCGGCGCGTTGCGCTCGCGCTTGGCGGCCTCGCGGCCCTCGGCGACACGGGCGACGATGGACGGCAGGCAGTGTCGGGTGCGGGAAAAGCGCGCACCGCGAAAGCCCTCCACCGAATCGCGGTCATCCGGGTGTTTGAGGCCTTCGATCAGCCCCACCGGGTCGATCAGGAAACTGCGGATGATCGACGGGTACAGGCTCTTGTAGTCCAGCACCAGCACCGACTCGTAGAGGCCGGGCCGCGAATCCATGACGAATCCGCCGGGGCTGGCCTCGGGCATGCGCTCGCCCAGATTCGGCGCAACGAAGCCCTGGCGGTGCATCAGCGGCATGTACAGGTGCTCGAACGCCGCCACCGAACCGCCACTGCGATCGGCTGGCAACCCCGTGACCGTGGCGCGCTCGAGCAGGAAGGTGAGCAGTTCGGTCCTCTCGAAAATCCGCGTGACCAGCTCGCAGTCCTTGAGGTTGTAGCGGGCCAGCGCCGGCTTGTCCTCGGCGAACATGCGGTTGATTTCGTCCATGCGCTGGTACGGGGTGTCGATGGCCTTGCCTTCGCCCAACAACGTTTGCGCGACGTTTTCCAGGTTGAACGACGGGAAACTCCAGGTCGCCGAGCGCAGCCCCTCGATGCCATCGATGATCAACCGCCCGGCGGCCGAGGCAAAGAAGTGATTGTTGCCCGCCCCATGTTCCCGCCAACCCATCGCCTCGCCGTCACGCCCCAGCCGCAGCGGCACGTTCAGGCGCCGGGAGTGCTCGTGCAGCACGCGCAGGTCGAACTGCACCAGGTTCCAGCCGATGATCGCATCAGGGTCGTGACGGGCCATCCAGGCATTCAGGCTTTCGAGCAAGGCTTCGCGGCTGTCGCAGTAGTCGAACGTGAAGTCCACTTGCGAAGCGTCGCCATTGGCCGGCCCGAGCATGTACACCTGCCGCTCGCCACAGCCTTCCAGCGCGATGGAATACAACTCACCGCGCTCGGTGGTTTCGATATCCAGCGAGACCAGTCTCAGCCGCGGCCGATAGTCCGGCGCCGGCTTCATCTGCGCATCCACCAGCAGCCCGTCTGCATCCAGAGTCCCGCCAAACTGCACCGGCGCGGTGATGAAACGCTCCATAAGATAGCGCTCGGGCGGGCGCACGTCGGCTTCGTAGACATCGACACTGGCCCGACGCAGTTCTTTCTCCAGGTTCATCAATTGCCGATGCAGGCCGGTATAAAGCCCCAGCACCGGCCGATGGCGGAAATCACACAACTCAAGCGGCTTGAGCTGGACATTGCTTTCCTTGCGCAACACCGCCTCGGCCCGCTCGCGATGCAGCGCAGGAATAAAGGCCACCGACGTCTGCAACGGCAAACGCACCCGACGCGGTCCGCTGTCCGTCGCTAACCAGAATTCGACCTGCGTCCCCGCCTCGGTATCGCGCCAATGCCGGGTCAGGACGAAGCCCTGCTGTAATTCCACCTGTGCAACCTCAAGAAAACCCGCTTTCAGAGACGGGATTCTACTGGGATCGACGCGGGAAAGCGCGTTAATGGCCGTAGCAGGCCGGCTTGCCGGCGGTCTGCAGTACAACCAAGCGACCTGGCCGTGTCAGATACACCGCGTGCACAGGGTTTGCTGCCGCTTCGCGCCAGATCGCGAGCAAGCTTACTCCTACGGCCTCCGGCCAGAATCAAAAGCAGATCGCATCCCGCCGTTGCCGTTGCCGTTGATCTTCATGCGCGATGGCTCAGACGACACAAAACGCGACTTGGGTGCAGGCTGAATGGAGGTCTCGCGGAGTGGGCCAAGCGGCAGGATGCCGCGCGAGGCGCGGGGCCATGGATGGCCCATTCGCGCCGGGCCCACGGAGCGAGACCGGAATGAAGGAAGTCCGACGCAGTCGGACCCAAACCAGGAGCAAAAGCCCTTGGTTACTTGGGGCTTTTCCAAGTAACTCGACGAAGTCGAAACAGATCTGACGTTAGGAAGAGCGCTCTTGATCTTGATCTTGATCTTGATCTTGAACCCCCAAGCCCCCGGCCAAAGCACTGACAATCCGCCCCACATCAACCTCATCAATCACCAACGGCGGCAACAACCGAATCGTCTGCCCCCGCGTCACATTGATCAACACCCCATACTCCTGCGCCACCACCCACGCCAGATCACGAACAGGACGGGCAAGCTCGATACCAATCATCAGCCCCAACCCGCGCACCTCAACCACATCCACATGCCCGGCCAGCGCCTGACGCAACCCCGCCAACAGCCGCTCCCCCTGCGCAGCGGCATTGGCCAACAAATCCTGCTGCTCGACGATATCCAGCACCGTACAGCCCACCCGACAGGCCAACGGATTACCGCCAAACGTGCTGCCATGGCTGCCCGGCGTAAACAGCCGCGCCACCGCCGCCGAAGCCAGACACGCACCAATGGGAATGCCATTGCCCAGCGCCTTGGCCAGCGTGATCACATCCGGCACGATGCCCTCATGCTGAAACGCAAACCAATGCCCGGTGCGGCCGATGCCGGTCTGGATCTCATCGAGGATCATCAGCCAGCCATGATTGCTGCAATGGGCGCGAATCGCCTTCAGATACCCGGCGGGCGGCAACATCACACCGCCCTCCCCTTGAATCGGCTCCAGCATCACCGCGACGATCCGCTCGCCATAGGTCCGGCTCACCTCACGTAGCGCCTCGATATCGCCGAACGGCACTTTGACGAATTCACCCGACAGCGGCTGATAACCCAGGCGCACCGCGCCGTTGTCACTGGCTGACAGGGTGCCCAGCGTGCGGCCATGGAAGGCGTTTTCCATGACCACCACCAGCGGCTGCTCGACGCCCCTGGCCCAGCCATGCAAGCGTGCCAGCTTGAGCGCGGTTTCGTTGGCCTCGGCCCCGGAGTTGTTGAAAAACACCTGCTCCAGCCCCGCCAGCCGGGTGAGCTTCGCGGCCAGGCGCTGCTGCCAGTCGATCCGGTAATGATTGGAGGTGTGCAAGAGCAGGCTGGCCTGTTCGCTGATCGCCTGCACGATCCTCGGGTGGCTGTGCCCGACGTTGGTCACGGCCACGCCGGCCATGGCATCCAGATACTGGCGGCCGCTCTCGTCCCAGAGTCGCGCGCCTTCGCCTCTGACAAAACTCAGGGGCAGCGGTTTGTAGGTGTTCATCAGGCAGGCGGCGGTCATCTCGATAGCTCCATCACAGTGGGTGACGCCAGTATCGTTAGCCCGTAATGCTGTATAAAGATCGACTTTCTTGAGTGACTTTAAAGCTGGAGTGGTTAATGGACGTGTTCCAGGCGATGACCGTGTTCGTGCGAGTGGTGGAAAGCGGCAGCATGACCGCAGCCGCTCGCCAGTGCGAAATGTCGACGACCATGGTCGGCAATCACCTCAAGGCCCTTGAGCAAAGGCTGGGCGTCAGCCTGTTGCAGCGTACGACCCGTCGCCAGAACCTGACGGAATTCGGCATGCAGTACTATCGCCGCTGCCTGGATGTGCTGGCGCTGGTCAACGACTCCGAGCGCATGGCCGAACACATTCAGACCCTGCCCAGCGGCACCTTGCGGGTCACGGCGCCGCCGGCCTTCGGCGCCGAGCGGCTGTCGCCGATGCTCAAGGACTTCATGGAGCAGTACCCGCAGATCAAGGTCGAAGTGGTGCTGAGCAACCAGTTGATGGACCTGATCGAGCACGGCTTCGACGCAGCGATTCGTCTGGGCATGCCGGAAAACTCGGCGCTGATCGCCCGGCCGCTGCGGGATTACACCCTGACCATCTGCGCCGCGCGTGCGTATCTGGAGCGCCACGGCACGCCGCTTAGCGCGGAAGATCTGCGCGATCACAATTGCCTGGCGTTCGCCTACCCGGCCGGGGACGACTGGCGCGCCGCCGACAAGCTGTGGAAGCTCACCGGCCCCGAGGGCGTGATCGAAATCCCGGTGTCCGGCTCGATGATCGTCAACAGCTCACCGGCGTTGCGCCAGGCCGCGCTGGCCGGGATGGGGATTGCGATGTTGCCTGATGTGCTGGTCAGCGAGGACTTGCAGGCGGGCAAGCTGATTCCGCTTCTGCAGGCCTACCGCCCACCGAGCCGTGCGATGTGGTTGATGTACGCCCAGGATCGCTATCGGTTGCCCAAGGTGCGGCACTTCGTGGAGAGCGTGTTGGCGGCGTGGGGGAAATAGGCCATCGCAACGCTGATCCCTGTAGGAGCGAATTCATTCGCGAAAATCTCAAACTGATAGAGATGTATCGGCTGTACCGGCGATTCGCGAATGAATTCGCTCCTACAGAGGTCCTTATTTGGCCGCTACCGCAATCAGATCCATCTCCACCGTCGCATTCTTCGGCAACTGATAAACCCCGACCGAACTGCGCGTATGCGCCCCCGCTTCACCGAACACGAAGAACAGCACCTCGGACGCACCATCGGCCACTTCGCTGTGTTGGGTGAAGCTGTCGGTGCACTGCACGAACATCGTCATGCGTAATACCCGGGCGATGTTGTCCAAACTGCCGACACTGCGCTGCAACAGGGCAATGGCTCGCAGGGCGCTGATTTTCGCCCCCAGTTGCGCCGACTCCAGCGTCACGTCGCCGCCGGCCCTTCCCGTCACCACAACCGTGTCGCCGACCCGCGGAATCTGCCCGCTGATGTAGAGCTGGTCCTCGTGCCGCACCAGCGGCACATAGTTGCCACCGATCTTGATCTCGCCATCGAAGTCATACCCCAACTGCGCGCACACCTGTTTGAAGCGAGCATCACACGACATGGTCAATCTCTGCGTTTCGAAGAATGGATAAAGGTTGCGCCCGCGATCATAAGCGTTGCGCGCAGGGTTTGCTGCCCCCGCGGGCGGAGAGTTCCGCGCGCATCAATTGATGGCAGGCATGTCGGGTATCGACAGACAGAAATGGTCCGCCAGGCCCCTGCCCCGTAGAGTCATCTCATCGTTAATCACATGAGTCGAGGTTGGAAATGTCCCGCGCCATCAAATTTCATCGCTTCGGCAAAGCCGATGTGCTCAGTTGCGAGGAGCAGCCTGACCGTTTGCCCGGTCCACAGGAAGTGCTGGTTCGTGCCCAGGCCATCGGCATCAGCTGGGACGATGTGTTGTGGCGTCAGAATCTGGCCAACGCCAAAGTGCAACTGCCCGCCGGGATCGGCAGCGAAATGGCCGGTATCGTCGAGGCCGTGGGCAGCGAAGTGACCGACCTGCAAGTGGGCGACAAGGTGGCCAGCTTCAAGGCCATGAGCGCCAACGACTACCCGGTCTGCGGCGACCACGTGCTGGTGCCGCGCAACGCCCTGACCCGCTACCCCGAAGCGCTGACGCCGGTCGAGGCCAGCGTTCACTACACGCCGATGCTGCTGGCCTATTTCGCCTTCGTCGACCTGGCGCGGGTTCAGGCAGGGCAGACGGTACTGGTCACGGACGCGGCCTACAGCCCCGGTATCGCTTTCGTACAACTGGGCAAGGCGCTGGGCCTGCGGGTCATCGCCGCCACCCAACACGCCGAAGACCGCGAATACCTGCTGGCCAACGGCGCCGAGCGAGTGATCGTGACCGAGGAAGACGACATCTGCCTGCGCATCGAGGCGCTGACCAAAGGCAAAGGCATCGAGGCGGTGTTCGACGGTTACGGCGGCATGCACATGTCGCGCCTGGGCGACGTACTGGCCCCGCGCGGCAGCCTGGTGCTTTACGGCCTGCGCGGCGGCAACACCACGCCGTTCCCGGCGATGCAGGCCTTTCGCAAGAACATGCGTTTCTTCGTGCACTGCCTGGAGAACTTCACCGGCAAGCCGGAACTGGGCATCGAGCAGGACGCCGAGGCGATGAAGCGGGCGCTGGAAACGATCAACGAGCTGACCATCAAAGGGCAGCTCAAGCCGGACATTCATCGCACCTGGCCCTTCGAGCAGTTCGGCAAGGCCCACCATCACCTGGACGACGATCCGGTGCGTGGCCGCGTGGTGTTGATGGTGCGCTGAGAGGCCTTGGCTCAGCGCCTTCCAACATGGTGTAACAGTCGAGTCCAGGCATCACGGTTGACCTGCGGCACCGGGTGAGTAACGTGCCGGGAGGACTCTTCTGCGGCTGCCTTCGTGCAGCCCACCCACCCCGTCAAGGACTGACGCGATGACCACGACCGATCAGCATAATCTCCCGCTTCACTTCGCCTGGATGGCGCGCACCCCGCAACTCGAATCGCTGCGTATCGACGAGTTGATACTGCCCGGCAGCCACAACGCCGGCAGCGACAAACAATCCCCCAATCTGGGCGTGCCTCAGGAATATGCTCAAGACGTGGCACCGCTGGAACAACTGCGCCAGGGCATTCGAGTGCTCGACCTGCGCGTCGCCTTTCACGCCTCTCACCCCGAAGGCAGCCCCCGCCGCTTTCAGCTCTATCACCTGACATCCTCGGGCCGTACCGTCGCTGTCGATATCCTGCAGCGCGTCAACGAGTACTACGAGGAGCTGGAGCGCAGCGGCGAGGCCGCCAGGGAAATCGTCATTCTGGACTTTCATCGGTTCGACACATTCACCCAGGCGGCCCACGAAGAACTGCAATTGATGATTCTCGACCGCCTCGGCTCACGTTTACTGCCCCACGCCCTGCGTGGTCTGACGCTGGAGCGAATCTGGCAGGACCATCCCGGCCAAAACGTCGTCGTCGCCTACAACCATGACTATGCGTCGCTGGATTTCTGGGACGGGGTCAACCAGCGCTGGCCGGGAAAAAACCTGTTCAACACCAATACGCTGAAGACGTTTGTCGATCGGATAGCTGGCGAAATGAAGCCCGATCACGCTCTACACGCAGTCCAGTGCGCCAAGTACTCACTGCCCTTCCATGCGCCGTCGGACTTGAGCGAAAAAGTGGATCAGTGGTTCGAGTCGGTGGATGCGAACAGCTATATCCAGAACTTCTACATCATCAACACCGACTGGTCGCTGCGCAGCCGCATCATCGCCAACTGTCGGCACGCCTGTGAGGTCCGCGCGAAGCACAAGCTGACCCATCCGGATGTGCACCTGCACCCCCCGCGGCGTTGAATCAGCGGCGAGTGATCAGGCCTTGCCTGGCGATGCGCGTGAGGTGGCCAATGACCGCCTCGGCGTTTTCGGCGCTGGGTGCTTGAACAACGGCCAGGTCGAACTGGTCGTTGGCAAAACCTTGCAGCGATGCATCGGCTTCGATGAATTTGATGAGAAAGGCATGGGGGCCATGCTGACGACGTGGCCGGCCATCCAGATAACGCAACAGCGTCGGCTGATGGGAGCCGCTCAACAGGATTTTCGGATTGCGACGATTGAACTGACCGGCCAGAGGGGCCAGGCGAATGAGGGGGCGCGGGTTTGAGTGATTGCTCATGCTGGTGATTCTCTGCCTCGTTGTTCCGCCGGGCAGGTGAGAGGCAACACCGAACCAGCGCTTTAGCGGTATTTCGATGCCGTTGATCACGACACCCGGCGCCCCGCAAGTAGCTGTTTAAATCGGCGCATGAGCGGCATCCTAGAGAAGCCGTGTGGGAATTGTCAATTCGATGTGTAGGCAAAACCCGCTTTTATAAACGACACAGTCCCCCGTAGCAGCACGGCTTGCCGGCGGGGCGGTGTACCAGTCGACCTTTCAGTGACTGACATACCGCCCCGCCGGCAAGCCGTGCTGCTACGTAAGGTTCAGGCCTGGATCATTTCCCGGCAATCAGCCGATCCAGCGACACCCGCCCTGCCCCTTCGAACAGCACCGCGATCGCCGCGCCCAGCAGGGCCAGGCCGAACTCGTAACCGTTGTTGGCCATGAACAGACCGTTGTGGATGTGCACCGAGAGAATCGCCACCACCAGCATCACGATCAGCACCACCGCCGCAGGGCGTACCAGCAGGCCCAGAAACAGCGCCAGGCCACCGAAGAATTCCGCACTGCCCGACAGCAACGCCATCAGGTAACCGGGATTGAGGCCCAGGCTGGCCATGTACTGGCCGGTGCCTTCCAGGCCGTAGCCGCCGAACATGCCGAACAGTTTCTGGCTGCCGTGGGCCATGAAGATGATGCCGACGAGGATGCGCAGAATGGCGATGCCGTAGCCAGCGCGGGTGTTGAAGAGCGATTTGATTTGAGCGTTCATGGCGTTTAATTCCATTTGGTAAGAAGAAGTGGCGCCATCATAATCGAATCATCGAATATGAAAATCACAAAAATCCCACCATAAACATCGAATCTATCGATCAGTCTCTGGAAGCCACTTTGCGTTGTGAAGGACTCTCCAGCGAACTGCGCTCCTGGTCATACGCCAGATAGTATTTATTCACACTATTAACGTAGCTCACCACGCTCATGCCCACCTGCGCCATGGCCACGCGCTCGACCTGAAAGAACCACTGATTGGGGTTCAAGCCCTGACGCTTGGCCTGGGTGCGCATCGCTTGCACACGCTCCGGGCCCAGGTTGTAGGCCGCCAATGTGAAGGCCATGCGCTCGCGCTCGTTGATTCGGGGGCTTGAGAAGAACTTGCGGCGGATCATCGCCAGGTACTTGCTGGCCGCCTGCACGTTACCGTCCACGTCATGGATGTTGCCCACGCCGACCCGCTGGGCCGCCGCCGGGGTGATCTGCAACAGCCCGGTCGCGCCGCTGCCGCCACGTGCGCCGGGGTTGAGCTGCGATTCCTTGAACGCCAAGGCGGCCAGGTCCAGCCAGTCCATCTTCTGTGCGTCGGCGTGGCGTTGCAGGGTCGGGCGCAGTTTTTCCAGACGCTGGCGGTCTTCCCGGGCCAGCGGATAGTGCACGCGGTAGAGATCCTTGTAGGCCTTCTGGAATGCGCTGTCCTGATTGGCCGGCGCCTGCCAGGTCTCCAGGAAACGGTCGACCGTGGCATGCAGCATCACCGCGTCCTTGCGCACGAACCAGTTCATGTCCCCCGGATCGCTCAGCGCCAGCGAGCGGTCGACGCGCAGCTTGGGCATCACCCTGGCCCAGCGCTCGGCAATCGGCTGCTCGACCACCGTCAGGTGATAGATCCCGGCCTGGACCATTTCCAGCACGTCTTCCACGGCCAGGCTCGGATCGACCCATTCGATCTTCACCGGCGGCAACTTGCGCAGCGCCAGCTTTTGATTGAGCTGCACGATGGCCTGGTCGGCGGCGCTGCCGGTGGCCAGCATCACCGTGCGCCCGGACAGTTGCTCGGCGCGCTTGAAACTGCGCTCGCCGCGCACGCCCACCAGCACCAGCGGCACATGGCTGACCACCGGTTGCGTGGCATCGACGTAGCGGGCGGCACTGGCATCGAGCAATTCGCCGGGCGCGACCAGATCGCCTTCGCCGCGCTGCAGCGCCGCCAGCAATTGGTCCTTGGCCTTGGGAATCAGCTTGAGGGAGACTTTCTGCCCGTCGCGGGCGTGGCCGTTGAGGTATTTCTCGAAGGCTTGCAGGCGGCGGTATTCGACGCCAATCGGCTCGCCCTGCACTTCGCCGGAGCTGTTGCGGCTCTGGTTGACCAGCACCCGCAGCACTTTGCTGCTGCGGATCGCGGACAGATCCCGCACCTGGGATTTCTTGATCACCACGGGCGGCCCGGCCAGATGCTGCGCGGCATCGACAAAGGTCGGCGCCAGCAACAGGCACAGCAACGAGATCACAGGGACTCGGATCATGGAGGCTCCGGAAAAATGCCGAAAAAACGGACTTGAAGTCTGTGACGGGCAGTCACCTGGGCGCGACCAGCACATGCCGCCCGCACCGTCACAAGGATCTAATAATTCTTAAGCAGTTGAGCCTGCTTGTTTTTTATCGCTTCAAACGCTCTGGTATTCTTCGAGGCCTTCGGCCAAGGGTGAAACCATGCAATTAATCGACATCGGCGTCAATCTGACCAACTCAAGCTTCGCCTCGAAGGAACGGGAAGTTCTGGACCGCGCCTACGCCGCTGGCGTGGGTCAGTTGATCCTCACCGGCACCGATGTCGAGGGGAGTGAGCAGGCCCTGCAGATGTGCCGCCAACTGGATGAAAGTGGCCAGCGATTGTTCAGCACCGCCGGGGTGCACCCCCATTCGGCGAGCGCTTGGACAAGCGAAACCGAGAAACAGTTGCATGCCTTGCTCAAAGAAAATCAGGTGTGTGCCGTGGGCGAATGCGGGCTGGATTTCAACCGCGATTTTTCTCCACGTCCGCAGCAGGAAAAAGCCTTCGAAGCGCAGCTCGCGCTGGCCGTCGCGCTGAAGATGCCGGTGTTTCTCCACGAACGCGAAGCCGACGAGCGGCTGCTGGCGATCCTGCGCGATTACCGCGACCAGCTGCCCGCCGCCGTGGTGCATTGCTTCACCGGGGATAAACGCGCGCTGTTCAGCTACCTGGACATGGACCTGCACATCGGCATCACCGGCTGGATCTGCGACGAGCGCCGCGGCACCCATCTGCATCCGCTGGTGCGGGAAATCCCGCGCGGGCGCCTGATGCTGGAAAGCGATGCGCCGTACCTGCTGCCGCGCAGCCTGCGACCCAAGCCGAAGAACGGACGCAATGAACCGGCCTACCTGCCCGAGGTGCTGCGTGAAGTGGCATTGCATCGCGGCGAAACCGCAGAAGACGTCGCCGCCCACACCACCGCCTGCGCGCGGGCGTTTTTCGGGTTGCCGGTGGTTTGACAACATGGCTTGAGTAACACTGCGGTCTTGAGCACGCGCCCGCCGGCAAGCCGTGCTGCTACGGATAATCGAACTGCGCACCGTAGCAGCCGGGCTTGCCCGCGGGAGCGATCCCGAGAACGCCATCGTCGCTTGATCCCTCTCGCGAGTTGACCCAGATCAACGTCTGACTTCGCTCGATTGCACACACTACTGGCACCTTGCCTTATCCCGTGCAATCACCGAAGAGCTTCCCCATGAGCCGCTGGCTGAGCAACCTCTCGCTGAAATACAAATTCTGGGCGGTGAACGCCGTCGCCTTTTTCACCACCCTGCTGCTGGTGCTGTACGCCGTGAACCTGGAGCAGCACAGCCGCGCCGAAGATGCCCGGCTCGCCGCGCAGCATCATCAGCAATGGCTGGCTTCCTGGCCCACCGCGCAGCCGCTGCCCAAGGTTCCTGCACCTGCCACTGCGCCCTCCTTCGAGCAGGTGCTGACCGAACACATGGGCCAGTACGCATTGGCCGTGTTGGTGCTGATGCTGGCGATGCTCGGCGCTTCGCAACTGCTGATCCGCTTTCTGCTCACCCACCTCAACACCCTCAAGGACGTCATGCTGCACGTCGAACACAGCGGCGACCTCTGCGCCCGCGTGCCGCTGGCCGGTGACGATGAAGTCGGGCAGATGGCCAAGGCCTTCAACGCCATGCAGGCCGGTTATCAGCGGGTGGTTGGCACAGTGGCGCAATCGGCGGCGCGGTTGGATCAGGGCGCGGTGCATCTGGCCTCGGGCATGAGCGACGTGCGCGAAGGCATGCTCGGCCAGCAGAGCGAGACCGACCAAGTCGCCACGGCCATCAACGAAATGACCGCCACCGTCTACCACATCGCCCAGCACGCCAGCGCCACCCGCGATCAATCACAAAGCGCCGACGCGCTGGCAGGCAGCGGCAAGGATGTGGTGGACCGGGTGCAGGTGTCCATCGCCGGGCTGTCCAGCGGTGTGCAACAGACCGCCGGGATGATCCAGCGCCTGGCCGAGGACAGCCAGAAGATCAACAGCGTAGTCAACGTGATCCACAGCATCGCCGAGCAGACCAATCTGCTGGCGTTGAACGCGGCCATCGAAGCGGCGCGGGCCGGTGACATGGGACGCGGGTTTGCGGTGGTTGCCGATGAGGTGCGCAGCCTGGCCAAGCGGGTGCAGACCTCGACCGACGAGATCACCAGCATGGTCTCGGCACTGCAGGCCGGTACACGCGATGCGGTGGATTTCATGCAGGAGAGTTCCATCAAGGCCGATGATTGCGTGGCCCATGCGCGGGAGGCGGGTCAGGCGCTGGCCGCGATTACCGAGGCGGTGGCGCAGATGCGCGAGAGCAACACGCAGATTGCCGTGGCGGCGCAGCAGCAGAGCCAGGTGGCCGAGGAGATGAATCGGGCGGTGGTGAGCATTCGCGATGTGACCGAGCGGACTGTGCGCCAGACGGTGGATTCGGCGAGTACCAGTGGTGAGTTGGCTACTTTGGCGGGTGAGTTGAATACGGCGATTGGGCGGTTGAGGGTGGGTCAGTGATTTTTCAGGGCGGTATCGGTTTTGGTGCTGATATTGCGGGCTTATCCTTTTTCTGAGGTGACGCTTTGTTGTTCTGGCTAACGCCAGACCTGTTTCGACTTCGTCGAGTTACTTGGAAAAGACCCCCAAGTAACCAAGGGGTCTTGCTCCTGGTTTGGCCCGACTTCGTC